>CAVRSH010000040.1:0-45514 GCA_963723815.1 uncultured Actinomycetota bacterium | reverse complement strand
CCGCGAACAAGGCGGCAGCCTTTGAGAGGCGGCAGTAATCGTCTGGTGAGCCGTAGGCCCACCTCATCATCGATCTACACGAGATTCCGCAGGACAACCGTCGTGCGGAGCACGCAGAGCGACCGTTGTGCGGGACCCACGCAGTAGCCGACCGTCGTGCGGGACGCACGCAGTAGCCGACGGGTCGGCGGTACAACCACCCTCCGAACAACGGATGGTTCAACCGCCAGATCTTCGTCAGCGTGACCGTCGCCAACTCGGTGCGTGTGCACACCGAGGAACTCGGGCGGAGGCTTGCTGCCTCTCGCACTTTGGGCGATGGGTTGCACGTCCCGTTTGCCCCGCCCGGTGATCAATTCCGCAGAGGGGACCGCATACGACACAGCGGGATTTGGCTTGAAGCCGAACGTACGCAGCATGACCCTGAGCACTCGGTGCTGAGCAGCGGTACCAGTTCGCCAGAGCGGTCAGCTGGTTGACCCGGGCAGCACTTGGTATCTGATCTTGCTCGAGGGCGCCACAGGGGCGCAGGAGAACGAACAAGGATGGCAAACGCTCAGAGACGACGGTGAGCGAGAATCACGCTATCGAGCCTCGTCACGGTGGGTTTCGACAGACGCTGATAGACGTAGGTAGACAGCGCAAGACCCGCTGAAATGCCCTCTCAATGCGGACTGACAGGCGCGACGCACGAATCGGGCGTTTGCCGGGCGTCGCTAGAACTCGTCGAATTCCTGGCGGACTCCAGGGAGACTAAGCCTTCCTCGGCGACTGGCTCGTCTGCAAGACCGCTCTGCCGGGGACCTCGGTCAACAAGACATCGTGATCCAGGGCAAGCTTCGGATCGCCATGCGCGACGGCCATTCCAGCCTGTACGCCCGCAGCCTCTTTCTATGCTCCGGGACGACCTTTGAAGAGGCCACCGGTCTCCGGCTTTCCCGGCCTTGCCCCTTCGCCGGGGTGTTGATCGTATCGTGGACGGGGAGTGGGCAGCTGGGTGATCGTCTCCGGGATGACCCAGGAGGAGGACTAGGAGTTCGCGGTGGACGGGATCAAGGCGGCGCAGACGCTCGCGCCGCCCAACGCTCCGCAGAGCTGCCTCACGCCCGCCTCAAAATTGTGTGTCATCTGACCGCCAAGCAGCTGACATGTCCTTAGGGACGCATGACGGTAAATGGGTCCACATTCGGGGTGAGGTTTATCCACAGGTTCTCGCGCACGGCGACAGACTCCCGATCTGTCTGGCTTCATGGGGCGAGTGACGTTCGAGAGCAGGAGTGGTGATGGCCGGCGAGACCTCAGAGACACTGGCCGGGGCGGTCCGGTTGGCTTTGTGGCTAGTGCCGATGGACCTGATCGGCCCCTGCGAGTCGGGACCGATCGATTCCCGAGTGAACTGACGATGTCATCCCAGATGGATCCGACCGCGCTTCAACCACGTTGGTACACCGTCGCCCAGGTGGCTCAGCTTCTTGGCTACGGCGAGACCAAGGTCCGAGCGCTCATCATCTCGGGCGACCTGAAATCGCTCAAGGACGGCCGAGCGCGTCGAGTGCTGCCTGAATGGGTCGAGGAATACGTTCTGTCGCGCGCTCAGAACTCCGATGAAGGTTGGGGCTAGTGGCTAAACGCCACAACGGCGAGGGTTCCATCTTTCCGTATAGGAACGGCTTCGCTGCCTACGCGTGGATTGTGACGCCCGACGGCCGTCGACAGCGCAAGTACGTGTACGGGCAGTCTCGGCAAGCCGTACATGACAAGTGGCTGGCGATGATCGCCGCAGCTCGTCGGGGCCCGGTCGCCCCTACCCATCCTCGGCTGAGTCAATACCTTGAGCGCTGGTTGGAGGAGACAGTTCGACCTAGCCTCGCCCCGCAGACAGTGGCCAACTATGAGCTTTTCTGCCGGGCGTACATCAATCCGGACCTTGGTGCCAAGCGGATCGACCGGCTCACGGTTCGTGACGTCCAGATCTGGATGAATGACCTTCAGCTCCGGTGTCAGTGTTGTGCGCAGGGCAAGGACGCGCGCCGAAAGAGACCGCGGTGTTGCGCGGCCAGGCGCATGCTGCGAGCAAGTCGCGTCCGAGTGGACGAGGCACCAGGCGTGGACCGTGTTGCAGAGTGCTTTGAGCTCCGCTGTGCGCGACGAGCTGGTGAGCCGCAATGTCGCGGCTCTCGTGCGGGTCCCGTTGCCCCGAGCACGCCGTGCTGTGGTCTGGTCAGTCGATCAATCGCGCCAGTTCCTTGAATATGCGCGCAACACGGACGATCCGTTCTATGTGGCATGGGTGTTGATGTTGGTTCTGGGTCTCCGTCGCGGAGAGGTTCTGGGTCTTGCTTGGTCCGATGTTGATCTTGAGTCCCGCGAGGCCGTGATCGGTTGGCAGCTGCAGCGAGTCGGTGGCCGCCTGCTGCGACGGGAGACCAAGACGCGGGCATCTGACTCGATCCTGCCGCTTCCCGACATCTGTGTGCGTGCGCTCGAGCTGCAGCTCGCCCGTCAGAAAGGGCGCAGAGCCGAGACCGAGGGATGGGCGGAGTCGGGGCTGGTGGTGACAACCAATCGGGGCGATCCGGTCGACCCGCGCAACTTCCATCGAGCGTTCAAGAGCCGGTGTCTGCGCGCCGGTGTGCCGCCGACGCCAGTCCATGCCACCCGGCGGGTGTGTGCATCGTTGCTCGTCGCCTTGGACGTACATCCTCGCGTGACCATGCAGATCCTTCGGCACAGTGGCATTTCGGTCACGATGGACATCTACAGCCAGGTTACGAGTGGTGCAACTCTGAAGGCACTGAAGGCACTCGGGAAGCAGCTCGAAGGGCGTTGAGCGTTGCCGGGCATCGCTACCGTTGCTGTACTTTGCTGCTGTACTCGCCCTTTATTTAATTCATTCAGATGCCGAAATTGGCTCTGACTAGGGTGGAGCCAACGGGACTCGAACCCGTAACCCCCTGCTTGCAAAGCAGGTGCGCTACCAATTGCGCCATGGCCCCGCGGCGTCTAGGCCGACGCATGATGGTACGGCATCGCCTCACGGGCGGCCAACCGGCAAACGGCGGCTACCGCACGGATGTGACCATTTCCGCATCGCCAAAACTCGACCCTCAGCGGGGAGCCCACGTACTCTGGTCGCCATGTGGTCGCAGCGCGAAGTCATCGATTATGCGCTGCAGCGACGCTCCGCGCTGGAGGCGCTGCGGCGTCCCGGACGCAACCTGGCGCGCCTGGATGCCTGTGATGCCGACCCGATGCTGGTCCGAGCGGCCAAGCATCACGGGGAGCCTTCGCGGGTGCCGTGCCCGGTCTGCGACTCCGCGGAGCTGGTCAACCTGCAGTACGTCTTCGGTGAACAGTTGGGCCAGTACTCCGGCCGGATCAAGCGGACGGCGGAGCTCGAGGAGATGGCGCACGAGTTCGGGGAGTTCAAGGTCGTGGTCGTCGAGGTGTGCCCGGCCTGCAACTGGAACCACATGATCTTGTCGTACCTCCTCGGCGACGGGGTCAAGCGCAAGCCGCCCCGTCGCCAGCAAACCGTCGAGGATATTTATGGCTGACCCCCAATGGGGCCCCGTTGAGAAGAATCCCCCCGGCGCTCGCGCGCGCCCGAAAGGCTCCCGCGGCCGCCGAGTAGCGGTCAGGATCCTGCAGGTGATCGGCATCCTGACCGCGCTCGGTCTGGTCGCCGGCGTGGCGATCGTCGCGATCGGTTACAGCACCACGAAGCTGCCCGACCCCAACGCCGACTTCAACACCGCCACCAGCTTCGTCTACTACAACGACGGCAAGGCCCAGCTCGGCACGCTTCGCCATCCAGAATCGGCAACCACTGGCCTACAAGGACATGCCGCACAACATGACCGAGGCGATCGTCGCGGCGGAGAACCGAACGTTCTGGACCGACAAGGGCATCTCGATCCGCGGCATGGCCCGCGCCGCCTGGGTGATCGCCCGCGGCGGCACGCTGCAGGGCGGCTCGACGATCACCCAGCAGTACATCAAGATCCTCTACCTGAACTCCGAGCAGAACGCTCACCCGGAAGTTCAAGGAGCTCTTCCTGGCCTACAAGATCAACAAGCAGCTGACCAAGGAACAGATCCTCGAGGGCTACCTCAACACGATCTACTTCGGGCACGGCGCGTACGGCGTGCAGGCGGCGAGCAAGGCCTACTTCAACATCGACGCCAAGAAGCTGAGCGTCCCGCAGGCCGCGGTGCTGGCCAGCGTGGTCAACAACCCGACCTACTACGATCCCGTCGGACGAGGACAACCATCCGCAGTTGCTCGAGCGCTATCAGTACGTGATCAACGTCGATGGCCGAGACCGGGGCCATCACGCCGGCGCAGGCGGCGAAGTACTCGGCCAAGCTGCCGAAGTTCCCCGACGTGCCGATCAACGAGCGCTACGGCGGACCCAAGGGGTTCCTGCTCAAGATGGTCGAGCGCGAGCTCGGTGCGGCCGGGTTCGACCCCTCCCAGATCAGCGGCGGCGGCCTGAAGATCACCACGACCTTTGACAAGGACGCCCAGGACGCGGCCGTCGAGGCCGCCCAGAGAGTCACCAAGCAGGCCGCCGACGCCTCCGGCAAGAAGGCCAAGAACCTCCACGCCGCGATCGCGTCCGTCGACGTCAGCAGCGGCGAGGTGCTCGCGCTCTACGGCGGTCCCGACTACATCAAGAACTCCCGCAACTGGGCCACCACCGCGCGTCCGACCGCCTCGACGTTCAAGGCGTACGCGCTGGCCGCGGGTCTCAAGGACGGCTACAGCCTCTACTCCACCTTCAACGGCAACAGCTTCAAGCTGCCGGCCGACCCGATCGTCGTGCGCAACGAGTACTCCCAGCAGTACGGCGACGCGGTGACCCTGCTCAAGGCGACCACCGACTCGATCAACACCGCCTTCGTCGACATGGTCACCTCGATGAACGACGGCAAGGACAAGGTGCTCGAAGCTGGCCGAGGCCGCCGGGGCGCCCGAAGGCCGCCGGCTGGGACGCCGCTCCCCGCAACATCCCGATCGGCACGCCCGAGGTCAGCCCGCTCAACCAGGCGAGCGCCTACGCGACCTTCGCCAACGACGGCACCCACGTCGCCGACCACGTGGTCAAGGAGGTCCGCGACGCCAACGGCAAGGTGGTCTACAAGGCCGCAGGCCGACGAGAAGCGGGCGGTGAGCAAGGACGTCGCCCACGACGTGACCTATCGCGCTGACCAACGTGGTCGAGCAGCGGCACCGGTCGCTCGGTGCAGACGCTGAACCGCCCGGTCGCCGGCAAGACCGGCACCAAGGCGTCACCGTCGAGGACAAGGACATCGTAACTCGTCCTGGTTCGTCGGCTACACCAAGCAGATCTCCACCGCGGTGATGTACGTCGCCGGTGACGCCGGCACGGGCAGCCTCGACGACTACCGGCGGCCCGGGCGACAGCACCTTCTTCGGCGGCACCTATCCGGCGCTGACCTGGGCCGACTACATGGCGACGGCCACCGAGGACCAGCCGTCAAGGAGTTCGACCCGCCGGCGTACGTCAACCCGAGACGCAGGCGCCGCCGCCCACGCCGAGCCCACGCCGGACCCGAGCCCACGACCACAGAGCCGACCAAGAAGCCGACTGCGAGCGCACCACCGGGACGCCGAGAGTCGACGCCCTCCGCGCGAACCGCCAGCGAAGCCCTCGGCGTGAGCCGTCAGGCAGCGGCAGAGCCTATCCCACCTCCAAGTCGACGAGGGCGACGACGGCGGCGCCAGGAGGCCGTCGGCAGCCCAGGCGGCGGGCGGCTGAGCTGCAGACCCGAACAGACAGTGCACTGGCGCAGCCGTCGCCGGCGACGCCTTCGTGCGATACGCTCAGCCGTCGACTGGGCGGTCCGCTCGGCCGGCATGCGGTCACCGGCACCGGCTGGTGGAGCCCGGTGCGGGTCGCGCTGCTGGTCGGCACCCTCGTCTACCTGGCCGGTGTCGTCTTCCGGCTGCCGTGCCGGTCGCCGGGCCGGCTGATCGACTTCAAGTTCTTGTGCTACTCCGACATCGGGCTGCTCTACCCGGCCGCGGCCTGCTGCAGGGCAACACGCCCTATCTCGACTCCGGCAACTACCCGGTGCTGGAGTATCCGGTGCTCACCGGCTGGTTCCTGGAGCTCGAACGGCGGATCACGGCGCTGCTCGGCGGCGCAGCAGGGGACCGACCTGACCGACCAGCAGCAGGTCGCAGCTCGACCTTGATCTTCGTCGACGTCAACACCGTGCTGCTCGGCGCGCTGTTGCTGATCGCCGTCTGGGCCCAGGTGCGGATCGACGACGCACCGCCCGTGGGACGCCATGATGCTCGCCGCCTCGCCCTGCGTCGCCGCCGCGGCCCTGATCAACTGGGACCTGCTGCCGGTCGCGCTGACCGCCCTGCGCGATGCTGAGTCTGGTCCCGCCGCCGGCCGGGCTGCGCCGGGCGTCCTGCTCGGGCTCGGCATGGCGGCGAAGCTCTATCCGGTGCTGCTGCTCGGCCCGCTGTTCCTGCTCTGCCTGCGCGGCCGCCGGATGCGCGACTTCGTCACCACGCTTGTGCGCCGCCGTCGTCAGCTGGGGCGTGGTCAACCTGCCCGTTCTGCGTGCTGGCGCCGGACGCCTGGCGGAGCTTCTGGACCTTCAACTCCGATCGCGGCGGCGACCTCGGCTCGATCTGGTACGTGCTGTCCCTCGCCGGACACGAGGTGCAGGATCTGAACGTGGTCAGCGCGGGCCTGTTCGCGCTCTGCTGCCTGGCGATCGGGCTGCTTGATCATGTTCGCGCCGCGCCGCCCCCGGTTCGGCGCCGATGGCGTTCCTGGTCGTCGTCGCCTTCCTGATGACCAACAAGGTCTACTCGCCGCAGTACGTCCTCTGGCTGCTGCCGTTGTTGATCTTGGCGCGCCCGCAGTGGCGGGACTGGCTGATCTTCACCGCCGGCGAACTGGTCTACTTCGTCGCCATCTGGTGGCATCTGGGCGGCCTGCTGACCCCGGGCGACAGCTCGGCCGACCGGATCTACTGGCTCGCGGTGGTGATCCGGCTGAGCACCCAGAGCTGGGTGGCGATCATGGTCATCCGCGACGCCCTGCGGCCCGAGTTCGACCCCGTACGCGCCGGTGGCCGGGACGACCCGACCGGTGGTGTCCTCGACGGCGCGCCCGATGCCGGCTGGTTGCCCGGCCGGCGCGGACAGCCGCCACCGGTGGGCAGGAGGGCCCATGCTGGTTCGGTCGGCTGAGGTCGGACCGGAGGCCGGCGTCGACCAGGCGCAGGCACACCGTGGCCGCGTGGTCGTTCAGGCGTGGATCGCCAGCCGCGGGCTGATCGCCGCCGTCGCCTTGATCATCGCGATCGTCGACCACCGCAGCCTGACCGACCTGGTCAGCAACTGGGACGTCCAGCACTTCGTCCGGCTGGCCGAGGGCGGCTACTTCGCTGAGCCGGACCGCATCTTGATGGCGTTCTTCCCCGGACTGCCGGTGCTGCTCGTCGTTGTTCGCCCAGCTCGGCGCCCCGATGGCGGTGAGTGGGGTGATCATCTCCACGCTCTGCTCGGCGATCGCCGCGGCCGCCCTCTACCGGCTGGGCGGTCCCTGGGCCGCGGTCGCCTGGTTGTTCGCGCCGACTGCGGTCTTCACCACCGTCCCCTACACCGAGTCGCTGTTCTGCGCGGCCGCCTTCTGGGCCTGGGAACGGGCCCGATCGGATCGGTGGCTGGCTGCTGCCGTACTCGCCTCGATCGCCTGCACCGTTCGGGTGTCGGGAGTCTTCCTGGTCGGCGCGCTGCTGGTCATGATCATCAGTGACCGGATCGATTGGCACGTCAAGATCTCCAGGGCCGGGCTGATGCTGATCCCGGCCGCGGTGATCGCCGGCTTCGTCGAGCTACCTCTACCTGCTGACCGGCAGTTGGACCGCCTGGTACCACGCCCAGTCGACCGGCTGGGTCCGCGGCCTGACCTGGCCGTGGGACTCGTTCAAGAACACCATCCCGGCGATCGTGCCGGGCGCCTACGCCGATCACCCGTGGTGGGCCGCCGTCTTCCGTGGCGAGGTGGTCTCGATGGCGGTAGGACTGGGTGTGACGGTGTGGTGCCTGGTGGTCAGCATCCGCGCCCGCCGTTCTCCTCGTCCGGAGATCGCCGAAGGGCGAGGGCTCTGGGGGGAGGCCAGTTGGGTGGGCATCCAGGTGGTGGCGTTCTCCCTGTCGTACTGGTTCTTCTCGGTCAACCGCGCCACCCTGCTCTGGTTCCCGCTGTGGATCATGATCGGTCGCTGGGTGGCCTGGCGGCCCGAGACCGCGGCTCGGCCGGATCGCTCACCGATCCCTGGTCGGCGTGGCCTTCGCCACCGAGATCGTGCTGATGATCTGGTGGAGCTGGCTGTACTTCACCGGACACTGGGCCAGTTGACCTGCGCTCCAGACCTCTTGATCGGGCTGCCCGTCTACGCTGGCCCGCGTGGAGCGGATGTGGATTGATCTCGAAGGTCTGGCGAACCTGCGCGACGTCGGCGGGCTGCCCACCGACGACGGCGGCGAGATCGCCCCGGGACGGCTGCTGCGATCGGACAACCTGCAGACCCTCACCGACGCCGACCAGCGCCGGCTGCTCGACCTCGGGCTGACTGATGTGATCGACCTTCGCAGCGGCTACGAGGCCGAGCAGGAGGGTCCCGGGACCGCTGGCGGCGAGCGGTGTCCGGATCCAACAGTTCTCGCTGTTCCGCGAGTGGCAGCCGGGTGTCGGCGAGGAGAAGCCCGACGTACGCCCCGAGGTGCTGCCCGAGGAGGCATTGCCCTGGGTGGATCTCGAGCCCGAGGCAGAGCTGGACGACGCGCTCGCCTCGATCTACTTCAGCTACCTGTTGGAGCGTCCCGACTCGGTGGTCGCCGCGCTCCGGGCGATCGCCGCGGCACCGGGCGCGGCACTGGTGCACTGCGCCGCGGGCAAGGACCGGCACCGGGACCATCGTCGCTCTGGCCCTCTCGGTGGCCGGAGGGCAACGGGACGCGATCGTCGCCGACTACGCCGCCACGTCCGAACGGATCGAGCGGATCATCGACCGACTGATGCAGTCGCCGACCTATGTCGACAACCTCCGCGGGCGACCGATGTCGTCGCACCTCACCCATCCCGAGACCATGATCACTTTGCTGGCCATATCGATGACACCTTCGGCGGAGTCGAGGAGATGTTGATCAAGATGGGCTGGACCGACGAGGACTCGGATCGGCTCAGGGTCAAACTTCGAAGCTGAACCGTGCCACGTGTCCTGAGCTCGTCGAAGGATCGTGATCTTGCCCTCCGACAGGCTCAGGGCGCGTACTTCGTCGAAGGACCGCGATTAGCTCTGCTACGGGTGGTCAGTCCCACTCAACCGCGTCGACCGTCGCGGTGGTCAGCCGCAGTTCCACCGGCAACTCGTCACCGATCGCCGGCGGTTTCTCCTTGCCGGGCAGGAAGATCAGGCTCGACTGCATGTGTGGCGGCTCCAGGAACCAGCGCTTGCGGCCGTTGATCGTGTACGGGCTGAGCGCGAGTCCGGCCGCCTCCAGCGAGCCCGTGGCCAGGGCCACCGCTCGTTGCCGCAGGGTGCTGGCCGACGTCGGCGCCTCCATCCCGATGCCGTGTGACGTGCCGCCGGCCATCACCACGATCCAGCCGTCAGCGGGGCAGCGCCGCTGCCGGTAGCCGGCCCGCTCGCCCCGTTTGATCGGGTGCACGTCGAGCACGGTCGCGGTGGTCCGGCGGGCGGATTCCCCGCCGAGCCAGAGCTTGGTGCCGACCCGGAGCCGAATCGGCGCGGGGTCAGCGCTCGCGCCACCGAGTTGACTACTCAGTGCCTCGGCCTCCTCAGGCGGCAGGTGCGACAGCCAGAGCGTGCCGGGCGCCGCGGCCAGCGCAGCGCGAGCCAGCCGCTCGGCCTCGGCATAGCGCCCGTCGGCCAGCAGCGGCAGGTGGATCGTCCAGCCCTCGAACGCGACCCCGGCGAGCAGCGGCGCGACCCGACCAAGATCAACCGCGGCGATGCCGTGCCGGCGCATCGAGGTCAGGACCTCCACCAGCACCCGAGGGCGATCCTCACCGGCGCTCAATCGCTGGAGATCCTCCAGCCGTGAAACCGTGGTGATCACCCGGGGATCGCTGGCCAACTCCGCGGCCAGAGCGCTCGCCCGATCCCAGGGGTTCAAGATCACCACGTCGCCCGCGTACTTCTCGCGGACCACGGCGACCTCCAAGGGCGTGCCGACCGCGATCACGTCGACGGCGAGACCAGCCGCCTCCTCGGCGAGCCGCGGCAAGCCGTAGCCGTACCCGTTCCCCTTGATCACCGGCACCATCCCCGGGGTTGCCCCCGACACGGTCTGCAGGTGCTCCCGCCAGCGCGGCCCGTCGAGCCGCAGGACGACCCCGCCCACGATCAGCGGCGCTTCATGTAGAGGTCGAACGCCTTGTACAGCAGGGGATTGAGCGGCAGATCCCACTCGCCCAGATACTCCACCGCCTCGCCACCGGTGCCCACCTTGAACTGGATCAGGCCAAGATGTGGATCGTCGGCTTCCAGGCCCTCGGTGATCCCGCGCAGGTCGTAGACCGTCGCTCCCGCCTCCAGCGCATCGGTGATCATCTGCCACTGGATGGCGTTGGAGCCACGTACGTCCCGCTTGGCCGTCGAACTCGCGCCGTAGGAGTACCAGGCATGCTCGCCCACCCGGACCCACGTGGTGGCCGCGACAAGATCATCTTCGTGGTGCGCGAGGTAGAGCCGGATCCGGTCGGGATCCTCAGCCTGCAACGCCGAGAACATGGTCTGGAAGTACGCCAGCGGCCGCGGGGTGAAGTGATCACGTTCGGCCGTCTCGACGTACAACGTGTGAAACTCGCCGAGATCCTCCGAGGCTGCCCTGGCGTACCACGACACCGGACTTGGCGGCCTTCTTGATGTTGCGGCGCCAGAGCTGGTTCATCCCGCTGAGCAGCTGCTCGGGCGTCTTGCCGCCAACCGGGAAGCTGGAAGACGAAGCGGGGCTGACCTGCGGCGAAGCCGTCCTCCTCCTCCGGCGGGTGCCAGCCGAGTTCGCGAAGCTGGTTGCGGATCCGGGTGGCCTCGTGATTCACCTCGTCCGGGATCGCCTCGCTCAGCCGGGTGATCCGCTCGTCGGCGATCGCCGCCTTGATCGTGTCCGCGCCCCAGCGCCGCGCGATCACCGGTGCGCCGATCCGCACGCCGAACGCGCTGGCTGACCGCAGATGCTCGGCGAGCGGTGTCAGATAGGCGGCCAGATCCCCGTCGTCCCAGTCGATCACCGGACCCTCAGGCAGATAGGCCAGGTACTTCTTGATCTTGGGCAGTTGCCGGTAGAGCACCAGTGCGGCGCCGACCTGGTTGTCCCGGTCGTCGAACCAGCCCAGCGACTCGCTACGCCACTCGCTCTTCACCTTCCCCCAGGCCGGGGTCTGCAGAAAGCTCAGCGCCGGCCGGGTGGCGTTGTAGGCCACGTGTTCGTCAGCGGTGATGGTCCGTACCGAAAATGCCACGACACGAATGTAGTGGTCGCGCCCGGGATGCGGTCATCGCTGACGGATCAGGGCGGGTGGTAGCAGAGCGAGGACCGGCGCCGACCCCGGGGCAACGGCCTAGAGTAGGCGCACACACGAAGGAGAATCGTTCGCCAATGAGCACGCAGCTTGACCTGACCACCGACGAGCTCAGGGAAGGACTGACGGCCTGCCTGGCGGTGCCGCGCTGGGTCGACGACGTCGTCAAGCCGGTCCCTACCACTCGCTGGACCAACTCCTCGAGACTGCTGGGGCGGCGGCCACGCCGCTCACCCCCGACGAGGTCGACCAGGCGCTCTCCGAGCATCCGCGGATCGGTGAGAAGGCCGAAGGCGATGGCACCGCACAGAACTTCTCCAAGGCCGAACAGGCGTCCAGCGCCTCCGACGATCCAGAACTGGCCGCCGCACTCGCGGCCGGGAACCGGGCCTACGAAGCGAAGTTCGGTCGGGTCTTCCTGATCCGGGCCGCGGGTCGCACCCGGCAGCAGATCCTCGCTGAGCTGACCCGTCGGCTCGAACTCGACCCCGAGGTCGAGATCGCCGTCGTAGGCTCCGAGCTGCGCGACATCGCCCTGCTGCGGATCCCGCAGCTCTTCAGCCATCTCGACCGGCATTCCGGCTACGACGAGAGCGAGGCGGCCCGATGAGCACAACCAGCGCAGCCGGGTCACCACCCATGTATTGGACGCCGTCACCGGGCGGCCGGCGTCCGGCGTCGAGGTCGCCCTGGAACAGCAGAGCACCGACGGTTGGCAGCCGATCGTGGCCGGCGCCACCGACCGTGACGGCCGGATCTCCGACTTCGGACCCGTCGACCTCGAG
Organism: uncultured Actinomycetota bacterium; assembly: GCA_963723815.1. Lineage (GTDB taxonomy): Bacteria > Actinomycetota > Actinomycetes > Propionibacteriales > Propionibacteriaceae > Microlunatus. The sequence continues at coordinate 33,123 of CAVRSH010000040.1, read as the reverse complement.
CCGGGCGTCTATCGGGTGAGGTTCGGCACGGCGGCCTACTTCGCCTCCCTCGGTCAGCCGACCTTCTATCCCGAGGTGATCATCCCGTTCAACCTCACCGAGCCGGACGCGCACTACCACGTACCCCTGCTGCTGAGCCCGTACGCGTTCTCCACCTACCGCGGCAGTTAGCGGTCGGCCGTACCGGGTTGGATACCCGGAATAGGCGACCGCACAGGGGATGGGCCCGTCCGCGCGGGGAACGCGAGAGGGCCGGATGCGATTGGCCTATCCCGGGCAGGAGGGACAACCCCTTCAATCACGTTACTCGCCCCGGGCAGAAATGGGGGCCGCGCCGGCTCTCCGCCCGCATCGGTCGTGTTACGGCTCGGTCACTACCGTCATCGCCCACAAATGAGGGGCGAAGCCGGAGTCAGTTGGGAGTGATCTTGCCCGGATTGAAGTTGCGACCCGGGTCGATGGCGCTGAAGAGTCCTTCGATCATCGCCACACCCGGGGCGGAGATGTCCTCCTCCAGCCAGCGCGCGTGCTCGGTGCCGACCGCGTGGTGGTGCGAGAGGGTGCCGTCGGAGTCGACGAACTGCTGCTGGATCGCCGATTTGAGCTGGTCGTACTGGGCGAGCGGGTCGACGCCGTCGTGCCGGAACGCGAAGGTGAAGTAGAGACAGGCGCCGGAGTGGTACGAGTGCGAGAGGTGGCACATCAGATAGCCGGTGGTGCCGAGTTGGGCGTACACCTTCTCCCCGGCCGCGATGACGTTCGTGTACAGCGGCAGCAACTTGGACCACGGAGCGGCGGTCTCGGAGACATCCGCGGCCGCACCCCGATCGAGCAGGAAGTCGCGGATGTACGGGGTGTCGAACTTCTTCTGGTCATAGAGGGCGCCCGGTCCCTTGCCGAGGGCGATGCCACCGTGCTTGCCGATGATGTCCTTGACGATCGACTTCTCGCGGGCCACGTGACTCTTGCCGCCCTCGTACCCGACGAACGACAGGCAGACCTCGCTGAGATCCCAGCCGCGCTTCTCCAGCACCTTCATCAGCCCCTTGCTGACCAGTGAGGAGATCGACAGGCCCTTGCTCTTCTTCCGGGTGGCGAAGGAGAACCGGGTCTCCTTCGCGTCGGAGACGCGGGTGACCGAGGGCCGAGCGTCGCTGGTGGAGATGTCGTGCATGGCGGCCAGCCCGGCTTCCCAGTTGGGGAACAGGTATCCGATGATCTGCCGCTCTTCGGGGATCCGATGCACCTGGACGGTCACCTCGGTGATCACCCCGAGCCGGCCCTCGGAGCCCAAGATCATCTCGCGGACGCTCGGGCCGGTGGACGTGGCGGGCAACGGCCGGAGTTGCAGCACCTGACCGGGCATCACGACCCGCAGCCCGCGGGTGATCTCGGCGATGTCGCCGTACTTGTCCGACTGCATGCCCGACGACCGCGTCGCCACCCAGCCGCCCAGCGTGCTGTGACTGAAGCTGTCGGGGAAGTGGCCGAGGGTCCAGCCCTTGGGCCGGAGCTGATCTTCGATGTCCGGTCCCAGGGTGCCGGCCTGGATCCGAGCCAGCCCGGACTCCTCGTCGATCTCGATCACCTGGTTGAGCCGACCAAGATCAACCGAGATCACCGGGCGGGCCTCGTTCTCCGGAGCCTGCAGGCTGCCGGAGATGTTGCTGCCGCCGCCGAACGGGATCAGCACCGCATCTGCGTCGACGGCCCGATCGACGATGGCCTGGACTTCCAACTCGTCGGCCGGATAGACCACCACGTCCGGCACCCGCGGGATGTCGCCGGCCCGCAGCCGGAGCAGGTCCCGCACGCTCTTGCCATAGGTGTGGACGATCCGTTCGAGGGAGTCGTCGACCACGTTCTCGGCACCGACCGCTTCGATCAGTTGCGCCCGCAGTTCGTCGCCGATCTTGGGCGGGTGGATGTCGAGGTCCTCGAGCTTCAGGGCCGATGTCGGCTCCGACCAGACGTCGACGTCGACGGCTTCGCGGACGAACGGGCCCAGCGCCGGCTTGTCCTCATGATGAAAACTGATGCCGTCGACCCCCCAGCCCCACCACTTCATGTGCTTGACCGCAGGCATCCTCGTCTCCTTCGTTCGCAAACCGCGCCGGGCGTCAGCCCTCGTGGGCGCGGTCGTCCCCCGGGCGCTGGTCGGCGGCCCGATAGTCATTCGTGTAATCGATCAGGCCAGAGACCTCTTTGGCGATGCGCCCGGAGAACTGTGCGACCGTCTCTCCGTCTTCGGCGTGCATCGGCTCACCGAAGGTGACGTAAACCGGCGGCCGGCCGCGGTCGGGCCAGTTCTTCCCGTACGGCATGGCCTGGGCCGCACCGACGATGGCCACCGGCAGGCAGGGTACGTCGCGGCTGATGCACAGCGCGGCTGCGCCCGGCTTGAAGCTTCCCATCTCACCGGTGCGTGAACGCGTCCCCTCCGGAAAGAGCAGCAGCGGGACGCCGTCGTCGAGCAGGCTGGTGGCCAACCCGTGCCGGCCACGCAGGCCGGTCCGATCGACCGGGAAGGCGTTGAAGAACAACGAGGTCAGGCCCTTGCGCCACCAGACGTCGAAGAAATAGTCGGCCGCCGCGCCTGCCGCCACATAGCGCGACAGCTTCCGGGGAAGCGCACCGATGATCAGTGGGGCGTCGAGATGACTGGTGTGATTGGACACCGCCACGTACGGACCACGGACCCCGGCCAGGTTCTCCCGGCCGAGCACCGTCACGCTGACCATCCGCCAGATCGCCGGTTTGAGAATCCCGCGCTGCGCGACAAAGCGCGCCCCCGCGTGCAACGGCGAGGTGTAGCGGCTTCGGCTCGACACGGTCTCAGCCTAACCCGGCGACCGACTGGGGGCTGCCTTGTCCGCTCGCGCCGCGCCCGCGCTACCCGACACTCGCGGACGATTCCGCGTTTCCCGTCGCCTGCTGGGATACGCGGCTCTGGATCGCGGGATTCGGACCTGGTTTGCCGTCACGGGACGGGAAACGTGGCGAGCGATATTCAGTGCCGGCTGGAGGTCACTCTGCGCGAGATGGTCCGTACAGCCCCTCGAGGCAGTTGGCGGAGCAGGCCCATCAGCACCGCATAGCGCTTGGACGGAACCGAGATCACCTTGCCGGCGTCGGTGTCGGCCAGGGCTTCGGAGACCAGGTCGTCCGCCTCGAGCCAGAGCAGTTCGGGGATCGCGCGGGTGTTGATGTCGGCTCGCTCGTGAAACTCGGTCCGGACCCAGCCCGGGCACAGTGCGGTGACCGTGACGCCGGTGCCGCGCAACTCGTTCGCCAAACCTTCGCTGTAGACCGTGACCCAGGCCTTGATCGCCGAATACGAGCCCATGGTCAGGAATCCGGCCGAACTGGAGACGTTGAGGATCTTGCCCGAGCCGCGTTCCCGCATCGCCCGACCGGCCGCTCCGCTCAAGATCAACACCGCCCGGATCATCACATCAATCCCGTGATCATGCGCGCTGATGTCTTCGCTGAGCAGCTTGGCCCGAACCCCGAACCCGGCGTTGTTGATCAAGAAATCGATCGGCTGACCGGCACTCTCGACCCTCTCGGCGACCCGGAGCACGTCCTCGCGCAGACCGAGATCCGCCACGATCGTCTCGACGCCGATCCCGAACTGATCCTTGAGCGACGCGGCGGTCTCGCTCAACCGGTCGGCGTTTCGGGCCACCAGCACCAAGTCGTCGCCGCGCGCCGCCAGGGCGCGCGCGAAGGCCGCTCCGATGCCCGAGGTGCCTCCGGTGATCAACGCCGTCGTCATGCTCACACCCTATTGGCGACAACCAGATCGGCGAGAATCAGCCGTCGGTCCGCGCATTCAGCAGGGCGGCCGCCTCACGGGCGATGGCCAGTTCCTCGTTCGTCGGGATCACCGCGACCTTGATCGCTGCACCGTCCGGGGAGATGACCCGGGCCACCCTTGACGGGGCGGCGTTCAGCTCGGCATCGACCACGAGTCCCAGGCCGTCCAGGCCATCGGCGACAGCGGCCCGCAGTGCCGGGTTGTTCTCACCGACTCCGGCGGTGAAGGTCAGCAGGTCGAGCCGGCCGAGGATGGCCAGGTATGCGCCGATGTAGTGCTTGAGCCGGTGCACGTAGACGTCGAAAGCCAACTGGGCCGAGGCGTCGCCGGCCGCCCGGCGCTGCTCGAGCTCGCGGAAGTCGTTCACCCCGGCCATGCCTTTGAGGCCGGACTGCTTGTTCAGCAGGGTGTCGATATCGCCGACCGACAAACCGAGCTCGTTGTGCAGGAAGGTGTGCAGCCCAGGATCGACATCACCGGACCGGGTGCCCATCACCAGCCCCTGCAGCGGGGTCAACCCCATCGATGCCTCGACCGCCACCCCGCCGCGCACGGCCGAGGCCGAGCAGCCGTTGCCGAGGTGCAGCACGATCTGGTTGATCTCACCGAGATCTCGACCGACGAGCTCCGCCCCGGCCCGGGACACGAACTGATGCGAAGTGCCGTGGAAACCGTAGCGACGGATCCGGTACTTCTGGGCAAGATCACGAGGGATCGCGTACGTCGCGGCCGCCTCCGGCAGGGTGGCGAAGAAGGCGGTGTCGAACACCGCGACATGGGGGACGGCGAACCGCGCCCGGGCTGCTTCGATGCCGGCCACCGCACCCGGATTGTGCAACGGGGCCAGCGGAATCAGGTCGCGGATCTCCTCGACCGCAGCGTCGTCGATGATCACCGGATCAGAGAAGTCCGGTCCGCCGTGCACCACCCGGTGCCCGACCGCTCGGAGCCCGGCCGTGTCAAGATCAACACTGGCCTCGGACAGCTCGGCGGCCATCGCCTCCATGGCCGCACCATGATCAGCAACCGAGCTGCCGGGCTCGCCGATCCGCTCGATCGTGCCCTTCGCCTGCACCGCTGCCGTCTCGGGGACCACCACCTGGTACTTCAGCGATGACGATCCGGCGTTCAGCACCAGGACGGGGGATTCGATCATGCCCGCGCCCCGTCCGGCTGGCCGGCCTTGATGGCCTGGGCCTGCACCGCGGTGATCGCCACGGTGTTCACGATGTCCTCCACCAGCGCTCCTCGGGAAAGATCATTCACCGGCTTGCGCAGACCCTGCAGCACCGGGCCGATCGCGACCGCGTGCGCACTGCGCTGGACCGCCTTGTAGGTGTTGTTGCCGGTGTTCAGGTCCGGGAAGATGAACACCGTCGCCCGCCCGGCGACGGCGGAGTCCGGCAGCTTGGTCCGGGCCACCTGCGGATCGACGGCCGCGTCGTACTGGATCGGGCCCTCGAGCGCCAGTTCCGGCGCCCGTTCGGCGACCAGGGCGGTCGCGGCCCGCACCTTCTCCACCTCGGCACCCGACCCCGAACTGCCGGTCGAGTACGACAGCATCGCCACCCGCGGATCGATACCGAACTGCCGCGCGGTCTCCGCCGAGGAGATGGCGATGTCGGCCAACTGTTCGGTCGTCGGCTCGGGGATCACGGCGCAGTCGCCGTAGACCAGCACCCGATCGGCCAGGCACATCAGGAAGACGCTCGACACGGTGTTCACGCCCGGCTTGGTCTTCACGAACTCCAGGGCCGGCCGGATGGTGTGCGCCGTGGTGTTCACCGCGCCGGAGACCATGCCGTCGGCCAGTCCGAGATGCACCATCATGGTGCCGAAGTAGGAGACGTCGGTGACGATCTCGCGCGCCCGCTCCACCGTCATGCCCTTGTGGGCCCGGGCGTCCGCGTACGCCCGCGCGAAGCGTTCGACATGATCAGGATCGGTCGGTCGAGATGATCTTGGCTTCGTCAAGATCAAGACCGAGGGCCGAGGCGCGGGCCCGGACCTTGTTCTCGTCGCCGAGCAAGATCAAATCGGCGACCCCGCGGCGCAACAGGATCGCTGCCGCTTGGAGGATCCGGTCGTCGGTGCTCTCGGGCAGCACGATCCGCTGCCGGTTGGCTCGGGCTCGCTCCATCAACTGGTACTCGAACATCAGCGGCGTCCGCACCTCCGACGACGAAACGTTGATCGCGGTCAGCAACGCCGCCTGATCGACCTGCTCGGCGAAGATCCGCCGGGCCGTCTCGATCTTGATCTTCGACTCCTTGGTCATCGGGCCGCGGACCCGCATCAGCCGTTCGGCGGTGGTGAAGGTGCCGGCATCGGTCAAGGCGATCGGCAGGTCCTGTTGCACGCCCTCCGACAGCCGGCTGATGGTCTCCGGGATCTGGTATCCGCCGGTCAGCAGGATCCCGGCCAGGGTGGGGAAGGTGCCGGACTGGTGGGCCAGCATCAGGCCGGGGATGAGGTCGGTCCGATCGCTCGGCGCGATCACCGCCACGTCGGGCCGCAGCCGGTCCAACACGTTCGGCAGGCTCATCGCCGCGACGATGATGCCGAGCGCTTCCCGGTCCATCCAGGACTCGTTGCCGAGCACCAGCCGGCCGTCGCCGGCCTCGACCAGGGCGCGGAACGTGGGCGCCGACAGCACCGGACTCTCCGCAATCGCCGCCGTCACGATGTCGGGCAGATCCGCCAGCGCGGCCCGGATGCCGTCCACCTCCGACTCCTGCACCCGGTTGGCGATCAGCGCCACGGTCTGCGCGTGATTGGCTCGCAACTCGGCGATGGCTCCGTCGGCCGCAGCCCGGATCTGCTCAGGCGTCCGCTGCCGGCCATGCACCACCAGGACCACCGGCGCCCCGAGATTCGCCGCGATCTTGGCGTTGAACGACAACTCGGTGCCGGTGGAGACGTCGGTGTAGTCCGATCCCAGCACCAAGATCACCTCGAAGCGGCCGTTCAGCTGCCCGAACCGCTCGATGATGATGTGCAGCGCCTCGTCGGCGTCCTCGCGGGCGGCGTCGTAGGTCACGCCGAGCGCTTCGTCATAGGTCTGCTTGATGCCCGGTTGGTTGACGAGCAGATCGACGATCAGATCGACCTCGTCGTCGGAACCGGCGCTGGTCAGCGGCCGGAAGATTCCCACCGACCCAACCTCGCGGGTCAGTGCGTCCAGCAGGCCGAGGGCGACGGCAGACTTTCCGGTGAGGCCTTCTGGTGATGCGATATAGACGCTGCGACTCACAGGGCGACCCTAGCGGCCCTCGCGCCCGCTGAACATGGACGGCGATCGGTGATTCCGCCGAACTAAGCTGACCCGAGCGGCGACCGTGGGTGACCGGTCGAACCCGCCGTTCGGGCCGATCAGAGCAAGACTTGTGACCGGACACGATCTGGTGAATATCGGTTGGGCTCCGTGAAAGTGCGCACAACCGCGCCGGACGCCCAACTATGTTGGAGCGCGTGGCCACCGCTCCGCCCCAAATTCCCGGGCTGTCGGACTGGCGCGCTCTCGCCCGGGGTGGGTTCGCCACCGTGTGGCAGGCGAAGCAGGAGTCTCTCAACCGGTTCGTGGCGGTGAAGGTCGACCAGCGGCCGCTGGATGTGGAGACCGAGCAGCGCCGATTTCTTCGTGAGGCCGGCGCTGCGGGCCGGCTTTCCGGGCATCCGGGCATCGTGACGGTGCACGATGCCGGCATCCTCGCCGATGACCGGCCGTTCCTGGTGATGGAGCTCTGCCCGGGTGGCTCGTTGACCAAGTGGTTGACAGCCGAACCCCGGCCGAGTCAGAAGCGCGTCCGCGATGTCGGCGTCCGGGTGGCCGACGCGCTGGCCGCCGCCCACGTGCGCGGCGTGCTGCACCGGGATGTCAAGCCGGCCAACATCTTGATCGACGCGTACGACAATCCCGGGCTGGCCGACTTCGGGCTGGCTGCGCTGCCCGATCCGGGCATGGGACTGAGCGAGACGATCGAGGCGATCACCCCGGCGTACGCACCGCCCGAGGTTTTCCGGCAGCAACTGCTCACGGAGTACGCCGATGTCTACTCACTCGCTGCCACGCTCTATGCGCTGCTCAGTGGACGGCCGCCGCGGGCGTTGGAAGGCAAGACGCCCAGCATCGCCGAGATCATCGAACTCCAGAAACAGCCGATCGCGCGGATCCCGGGCGTCGACCCCAAGTTCATGGATCAGATCCTGGCCGCGCTTGCCGACGTGCCGACCGATCGGCCCTCGGCGGCACAGTTTCGGGATCGTCTTTCCGCTCTGTCGTTGAGTGATGCCCCGCCGGGACTGACGTCGAAGGCCGAGCGGGTGGCCTCCGCACCGCATCCGGTCACCGGACCGGCCGTCGCGCAAGCCCAGCCGACGGCTCGCGGTGAGCGGAGCCGCTCCCTTCTGGTGCTCGGAATGGTGCTCGTCGTGCTGGTGGTCGCGTTGATCATCACCGTGGTCAATCTGCGCAACCGGCCCGTTGAGACGGCAGGAGGACCGGGCGCCGCGCCGACCAGTAGTCCGGCTCAGCAGTCGACGCCGTCGACCACCCCCGGTCAGCCGAGCGCGACACCGCCACTGGTGCCCAGCGGCTTCACCAACTGCTCGGCGCAGCTGGGTTCGGCGACGTTCTGCGCCGCCACTTCTGAATGCTGGGCCGGGATCATCTCGGTCTCCGACGTCCCGTTTGTGGCGACCGCCCAGGCGTGTCCGAAGCGACACGTCTATCAGACCTTCGCCGCCGGCAAACTGGGCCACGAAGTCCGGCGGCAGTCCAAACTGGAGGCCGATCCGAAGATCCGCAAGGTCTGCACGGTCGCCGTGGTCGAACTCGATGCTCCGCAAGCAGGATCGGCGCTCCGACTGGGAGGTCTATGTGATCGGCCCTCAGTTGACCGACGAGACCTTCTACCGCTGCATCTTCGGCCACGGCGCCTCGTCCAAGGCGTACGTGCTCACCCCGCCCTGACCGGCTTCAACCCTTGGCGAGCCGCTCGATCCCGTCGAGCAGGCGCCTCAGGAGCTGGTCGAAGTCCCAGCCGGCGGGGTCGTCGAAGCCGCCGGCGCCGTGCACGGCGGCCATCGCCGGGAAGCGGGCCGGGTCGAAATAGGTCACCCAGAAGCTGGCCCGGGATTCCCAGTACGCCTCGGTCGAGACACCCGTGTGCCGCGCTTCGTTGGCGTCACTGATCGTCGCCCGGGCGGCGCCGAGCAACTGCCATTGGATCAGGTTGGACACGGCGACATTCTGTGCTCCGGTGAAACCGGCGGCCAGCAGTGCGGCGTACAGCGCCTCCTCGACATCGAGCACGTGCGGCCCGATCGGCAACCGGGCCACGTTGTAGTCCAGCAGCCACGGATGCAGTTCGTAGATCCGCCACGCCTCCCGGCTCCAGTGCTCGATCCGGTCGCGCCACGGCTCAGCCGCGTCGGGCAGCCTGTGCTCGGAGTACACCTGGTTGATCATCAGCTCGATCAGCTCGGAGCGTCCCGGGACGTAGGTGTAGACCGACATCGCACCGATGCCGAGCTTCTGGGCGACCTTGCGCATCGAGAGGGATTCGAGGCCCTCGGCGTCGCCGATCGAGATGCCGGCGGCAACGATTTCGGCGAGGCTGGTGCGCGGCTTGGGGCCCGCGTACGGGTGCGGCGACATCTGGCTCCCAGAGCAACTGGATGATCCGGCGACCTTCCGGCGTACCCTGCGGCCAGTCCGCGGTTTCCGGAGGTGCCGACCTGGTGTCGTCGTCCTCCTCGCTCTCACTCACCTGGGCCCTCGCTTCGAAAACTGTCAGTGCTCCGCGCTTGAATCAACTTCGTACAGTGTATGGTGATGAAATTCAGTACGGCGTACGGGATTGGGGAGGATTCGGTGGGGATGATCCACACAGAGCAGTTGACCAGGAACTTCGTCAGCAAGAAGGAGACCGTCGAGGCGGTCAAAGGGGTCGACATCGACGTCGCCGCCGGAGAACTCGTCGCCTTCCTCGGACCCAACGGTGCGGGAAAGTCGACCACCCTGCGGATGCTGACCACGCTGCTGCCGCCAACGTCGGGCAAGGCATGGGTGGCGGGGGCGAGCATCACCGAGCAGCCGGCGGCGGTCCGCTCGCGGATCGGGTACATCGGCCAGGGCGACGGCGCGGGCCACAGTTTCCGGGTCTTCGACGAACTGGTCAGCCAGGGAAAGTTCTACGGCATGAACTCCACCGACGCGCATGCGCGCGCCCATGAACTGGCCGGAATTCTCGACCTGGCGGGCCTGCTGAAGCGGCGGGTCAGCACGCTGTCCGGCGGCCAGAAGCGCCGGCTGGACATCGCGCTCGGCCTGATGCACAACCCGTCGTTGATCTTCCTCGACGAGCCGTCGACCGGGATGGACCCGCAGAATCGGGCCAACCTCTGGGAGCACATCGGCCGGCTGCGGGAACGACAGGAGACCACCATCGTGCTGACCACCCACTATCTGGAGGAAGCCGACTCGCAGGCCGAACGCGTGGTGGTCATCGACCACGGCACGATCATCGCCGACGACACGGCGACCAATCTCAAGGCGACGCTGGCCGGGGACCGGATCACGGTCACGGTGGACGCGGGCGCGGTGGACGCGACCGCCGCGGTGCTGGGCCACCGAGGCGCCGACCTGAGCCGGGCCTCGGATGCCTGGGGTGTCGCGCTCAGCGGCCGCTTCGAGCATGGCACCCGGACGCTGCCGGTGCTGCTCCGCGAGCTTGACCATGCCGGGATCACCGTGCTCTCGGCCGACGTCCGGGTGCCGACCCTGGACGACGTGTTCCTCAGCCTCACCGGCCGAAGCCTGCGCGAGGAAAGCGAGGTGGCGGCATGACCACCGGGTACGCGGAAAACACGATGTACGCAGGGAACATCGTCTCCGACACCCGGGCGGTGTTTCTCCGCGAGATGTCGCTGGTGCTCCGCGACCCGTTCTCGGTGATCTTCTCGCTGGTCCAGCCGCTGGTCTTCCTCGCCTTGTTCGGTCCGTTGCTGGCCGGGTCGGTGGATCCCGCGGCGCTGGGCGGCGCGTCGCCCCTGCAGTGGTTCCTGCCTGGGGTGATCGTGATGATCTGCCTGTTCGGCACCGGCGCGAGTGGGTCGAACCTGCTCTTCGAGATCAGTCTCGGCTCGTACGAACGGGTGTTGGCCAGTCCCTTGCGGCGGCCGGCGATCCTGATCGGCAAGTCGCTCAAGGAACTGGCGCCGCTGGTCGTCCAGGCGGCGTTGATCACGGTGGTCTCGATCCCGTTCGGGTTCGTGCTCTATCCGCTCCAGGTGCTGGCGGGCCTGTTGTTGCTCGGCGTCTTCGGGGTCGGGATGGGTGCCTTCTCCAATGCGCTGGCGATCGCCTCGCGAAAGCGGGAATGGATGTTCTGGGCCGTGCAGCAGTCGCTGCTCTTCCCGTTGTTGATCTTGTCCGGGATGATGCTGCCGCTCGAGGCCGGACCGCGCTGGATCCAGGTGGTCGGACGATTCAACCCGCTCACCTACATCGTCGACGCGGAGCGGGCGCTGTTCTCCGGCTCGTGGACGGATCCGGCAATCGGCTGGGCCGTCCTCGCGGCGGTGCTCACCTGTGTGGTCGGGCTCTGGGTCGGCGTCCGCCAGGTGGCCAAAAGCACCAGCTGAGGCTCAGACGTTCTCCTTCAGCCAGGCGATGTCCGAGCCCTGACCGTCGCGGCCGCCGGGTGTCTCCACGACCACCGGCACCGCGGCCGTCCGCACCACCTCGGCCAGGGCGTCGGTGCCCACCTGACCGTCGCCGAAGTTGGCGTGCCGGTCGGCGCCGGAGTCGAAGGCGTCGCGCGAGTCGTTGGCGTGCACCAGGTCGACGCGGCCGGTGATCGCCTTCACCCGATCGACGAGCCCGACCAGTTCCTCGCCACCGGCGTGCGCGTGGCAGGTGTCGAGGCAGAAACCGACGGTGTCACCGCCTTTGGCGGCGCCGACCGCGTCCCAGAGCATCGCGATCCGCTCGAGCCGCCGGGCCATCGCGTTGTCACCCCCGGCGGTGTTCTCGATCAGCAGCGGCACCGGCATCTCCAGCCCGTCGATGCACTTGCGCCAGTTGTCGAAGCCGATCGCCGGGTCGTCGTTCTTCAGGACGTGACCGCCGTGCACGATCACCCCCGCCGCGCCCACCTCGGCGGCGGCGTGCAGATACTGCTGCAGGAACTTCCGGCTCGGGATCCGGATCCGGTTGTTGGTCGTGGCCACATTCAGCACGTACGGCGCATGGACATACAGCGCGATGCCCGCCTGCTGGGCGGCCGCCTTGAGGGCAGCCGCGCCACCCGCGTACGCGAACTCCGGGCCTTTCCACGCCTGCGGGTCGCCGAGGAAGAACTGGGCGAGCGTCGCCTTGCGCGCCTTGGCCTCGGCGATCGGATCCACCTGGTCGCCGTGCCCACCGATTGCCAAACTGGTCATGGAAGCCGACCTTAGCTGCGATGCTCCGACACTCGTCCGGCGGTCAGGAACGACCTGAGATCGACCTACTTCTCCGGTCCGCTGCTCTTCCACCGGTCCCGCACCCGATTCGCCGCGCTGCCGCTGACGGTGCCGGCCACCGAGCCGATCCGGCCGACCAGCTTGACCAGCGGATCGCCGGAGGTGGTGAAGTCCTCCTTGTAGGAGTTCGCGGCCGACTTCACGTCTTCGCTCATCGGCGCGTCCTTGTCCTCGGAGCGTCGTGGATAGTTCCCGGCCAGAATGTCGGCATATCCCGGTCCGGCGGCCCACTTCTGCAACTCGGCGGCGCGCATCGCGGCGAGCGGGTGGGTCTGACCGCTGATCTGCAGGATCTTGATGAAGCTGTCGCGTAGGTCGCCGGTCGACTGAGTACTCCTCGGCCTGATCGAGGAACGCCGCGACATCCATCTCGTCCGGATTCTCCGCACCGGCCAGCGATGCGTGCACCCGCAACGCGGCCCGCGGGTCCTGGGAGCACAGCAACCCGGCGCGATCGCAGGACAGCTCCGACTTCCGGAACCACTCGTTCAGACCGAAGATGATCGCGCGCACGCCCCAGGCGCCGATCGGCAACCACTGGATCGCGGTCGCGATGTTGATCAGCTGCAGCAGCATCGTGCGGTAGACGGCGTGACCCGAGAGCACATGACCGACCTCGTGCCCGATCACGAACCGCAGACCCTCGTCGTCCACCAGATCGAGGGTGCCGGTGCTGATCACGATGATCGGCTTGTCCAGGCCGATGGTCATCGCGTTCGGACGCGGATCGCGTTGGATGTAGAGCTCAGGGATCGGTTGCAGATCGAGGGTGGTGGCGCACTCGTTGAGGAGGTGGTGGATCTCCGGATACTGCCTGGGCGAGACCCGGATCGACGTCGCCAGATAGAGCAACCGGACGCTTCGCTCACCGATGGCACCCGAGATCACCTTGAGCACCGAGTCGAATCCGGGAATCGCCCGCAGCGCGACCAGGGCGCCGCGGTCGGCCGGGTGCTCGTACGCTCGCGGGCTGATGTCGGGGAACCGGATGCGACCTCTGGGCAGCGCGGGACGAGACTCCTTGGCCATGAGCCGAGGGTATGTCAGCGCCGGTCACCGCCGGACATGCAAAGGGACGGCAACCAGCCAAGGTTGCCGCCCCGAGGTTGGCTGCTTCAGCGGTTGTACAGCCCCGCTGCGACGCCGGTGATCTGGGCGATGATGCTGATGGCGAGCCAGACGACGCCGACGATGATGCCGATGAACGCCTTCTGGTTCCTGATGCCCACCCCGCGCGACTGGATGAACGCCACGATGCTGAGGATCAGGCCGATGACGGCGGTGCACGGGATGATCGCGAGGATCATGCCCACCAGTCCGAGCGTCTTGCCCGGGTAGTCGGCGGCGGGCGTGGGTGCGGCCTGGTAGTTGGCCATGGGGATACTCCTTGAGGAAGGCTGGTGATGAGATGCCAGGCGAGCGTAACGCTGCCCGGGGTCGAGGACGCCTCGTTACTGCGGGCGCGCCGCAATCGTGACCGATTTATGACGCCCACGGCGCAATTGGCCTCTTTGGCCCCCAGACGGGTGACAAATCAGGGATTTCGGTTCCGACCAGGCTGGCCACGGAGTTAAATGTTCAGTGTGCCCGGGCCATCCAGGTACCTTCTGACCAACTGTCACCTGACACCGACGCCGGTCCCTCTTGACTGCTGAGCGAGGGGGGCCGGCGTCTGGTCTGTGTTTCATCGCACTCTGAACGGCGATCCGCTGAGTCCGCCTCCTTCGTCGCATCGGTGCAGCGGTGAGTGAGGCGATGGTTTGGTTTGGTGGCGCTGCACCGCGTGCTCCTGCAGTCGGCGGAGCGGATCGCCGCTCATAGCGCGGTTCGCGCTCCGCGGGGAACGTACGCGCGGGGGTCGAGGGTCCGCGATTCGCGGCCGGCGTCGTCCAGCAGGTAGAGTCTCCCCTTGGTCTGTCGCCACCTGGTGTCGGACCGAACCGCCCGGCTCCGGCCGGCAGCATTCGCCCTCCTGCTATGGGGACGTCCCATAGCCGCTCTAGACCAGAGGAGGTGGAGTTCGCGCATGCGTAAATACGAAGTCATGGTCATTCTCGACCCCGACGCCACTGACGAGCGTCAGGTCCAACCGACACTCGAGCAGTTTCTGACCGTCATCACCAAGGGTGGCGGCACCGTGGACACCCTGGACATCTGGGGTCGTCGCCGATTCGCGTACGAGATCCAGAAGAAGTCCGAGGGCATCTACGCGGTGATCAACCTGACCGCGAATCCGGCCGATGTGAAGGAACTGGACCGCCAGTTCTCGATCAACGAGTCGATCATGCGGACCAAGGTCATCCGCACCGACCAGCACTGAGCATCTACGGCGAGCATCGAGCGGGGATCCCGACGCCGAGTTGTCCACAGATCACTCGGAGTCGATTCCCAGTGTCAGTGCCGGCTGGCAGGCTAAGCGAAGACATCAACATGGATCACTAGACGGAGACCTTCATGGCAGGCGAAACCACCATCACCCTGGTTGGCAACCTCACCGCTGACCCGGAACTGCGCTTCACCCCGTCGGGGGCGGCAGTCGCTAACTTCACTGTTGCGTCGACCCCCCGGACGTTCGACCGTCAGACCAACGAGTGGCGCGACGGTGATGCGATGTTCCTGAACTGTGCCGTCTGGCGACAGGCGGCCGAGAATGTAGCCGAGTCGCTGCAGAAGGGCATGCGGGTCATCGTGCAGGGCCGGCTGCGGTCCCGGAGCTACGAGACCCGGGAGGGCGAGCGGCGCACTGTCTTCGAGATCGACGTGGACGAGATCGGCCCGGCGCTGCGTTATGCGACGGCCAAGGTCTCCCGCAACGCCAGCGGGCAGGGCGGCGGCAGCCGGCCCTCCGGTGGCGGGCAGGGCGGCGGCAGCCAGGGTGGTGCCGCCGGTCACAGCGACGATCCGTGGGCCAGCGGCAGTTCCGGCGGCGGCAGCCGTCCAGCAGGCAATGACCCATGGGCCGCGGCCCAGAGCGACGAGCCTCCGTTCTGATCGACAGAACACCCCACTACCCATCGGCACATTCCGGCTAGCGGTCTGCACCGCGCCGGGCTCGGAAGGAGAGCACCACAATGGCCAACACCCCACCCGCCAAGCGGATACCGAAGAAGAAGTCGAATCCGCTCCGCCAAGGGCAGCACATCGACTACAAGGACACCGCAACCCTGCGGAAGTTCATCTCTGAGCGCGGCAAGATCCGCGCCCGTCGGGTGACCGGGCTCTCCGTCCAGGAGCAGCGCAAGGTCGCCATCGCCATCAAGAACGCCCGCGAGGTTGCGCTGCTGCCGTACGCCTCGACGGCTCGCTAAGGGAGCAGAGTCGCCATGAAGCTCATTCTGACTGCAGCCGTCGACAAGCTCGGCGTGGCCGGCGACGTGGTCGAGGTGAAGGACGGCTACGGCCGTAACTTCCTCGTCCCGCGCGGTTTCGCCATCCGCTGGACCCGCGGCGGCGAGAAGCAGATCTCGGGTATCCAGCGCAGTCGTGATGCACGGGAGATCCGCGGCCTCGACCATGCCGCCGAGGTGCGCACCCAGCTCGAGGGCCTGACCATCGAGTTGCCAGTCCGAGCCGGCGACACCGGCAAGCTGTTCGGTGCCGTCACCCCCAGCGACGTGGCTCTGGCCGTCAAACGAGCCGGCGGCCCATCGGTCGACAAGCGGGCCGTGCAGATCGGCAAGCCGATCAAGACCGTCGGCTCACATACGGTCGGTGTCAAGCTGCACGACGCGGTCACCGCGCACGTCCAACTCTCGGTCGTGGCTCAGTCCTGAGCCTGACCGGCCACGTTGCCGAATTGGCGTAGCCTCTCGATCATGATCCTGCCCACCGAGGAGATGGCAGCGGCGCGCCGCCGCGGCTATCTCCGCCGTGCGCCCTTCGGGTTGCTGGCACTGGGCCTGATCATCGCCAGCGTCACGGTGCCGCATGTGATGGTCGAGGCGGCCATGATCTATCCCGGTCGCTCGCTGATCTCGGCGAGCAGGTTCTTTCTGACGGCCACGCCGGGCGGCGAGGCCTTCTCGGGGGGGACCAGCTATGGCGCAATCGGCTTTGGGCTCAGCGTCACCTACCTCGGACTGGCCCTGCACCAGGTCGGCGCACTGATCGGCATCGGCACCTTCTGGGTGCTGATCGCCGAGGACGTCGGCCGCTGGGTGCGCCGGTTCGCCATGATCTCGGGTGTCCTCTTGACGCATCAGCGCCGCGACCGTGGTGTTCGGCTTCCAGCAACTCGGCGTGGCTGGCGTGCCCACTGTCCTCGGCCTGGCCTGGCTGCCGACGCTGCTGGCCGGGCTGACCATGATCATCGGCGCCCGGGTCGCCCGCGGTCGGCTCTCCAGCACCTGGTTCCTCGAGCGACCGGAAATCTCTCCAGCCCTGATCCCGGTCGGTCAGACCGAGGCACCCACCTTCATCCACGCGGTGCCGCGCGCCCGCAGCACGAGGGTGATCAATCGCGCAGTCACGTAGCCGCCGTACGCGATCCACAGCCAGACCAGTCCGCTGTCCTGGGCGCCGACGATCAGGGCCAGCGGCGCGTACGCGATCAGCGCGATGACGCCGGCCAGGGCCAGGTAGCGGCTGTCGCCGGCGCCGATCAGCACCCCGTCGAGCACGTAGACGATGCCGGCGATCGGAGTGACCAGCGCGACGACCACCAGCACCTGGGCGACCAGAGTCCTGCACCTCCGGGTCGGGACTGAACAGGCCGACGAAGAGCGACCGGCCGATCCACAAGGCCAAGCCCGAACCCGACTCCGCAGACCACCCCCCAGCCGATCATCCGGTTGGTCATCGCCCGACCGAGTGCCACGTCGCCGGCGCCCAGCGATCCGGCCGATGATCGCCTGGCCGGCAATCGCGATCGCATCCAGGGCGAACGCCAGCAGGATCCACAGGCTGTTCACCACCTGATGGGCCGCCAGCGTGACCGCTCCGCCCGCCGCTGCCACGAACGTGGTGAGCGTGATGCCGGTCTGCAACGCGGCTGTCCGCAGTACCAGCCACAGACCGGACCGGGCCGCGACCAGCACGCCCTGGGGCCGGAACCGCCAACTGGCCCGGGCTCGGAGCGCTCGGGTCCAGATCACCGCGACGAGGACCGCGGCGGCCGTGGTCTGGGCGATCAGGGTCCCCAACGCCGAGCCGGCGATCCCGAGCCCAGCCCCGTAGACCAGCGCGAAGTTGAGCCCGATGTTGATCAGGTTGGCGGCGATCACCACGTAGAGCGGCGTCCGCGTGTCCTGGAGTCCCGCGCAGCACACCGGTCCCGGCGAGCAGGATCAAGATCGAAGGTAGCCCGAGGGCGGCGATCCGCAGATAGGCCAACGCGGCCTCGGTCACCGCCGGCGACGCCCCGTACGCGCCGACCACCGGCACCAGGAACACTTCGAGGAGCGCGCCGAGGGCGATACCGAGGATCAGCGCGAGCGCGAGCCCGTCGAACCCGCCGGCCATGGCTCCCTCATGATCCCCGGCGCCCAGTCGGCGGGCGACGGTGCCCGTGGTGCCGTACGCGAGAAAGATGCACAGGCCGGTCAGGATCCCGAGCAGGTTCGCGGCGATCGCCAGACCGGCCAGTTGATCCGTGCCGAGATGCCCGACGATCGCCGAATCGGCGAGCAGGAGCAGGGGCTCGGAGATCAAGGTGGCCAGCGCCGGCAGCGCCAGCCGAAAAATCTCCCGGTCGAGCCTGCGAACCGACTCCGAGCGGCGCTTCACCGGTTGTCCACAGGAGTTATCCACATTGTGGATGAATCACAGCCGTGTCATTCTCCTGCATCGAGTGGGGTACGGCCCGGCAGATCCGCGGAATCGGGGCTGCGCTACCTCCAGAGCGTGGCGATTCCGAAGGCGGCGGCCATACCGCCCATCCCGATGAGGATGTTCCAGTTGCCCAGGGCGCTCATCAGCGGAATGGATGAGCCGGCAACGTAGAAGACGATCAGCCAGGCCACCCCGAGCAGGCCTACCGTGATGAAGGTGGGCGGCACCCACCGCCGGCTCGACGGAGACTTGACCTTCTTCGGCTTCGACTCGCGCTGAGACTTCAGCTTCTGCTTGTCAGCGGCGGACTTCCGTCCTCTTGACTCGGGCACACGCTCTCCTAGAGGTTCAGGGTAGGTAGCCTAGGTCACTGACCCGCCCCCGAGCC
This sequence comes from uncultured Actinomycetota bacterium, assembly GCA_963723815.1. Lineage (GTDB taxonomy): Bacteria > Actinomycetota > Actinomycetes > Propionibacteriales > Propionibacteriaceae > Microlunatus. The sequence continues at coordinate 14,617 of CAVRSH010000040.1, read as the reverse complement.
ATTTCTGCACCTCCGGCCGCGGCAGGATCACCGGAAGGACACCCATGCGCGGACGTAGCCCCGCCGAGGCGGCACGCGCCGTCGTCGGGGTGCTTCGCCGGGCGCGGGAGCGGCAGCGGCGCCGCAATCGGGGGCGGCGGCCGCTCGGCCGGGCCCTGACGGCGGCCGTCTGCGTACTCGCCGGGCTGATGATCATGGTCAGTGCGCTGAACGCCCGGGGCACCGATCTGCGGCCCGGGCGGAACACCGATCTGGTCAGCCTGGTCCAGGCGCAGTCCCGTCGCAACACCGACCTCACCCGGCAGGTGACCCAGTTGCGACGGGAGGTCGACGCGCTCGCCGACGTGGGCGAGACGGAGTCCGATCTGGGGGAGCGACTCGCCGACCAGGCGTCGTCCGCAGGTTTCACCGCGGTCACCGGGCCCGCCGTCACGGTCACCCTCGACGACGCACCGGCCAGCATCACCGCCGACGGCCTCGACCCTGATCTCCTGGTGGTCCACCAGCAGGACATCCAGGCCGTGGTCAACGCGCTGTGGAGCGGCGGTGCCGAGGCGATGACGATCCAGGGTCAGCGGGTCATCTCCACCACCGCGGTGAAATGCGTCGGCAACACCGTGGTGCTGCACGGCATTCCGTACGCGCCTCCCTACCTGATCAGCGCCATCGGCAACCCGTCCCGGCTCCGCGCCGCCCTTCAGGGGTCGGCACCGATCCAGATCTACAAGCAGTACGTGGAGGCATACCGGCTGGTCTATCGGGAACGGTCTGAGGACCGCGTCACCTTCCCAGCCCACGAGGGCACGCTCGATCTGCCGCACGCCCGCCCGTACCAGGATCCCGGAATCGCCTCGGACAGCCCCACACCGCGGTAATCCGATTGAAGCGGTGCGAGCGTGGGCGAGAATGGGCGGGTGCCCGCGGTGAAGATCCTGGTGATCGACAACTACGACTCGTTCGTCTACAACCTGGTGCAGTACCTCGCCCAGATCGGAGCCGAGGTCGAGGTGTGGCGCAACGATGATCAGCGCTTCGCCGATCCCGATTTCGCCGACCGCTTCGACGGCATCCTGTTGTCACCGGGTCCCGGCACCCCGGAAGAGGCCGGTGTCTGCGTCGACGTGGTCAAGAACCAGGCGGGGCGGCTGCCGATCTTCGGGGTGTGCCTCGGTCTGCAGTCGATCGGTGTCGCGTACGGCGGAGTCGTCGGCCGAGCCCCCGAACTGCTGCACGGCAAGACCTCCCAGATCCAGCATCAGGGGATCGGAGTGCTCGCCGGCCTGCCGTCGCCCTTCACCGCCACCCGCTATCACTCACTGGCGATCGAGCCGACCACCATGCCCGAGGTCCTCGAAGTGACGGCCACCACACCGAGTGGGGTCATCATGGCCGTCCGCCACCGCGAACTCACGGTCGAGGCCGTGCAGTTCCACCCCGAGTCGGTGCTGACCGAATGGGGCTACCAGATGCTCGCCAACTGGCTGGTCATCTGCGGGGACGCCGAGGCGCCGGAGCGCGCCATCGGCATGGCTCCACTGATGTCGGCTCGCTGAGCGGTTTCGCCGACTCCGCGCTAGCAGCGCACGCCGCTCGGCCGGAACTGGACACTGATCCGCGGCCCGACGGACCGAGCGGTCTTCGGAATGGCATGCTCCCAGGTCCGTTGACAGGATCCGCCCATGACGATCAGATCGCCGTGACCGAGTTGGTGCCGGATGGTGACACCACCGCCTCGCGGTCGCAGCAGGAACGTCCTGGCCGAACCGAGCGAGACGATCGCCACCATGGTGTCCTCGGTCTTACCGCGGCCGATGGTGTCGCCGTGCCAGGCGACCGAGTCGCGACCGTCGCGATACAGACACAGCCCGGCCGTGGTGAACGGCTCGCCCAGTTCGTCCCGGTAGTGCGCGTTGAGCGCTTCGCGAGCCGAGACCAGTTGCGGATCAGGCAGCGGATCGTGCTCGCCGTAAAAACTCAGCAGGCGCGGCACGTCGACCATCCGGTCGTACATCTGCCGTTCCTCGGCGTGCCAGCGGACTCGATGCACCAAGTCGTCGAACAGTGACCCCGATCCGCCCAGCCAGCCAGGAAGCACGTCGACCCAGGCTCCGCGCCCGAGTGGCTGCCGGGTGATCAGGCCGCGGAGCGGCCCGAGCCCGAGCCCGAGGTCGCTATCCGGGTCAGACAGATCGAACAGCGAGTTCTGGATCACGGTGGACATGGGTCAAGGCTAGCAGAGATCTAGCACATACGTTCGATTTAATCCGGTCGGAGCTCAGCTGGGTGTTGCGCTCGGTGCCGGCGACTCACTCGGCGGACTGCTGGCGCTCTGCGTGGGGGTGGGGGTCGGCGTGGGCGGCGCTTTGGCCAGCACGAGTTTGATGGTGGTATCCCGATCGACGCTCTCTCCGGCCGCGGGATTCTGCGAGATCACCGTGCCGGCCAGCTTCTTGCTCTCCTTCTCGGTGAACTCCGGCTCGCCGAAGCCGGCCTCGCTCGCGGTCCGGATGGCCGCGGCCCGGTTGAGCCCGTCGAAGTTCGGCACCTTGGACTCGCCGGTCGCGTAGGTCACGGTGATCTCGTCATCGAGTGGGACCGTCGACCCCTCCTTGGGAGAGATCTTGATGACCTCCCCCGGCTTGGTGTCGGGGTTCTCGGACTTGGCCCGAACCGCGTTGACGTTGGTGAAGTCGGCGTCGTCCAGCGCCTTCTTCACCTTGTTGACATCGGCGCCGACCAGGCCGGTGGGGATCTTTCCCGTTTTCGGGCCGTCATTCAGGGTCAAGGTGACGGTGCTGTTCTCATCCACCGACGTGCCGCTCACCGGGTTCTGTGCGGTGATCGTGTCCTTCGTCTCCTGGTCGCCGTTCTCGTGCTTGACCTCGGTCACGAGTTTCCGCGCCGTCAACTGCTCACGGGCCTGGTCTTCCTTATAACCGATGACGTTCGGCACCTCCACCTTCACCACGGTGGGCACCTCGGGCTGCATCAACTGATAGATCGCGTACGCCCCGACGCCGAGGATGAGCAGGATCAAGGCGGTGATCAGGACCGCCAATCCAACCCGACTCTTCCGGGGCTCCTCGTCCTCGTAGTGGTCGGGTGACACGGCCGCGACCGGCGGAACGACCCGGGTGGGCTCGTCGTACGCCGGGGGAACCGGCTCGGCAACACGCGGCAGCATCGCGGTGGCCTGCTGGCCGGCCAGCACCCGGGCGATGTCGGCCTTCATCTCGCGAGCCGACTGGTAGCGATCGGCCGGATCCTTCGCCAGGGCCTTCAGGGTGACGGCATTGATGTCGGGTGTGACCACCGGATCGAGCTGGCTCGGCGGTATCGGTGCCTCGCGCACATGCTGGTAGGCCACGCTCACCGGCGACTCGCCGATGAAGGGCGGCCGGCCGACCAGCAGTTCGTAGAGCAGGCATCCGGCCGAATAGATATCGCTGCGGGCATCGACGGTCTCCCCGCGGGCCTGTTCGGGTGACAGGTATTGCGCCGTGCCGATCACAGCCGCGGTCTGAGTCATGGTTGCGCTGGTGTCGGCGACGGCGCGCGCGATGCCGAAGTCCATCACCTTCACGCCGCCAGTCGGGGTCAACATCACGTTGGCCGGTTTGATGTCGCGATGGATGATGCCGGCCTTGTGGCTGTAGCTCAGGGCGTCCAATACGCCCTGGGTCAGTTCGAGGGCCCGCTCGGGCAGGATCTTGCGCCCGTCGCGCAGCACGTCACGCAGCGTCGGCCCCTCGACCAGCTCCATCACGATGTAGGGGATGGAGATGCCGGTCAGCGGGTCGGTCTCCTCCCCGGTGTCGTAGACGGCGACGATCGTGGGGTGATTGAGACCGGCGGCGGACTGGGCCTCCCGGCGGAACCGGGCCTGAAAGGTCGGGTCCGTGGCCAGGTCCGCGCGCAACTGCTTGACCGCAACGGGGCGACCGAGCCGGCGGTCGACTGCACGGCGAACCTCCGCCATGCCGCCGCGCCCGAGCAGGTCACCCAGCTCGTAGCGTCCTCCGACCGTCGTGTCAGTCATCCCGCCCGTCCTCTCTCAACCCGTGTCATTCTGCGGTACTGACGTGTCCGACGGGAAATAACGTGCATTTCGGCCAGCCGGCCAGGAGCCGGGTGCTGTGAATGGGGCTTCTGGATCGCCGGTCATAGCGCTGCCTGCATCACAGCGCGGGCGATGGGCGCGGCGACCCGGCCGCCGCCGATGTCGGTGCGCGGAATGTTCGCATCCTCGACGATCACGGCCACGGCGATCTTCGGATCGTTCAGCGGCGCGAACGAGGTGAACCAGGCGTAGGGCTTGCGCGCGAGATCGGACTGCGCCGTTCCGGTCTTGCCTCCGACCTCGACGCCGGGAAGTCTGGCGTTGCCGCCGGTTCCCTGGCTGACCACGATGCCCATCATCGCTTGCAGGGCCTTGGCGTTGCCCGGCGTCATCGGCGTTGAGAGCACCTCGGGCTTGTGGGTCTGGATCGCCTTGAGGTCGGAAGTCTGCACCATGCTGACCAGGTACGGGTCCATCAGGACCCCGTCGTTGGCGATCCCCGCGGTGACCATCGCCATCTGCAGCGGGCTGGCCGCGACGTCGTACTGCCCGATTGCGCTCAGAGCGAGTTGCGCCTGGTTGAGCTCGTCGGGGAACTGGCTCGCCACGCCGCCGACGTCGGCGAGATGGCGCCGGTCGAAGCCGAACGCCTGCGCCTGGGCGCGTAGCTTGTCCTCCCCGACCTCCAGACCCAGTTTCGCGAACGCGGTGTTGCAGGAGACCTTCAGCGCTTGGGTGATGGTCACCCTGGTCCCGCCGCAGTTGGTGGAGTTGGGCAGAAAGGTATTGGTGTCGGGCAGTCGGAGGCGGTTCGGCGCGTCGACGACTGACTCCGGCTTCTTGCCGTCGGCCAGCGCTGCGGCGGCGGTCACCAGCTTGAACGTGGAGCCGGGCGGATAGATCTCCCGGGCGGCGCGGTTGGACAACGGTTTGTCGGGATCGCCGGCCAGCCGGTCGTAGGCCTTGTTGGCGGCCTCGATGTCGTGGCTGGCGATCTCGTTCGGGTCGTAGCTGGGGCTGGTGACCATGGCGAGGACGGCTCCGGTGGACGGGTCGAGCGCGAGTACCGCGCCCTTCTGGTCGCCGAGAGCGTTGGCCGCCGCCTCCTGGATCTTGGGCACGATGGTCGTCTGCACGCTGGCGCCCTCAGGCGTCTTATTGGTCACCCGGTCGACCAGGCGCCGCACGAACAGCGCATCGTCGGTACCGGCCAATTGGGAGTTGTAGCTGCTCTCCAGGGCGGTCCGGGAATGGTCGTAGGAGTAGAAGCCGGTCACTGGTGCATAGAGAGGACCATCGGGATAGACCCGCTGGTACTTGAAGCGGTCCTTCGACGGCTCGGTCTTCGCGATCACGGTCTTCCCGGCCGCCAGGATGTCACCCCGGTTCTGGGCGAACTCGGTGTCCCGGACCCGGCGATTCTGGGGTTCGGCCGCCAGTGAGCTCTGCCGGAAGATCACCATGTAGGTGCCGTTGGCCAGCAGCATCGCGAACATGATCATGGTGACGAACGCCACCCGGCGAATCTGCTTATTCACGGTGTCTTCTCCCGCTCGCGCATCGCGCGGTGCGACTCTCCGCCAGCGTTTGCCGTCGAAGGACGGGAAACGTGGGCGAGCAGTCGGGTCCCGGCCCACTTATGCCGTCGAGGGACGGGAAACCGGGAGCCGGGGCGGCGCGTGATACCCAACAGCTCATCACTTCACCGTCTTCACGAGTTGGGTGGTCTCGATGTCGGGGTTGATCCCGGTCACGGTGGCGACGGGTTTGCGCACGTGGTGGGAGATCACCATCAGCAGACCGACGACGATCCAGTTGCAGATCAGCGACGAGCCGCCCTGGGACATGAACGGTGTGGTCAATCCGGTCAGCGGCAGCAGCCGGGTGACGCCGCCGATGATGGTGAACACCTGGAGAGCGAAGGCGAATGACAGACCGGTGGCGAGCAGTTTCCCGAACGGCTCCCGGCATTGCAGGCCGATCCGGAACCCGCGGGCCACGATGAGCCCGTAGATCGATGATCACGGCCATCAGCCCGGTCATCCCGAGCTCCTCGCCGATCGCGGCGGCGATGAAGTCGCTGCGGGCCAAGGGCGTCAGCCCCGGCCGACCCAGACCGAGCCCGGTGCCGAGCAGCCCGCCCCAGGCCATCCCGAACTGCGCGCTGATCACCTGGAAGTTCTGGTCGTAGTCGGAGAACGGGTCAAGCCAGGAACTCACCCGGATGCGGACGTGGCCCAGATTCAGGTAGCGCGAAGTAGGCCCCGCCCGCGAACAACAGCGTGCCCAGCACCACCCAGCCCGCCCGTTCGGTCGAGACGTAGAGCATCATCACGAATAGCCCGAAGAACAACAGCGACGTGCCGAGGTCGTTCTGGAACACCAGGATGGCCAGGCTGATCAGCCACATGACCAGGATCGGCCCGAGGTCACGCGCCCGCGGCAGATCAATGCCCAGAATGCGGTAGCCGGCCAGCGCCAGCACGTCGCGCTTCTCCACCAGATAGGCGGCGAACGCGATCGCGAGGAGCACCTTGGCCGCCTCCGCCGGCTGGAAGCTGTACGGCCCCACGTGGATCCAGATCCGAGCGCCGAACTTCGCGGTGCCGATGCCCGGCACCAGCGGCAGCAGCAGCAGCACGATGCCGGCCAGCCCGATGGTGTAGGTGTAGCGCTGCAGCGGTCGGTGATCGCGCAACCAGACACAGATCAGGATGAACACGATCACCCCGAGCGTGGTCCAGACGAGTTGCTGCCGGGCACCGTTCAGCGGCGGATTGTTGATCAAGTCGATCCGGTGGATCATCGCCAGCCCGAGCCCGTTGAGCAAGATCACGCATGGCAAGATCACCGGGTCCGCGTACGGCAGCCGCCAGCGGACCGCAATGTGGGCGAGCGCGGCGAGCAGCACGCAGCCGCCCGCCAGGTAAGGAAACATCGGCGAGAGCCGGTTGTTGACGTTGAGGTCGACGATGCGCGTACGCGCCGAGGCCGATGGCCAGGGCGAAGATCACCAGCACCAGTTCGATGCCGCGCCTCTTGCGCGGGATCGACGGTGATCGGGAAAGCGGAACTCATGATCAGCAGTTCGGCTCCGCCGACCCGGTGGCCGCGCCGGACGGCGCCGCCGTCGGTTTGCTGCTGGGCTTGGTGGTCGGCTTGCCGTCCGGGCTCGTGGTCGCCGTGGGTTTGGCGGTGCTCGACGGCTCGCCGCCCGGACGCACATCCGCGCAGCGCTGGGCCGTGTCGGTCAACTCGAGGACCGTCTCGCGGGCCGAATCAAGACTGTCGACATCGATGTTGGCCCGCACCTTCTCCTGGTAGTACGGCGGCAACTCACTCATCGTCAGGTGTTGCACCTCGTAGACCCGGGACAGGTCGAGGCCCGGCACACTCTCGGAGAGGCCCCGGTAGATGGCCACGTGGTCTCCGGCCGCACCGACGAAATACTGCGTTCTGGTCCACGCGTAGGCGGTGCCGAGGCCGGCTGCGGCGATCAGCAGCAGCACCACCAGGCCGATCAGCGGCCGGACCAGCCGGCGCCGGGTCGGCGCCTGCGGGGTGTAGCGCTCCTCGTCGACCCCTTCGGGACTCTCGTCGACCAGGACGGGGCGCTGGCTGATGATCGTGTCCTCGGTGTCGTCCGGCTCCTCCCGGACCTTGATCGACGGCTCCGGGATCTCCCGTTCGGCGGCTGCGCCGAGCACGATCAGGTCGTTCATACCGCCCGCCTCGACCACGTCGGCGACGATCACCGTGATGTTGTCGATGCCGCCCTCGGCGAGGGCGACGGCGACCAGTTGCCCCACGGCCTCCTCGATCTCCGGGATGGCCAGGGCGGCCTCGATCTCCGCGTCGTCGACCAGGCCGCACACGCCGTCACTGCAGAACATCAGCCGGTCGCCGGCCCGCACCTCCATCATGGTCAGGTCGGGATCGTTGGCCGGCTGACCGTTGAGCACCTTCAACAGCAGGGACCGATGCGGGTGGTACGCCGCCTCGGACTCGCTGATCTTGCCTTCGTCGACCAGCGACTGCACCCAGCTGTGATCATGGGTGAGTCGTTCCAGCTTGCCGTCCCGCAGCAGGTAGGCCCGGCTGTCGCCGATGTGGGCCAGGCCGAGTTCGACCCCGTCGAACATGGCCCCGGTGAGCGTGGTGCCCATACCGTCGAGGTTCGGATCGGCCTCGACGAGATCGGCGATCCGGTCATTGGCCTTGTGGATCGCGCCGGCGAGCACTTCGAGCATCTGCTCGCCCTCAGCCGGCGTGTCGATCCGCTGGATGGTGTCGATCGCGACCGCCGAAGCAAGATCACCGGCCGCCGCACCGCCCATTCCGTCGGCGACCACCAGCAGACGGCCGCTGGCGAAGCCGGAGTCCTGGTTGTTCTTGCGGATCAGGCCGATCTCGGAATGGGTGGCATAGCGCAGCTGGAGAGTCATCGGCTCAGGGCTCCAGCTTCAAGATCGTCTTGCCGATGCGGACGATGTCGGAGAGGGTGATCGTGGTCGGTGCGGTGATGCGCTGCCCATTGACGTAGGTGCCGTTGGTGGAGCCGAGATCCTCGACGTAGATGCCGTTCTCGCCGCCGATCACCCGGGCGTGCCGGGTTGAGACGTAGTCGTCGTCCAAGATCAACTGGCAGTCCGCCCCGCGGCCGATCATGATCACTCCCGGCGGCCAGCTCGGCTGATTGGCCGGCCTGGCTGCCCTGGGTGATGGTGAAGATCCGCGGCTCACCGCGCTGCCGTCGAGACTTCCGCGGCGGCGGCGGGGGCGATTCGAGTTCCTGGGGCTGTGGCTGGTCCGGGTGTCGGCACGGTCCGGCCGAAGAGGTCGCTGCGGATGACGGAGACGACCGACAGGATGAACAACCACAGCAAGGCGAGATAGAGGACCTTGATGACGGTCAGCGCGATCTCCGACATCGCGTCTCATCGCCCGGCCGGGGCGTGGACGAGCATCCGGGTGGACCCGATCTCGATCCGTGTTCCCTCCTGGAGGACGGCCTGGCGTACCTTCTGTCCGTTCACGGTGATGCCGTTGGTCGAACCGAGATCGACGATGTCGATCTGCTGAGTCTGGCCGGCAACGTTGACGCGGATCTGGGCGTGCATCCGCGAGATGCCCGGATCGTTGATCCGGAGGTCCGCCTCGCTGCCGCGGCCGATCACCAGACCGGGCGGCTGCAGCGGATGACGGGTCCCGTTGACCTCCAGCACCAGTCGGGCGCGGCTGATCGAGGTGTCACTGGCCGCGGCCGCCGCGCTCCTCGATACCGGCGACGGCCTGGGAGGAGACGGTGAAGCGCCCGGTCGGCAGCTGCGTCTCCAGGGTGAACTCGATGTTGATCGGCCCGCTGAACACGTAGCCCATCTCACGGGCGTGGCTGCGCAGCTCGCCGGCCAGCTCGGTGTGCAGCGTGTTCGCGTACGGGGCGAGCTTGTCGTGATCATGCTGGGAGAGTCCGACGATGAACTCGTTCGGCACCAGCCGCTTGTCCCGGGACATGAGCTTGGCCTCGGCATCCAGCTCGCGCTGCAGTCGCGCCGCGATCTCGACCGGCTGCACGTCGCCCTTGAACGCCCGGGCGAACGCCCCGCTGACCGCGCCTTCGACCTTCTTCTCGAAGCGCTCGAATATGCCCATGTCCCCTCCTCTCCAGATCAACCCCGATCGTATCCGCGCAAATCTTCGAAGCCCCGTGACACGCGCAGTGCTCGAGGCACCCGGTACCGGTCCGGACGAGCCGAGGCCCCGGAATCGATGCGCTGGACGCCGGAGGATCGTGCTAGCCTTTCCCGGCTGGTTCGCGGGATCTCCGCGGACCGAGCGCGAGTGGCGGAACGGCAGACGCGCTGGCTTCAGGTGCCAGTGTCCGCAAGGACGTGGGGGTTCAAATCCCCCCTCGCGCACCAGTAGGAATCCTGGGCCGACCTCGGGTTTTATGCAAATCACCACAGGTCCAGACCCCGTTGGGGGGCACCTGGGGGGCACCGACCCAGTTCGGAGGCCCTGCCATGGTGTGGATTGAGCAGCGGGAGCGCGCCGGGGGGCGCCTGGTAGCGCGAGTGACATGGCGGCTCGGCGGCGCCCGCGACGGGGTCCGTCAAGTCGAGACCTTCGCCATCGGGACCAACGCCCAGAACCTCGCCCGCGCGGACGGGTTCAAGCGGATGGTCGAGGCTTCGGGCCAACGGTGGCCCGAGGGCTGGGTGAAGGGGGAGGGGTTCGTCCGGCCGCCGGAGGTCGCTGATCCGCTCACACCGCCGCCGTCGTTCAACGAGCTGGGCGAAGAGTATGTCCGGCAGATCGTCGACATCTCACCCGGGCAGCGGAAGCGGTATCTCGGACATCTGAAGATGCTGGCGGGTACGCCGGTGCGCGGTGAGCTGGTGTTCGCCGGCCCGGTCACTGCGATTGGCGAGGCGCATTTGAAGGCGTGGCTGATCGAGTGGGACCGGTCGTTGAAAACGAAGGCGAACTACCACGGGCTGATTTTCGGCGTGTTCGCGTACGCGGTGAAGCGTGGCTACCTGGCGGCGAACCCGGCGAAAGGGACCGCGCCGAAGCAGTCGAGGGTGAAGCAGTCGCGGCCGGAGCTGCGGTTTCTTACCGAGCGGGAGTTGGCGGCGGCGGTGCGGCTGGCCAAAGGGCACGGGGACGTGCTGGCGGTCACGGCCGGGACGGGTCTGCGGTTCGGCGAGATCAGCGCCCTCTGGATCGGTGACGTCGACCTGGACCGCGGCACGATCCGGATCAACAAGGCGTGGAAACGCAACGGTGAGGACGACGCCACCGACACCCCGGGCTGGCTGGCCCGGCAGCTGCGGTCGAAACACGCGATGCGCGACCACCACCTCGGCAACCCGAAGACGCCTCGGTCGCGCCGCACGATCACGATCGCCCCCACGGTGGTCGAGCTGCTGAAGAATCGGATCGACGGCCGGGCCGCCGACGATTTCGTGTTCCTCAGCCGCACCGGGCGGCCGCTGCACAACGGCGACTTCTACACCCACATCTGGCGGAAGCTGATGTCCGCGCTGGCGACCGAAGGAATCCCTCCGTTCCGGTTCCACGATCTGAGGCATACCCATGTCGCCTGGTTGATTGCGGGCGGTGCGCCGTTGCCGCACATTCAGGCCAGGCTCGGCCACGAGTCGATCACCACCACGATCGACACCTACGGTCACCTGCTGCCGGCAGGGGACGAGTTGATCTCGCGGATCATCGACACCGCGCTGACAGGCGGCACTATCCGGCCGACGTCGCCGCCGTGACTGTTTAGAGGCTTCGATCGGGTGCGGTTTCGTTGGATCGGGATAACTTCCGACGTCACGGGCTGTTCGCCGGCGGCGACGAGTTCGTCCAGATGCTCGAGGCGGAACCGGACGTGCTTGCCGATCCGGGTGCAGCGGACCTTGCGCTGCCGGACCGCGTCGGCGACCCAGCGCGCGGGCACGTTGAGGTACGTCCGCGGCCTCGTCGATCGTCAGCAGGGGCCGATTCGGGGGCGGCGGGTGCGGGGCCCGCACAGTGACTTGGCTCGATCTCATACGCCCGAAGGGCCCGTCGGCGCCCTGAACTGGCCAGATTCTTCGAACTTTCGGGGGTACGTGCTCTGACAAGGGGCGATGCCGTCGTACCCCCGCACGTACCCCCTACGCACCCCCTCTGAAACCGGCCTCGGGGGTACGAAAAGGGTGACGTGTGCCTGCCACCTTTCCGCGAAACGCGCGGAAGGAGCAGGAGCGGTGAGCGTGGTCGAACAGCTCGGGGTGGCGGACATGGAGCGGGGATTGGCGGAGGCCCGGGAGCTGTGGCAGGACTGGGTCGCACAGGATCGGCGATTGGCGCCGGCGCCGGCGGTGGATGGACTCCCTGACTGGTTGCTGTCGGTGAACTATGACCTTGCGGACGACGTGCTGCACGCGTTGGTCCGGATCGGTTCGCCGTCCGGCGGGGATTGTCAGGCGGCCGTATGGGTCGTCGTGCGGGCGCTGTTGCCGGGGGCGGTCGGGGTGGCGCGTCGGGCGTCGGAGAATCCGGAGGCCGATGCGCTGGTCGCCACCCAGTTGTGGCTGGAGGTCCGCGAGTTCCCTTGGTGGCGCCATCGGAAGGTCGCCGGCAACGTCTTGGCGAACACCCGGTCCCACCTCGCCCGTGCGGGAGAGCCGCGACTGTCATCGATCGAGCGGCGGACCGTACCGATGGCTCGGGTTCCGGACCGCGTGCAGGAAGAGGACGCGTCGTCAAGGCAGGAATTGTCCGACGTGCTGACCTGGGCTGAGCAGATCGGGGTGGTCGAGGCGAACGACCTCCAGCTGTTGTCGTCTCTGGTTCAGCAGACGGACCGGGTTGGGGTGCGGACAGTGTCTCGGGCCGGGCAGGGGCTGATGTCGGCGGCAGCGTTGACGGCGACGGCGACGGAGTTCGGGGTGTCGCCAGGGACGGTGCGTAGGCGTGCCCGGCGGAGCATCGACGCGCTGGCGTCGGCCTGCCGGCCAGGCCAGTCCGCGCCGTCGATCTGATGTGCGCGTCGGCGTCGCCGTTGATGACCGCGGTCGCCGAACATGTCCTCGACACCGCCCTCGGCTTGGCGCACCGATCCGGGTGGGGCCGGTTGTGTCCGCCGATGCTGGCCTGTCTCGACGAGTTGCCGTCGACCGCGCCGTTGCCGACATTGCGGACGCGGATGGCGAACGAACGGGCCCTCGGGTTGTCGTTCGTCTACGCCGCGCAGACCTGGCGGCAATTGGCGGCGATCTTCGGCGAGCAGGACGCCCGCGCCCTGTTCGGCGCTGACGAACGTGCTGGTCGTGTTCGGCGGCTCGAAAGATGCCGCGTTCAACCAAGAAGTCGCCGACCTGATCGGCACCGTCCGGGTCACGCGGACCAGTTGGCAGACCGGCACGATGGCCGGCCGGACCGTGTCCGGCGACGACATCGACATCCTGCGACCCGAGGAGATCCGCCGCCTCCCCGAACGCCAAGCGCTGGTGATCGCCGAGAACGGCCGGCCGATCATCGCCCGCCTCCACCGCTGCATCGACGGCCGTGGTGGCCGGATCTTGCTTGCCGAACAGCAGCATCTCCGCCAGCAGTTGGTCCACCGCCCGACCGGTTGGCTCGCACCACCCGACGAGCTGGCAGCGACGGCGCTGGACGAAGCGCGGGTACGCGGCCTGACCGGCGGACGAGAGGAGTACCGATGAGCGGGCATCCGATCGCGCGCCCGCTCCCGCGGCCAGGTCCGTTGGTCGAATTGGCGTACCGGGAACTCCAGCGGGCGGCGAACGGCACCCTCGACCAGATCCTGGCGCTCGGCGACATTCATGAGTTGCCGCGGCCGTGGGAACCCGAATGCTGCCCGCCGAAGCTGCGCGGCGAGATCTGGGCCTGGCTCGACGAGGTTGTCGACTGGCTCAACACCGATTACTGCTGGGACCCGGATGGTCTGATCCCGGCCTGCTGGCCGCACCATCCGCACCTGGTCCACGAGCTCGCCGTGCTCGCCGACCAACGCCGCCTCGCCGGCCAGGCATTCACCAGCGACCTGCTGGAGGAATGGCACCGCTACACCCTGCCCAGCTTCCACGACCGACTCCGCAGCCGCATCCGCTCCCACTGCGACGAAGGCCACCAACCCTGGCCGGCGAAAGGCCGCCACACCCGCTACCGCGACGGAGCCGACGACCGGACCCGGCGGTTCGCCGACGACCTCCTGTCCGAGCCGCGGCGAAGGTGTGTCGCGGCCGACGGCGCAGTTGGCGCTGATCGACCTGACCACGGGCGAGGTGGTCACCTGAAAACACGGCTAGTTGAGTCGAGAGGCAATCTCAGAGAACCTCATGCGAGCACGATACGGACCGCCCGGCCCGCCGGTGGTTGGCGACGAAGATGGTCGCCCTCCGAAATAAACCGCCTAGGTTGCCGCGCTCAGTGCGGAGCCTTCGCTCGCTTCTTGAGTTCGCGGCGCAAGAGGTACAGGGCACGCACCGGCTTCGAGATCCGTAGCACTGCATCCGAAGCCTCCTCTGGGTCAAGGCCGTCGAGATCAACATGCTTGGCCCACTGACTGGCAACCTCGACAGCAGTGATCAGCTGAGACAGCGCATGAGCGCTGCGCGGAAGGCGTCGGGGTCGGGAAGGTGTTCGCGGCGAGTTCGAGCTGCACCGGCATCTGGCCAGTCGATCTCCGACATCCCGACCCGGCCGATGAGCAACATCTTCGACCGCCGGCCCTTGCCACCACGGCGAGCCTCGACGTAGCGCAACTGGCAGTGTCCGTCCTCGGCCAATCGATGTGCCGCTCGTCGTGCGGCATGCAGCTCAGCCCGTGTCGCAGGGCGGCCAAGCTCATGTTCGATCACCGCTCGGACTCCAGCCACGGGCTGCCTGATCAGCGCATCGGTGAGCAGGTGTTGCCAGCGCCTCCCAGGTTCGCCCACGGGCTCATGCTGCCATGAGTGGCCTGTCCTCAGGGCAGAGCAGTGGGCCCTCGCGGCAAGCGGACCCGACGCGGGCGGGGCCTCCTCCGCAGGGCGTCCTAGC
>CAVRSH010000039.1:0-51106 GCA_963723815.1 uncultured Actinomycetota bacterium | reverse complement strand
AGGGCCATGGTCAGCGCCGGTCGCCTGGACAGTCGTGGCTCACAAGGCGCAGCCGGTGGTCAATCGGCCCGGTGGCCGGCATGGGCTCGCGGCGGTCGCACTCGCTTCAGTGATCAAGCATGACGGGTCGACCGCGACGGTGCCGGTGAACCGGCAGCAGCTCGGATGGGCGATCACGCTGCTCAGTCCGGCGGAGCAGTGCCTGGGCATCAGCCATCCCAATCTGGAGGCCTGGCGGGCTCTGCTCGATTCGGGACAGAGCGACTTCCAGGCGGTCTTCATCCGCAGCCTGGAAGATCCGGCCAGCTCGGCGTACGACTGCTCGTTCCGTGAGTCGCTGAACAGCTGATGATCAGCGGCGCATGGGCGCGCCGTCGCGACCGTGGGAGACCGCGACGATCTCGGCCAGCACCGAGAGGGCGATCTCACCGGGATGCTTGCCCCCGATGTTGAGCCCGGCCGGCACCCGCAGCTTGGCCAGAGTCTCGTCGGGCAACTCCCGGGCCAGCTCCTCGAACGTACGTTGCGCCCTGGTCCGACTGCCCAGCATGGCCACGTACCCGGTCGCTCCGGTCAGTGCCGTGCGCAGCATCCGGTCACGATCGGGATGATCATGGTCACAAAGCACCACCGCATCGGCGCTCCGCAGCCCGGCCTGCTCCAGACTCTCCACGGCGGAGTCGTCGGGCACGATCCGTACCTCGCGCCCGATGGTCGCGCCGAGTTCGGCCAGCGCCCGGCTGATCGGGTTATCGGTGACCACCAGGATCCGGCCGTACTCGACCACGTCGTCCGACCACGGCTGCTCGTTCATCACCGCACTCTAACCGCGCGACTCCACCGCACATCGCTGTACGAGGCGGCCGCGAACCGCGAACCGCGAAGCGCAGGGGGGTCAGGTGGAGCGGGTGACGACGGTGTCGCAGAGCTCTTCTAGGGCGGATCGGGCCGGGCCGAGGGGGAGGGGTTCGAGCAGCAGGCGGGCGAGGTCGGCGCGGCGGCGGACTTCGGCGCGGGCCTCGTCGATGCAGCGGTGGCGGCGGAGCAGGGCAAGGACCTCGGCGAGGGCGTCGTCAGAGCGCAGGTCGGAGTCGAGGAGCTCGAGCAGCC
Organism: uncultured Actinomycetota bacterium; assembly: GCA_963723815.1. Taxonomy (GTDB): domain Bacteria; phylum Actinomycetota; class Actinomycetes; order Propionibacteriales; family Propionibacteriaceae; genus Microlunatus. The sequence continues at coordinate 49,996 of CAVRSH010000039.1, read as the reverse complement.
GGGCGTCGGCGGGATCGGTCGACCGGCGGGCCAGCAGGGTCGGCAGCGTCGGGATGCCCTCCCGGAGGTCGGTGCCCGGCGTCTTGCCGGTCACGTCGCTGGTGATGTCGATGATGTCGTCGCTGAGCTGGAAGATCACGCCGATCTGCTCGCCGAAGTCCGCCATCACCTGTTGCACCTGCGGAGCGGCGGCGGACAGCTTGGAGCCGAACAGCGCGGAGGTGGCGATCAGCGAGCCGGTCTTGTCGGCCACGACCTTGAGGTAGTGGTCGAGCGGGTCATGTTCGGGACCGGGGCCGACGGTCTCGGCGATCTGACCCTGGACGAGCCGGGAGAACGTTCGGGCCTGGAGCCGCACGAACTCCGGACCCAGGTCGGAGACGATGTCGGACGCCCGGGCGAAGAGCAGATCGCCGACCAGGATCGCGACCGTGTTCCCCCAACGCTCGTTGGCGCTGTCGGAGCCGCGGCGCATCCTCGCTTCGTCCATCACATCGTCGTGGTAGAGGCTGGCCACGTGCGTCAACTCGACGACGACGGCGGCCTTGATCACCTCCTCGTCGACCGCGGCTGGGCCGAGATGGGCGCCGATCACGACCAGGAGTGGCCGGAACCGCTTGCCACCGGCGGCGATGATGTGCTGCGCGGCCTCGGTGACGATGGCCGAGTCCGCCTCCGCCGCCGCCAGCAGGGCCGACTCGATCTCACTGAGCCGGGCGCGCACGGAGACGGCGAACACCTCGTCACGGGTCTGTTCTGCCAGCATGTCCCCTCCACCTCGCCTGCGCCGGCCTGCTACCGGATGAATTCACCGGCGTGCTGGGCCAAATCCAGCAACGGTCCGGGGAACACTCCGAAGGCCAACGTAGCGACCGCTCCAACTCCGACCGCCGCGAGCGTGGTCCAACCGGGCCGGACGACCTGGGTATCGGAGCCACTCGGCTCGGAGAAGAACATGAGGACGATGACCCGGACGTAGAAGAACGCCGCGATCACGCTGATCACCACGGCCACCACCACGAGCCAGTGCGCACCGCCGCTCCAGGCCGCCGCGAACACCGCCCACTTGCCGATGAAGCCGCTGGTCAGCGGAATCCCGGCGAAGCTCAGCATGAAGAGTGAGAAGATCACCGCGGCCAGCGGCGAGCGGCGTCCGAGCCCGACCCAACTGGTCAGCAGGGTCGCCTCACCGCTGGTGTCGCGGACCATGGTGACCATCGCGAACGCGCCGATGGTCGCCGCCCCGTACGCGACCAGGTAGAACATCACCGACGAGACGCTGGTCAGTGTCGCCGGGCTTGCTGCCGGTCGCGATCTGCCAGGCGCCGACGAAGGCCGTCATGATGAACCCGGCGTGCGCGATCGAGGAGTACGCGAGCATCCGCTTGACGTCGGTCTGGGTGATCGCCAGCACCGACCCGACCGCCATGGTCGCGATGGCGACGATGGCCATCATCGGCTGCCAGTCCCAGCGGGCGCCGCCGAGCCCGACGTAGAAGACCCGCATCAGTGCGCCGATGGCCGCGATCTTGGTGCAGGCCGCCATGAAGCCGGTGACCTGCGTCGGCGCCCCGGAGTAGACGTCGGGGGTCCAGGAATGGAACGGCACCGCACTGAACTTGAACAGCAGTCCGACGCCCAGCAGGCCCATGCCGGCGAGCAGCAGTCCTGTTGACTGCGTGCTGTTGCGCAGCGCATCGTCGATCGCGGAAAGGGTGAAGGAGCCGGAGTAGCCGTAGAGCAGCGCGGCGCCGTAGATGTAGAACGCCGAGGAGAGCGCGCCCAGCAGGAAGTACTTCAGCGCCGCTTCCTGGGACAGCAGTCGGCGCTTCCGGGCCAGGCCGCAGAGCAGGTAGAGCGGCAGCGACAAGATCTCCAGCGCGACGAACATGGTGATCAGGTCGTTGGAGGCGGGGAAGATCATCATCCCGCACAGCGCGAACAACGCCAGCGGGAACACCTCGGTATGCTCCGAACGCGCCGCGATCGCCTCGCGCTCGGCGAGGGTGCCGGGAACGGCCGACGCCGACGCGGCGAATGCGCTCGCTCCGATCTCGATCTTGCGCTCGGCGAACATCATGATCGACACCGCCGAGAAGATCAGCAGGATCGTCCACATGAAGTAGGTCGGGCCGTCGAGGGCCAGCGAGCCGACGGCGGTGAGTGTGTCGGCTCCGAATCACCAGTTCCACAGCGTGCTGACCAGACCGGCCGCGATGGCGAGGAAGGTGATCACCAGTTGGGCGGACCCGGCGCATGCGAACGGGGCACCAGGGCCTCGATCAGCACGCCGACGCAGGCCGCACCGAAGATGATCAAGATCGGCACCAGCAGCCGGTAGTGGATGATCGGCGCGCTGAGATCCAGCGGCGGCAACATCAAGGTGCTGCCCATCAGCGTCCTCCCTCCGCGCTGACCCGCGGTTGCGGGTCGGTGACGCCGACGTGCTCCATGGTGGCGGCGATCGTCGGCTCGATGATCGACAGCATCGGCTTCGGGAACAGGCCGAGCACCACGATCAGCAACACCAGCGGCGCCATGGCGAACCGCTCCCGGCCGTCCAGGTCCATCACCTTGTCGGCCACTTCGGGCGTCACGGGCCCGGTCATCGTGCGCTGGTACATGATCAGGATGTAGAGCGCGGCGAGCACGATCGCCACCGTCGAGATAACCGCGTACGTCGGGTGCCGGCTGAAGGTGCCGGCCAGCACCATGAACTCCGAGACGAAGCTGGACAGGCCGGGCAGCGACAGCGTGGAAAGCCCGGCGAACAGCAGCAGTCCGGCCAGTACCGGGGCGACCTTCTGCACCCCGCCGTACGCGTTGATGTCGCGCGATCCGCGACGTTTGATCAGATAACCGGCGGCGACGAACAACGCGGCCGTGGACAGCCCGTGGTTCAGCATGTACAGCGTCGAACCCACCAGGCTCTGGCTGGTGAAGGCGAAGATGCCCAGCACGATGAAGCCGAAGTGACTGATCGAGGTGTACGCGATGAAGCGCATGATGTCGCGGCTACCGATGGCGAGCACGGCGCCGTAGATGATCGAGATGGTGGCGAGGATCAGCACCGCGGGCGTGGCCCACTGGCTGGCCTCGGGGAACAGTCCGAGGCAGAACCTGATCATGCCGAAGGTGCCGATCTTGTCCATCACGCCGACCATCATGGTGGCGCCGCCGGGGCTCGACTCCTCGGCCGCATCCGGCAGCCAGGTGTGCAGCGGGACCAGCGGCGCCTTGATCGCGAAGGCGAACATGAAGCCGAGGAAGAGCCAGCGCTCGGTGTTGGTGGCGTAGTCCAGTTGGCTCAGCGTGCTGAGCAGGTAGCTCGCCTCGCCCACCTTGGCCGACTGGACGTACAGTCCGATCACCGAGGCCAGCATGACGAAGCCGCCGAGCAGCCCGAAGATCAAGAACTTGGCCGCCGCGTACGTCCGGCGCGGTCCCGGCCCGAAGCCGCCGATCAGGAAGTACATCGGGATGAGGATGACCTCGAAGAAAACGTAGAACAAGAAGACGTCGGTGGCCAGGAACAAGAACAGCGCACTGGATTCCACCGCCAGCACCAGGGCGAAGAACACACTGCTGCCGAACTTGGGCGGGAGTTGCGCCGCGCCGACTCCTGAGCCGGTCGCAGCGCGCCCTGACCCGGTCGCCACCCGCACCGAGCCTGACAGCGCCCGCTGAGCCGGTGGCTACGAGCCCTGAGCCGCTTGACGCGCTACCCGCCATCGCATCGACCAGTTCAGCGCGCTCCTGCTCGGGCAACTCGAAATCGCGCCACGAGGAGATGATCACCACCGGGGTGACGATCACCACCAGCAGCACCAGGGTGAGGCCGACACCGTCCAGCCCCAACGCGTAATAGGCGCCCAGCGGCTTGATCCAGCTGACCTGCTCGGCGAACTGCATCCCGGCACCGGGACGGTACTGGACCGCGACGATCACCGCGAGCACGAAGGTGAGCGACCGAGACGGCCAGCGCGACCTGCTTGGCCAGCCGCTGGCCGGAGAGGAGCACGAACACCGCGCCGAGCGCAGGCAGAACGGCGAGGGCAGTGAGCCAGGGAAAAGTCATGATCGTCTCCGTCCCCTCAGCCCAGCCGGCCGAGAACGATGACGATGCCGACGACAGCGGCCCCGGCCATCATGGTGAGTGCGTACGTGCGGACGAAGCCGTTCTGGGCCCGGCGGAGCCGGGTGGAGATCCCGCTGATCACCGCGCCGGTGCCGTTGACCGTCCCGTCGATGCCGGAGTCGTCGAGCCGCAGCAGACCGGACGTGAGCCGCTGGCCGGGGCGCATCAGCACCGCCTCGTTGAACGCATCGCCGTACAGGTCGTTGCGGCCGGCGAGGATGAACGGCGAACTGGTCGCCGGCTGGGTGTCGGGGATGGTCCGGCGCGGGCCGAACAGCAGGTAGCTGATCGCGACGCCGACCGCCACCACCAGCAGGGTGATGACGCCGATCAGCGACACAGTGCAGCAGTCCGGGCTCCTCACCGGCCGCGTGCTCGCCGCCGACCGCCGGGTCGAGCCAGCCACCGATCCAGTTGTTCAGCACCAGGCCGCCGAACACTGAACCCGCCGCCAGGATGATCAACGGAACGGTCATCACCAGCGGGGACTCGTGCGGGTGCACGCCCTTGCGCCAGCGCTTCTGGCCGAAGAAGGTCATCAGCATCAGCCGGGTCATGTAGAAGGCCGTCACCCCCGCACCCAGCAGGGCGAGCACGCCGACGATCGCGTTGTACTCGAAGGCGGCCTCGATGATGTGGTCCTTGGCGTAGTAGCCGGAGAGGAAGGGGAATCCGATGATCGCCAGGTAGCCGGCCGCGAACGTGTAGAAGGTGATCGGCATCGCCTTCGACAGCGCGCCGTAGTGCCGCAGGTTGACGTCGTCGTTCATGCCGTGCATCACCGACCCGGCGCCGAGGAACATGTTGGCCTTGAAGAAGCCGTGGGCCAGCAGGAGGAAGATCGCGAACGGATAGCCGGCCGGGCCGATACCGGCCGCGAGCATCATGTAGCCGATCTGGGACATCGTCGAGCCGGCGAGCACCTTCTTGATGTCGTCCTTGGCGCAGCCGATCCAGGCGCCGAACAGCAGCGTGACGGTGCCCACGATCACCACGGCCGTGCTGGCGGATTCGGAGTGGCTGAAGATCTCGTGGCTGCGGATCACCAGATAGACGCCCGCGGTCACCATGGTCGCGGCGTGGATCAGGGCCGAGACCGGCGTCGGGACCCTCCATCGCGTCGAGCAACCAGGACTGCAGGGGAACCTGGGCCGACTTGCCGCAGGCGCCCAGCAGCAGCAACAGCCCGAGCACGGTGGCGGTCGTGCCGTCGGCCCGCTCCATCCCGGCATTGACGTCGACGAACGCCGAGGAGCCGAAGGTCGCCAGCATCAGCATGATCGCCACCGACATGCCCATGTCACCGACCCGGTTCACCACGAAGGCCTTCTTGGCCGCGGTCGCCGCGGTGGGCTTGTGCTGCCAGAAGCCGATCAGCAGGTACGAGGCGAGGCCGACGCCCTCCCAGCCGACGAACACCACCAGGTAGTTGTCGGCGAGCACCAGCAGCAGCATCGAGGCGACGAACAGGTTGAGGAACGCGAAGAACCGCCGGCGCTGCTCGTCATCGGCCATGTAGCCGATGGAGTAGACGTGGATCAGGCTGCCGACACCGGTGATCAACAGCACGAACACGATCGACAGTTGATCGACCAGCAGGCCGGCTTCGATGTGCCACCGACCGATCGAGATCCAGTCGTACAACGGAACCGACACTCCGCGCTGCGCCTCGGCCTGGCCGAGCAGCGCGACGAAGCAGCCGACGCCGAGCACGAACGAGGCGATCGGGGCCACGGTGCCCAGGTAGTGGCCCCATCGATCACCGGCCCGCCCGATCAGCAGCAGCACGGCGGCCGACGCCATCGGGATGGCGATCAGCAGCCAGGAGTACGCCACGATGCCGGTCGCCGGCACCGGGATGACGACATCAAAGGGGTTCATCGACGTCCTTCAGAACTTCAGCAGATTCGCGTCGTCGACCGAAGCCGAGCGTCGGGTGCGGAAAATGGTCACGATGATGGCCAATCCGACGACCACCTCGGCGGCGGCCACCACCATCACGAAGAAGGCCGCGACCTGGCCATCGAGGGCACCGTGCACCCGGGAGAAGGTCACCAGCGCCAGATTGGAGGCGTTGAGCATGAGTTCGACGCACATGAAAGCCACGATGGCGTTGCGCCTGATCATGAAACCGACGGTCCCGATGGTGAACAGGATCGCCGAGAGCACGATGTAGTTCGTCGGGTTCACGGCTGCCCCTCGGTTTCTGAGGAGGTCTGCTCCGGCGCGACGGCCTGCACGGTCTTGTCGATCGGCTTCACCAGATCCTTGCTGTCCAAGATCGTGCCGCGGGCCCGGAGGGTGGCCGAGACCGACCGCTCCGAGACGCTGCCGTCGGGCAACAGCGCCGGCGTGTCCACCGCGTTGTGCCGGGCGAAGACGCCGGGAGTCGGTAGCGGCCCGGGGTGTTCGCCGGTCTCGGCGTACCGCCGCATCCGCTCCAGCGAGAGATCGCTCTGGGACCTCTTCTTGCCCAGCTGCTCGCGATGGGCCAGCACCATGGCGCCGACCGCGGCCGTGATCAGCAGCGCCGACGTGGCTTCGAAGGCGAAGACGTAGCGGTTGAACACCAGTGCGGCGATGCCCTGCACGTTGCCACCGAACTCGCTGTTGGCCGACGTGAGCCCATCGGTCGGGCTGACGATCGCGTTGCCAACGGCGAAGACCAGCAGGCTGCCGAATCCGACCCCGGCCAGGATGGCGAGCACCCGCTGTCCCTTGATCGTCTCGACCAGCGAGTCCGCGGTGTCGACGCCGACCAGCATCAGCACGAACAGGAACAACATCAAGATCGCGCCGGTGTAGACGATGATCTGGACGACGAAGAGGAACGGCGCATCCTGGGCGGCGTACTGCACCGCGAGGGAGATCATCACCGTGGCCAGGCACAACGCCGAGTGCACCGGCTTGCGCGCCAGGATCATCCCGAGCGCGCCCAAGATCATCACCGGCGCCAGCAGCCAGAAGGCCACCGCGGCGCCCGTCACCATGGGCATCACGACCATGATCATCATCCCTTACCCGCGTGCTTGCGCTTGTTGATGAATCCCTGGTTCGGCACGACCTGTGGCGCCCCGCTGATGTCACCCGCGCGGTCGTCCGGCCGGCCGCTCGCCGGCAGGCCGAGGAAGTACGCCTGCTCGTCGTCGCCGAGCCTGCGCTCGTGCGGCGGCGCATCCATGCCGGGCAGCAACGGCGCCAGCAGGTCGGACTTCTCGTAGATGAGCTTGCTGCGGGAGTCGTCGGCCAGCTCGAACTCGTTCGTCATGGTCAGCGCACGAGTCGGGCAGGCCTCGATGCACAGCCCGCAGAGGATGCAGCGCAGGTAGTTGATCTGGTAGACCCGGCCGTAGCGCTCGCCGGGGGAGAACCGTTCCTCCTCGGTGTTCTGCGCGCCCTCCACGTAGATCGCGTCAGCCGGGCAGGCCCAGGCGCAGAGCTCGCAGCCGACGCACTTCTCCAGGCCGTCGGGCCAGCGATTGAGCTGGTGCCGACCGTGGAACCGCGGCGCGGTCACCCGGGGCGCGGTGGGATAGTCGATGGTGAAGGTCTTGCGGAACATGGTCTTGAAGGTCACGCCGAAGCCGGCGATCGGATCGAGGAAACCCATCAGGTCTGACTCTCCTTCATCGGCCCGCGCTCCGGCTGGACCGGCTCGGCATCCTCGTCATGGCTGAGCACCTGGGAGAACTCCGGCAGCACCTGATCGCCCATCGGTGGCACCGGATACCCGCCGGCGAAGGCATCGAAAGCCTCCGGCGTCGCCGTCTGCGACCTCCTCGGGTTCTTCCTTGCCGCCGAAGAACGTCAGGACGACCAGCACGATGAAGACCGCGATCGCGGCCACCCAGAATCCGGTGCCGCTGAACCAGCCCTCCCGCTGGCCGAGCCGCAGCACCGCGATCATCACGGTCCACAGCAGCGAGATCGGGATCAGCCAGCGCCAGCCGAACCGCATGAACTGGTCGTATCGCAGCCGTGGCAGCGTGCCGCGCAGCCAGACGAAGATGAACAGCATGACCAGGACCTTGAGGATGAACCAGACCAGGCCCCAGTAGCCGTCGTTCGCCCCCGGCAGCAGGTTGAACGGGAGCGGCGCGTGCCATCCGCCGAGGAACAACGTGACCGCCAGCGCCGAGACCGTGATCATGTTCATGTACTCGGCCATGAAGAACATCGCGAACCGCATCGAGGAGTACTCGGTGTGGAAGCCACCGACCAGTTCGCCTTCGGCCTCGGGCAGGTCGAACGGGGCCCGGTTGGTCTCCCCCACCATCGAGATCAGGTAGATCACGAACGACGGGAAGAGCTGCACGGCAAACCACAGCGGTACGCCGAAGACCGTCGCCGGCTCGGCCTGCTTGGCCACGATCTCCGACGTTGACAGTGAGCCGGCGTAGAGGAAGACCGCGACCAGGGCCAGGCCCATCGCGACCTCGTAGCTGATCACCTGGGCACTCGAGCGCAGGGCGCCGAGCAGCGAGTACGTGGAGCCGGACGACCAGCCCGCGAGCACGATGCCGTAGACCCCGATCGAGGCGATCGCCACGATGAACAGCACCGACACCGGGAGATCGGTGACCTGGAGCTGGCGTCGTGATGTCGGTGAACGGCACCCGGACCTCACCGGCGATCGGGATGACGGCGAACGCCGTGATCGCCGGGACCGCCACCACGAACGGCGCCAGCATGAAGACGACCTTGTCGGCCGCGGTGGGAGTGAAGTCCTCCTTGAACATCAGCTTCATGCCGTCGGCCAGCGACTGCAGGAGGCCGAAGGGGCCGTTCATGTTCGGGCCCTTGCGGTGCTGCATGAACGCGACCACGCGCCGCTCGTACCAGATCGTGAACAACGTCAGCAGCAGCAACAGCACGAAAGCGAACAGCGCCTTCAGCAGCACCACCCACCACAGGTCGTCCAGGAAGACATCGAGATCGTTCGGTATCACGGCGTCACCTCCAGTCCCAGCGGTTCGCAGGGCGACCACGTCCGCCGGCCGCGGCCGCCAATTCGGCGCCGACCCACTTCTCCGGGCGCCCGGCTCGGCACCCAGACGACGCCCTCGACCATGGTGGGTTCCACGACCACGGGAAAGCGCAGCGATCCGCGATCGGTCGAGATCGCCACCTCCGAGCCGAGGGCCTCAGCGCTCCGCGGACCGACCCGGGCGACCGGCGGGCGGATGGTCGCCCGCAGGTTCGGCTCGCCGTCCAGGGCCCGGCTGTCGTCCAGCGACAGCCGCCAGGTCGCGAGCACGGCCTGCCCGTCCTCCGGCCGGCTCACCTGGCCGGGGTCGAAGTCGGGGGCCGGCGCCCGGTCGCCCTCCCACCGGCCGAGCTCCTCCAGTTCGGCTCGCGCCTGGGCCGCCGTCCGGAAGCCGAGATCGACACCGAAGCCGTCGGCCAGCGCCGCCAGCACCCGGAGATCGGACATCACGGTCGGCTCGTTGATGACGGCCTGGAACGAGCGGAGGCGGCCCTCCCAGTTCAGGAAGCTGCCCTCCCGCTGGTGCATCAGCGACACCGGGAAGACGACATCGGCCCGCTCGGTGACCAGCGGAGGCGCGGGTCTCCAGGCTGATCACGAAGTCGACGGCCTCCAGCCCCTCCAACACGAATCTCGGGTCGTTGAAATCGTTCGGGTCGATCCCGGCGACGACCAGCGCGGCCAGTTCGCCGTCTGCGGCGGAGATCAACATCTCGTCGCCGTCGCGGCCCTCAAGGCTGGGCAGCGAGTCGACGCCCCAGGTGGCCTGGGTGTCGACCCGCGCCGCGGCATCGGCGAGCGGTCGCCCGCCGGGAAGCAGGTTGGGCAGGCACCCGGCCTCGACCGCCCCCCGGTCGCCGGCTCGGCGGGGCACCCAGGCCAGCCGGGCCCCGGTCCGATCGGCGAGCCGAACGCACGCGCTGAGGGTGCCGGAGAGGCCGGCTGCGCGCTCGCCGACCATGATCACCGAGTTCGCGTCGAGCGGAACCTGCGAGCCAAGCTGCATCGAGCGCGGCAGCCTCGGCGCCGGGTACGGTCGGCAGCAACTGGGCGCCGATCTTGCGGGCGCCGTTGCTCAGGTACGGGGCCAGCGTCCAGGACTTCAGGCCCTGCTTGCGGTTGGCCTTGCGCAGCCGCAGGAAGAGCGCCCCGGCCTCCTCCTCGGGCTCGAAGCAGACCAGCAGCACCGAACTGGCGCTCTCCAGGTCGGCGAACGTCACTCCGCGCCCGCTGCCGGCCACGACATGGGCGAGGAAGTCGGCCTCCTCGTCGGAGTGCTGGCGGGCCCGGAAGTCGATGTTGTTGGTGCCGAGCACCGTGCGGGCGAACTTGGCGTACGCGTACGCGTCCTCAACGGTCAGCCGGCCACCGGTCAGCACGCCGGAGGATCGGCCGGCCGCCTGCAGACCCTGGACCGCGACGTCGATCGCCTCCGGCCAGGACGCCGGTCGCAGCACGTCTCCGTCGCGGACCAGCGGCCGGGTCAGCCGATCGTCGGCCCGTCCGTAGGCGAAGGCGAACCGGTCCTTGTCGGTGATCCACTCCTCGTTGACCTCGGGGTCGTCGCCGGCCAGCCGGCGCATCACCTGGCCGCGCCGGTGGTCCACCCGGATGGCCGAACCGCAGGCATCGTGCTCGGCGATCGACGGGGTGCTGACCAGGTCGAACGGCCGCGAGCGGAACCGGTACGCCGCACTGGTCAGCGCACCCACCGGGCAGATCTGGATCGTGTTGCCGGAGAAGTAGGACTCGAACGGCTCCTTCTCGTAGATGCCCGACCTGCTGCAGCGCACCGCGCTCGATCAGCGCGATGAACGGATCCCCGGCCACCTGCTCGGAGAACCGGGTGCAGCGGGCGCAGAGCACGCAGCGCTCGCGGTCGAGCAGCACGTTGGCGGAGATGTTGATCGGCTTCGGGAAGGTGCGCTTGACGTCGGTGAAGCGGCTCTCGGCGTAGCCGTGGGACAGCGCCTGGTTCTGCAGCGGGCACTCGCCGCCCTTGTCGCAGATCGGGCAGTCCAGCGGGTGGTTGATCAGCAGGAACTCCATGTTCCCGTGCTGCGCCTTGGCCGCCACCGGTGAGGTGACCTGGGTCTTGATCTTCATCCCCGGCGCGACCTCGAGGGTGCACGAGGCCTGCGGCTTGGGAATCGGCCGGCCGTTGCCACCGTCGGGCACCTCGACCAGGCACTGCCGACAAGCGCCGACCGGATCGAGCAGCGGATGATCGCAGAACCGCGGCACCTCGACGCCGATCAACTCGGCGGCGCGGATCACCAGCGTGCCCTTCGGCACCGACACCTCGATGTCGTCGATGGTCAGCGTGACCAGATCCTCGTGCTTCTGGACCTGGGCCGCGTTGGATGTGTACGTCGTGGTCTCTCCTGCGAACGTCGCTAATTGCGTGCTCCTGCTACATTGAGCGAATCAGACTCCCTTATTCCGTCGGCGCGCGATGTCGACGCTCGCGAGTGCATGCGCCACGCTCCGACGCTCTCGCGGACGAAGAGCGTGCTCTGCTCGTAGGGGAACAGCTCCCAGGCGGGGGTGTGCATCGCGTCCTCGAACTCGCTGCGGAAGTACTGGATGGCCGAACTGATGGGTGAGGTGGCTCCGTCGCCGAGGGCGCAGAACGACCGGCCGAGGATGTTCTCGCAGAGGTCGAGCAGTTTCTCGATGTCGCCCTCCTCGCCGCGACCGGCCTCCATCCGCTTCAGGATCTGGACCAGCCACCAGGTGCCCTCGCGGCACGGCGTGCACTTGCCACAGGACTCGTGCTTGTAGAACTCGGTCCAGCGGAGCACGGTGCGGACCACCGAAGTCGTCTCGTCGAAGCACTGCAGGGCCTTGGTGCCGAGCATCGTCTTGGCCGCGGCCATGCCCTCATAGTCGAGGGGGAGGTCGACATGTTCGGCGGTCAGCATCGGAGTCGACGACCCGCCCGGCGTCCAGAACTTCAGTTGATGGCCTTCGCGGATCCCTCCGGCCAGGTCGAGCAGTTGGCGCAGCGTGATGCCCAACGGCGCCTCGAACTGACCGGGCTGGGTGACGTGACCGGACAGCGAATAGATCGTCATCCCCTTGGACTTCTCGGTGCCCATCGAGGAGAACCAGTCGGCCCCGCGGGCGACGATGGACGGCACCGAGGCGATCGACTCGACGTTGTTGATCACTGTCGGACTGGCGTACAGGCCGGCGATCGCCGGGAAGGGCGGGCGCAGTCGCGGCTGGCCGCGGCGACCTTCGAGAGAGTCCAGCAGCGCGGTCTCCTCACCGCAGATGTACGCGCCCGCGCCGACGTGCACGATGATGTCGAGGTCATAGCCGGTGCCGAGAATATTGCGGCCGGCGTAGCCCGCGGAGTAGACCTCGCGGACCGCCTGCTGCAGGCGCCGTACCACGTGCAGCACCTCGCCGCGGACGTAGATGAACGCGTGGTTGGCCCGGATCGCGTACGCGGCGATGATCACGCCTTCGACCAGGGTGTGCGGCGAGGCCATCATCAGCGGGATGTCCTTGCAGGTGCCCGGCTCGGACTCGTCGGCGTTGACCACCAGGTACTTGGGCTTCGGGTTGTCCTGCGGGATGAAGCTCCACTTCATTCCGGTCGGGAAACCCGCGCCACCGCGCCCGCGGAGCCCGGAATCCTTGACCATGGCGACCACGTCGGCCGGCTTCATGGTCAGCGCCGTGCGCATGGCCTGGTAGCCGCCCCGGTACTCGTAGTTGGTGAGCTTCCAGGCCCGCTCATCGCCCCAGTTGTCGGTCAGCACCGGAGTCAGCAGTCCGTGTCCCGGATCCGTCGATGCATCAGGCATCCGACTCACCTCCATCGGTTCCATGATCATCGTGCCCGGATCGCGGTGCGGCCCAACCGTTCTCGCGGGCGATGTTCAGCCCCAACAACGACGGTCCGACAGCGGTCGGGCCCTGGTCGGCGCGGTCGTCGGGGAAGCCGGCGAGTATCCGCTCGGCTTCCTTCCAAGTGCAGACTTCGGCGCCTCGGGTGGAGCGCACCGGAACTCCGGCGCGGATCTGGTCGACGATCTCCATCGCCCGATCCGGGGTGGTGTTGTCGAAGAACTCCCAGTTGACCATCATCACCGGGGCGAAGTCGCAGGCAGCGTTGCACTCGACGTGCTCCAGAGTGATCTTGCCGTCGGACGTGGTCTCGTCGTTGCCGATCCCGAGATGATCTTGGAGCTTGGCGTAGACCTCGTCGCCGCCCATGATCGCGCAGAGCGCGGTGGTGCAGACGCCGACGTGGTACTCCCCGATCGGACGCCGTTTGTACATGGTGTAGAACGTGGCGACGCCGCTGACATCGGCGGCGGTGATGCCGAGGATGTCGGCGCACGCCTCGATGCCCGCCGGCGTCACCCGGCCCTCGACGCTCTGGACCAGGTGCAGCATCGGCAACAGGGCCGACCGGGCCTGCGGGTACCGGGCCGCGATCGAGCGCAACTCGACCAAGGTCGTCTCGGTGATCTTGGTCTCGGTCGCGCTGAAGTCGATGCTCGGCTCGTCGAAATGGGTGGTGAAGTGCCCATGCGGTGCCTCGTGATCACTGGTCAGTCGCCCGAGGAGTTCCTCCGACCCGACGTCGCCACCGGCATGTCCGTTCGGATTGCTCGGCTTCGGCTCGATCAAGTTACTCATGATCAACACCGTCCTCGGCATGTCGGCCACTGCGAGTTCATGATCATTACCTGTCCACCCCACCCATCACCGGGTCGAGACTGGCCACCGCAACAACGACATCGGAGACCATCGCACCTTCACACATGACCGGCATGGCTTGGAGATTCACGAAACTCGGGTCGCGGAAGTGCGCCCGGAAGGGGCGGGTACCGCCGTCGGACACCACATGCGCGCCGAGTTCGCCGCGCGGGCTCTCGATCGGCACGTAGGCCTGCCCGGGCGGCACGTCGAAGCCCTCGGTCACCAGCTTGAAGTGATGGATCAGCGCCTCCATCGACTCGCCCATGATGTGCTTGATGTGCTCGTTGGAGTTGCCCATGCCGTCCGAGCCGATCGACAACTGCGCGGGCCAGGCGATCTTGGCGTCGGCCACCATGATCGGCGCCCCCTTCATCTTCTCCAGCCGCTCGACGCATTGCTCGACGATCTTGAGGCTTTCCCACATCTCGTTGAGCCGGATCCGGAACCGCCCGTAGGCGTCCATGGTGTCCCAGGTCTGCACCTCGAAGTCGTAGGTCTCGTAGCCGCAGTAGGGCTGCTTCTTGCGCAGGTCCCAGTCGTAGCCGGTCGACCGCAGCGGCGGTCCGGTGATGCCCAGCGCGAGGCACCCGGCCAGATCGAGATAACCCACGCCGCCGAGCCGCCCCTTGAAGATCGGATTCTCGTTGCAGAAGGCCGCGTACTCCGGCAGGTGCTTCTTCATCCACCCGACCAGGTCCCTGACGTGGTCCAGAGCGGTGTCCGGCAGATCCTGGGCGATGCCGCCCGGGCGGATGTAGGCGTGGTTCATCCTCAAGCCCGTGATCAACTCGAAGGCGTCGAGCACCTTCTCGCGCTCCCGGAAGCCGATCGTCATCACCGTCAGCGCACCGATCTCCATCCCGCCGGTGGCGATGCAGACCAGGTGCGAGGAGATCCGGTTGAGCTCGAGCATCATCACCCGGATGACGCTGGCCTTCTCCGGGATCTCGGCCTCGATGTCCAGCAACCGCTCGACACCCAGGGAATAGGTGGTCTCCTGCGACAGCGGCGAAAGGTAGTCCATCCGGGTGCAGAAGGTGACGCCCTGGGTCCAGGTGCGGAACTCCATGTTCTTCTCGATGCCGGTGTGCAGGTAGCCGATGCCGCAGCGGGCTTCGTGGACCGTCTCGCCTTCCATCTCCAAGATCAACCGGAGTACGCCGTGGGTCGATGGATGCTGCGGTCCCATGTTGACCACGATCCGCTCGTCGCCACGTTCGGCGTGCTCGGACACGATCGAGTCCCAGTCCTGCCCGGTGACGGTGTAGACGCGTCCTTCAGCGGCGTCGGCCGCCGCCCCGTACGGGTCGGCCTGATGATCATGACTCGAGGGGCCGAGGTGTTCGTCGGTCGCAGTCATGAGTAGGACCTCCTCTGATCAGGCGGCGGGATGGTGGCGCCCTTGTATTCCACCGGGATGCCACCGAGCGGATAGTCCTTGCGCTGCGGGTGACCCGGCCAGTCGTCCGGCATCAGGATCCGGGTGAGCGCGGGGTGCCCGTCGAAGACGATGCCGAACATGTCGTACGTCTCACGCTCGTGCCAGTCAGCGGTCGGGTACGTCGACACCACCGAAGGGATGTGCGGATCGCTGTCGGGGACGGAGACCTCGAGCCGGATCCGCCGGTTGTGGGTCATCGACTGCAAGTGGTAGACGGCGTGCAACTCGCGGCCCTGATCGGCCGGATAGTGCACGCCCGACACGCTGCTGCAGAACTCGAACCGCAGGTGGGCATCGTCACGCAGGTGCTTCACCAGGGCGGGGAGGTGCGGGGCGGCGACGTGAAAGGTGATCTCGCCGCGATGGATGACCACCTTGGTGATCACGTCGAAGTAGTTGGGGATGAGTTCACCCACCCTGTCGTAGACCTGGTCCCACCACCCACCGAACGGGGGATCCGACGACGGCGGGAACTCGATCACCCGGGTCAGTCCGCCGTAACCGGAGGTGTCACCGGTGCCTTTGATCCCGAACATGCCCTTGCGGACCTCGAGCACCTCGGCCCTGCGCTCCGGCACGGCGACGTCGCTCGCCTGGTCCTCAGCGACGTTCTGCTCGGACTCGGTCGCCGCTGACGCAACGTCGGGTGCCGGTCCGGTCTGCTGTTCGGCCTTGGTTTCGCTGTCCGGCTCCGATTCGCCCTGCGGATCAGCACCCTTGACCCGAGCATTCTCGTCGGACTCCTGGTGGAGGTTCGCGTCCGCTGGTCCTTCGACGGGCTCAGGACGCGAAGCGGAGGCGTCAGACCGCGTGCCGTCCTCGGTCACCGGAGGAGGCCCTTCTGCTCGGTGAGCGCCGGAGCTTCGAGTTGGCGTTGCTCGGCCTCCTGGGCGGCGATCGTGGCGTTGAGACCGATCGGGGTGGTGCGAACCTTCTCGCGCAGCTTGAACATCGCGTCGATCAGCATCTCCGGCCGTGGCGGACAGCCCGGCAGGTACATGTCGACCGGAACCACGTGGTCGACACCCTGGACGATCGCGTAGTTGTTGAACATGCCACCCGTGCTGGCGCAGACGCCCATCGCCAGCACCCACTTCGGATTGGGCATCTGGTCGTAGATCTGCCGCAGGACCGGAGCCATCTTCTGGCTCACCCGGCCGGCGACGATCATCAGGTCGGCCTGTCGCGGCGAGGCGCGAAAGACCTCCTGGCCCCAGCGTCCGGAGTCGTAGCGCGGCGCGCCGTAGGTCATCATCTCGATCGCGCAGCAGGCCAGGCCGAAGGTGGCCGGCCAGAACGCCGCGCTCCGCATGTAGCCGAACAGGCCCTCCAGGGTCGTCAACAACACCCCGGTCGGAAGCTTCTCTTCAACGCCCATCTCTCAGCACCTCAATCCCAGTCGAGTCCGCCGCGACGCAGCACGTAGAAGTAGGCCACGAAGACCGTGGCGATGAACAAGACCATTTCGACCAACGCGAACGTGCCCATCTGATCGAAGGTGACCGCCCACGGGTAGAGGAAGACGATCTCGATGTCGAAGACGATGAACAGCATCGCCGTGATGTAGTACTTCACCGGAAATCGGCCGCCACCGACCGGCTGGGGGGTGGGCTCGATGCCGCACTCGTACGAGTCGTACTTGGCCCGGTTGTAGCGGCCCGGTCCGACCAGAATGCTCGTGACGATCGTCAGCGCCACGAAGCCGGCGGCGATCACGAGCAAGATCACGATTCCGAGATAGGGGCTCATGCCCGCCCCCCGTCCTGCGCCGACGAGGCCATCGACGCTGCAGCGTGGTGCGGCAAGCTGACCGTCATGTGTGTCTCCTGGTGGGCGGCTCCGCCCGGGCTTGGGACCCGAACCGGCGTCGCTCGTGAATTCGTTCACTAAGTCCGCGGACCACTCTACGACCATCGCAGCAGAACGACGAGCGCGACCCAACCGGCGGTCGAAAGCAGAAAAAAGCGTTGCCCCACTAGGTGAAACGCCCTGAATTACGCAACGATCTCGGTGCGAAAAACTCAGCTGCCCACAACGGTGGAACAATCGCCTCCGTGGGTGACGGCGGGTGACCGGGTCGACCGACGCCGAGACCGAAGTCCTGGTCGTCGGCGCCGGCCCGGCCGGCGCGTCCGCGGCCGCCTGGGCGGCACGCTCGGGTCGCCAGGTCACGCTGGCCGATGCGGCAGTCTTCCCCCGGGACAAGACCTGCGGAGACGGACTCACCCCGCGGGCGATGGCCGAACTTGACCGGCTGGGGCTCGGTGAGTGGACCCGTTCCCATGTCGTCAACCGCGGACTCCGAGCGCACGGCTTCGGCTCGGTCTGGGAACTGCCGTGGCCGGGAGGATCGCTACCCGATCACGGCTCGGCGGTCCCCCGAACGGAGCTGGACGACAAGATCCGTGAGCGGGCGCTGGACGCCGGGGCGACGCCGTTGTCGGGCGCGCGGGCGATCGACGTCGTCCGGGAGGGCGACCGGGTCTCGCGGGTCGTGTTCAAGATCGGCCCGGACACGACAACTGTGCGTTGCCGGCAGTTGGTCGTGGCCGACGGTGTCCGCTCCTCCGTCGGTCGGCTGCTCGGCCGGACCTGGCACCGCGACACCGCGTACGGAGTGGCGGCCCGCTGCTATGTGGACACCGGCCGCGACGACGAGTGGATCTCCTCGCACCTGGAACTGCGCGGCGAACGAGGGGAACTGCTGTCCGGGTACGGCTGGATCTTCCCGCTGGGCAGCGGCCAGGTGAACCTCGGCGTCGGCACCCTGGCCACCGCGCGACGACCGGCGGACGTGGCGCTGCGCCCGCTGATGGCCTCGTACGCCGCGCAGCGCCGCGAGGAGTGGGAACTGGGTGACCAGCTGCGGATGCCGACCTCGGCCCTGTTGCCGATGGGCGGCGCGGTCAGCGGGGTGGCGGGACGGAACTGGGCGCTGATCGGCGATGCGGCCGCCTGCGTCAACCCGCTCAACGGCGAGGGCATCGACTACGGTCTGGAAGCCGGCCGGCTGCTGGTCGACCTGCTGGGCGAGGACGATCTCGGTCGCGCCTGGCCGGCACTGTTGCGCACCCACTACGGGCGACCGTTCAGCATCGCCCGACGACTGGCCGGCCTGATCACCGTGCCCGGGCTGCTGGCCCGGCTCGGGCCCATCGGCATGGGCTCGCGCGGGTTGATGGCCGTCGCGCTGCGGGTGATGGGCAACCTCATCACCGACGAGGACGGCGATCTGGTCGCGCGGGCCTGGCGCACCGCCGGACGGCTGAGCCACGCGCGTGACTCCCGGCCCCCGTTCAGCTGACCTCCGGTGACCGGAGGCGAAGATCGAACGACTCCGGTGGCCGCAGCCGAGCGAAGTAGTAGGCCTCGCCGCGTTCCCAGAACCGGGTCCATTCCGGATCGTTACCGCGCTCGGCGTATCGACGCATCCTGAGTTCGAGATCGACGTCGACATGGATCGCCAGATCGACCAGGTCTCCCAGCTCGGGACGGGCCGAGTAGACGCCATCGACGATGATCAGGTCGGCGGGCCGGACCACCTTCGCGGTCGACAGGCGACCGTCGTCGGCGGACCAGTCGTACGGCCGGAACCGGGCCGGCCGGCCGGCGGCGAGGGGGGTGAGCGCCTCGGCGCGCAGTCGTCGCCAGTCGATCACCGCCGCCGCTACCTCGGCGTCGCTCATCGCCTGACGCTCCATCGTCGTGAGCGATGGCAGGTCAGTGCCGTAGAAGTCGTCGCCCTCGATCACGCTCGCGCGCGTTCGCAGGCCTAGTGCGGTGGCCAGGATCGACTTGCCGGCGCAGCTGGGGCCGTCGAGTGCGACGACCCGGGTCGGCCGCGCTCGGTGGCGGCGATCCGTTCGACCGCCGACAGCACTTCCTCGATGGCGGCCGATTGCGCGACCTGCCACGCCGTCAGCTGATCATGGTCGTCGATGTCGAATGCGGCCGACGCTCTCGATCTCGCACCGGACGGCGGACGGCTGGAGTGCGTGCACCAAGGCCCGCGCGGACTGGCCGGCCCCGCCGGTCGGCCCGGCGGCGGCGATGATCTGCGTAGCGGCGGTGCGGGTCAGCGCGAGCTGGAGCGGCTGCTCGCGTCCATCGGGATCGACACCCACCGCCGCGCTCGGACCCGGATCACTGCGGAGTCGGTCGAGCAGGACCGTGGCCGCCGATCCGGCATCGGGCGCGTCCCCCGGCAAGGTGGCGATGAGGTCGGCACCGGCATCGAGTGCGGCCGCGAGACCGCAGACCAGCGCTGCGGCCGGCCCGCCGCCCGGAGGTTCCTCGCGGACGATGACCAACGGCCGGGACGACGGTCGTGGCGGCCCGACGAGATAGACGTCGACGTCGGCCGGCAAGGCGCCGAGCGTGTGCTCGAGCAGCGACCGGCCGGCGATCTGGTGCGCAAGCTTGTCGGTGCCGAACCGGCGGGATCTCCCACCGGCCAGCACGACGATCGCGGCGCGGAGACTACGCCCCACCGCAACCTGGGACGGCCCACTGGGACGCGACCGGCCGGGGGCTACCCGACGAAACCGAAGGCACGGGCTAATCGTCCTCTTGCGGATCAAGCCGGTAATCGTTGGCTCTCGGGTCGTTCTCGTCCATAGGCAACTCGTCGAGGTCGGACGGCGGTGCGGGCACCTTGGTGACCCGCGTCGTCCAGCCCTTGCGGATCTCTTTGAAGTTGGCCGCGTACTGGTTGTAGATGTCGTCGCGATCGATCCGGATCATGATCTCGTTCGACTCGCGCAGGCTGTTCCGAGTCAGGTTCGCCGAGCCCGTGTAGACGACCTTGGCGTGGGTGTCCGTGCCGAGGATGCCGTTGATCAACATGTATTTGCTGTGCGCGTAGAGGTCCGGCGCGTGATCGCCGTTGAGGTCGACGCGCGAGTCGTAGGTCGGAATCTTCATCGCCAACAGGGTCGCCGGCACCGGAGCCTGGACCCTGTCCCGGGAATAGATCACCTGGATGTCGCAACCCTGGCCGGCCAGTTCCGCCAGTTTCCGGGCGATGTCGGCTCGCAACGAGGTCCATTCCCACGAAGAGATGCGAATGATCGTGCGCCGCTCGGCATTGCCGTAGCCAGGGCCCGCTCCCCGACATCTGACCGTGCCGAGAGTTGCGTAGACGTTGTCGGACTTCGACGTCTTACCGGCCCGCGGGAAGAAGTAGGTCCGCACCTGGCCGCTGGTGGTGGCCCGGTAGTAGGCGGTATTGGTCTGGTCCTTCTTCATGTCGTTGAAGTACTTCTTGTTCGACTGGTACGTCGCGACGTCGCCGACCATCGTGTAGTTGTTGTTCCACGAAGAGATGGCCGACCCGAAGGCGGGATTCGCCGAGGAGATCATGGTCACGTACCGGGCGGCGCCAGAGCGGGAGAACTGGTAGAGCTTCGCGTGCATGAGCGACGGCTTCGCGGACATGCAGCCGAAGGTGCAGGTGCCCACCCAGCTCCCGTCGGTGATGTTGGTGTTCAGTTCCGTGCGCAGCCGGAGATTTTCTCCGGTCCGCGGAACGGCGTGATCATCGATGATGATCTTCACGATGACGCCGCGCCGGAAGGCGGCGATCAGGGCGTCGGCCAACGGTGTGTAGGTGAAGGAATAGACCGCGATCCGGATCGTTGAACCGGCCGGCGCGCTACGGGTCGACCTGACCAGCAGGTTCAAGATCACCAGTTGCTGGGCCTTGGTCCCCCGTGGCTTGTTGAAGATCGCGCCGGCGGCGGGGGTGAACACCGGCTTCGCGGCCACCGACGTCGGTGCCGGGTCGGCCGCCCGAGCATTCGGCGGCCCTGCGGCCATCGCAATGCTGATCATGGACACGGCGACAAGCACGCTGACAGGTCTTTGCATGGAGTGTTGACCCTGACATCTCGAGGAAGGTCCAGACCCCAGATACTGTCGCTTCAATCCGCATGGTGACCGGCCGTTCCCCAACGTCCGGAGCGAAACGGTAACACGCTAATTACTTCCGGGGACCCATATGTGGTCAGCCGGTTTTCGGACTCAGTCGCCCAACGCGTCCCGCATCGGAATCAGCTTGGCGTTGGACTCGGCCAGTTCGGCCATCGGATCGGAGCCGGCGACGATCCCGCAGCCCGCGAACAGCCGGATCTGACGAGGATCGGTCTCGCTGAGCTGACCGCAGCGCAGCGCGATGGCCCACTCCCCGTCACCCCGGGCGTCGATCCAGCCAACTGGTCCCGCGTACCGCTCGCGGTCCAACTGCTCGAGCTCGGCGATCAACGAGCGGGCGGCATCGGTCGGTGTGCCGCAGACGGCGGCGCTGGGGTGCAGTGCCGCGGCCAGCCGCAGCGCGCTCGCGCCCGGATCGGCGACCGCCGTGACGTCGGTGGCCAGATGCAACACGTTGGGCAGTTCCAGCACGTACGGCGACTCGGGGACGTGCATGCCCGAGCAGAATCCCGCCAGCGCGCGGGCCACCGAGCTCACGGCATACTCATGCTCCTCGAGATCCTTGCTGGACTGGGAAAGCGCGGCGGCCAGATTGAGATCATGATCATCATCGCCGGTTCGCCGGATGGTTCCGGCCAGCACCCGCGAGGTCGCGAGGCCCGATTCCAACCGCACCAGCATCTCCGGTGTGGCACCGACGAGGCCGTCGACCAGGTAGGTCCAGCACTGTGGATACTGCGCGATGAGCCGGCCGACCAGCCAGCGCGGGTCGATGTCATTGTCGGCGAAGGCGAGCAGATCGCGGGCCAGCACCACCTTGTCCAGGTCGCCGCGGCTGATCCGCCCGACCGCTTCGGCAACGGCCGCCTCCCACTCGGGCCCGCTCAGCGCACCGTCGGCGAAGGACACGTTGCGCGGCGGTTCCGGCGGCGAGGGCCGGCTGGCCAGGGGCTTCTCGGCGGTCGCCGGCCCGATCGTGGTCATCCAGGAACGGCCGTTGCGCCGGCCGACGACCACCCGCGGCACGACGAGCGTCGACTGGGCGGCGGTGACCGACGGATCGAAGGTGAAACTGCCGAACGCCATGAAACCGGCACCGGCCGGTGCGTGGTCAAGTTCCGCGGTGATCTCCAGGTGAGCCACGAGATCGTCGAGCCACTCCGAGGCTTCGTCCAGGCTGCCCGGCTTGTGCCGGGCGACTTCGCCCCAGCCGACCATGCCGTCGCCGTGCCGCACCCAGGCGTACGCGTCCTTCGGTGGCAGCAGGGCGAGCAGTGATCCCGGATCTTCGATCCCGACCGTCCTGACGCGCAGCCGAGGCGGGATCAGATCCTCGGCCTGGGTCACCGGCGACAGCCTAGCCGCGAGCGGCAGGCCTTTGGCTCGGTCCGGCGCCGGTGCGACCAATCTCACTAGGCCGGCACAACGAACTGGCACCATGACCCGTCCCACGTCCCGCCGCTCCGCCCGTCACCCCGCCGGGGCCGGCGCTCCGGGCGCTCGCCGGGCTGGTTGCCGCGCTGGCCGCCGTTGGCGTGGGCCACGGCATGGCCGCCATCATCAATCCACCGGCCTCACCGATCATCGCGGTGGGTTCGGTGTTGATCGACGCAGCGCCCACGCCGGCGAAGGAGTTCGCCGTCCGCACGTTCGGCACCTACGACAAGCCGATCTTGATCAGCAGTATCGGCGTGGTGTTGTTGATCTTCGCCGCCGCCCTCGGACTGATCGCCTGGCGCCATCGACTCGCGTCCTTGATCGGAATCTCGCTGCTCGGCTTCGCCGGGATCGCGGCCGCGGTCTACCGAGGCTCGGCGATCGACGCCATCCCGTCACTGGTCGCCGGAGCAGTCGGGCGTGGCCACTCTGTCGATCATGACGAGCGCCGGTCGGGGTCCGACCGAGGAACCCGACGACCTCGCCGAAACCGGCTGCCGCTCGGTCGAGATACCTGATCCGATCCGGATGTCTGACTCGACGCGGCGACGGTTCTCTGTTCGGTCTGGGTGGCGCCGGGCTGCTCGCGGCTGTCGCCGGCGGGGGCGGTGCGTCCTCGAACGGGTCCGTCAGGCCGGCTCGGCCGCGCGGCGGATGGTGGGACTTCCGGCGCCCGGGTCCGCGGCGAAGTCGATTCCGGCCGGCGCCCAGTTGGACCAGGTGACCCCGTTCATCACCCCGAACGACAAGTTCTATCGCGTGGACATCAGCCTGGTGACCCCGCGCGTCGAGATCGAGGGCTGGTCCCTGACCATCGACGGGATGGTCGACAAGCCCCTGCAGCTGAGCTATGCCGACTTGCTGAAGCTGCCGATGATCGAGCGGAACATCACCCTGACCTGCGTCTCGAACGAGGTCGGCGGGCCGTACGTCAGCACGTCGAAATGGCTGGGCGTACCGTTCGCCGAGATCATCAAGCTGGTGGGCGTTCAGCCGGGCGTCGAGCAGGTGTACTCCTACTCCTCCGACTCCGGCTACACCTGTTCCACGCCGTACCAGGCGGTCAGCGATGGCCGCGACGCGATGATCGTGGTCGCGATGAACGGTGAGCCGTTGCCCGATGCCCACGGTTTCCCGGCGCGGATGCTGGTCCCCGGCCTGTTCGGCTTCGTCTCCGCCACCAAGTGGCTGAGCCGGATCGAATTCACCACGTACGCGAAGCGGTCGGCCTACTGGACCGACCGCAAGTGGGCTACGGACGCGCCGATCCTGACCCAGAGCCGGATCGATGTACCGAAGTCACTGAGCACCGTCCCGAAGGACAAGGCGGTCATCGCCGGCGTGGCCTGGGCCCAGCATCGCGGCATCGACAAGGTCGAGATCAAGATCGACGACGACGACTGGCGGGAGACCAAGCTGGCCGAGAGCGCCGGCATCGATCTCTGGCGGCAGTGGTCCTACGTCTATGACGGACCCGCCGGGACTGCACAGCGCACAGGTCCGGGCGACCGATCGGGACGGCGAGACCCAGCCCGAACGGCGGACGAAGGTGTTCCCGTCGGGCGCGACCGGCTGGCACCAGATCCAGTTCACGACGGAGTAGGCCGTCCGCGCGGTTCAGTGCTCTCGGTGCTCCGTCAGCGCTTGCGTTGCTTCGCCAGGTCGGCCGCCCGCTGCTTCTTCTGCTCCTCGACCAGCTTGCGCTGCTCGGCCTGCTGGGCCCGCAGCGACTCGGCATCCATCGAGTTGAGCAGAATGCCGGCCGCGATGGCGGCGATGGCCAGCGACCACAGCGGTGAGCCGCCCAGGACCATCGGTGCAGTGCCGATCAGGCAGACGTCGAAGCCTCGGAACAGGTTGAGGAAGAGCCCGGGCGGGAAGGCGCCGGCGCCGCTGGCGACCATCGGAACGCCGTAGTCGACGCCCTTCGCCGAGGTCCAGCGGACCGCGCCGAGCAGGCCGATCGCTGCGGTGGCAATGCTCATCATCGAAGCTTCGACGATGGTGTGCTGCCGCGACCCCACGCCGAAGCCGATGAAGGCGCCACTCACCAAGGCCGCCCAGATCGCCGCTAGCACCGCCGGCACCGCGATCGCGGCCAATTTCAGCCGAGCGAGCGAGAACGGCAGGCAGCGGGCCAGGCCGCCCGTTCGGGTCAGCACCCGCAGCCCACCGAGCGTCGGGATCAGGGCGCCGAAGAGCGCGAGCGCGCCGAAGACCGGGGTCAGTGCGCTCATCCCCAGGGCATCCGCGGCGTACGGGATCACGATCGGTGCCGGCCACCACCAACAGCGGCTGCGGGAACCGGAGCAGCCGCTGCCTCTCCCGCCAGATGATGGCCTGGAGCCCGATGCCCTTGCCGCGTTTCGGCTTGACGTGGCCGATCTCCTGCGCGCGACGCTCGACCAGGATGTCGCGCGCGAGGCCGATGTCGAGCGCGTAGAAGGCACCGGACAGTCCACTGACCAGCGCGCCGCCGCTCAGTCAGCCGGGTACGCCGGATCCGTCCGAGCCGGAGCCGGGCCAACACGGCGCTGGCTGATCAGCACGAGACGCGGAGAAGCCGATGACGATCGCGCCGAGTTCGACGCCGAGATCACGGCTCAGTCCGAGGTCGAACCAGCCGGCGGCCACCCCCACCACGGCGAACAGGGCCGCGAGGCCCAGCAGGCCGAAGAAGTAGGACGCCGCATGGGTGAGCCGGTGCCGCTCGGCACCCTGTTGGGCCGCCGCGAAGGACACCGAAGCCGCGGCGGACAGTCCCGTTGCGGCGGCCCAGACCAGCACGCCTCGGGAAGTCGACCCGGTCAGCGCGGAGATCAGTGCGCCGATCGCCCCGCCGCCGATGAAGGAGGCCACGATCGCCGCGACGAGCCGGGACTGCAGCAGTTTCGCCCGGGAGATCGGCGCATCCAGCAGCCAGAAGCCCTCGGCGGCCGAGGCGAGTACCGGCCCGAACAACCGGCTGGCCGCGAGCCCGACGGCAACCGCCGCAGCGAACGCGGCGAGCGGCAGGATGGTGCGCGCCGAGAGGCAGGACGCGGTGCTGCACTGAGCGACTGTGTTCTGCGCCTTCAGCACCACGTTGAGGAGCATGGCGCCGATCATCACCGCGCCGATCAGGGCCACGTACGCGTCGCTGATCGCCTGCAACACGTTGCGGGTGGCCCGTCCCGACCGCCAGTCCTTCATCAGGCCCTTCAGCTCGCGCGGCGTGGCCGGAACCAGCGGCTCGGGCTCCGGCGGCTGCTGCCAGGTGAGATCGTCGGCGTCGACCGTGCTCATCCTCGCGGCGCTCCGAGCTCGACCACCCGCGTCGCGACGGTTTCGACCAGGCTGGGCTCGTGGCTGGCGAAGACGATCGCCAGCCCCTTCTGCCGCTCGCTCTTCAATCGCGCGGCGAGCCAGCTCAGGCCCTCGGTGTCCAGGCGCTGCTCTGGTTCGTCCAAGATCAACAACTTCCGCGGCCGGACGAAGGCGGTGGCCAGCGCCAGCCGGCGGCGTTGTCCGGACGACAGCGTCCCGGGCAGCTGGCCGGACTGCGGGACCAACTGCACCTCCTCGAGCACCTCGTCGACCAGTTCGTCGGGCTCGGCGATGCCGTGGGCTCGAGCCAGCAGGTCGAGGTGTTCGACGACGCTGAGGTCGGGGAAGAAGTCAAGATCATCGATCACGGTCGCCACGTCCCGACGGATCTCCGGCGACGACTCCGACATCTTGTTCCCGCAGACCGTGACGGTGCCGTCGTCCGGCCGATCCGCGCCGACCAGACAGCGCAGCAGCGTCGACTTGCCGGCGCCGTTGCGCCCGGTCAGGGCGATTGCTTCGCCCGTACGCACCTCGAGGTTGAACTTGTCGATGATCGTGTTCGGTCCGAAGGCACGGCGGAGACCGGTCACCTTGAGGATGGTCGCGCGTTTGGCCATGGGTGCGATTCTGCCTCCTTTCGGAACCGGATCCTGACAGGTCTCTCGCCCCACACGCACTCTGCATGTCTGCCTAGGCGCCGTGAGCCTGCCGCTGGGCAGGAACGCCGCGGTGAGCCAGCGACACCTGTTGCCGTCTCGCGTGGAGACTTCGCCCCCCATGTCGAGGGGAATCACCCACGCGAGATCTGCGGCGTTGTTTCCGCCCGAAGACCTGAGGTGCGAATCCGGGAGTGCGGCTTAGTAATCCGGCCCCGGACCAATCCTGCTGTCGGTCCGCGCCGAATGACCCATGAGCGACGGGCAACGAGTCCGTAAGGGCGCATCCGCTTCCCGCTCATCGAAACATCACCATCCTCGAAGGAGGACTTTCCATGTCCGCAACATCCCGCACCGCGAAGTTCGCGGCGCTGACCGCTGCCATCGCCTTCCCGCTCGTCCTCGCCGCCTGCGGCGGTGGCGCCAGCGCGAGCCCCGGCGCCTCATCGGCCCCGTCCTCGGCCTCTGCGCCGGCGTCCGCCCCGATGGAATCACCCTCGGCCAGCGAATCCATGTCGACCGAGCCGTTCGGCGCCGCCTGCACCGCCGTGCCGAAGTCCGGCAGCGGATCGTTCGACGGCATGTCGAAGGATCCGGTCGCCACGGCGGCCAGCAACAACCCGCTGCTCAGCACGTTGGTCACCGCAGTCAAACAGGCCGGACTGGTCGACACGTTGAACGGCGCCGAGGACATCACCGTCTTCGCTCCGACCAATGACGCGTTCGCCAAGATCGACAAGAAGACGCTCAAGGCCGTTCTGGCCGACAAGAAGACGCTGACGGCGATCCTGACCGAGCACGTCGTCGCCGGGCCGGCTGTCGCCGGACATGCTCGCGGGTGAGCACGACAGCCTGAACAAGAAGCAGGGTGTCACGGTCGAGGGCTCCGGCGAGGACTTCACCGTCAACGGCAGCGCCAAGGTGCTCTGCGGCAACGTGCAGACCGCCAACGCCACCGTTTACATCATCGACAGCGTGTTGCTGCCGAAGTCCTGATCAGCACCGAATCCCCGTGAGACCGTCACAATCATGAACGTCTCGTCCGTTCCGCCCGAGCCGGGAGGCCAGTCCTCCCTGCCCGGGCGATCCGGCGGTCGCGAAGCCGAAGCCGCACACCTGGTCGATCTGATGACCCGCTCGGCTCGCGGTCATGAGGACGCCTTCGCCGATCTCTACGACCTCACCTCGAACCGGATCTATGCGATCGTGCTGCGGGTCCTGCGGTCGCCAGACCATGCTGCCGAAGTCACTCAGGAGATCTACGTCGAGGTCTGGCGGCAGTCGTCCAGGTATGCGTCGACCAAGGGCAGCGTGCTCGCCTGGATGACCACGATGGCCCACCGGCGGGCCGTGGATCGGGTCAGATCGGTGTCGAGCGACACTGCTCGGGATGAGAAGTACGCTTTCGCCACCGCTGATCGCGAAGTCGATCACGTGTGGGAGGGCGTCGCACAACGGCTGGATGTGGACAGAGTTCGGAAAGGTATGGCCTCGTTGACCGCAATTCAGCGTGAGGCGTTGACGCTGGCCTACTTCGGCGGCTACACCCAGAGCCAGGTGGCCCAGCTGCTCAAGCTGCCACTCGGCACGGTGAAGACCCGCATTCGTGACGGCTTGATCGGCTTGCGAGACGCGTTGGGGGTGGAAGCATGAGCGAAATCCACGGGGCCGTCGGCTCCTATGTGGTCAATGCCCTGGATCCGTCGGAACTCGACGAGTTCGAGGCGCACCTCGCCGTCTGCCCGACCTGCACCCGCGAGGTCGTCGAGTTCGGCGAGACGGCTGCCGAGCTGTCCCTTCTCGCCACCGCCCCGGCCCCGCCGCCGGAACTGCGCAGTTCGATCCTCTCGGCGATCTCCGAAGTCCGGGTGCTGCCGCCGTTAGCGGACGTCGAGCCGGCGCAGTCCACTCCGCGACAGGTCGTCGCACAGCCGGAGGCACCGATCGATGAGTTGGCGCTACGACGTCAGCAACGGCGGACCCGGATCCTCACCGCGGCCGTCGCGGCCGTCATGGTGGTCGCACTGAGTCTCGGCGGCTGGGTGTTCTCGCTGGTCCGCGAACAGCAGAGCCAGGTGGCCGACCAGGCGCTGGAGACCCAGTTGTTCAGCGCTCCGGACGTGGAGGTCCACAGCGCGACCATGAAGAACGGCGGGAAGATGTCGTTCGTCGTCTCCAAGGGCCTGAACAAGGCGATGTTCGTCAGCGCCAACCTGCCCGCGACCGGAAACGACAAGACCTATCAGCTGTGGACGTTGAACGATGCCGGCGCCGTGCCGGACAACCTGGTCGACGGTGGCGGCAGCCGGAAGCAGTGGTTCAAGGGTGATGTTTCCGGCTCGTCCGGCCTCGCCGTGAGCATCGAGCCGGCCGGCGGCGCCCAGCAACCGACCGACATCCAAGGCACCGCGAACATCTGATCTTCCCGCTCGCGCCAGCGGTCGTGCCTTGGGGCTCGGCCCTTGCCGACGCTCGCGGGGATTCTTCGCGAGCGGATCACGCGCGTAGCCACCAACGCGCAGCAGGAGAAACTGTCGTATCGAAGTGACAGGCTGTGGCCGTGCCCGATCACCCACCGAGTAACGGACCCGCCCGAGCCACCCTCGACAAGCGCCGGGGCGAGGTCGCAGCCATGTTCGACCGCGTCGCCGCCCGGTACGACCTCGCCAACGACGTGCTCTCGCTCGGTCAGGACCGGGCCTGGCGCAAGCTCGTCGTCGAGGCCGTCCGGCCGCGACCCGGCCAACTCGTCCTTGACCTGGCGGCCGGCACCGGCACGTCGAGTGAGCCGTTCGCGCACGCCGGTGCGACAGTGGTGCCCACCGATCTGTCGCTGGGCATGCTGCAGGTGGGCAAGGCCCGCATACCCGACCTGAGCTTCGTCGCGGCCGATGCGCTGCAACTGCCGTACGCCGACGCCAGCTTCGATGCGGTGACCATCTCGTTCGGGCTGCGCAATGTCGAAGACACCGCGGCGGCGCTCGAGGAGATGCGCCGGGTGACCAAGCCCGGCGGCACTCTGGTGGTCTGCGAATTCTCGACGCCGACCTGGCGGGTGTTCCGAGCGGTGTACGCGAACTACCTGGTCGCCGCGATCCCCAAGATCGCCTCGCTGGTCTCATCCAATCCGGTGGCCTACGAGTATCTGGCCGAATCCATCCAGGCCTGGCCCGACCAGCGGGCACTGGCCGATCTGATCGGTGCCGCCGGGTGGCGACGGGTCGAGTGGCGCAATCTCTCCGGCGGCGTCGTCGCCCTGCACCGAGCTCAGGCACCGACGTGATCGCCCTCGACCCACCGATCGCCGACGCACCGGCGAGGTCGATCCTGCTCGGCGCGTACGCAGCGCGCAGCTGTCCGGTCAAGACGCAGAATGCCTTCAATCCGACGGTCAACCTGCCGCAAACCGAGCCCAGTGACGCTTTGGCCGAACTGTTCGAGGGCGGCGCGCACTTCGAGGCGGTGGTGGTCGAGAAGTTGATCACCTCGACCCGTGGTCGCGTCGTCGACCTGCGGCTGCTGACCGCCGAGTCCCGGGCGATTCAGATCCAGGCCTGCGTCCGGGCCATGGAATCCGGGGCGGCGTTGATCATCGGCGGCTGCCTGCCGGTTGACCCGGCCGGCCATCGCGTGGGTTATCCCGACCTCCTGGTGCGTGGCGCGGACGCACCTTCCGGAGCACCCGCCTATCACCCGGCCGAGGTGAAGTGGCACAAGATCGTTGAGCGGGTCCGCCGTCCGGCCGTCGAAGGCGAGGCAGCGCCGGCGGTCCGGTACTCGACCTTCGACCAGCCGGCGCCCGCGGACGCGATCGAGCTCGCCGGACACGGGCTGCGGACCGGCAGCCGATGGGCCGATCTGCTCCAGCTCGCCCACTACCACCGGATGCTCGAGTCGTGCGGCCATGCCGCAACCCCACCGCTGGGCGCGATCATCGGCACGGACACGGTGACGACCGCCCCGGTGCTCGTCTGGGCGGCACTGGACCAGCCGATGCTCCGCACCTTCTCCCGCAGCCGGCCCGAAGGCTGGCGCCTGCGGAGCCCGCTCGAACGCTATGACCACGAGCATGCCTTCCGGGTGGACATCGCCGTCGTCGCGCAACAGCAGACCGGTGACCCCACAGCTGACCCGCACCTGCTCGTCGAGCCCATCGTGAATGCGGAGTGCGGCCGCTGCCAGTGGTGGGAGCACTGCCGACCGCAGCTCGACGCGCAGGATGTGAGCCTGCGGATCGACAAGGGTCCGCTCGACATGCGGGAGATCGCCACGCTGCGCCGCCACGGCATTTCGACGATCACCGACCTGGTCGGCGCCGATCTGGACGAGTTGCTCGCCTGGTATCTCCCGGAAGTGACCCACCGGCCGGGGGCTGAGGGTCGGCTCCGGGTCGCCGCCCGCCGGGCCCGGATGCTGCTGGACGGCAGCTCGTTCGCGCGTGAGACCGACGGGTTGATCACGGTGCCCGAGGCCGAGGTGGAGATCGATCTCGACATCGAGAGCTCGGTGGACGGCCGGATCTACCTGTGGGGATTCCTGGTCCACGACGCCGCTGCTCCGGGCGGGGTATACCACGAGTTCAGCCGTTTCGATGATCTCGACGATGCCGCTGAGGCCGCGCTGGCCGTCGACGCGTTCACCTGGTTACGGAGCATCGTCGACGCTTCGTCTTCGGTCGCGGTCTACCACTACAGCGGCTACGAGACGGCCAAGATCAAAGCGTTGGCCGACCGGGAGCATGACGCCGTGCTGGACTGGGCCGCCGGATACGCCGAGGAGCAGTTCGTCGATCTGCTGGAGATCGTCAAGGCCCACTTCTTCGGCGTCAGTGGACTCGGTCTGAAGATGATCGCCAAGCATGCCGGCTTCAGCTGGCGCGACGACGACCCCGGCGGACTCAATTCCCAGTTGTGGTTCGCCGAGGCAGTGCACGGCGTGACGCCCGAAGTCCGGGCGCAGGCGCGCACCCGGGTGCTGGAGTACAACGAGGACGACGTCAGCGCCACCAGCCAGCTCAGAGCGTGGCTGCGAGCGCAGTGATGGCGGAGTCCAGCGAACGCCGCTGGCTACGGTCGATCACCGCTTCCACCAGCTCGATGCCGACCGGTGGCTGTCGCAGCGACTCAGTCAGCTCCTCGGCGTTCTGCACCCGCCGATAGGCGGCCCCGGTCGCCTCGGCCAGGGTGGCGAACTGAGTTCCGTGCGGCGTGCCGAAGATCCGCTCGAAGGAGCGCCGATGAGCGGGCAGGCCGTGTTCCAGGGTGGCGAAGATGCTGCCGCCGTCGTCGTTGGCGACGACGACCCGAAGATCGGGCGACGGCTCGCCCGGCCCGATGATCAGGCCGGTGGTGTCGTGCACCGCAGTGATGTCACCCAGCAGTGCGTGGGTCGGCCGTTCGGCGGCGAGCGCGATGCCGACTGCCGTTGAGATGCTGCCGTCGATCCCGGCGAGGCCCCGATTGGCGTGGACGGTCGCCGGTGCGGTCGCGATCCGGGCCAGGTCCAGATCGCGGATCGGATTGGACGAACCGACGAACAAGATGTCGCGCTCGTCGAGGGCAGCCCACAGCCGCGCGGCCAGCATCGGCCCACTGAATTCCGGCTGGCGCGACAGCAGCTGATCGAGCCGGCGACGCAACTCGGCGTCGGCGGCCTGCCAGGCACCGAGCCAGGCCGGATCCCCGGCCTCGGCGAAGACGACCGCGTCGACCACCCCCGATGCCGCCAGTCCGGGGTCGACCCAGTCGGCGTGCGAACTGACCATGATCAACTCAAGGTCTCGACGGGCCAGCAGCCGGGCGACCGGCCGGGACAGCGTCGGGTGGCCGAAGACCACGATCCGCTCGATCGCTTCGGCGAGGCTGGATGCCGCCAGCAGCCGCTGGGTGCCGAGCGCGGCTCGGCCACGCCGGGCGTTGCTCGACGGCTCCGCCAGCAAGGGAACGCCGGCGGTCTCGGCGAGTGCAGCAACCGAGCGGCCGAGGACCGGCGGGCAGTCGCCGGCGATGATCACCGTCTGAGGGCCTGGCGGCAGTTCGGTGGGGTTTCCAGCGCGCGGGCTGTCGGTGATGGACAGCTCGGGCATTGACGTCGGCGCGACGAACCCGACCGGCACCAGTGGATCGCTGAACTCCACATCGAGCTGCACCGGGCCGGGGGTTCCGGTGCGCGTTCCCGCCGCGGTGGTGATCAGCCGGGCCAGTTCGAAGCGCCA
The DNA here is from genome assembly GCA_963723815.1 of uncultured Actinomycetota bacterium. Classification (GTDB taxonomy): domain Bacteria; phylum Actinomycetota; class Actinomycetes; order Propionibacteriales; family Propionibacteriaceae; genus Microlunatus. Next base: position 17,161 of record CAVRSH010000039.1, on the reverse strand, counting down.
GGCCCACGGATCGGCGGTCTGATCGGACAGCGCCGCATACCCGCGAGCGTGCCGGCCGAAGAGCTGAGCCTGGTCGGCGGTCTGGTTGGCCCCGGTGTTGATCATGGACCGCGGGCGGCTGGCGGTGATCATCACCAGTGGCACGTGGGCGTACCACGCCTCGAGCACGGCCGGGTGGAGATTGGCCGCAGCCGTCCCCGACGTCGTCAGTACCGCGACCGGCCGGCCTGACTGCTTGGCCAGGCCTAGAGCGAGGAAGCCGGCGGTCCGCTCGTCGATCCGGACGTGCAGCCGGAGCAACCCGATCCGGTCGGCCTCGAGGAGTTCATAGGCCAGTGGTGCACTGCGAGACCCGGGAGCGAGTACGACGTCGGTCACGCCCCGGCCGATCAGTTCTTCGACGATCACCCGCGCGCACAGCGTCGCTTCACCCATCACGCGAGCCGCCTCGTCCTCATGAGACGAGACTGCCAGAACGCCTGGTCGTCCGCACCGGCCCGGTTGCGACGCAGCGCCTCGACATCGACGACCAGGTCGCGTACCTCGAGCACGCCGTCGACCGCGACCAGGGGCTCCGTTACCAGATCGTCGGCCAGCAGGGCGACCGTGTTGAGCCCGCAGGCGAACGGCAGTTGCGGCAGCGCCGCGGCGAGTGCGACCCCGGCGCGGATGCCGATCGAGGTCTCCAACGCGCTGGACACCACCACCGGGAGCCCGATCCGCTCGGCGATCTCCAGGCAGGCGCGGGCGCCACCCAGCGGTTGGACCTTGAGCACCGCGACGTCGGCCGCTTCGAGCTCCGCGACCCGGTAGGGATCCTGCGCCCGCCGGATGGACTCGTCGGCCGCGATCAACGCATCGATGCCGTTCCGGGCCAGCCGGATCCGGAGCTCGGCCAGTTCCTCCACCGTGCGACATGGCTGCTCGACGTACTCGAGTCCGAATCGGGCAAGCTGCCGGATCGCCCGTTCGGCCTGCTCGACTCCCCAGGCCCCGTTGGCATCGACCCTGACCAGTCCGCCGTTGCCTAGAGCCGAACGAACCGCTTCGACTCGGGACAGGTCGTCGCCGAGCGTCTGTCCGGCCTGGGCCACCTTGATCTTGGCGGTGCGGCACCCGGCGGCTGCGGTCAGCGCGGAGGCCTGGTCCGGCCCGACGGCCGGAATCGTGGCGTTGACCGGAATTCGGGTACGGACCGGATCCGGCCAGCCGAGGTTGGCCGCTTCATCCGCCGCCCGCAGCCAGGGCACGAGCTCAGGTCCGTCGTAGTCGAGGAACGGGCTCCACTCGGCCCAACCCGCCGCTCCCCGCCAGACCATGCCGTTGCGCTCGGTGATGCCGCGAAACCGGATGCGCAAGCCGATCGCGTACGCGCAAGGCTCGGTCGGCACCTGCTCATTCTGGCAATACCCTTGTGCCCCGTGAGCACCGCCGGCGCCGAGCCGAACCTCCTGCGGACCGTCGAACCCGACGAGACGCCGAATGCCCTCGCGGACTCCCTGTCCGGCGGACCGGTCGTCGCGCCGCTGCCGAGCGACGAGATTGAACGCAACCGAGCACTCCGGATGCTCCGGCCCACGGTGCCGGTGGACGAGGTCGACGCCGCGGTGATCGTCAGCACCTCGGGGTCGACCGGCGCGGCCAAGGGGGTCGTGCTGTCGCGAGCGGCAATCCGGTCCTCGGTCCAAGCGACCCATGATCGACTCGGAGGTCCCGGCGACTGGGTCTTGGCGTTGCCCACGCACTACGTGGCCGGTCTGATGGTGCTGGCGCGAGCGATCGTCGGGGGGACCGCCGCGATACCGGTCCGACGCGATCTGCTCGATCTGCCCGCCGTCGTCGACCGGCTCGGCGCTCGTCGCTACGTCTCGCTGGTGCCGACTCAGCTCAGTCGGGCCCTGGACCAGCCGGACATCAGCCGAGCGCTCGCGCGCTTCGATGCGGTGCTGATCGGCGGCGGACCGGCTGACCCGGCTCTGCTCGAGCGGGCCGGCGCCCGCGACATCGCCGTCGTCACGACCTACGGACTGAGCGAGACCTGCGGCGGCTGTGTCTACGACGGCCTGCCGCTCGCCGGCACCCGGGTCGACCTGGAAGCTACGGGAGGTCCGGCCGAAGGCAGGATCATGATCAACACCGAGTCGGCGTTCTCCGGTTACCGGCTGCAACCCGAGCTCACGGCGAGCACTCTCGGCGACGGCTGGCTGCGCACCGAGGATCGCGGCCGGTGGCAGGGAGATCGGCTCGTCGTGCTCGGCCGGCTCGACCAGGTCGTGATCACCGGCGGCCGTAAAGTTGATCTTGCCGAGGTCGAGCGCCAGGTCGACCGAGTGGGCTGCGACCCGCGGTGGCCAAGGCTTCGTCGTCGCGCTGCCGGATCCCGATTGGGGTACCACAATCTCCGCCGCCTGCACCACGGCGGGGTCGCTCGAGGAACTGCATGATCATCTCCGGAACCGGGTGCCGGCGTACGCGATGCCCCGCACCCTCACCCGGCTCGGTCGGTTGCCGAAGCTGTCCAGCGGCAAGCCCGACCGGATCGCCATCCGCGACTTGATCATGAACGACCGCGGTGCGCGAGTGACGCCGTGAGTGCGGAGACCGGCGCAAAGCCGACCCCCGGCCAGTGGCTGGCCGGTGCCCGACCGCGAACCCTGCCCGCCGCCCTGTCCCCGGTGATCGCGGCCAGCGGCCTGGCCTACTTCGAGGGCGGGTTCTCGCTGCCGATCGCCGCCCTGGCCCTGCTGGTCAGTGTGGCCCTGCAGGTGGGCGTCAACTACGCCAACGACTACTCCGACGGCGTCCGCGGCACCGACGCCGTACGGGTCGGCCCGCTGCGGCTGGTCGGCTCCGGCCTCGCCGAGCCGGCCGCGGTGAAACGAGCCGCGTTCATCAGCTTCGGGCTGGCCGCGATCGCCGGGCTGATCGTGGTGATCATGACCGGCCATTGGTGGCTGCTGGCCGTCGGCGCAGCCTGCGTCCTGGCCGCGTGGTACTACACCGGCGGCAAGCGGCCGTACGGCTATCTCGGGCTCGGCGAACTCTTCGTCTTCGTGTTCTTCGGCCTCGTCGCGGTCTGCGGGACCGCGTACCTGCAGACCGGCCGGGTGAGCCTTGCGACCCTGCTCACGGCGGTCGGCATCGGGTCCCTCGCCTGCGCGATCCTGGTCGCCAACAACCTGCGTGACATCCATGGCGACACCGCGGCCGGCAAGCGCACTCTCGCCACCCGCCTCGGAGATTCGCGCACCCGTCTGCTGTATCTGATCTTGATCGGGCTGGCGACGTTGATGATCATCATCGTCGCTGCCCTCACCTCCTGGTGGGCGCTGCTCGGCCTCGCCGGACTGATGTTGATCATTCCCGCGGTACACGCGGTGATCACGGGAGCGCTGGGTCCCGCGCTCATCCCGGTGCTGAAATCAACCGGCCTGGCCGAGCTCGCCACCGCTGTCGGACTTGCCGTCGGTCTGGTGATTTCGGGAATGTGAGCTGGCTCAGGATGCGTCAGGCCACCGACCGGTGATCATGAACTGTTCGAGGATCGCCGTCGGCGGCCCGAGGTCCCAGCCGTGATCGGCGACCCAGCCGTCGCTGTAGTACGTCTCGGCATACCGGCGCCCGTCATCGCAGAGCAGCGTGACCACGCTTCCCGGGATCCCCTCGGCCTTCAATTCGGCGACCAGTTGCATGGCGCCCCAGATGTTGGTGCCGGTCGAGCCGCCGACCCAGCGGTCGAGCTTGGCCGTACACCACCGCATGGCGGCGATGGATGCCGCATCCGGGACGCTGATCATCCGATCCACCACCGAGCCGACGAAGCTCGGCTCGACTCGCGGGCGACCGATCCCCTCGATGCGCGAGCCGCTGGCGGTAACCGTCAGATCACCTTCCTGCCACCCTCGGGCGAAGGCTGAGTTCTCCGGATCCACCACGCACAGCCGGGTCGGATACTTCTGCAATCGCAGGTAGCGGCCGATGGTCGCGCTGGTCCCGCCGGTGCCGGCACCGACGACGATCCAGGCCGGCACCGGGAACGGCTCGCGACTCAGTTGGGCGAACATCGACTCGGCGATATTGTTGTTGCCGCGCCAGTCCGTCGCCCGTTCGGCGAACGTGAACTGATCCAGGTAGTGCCCACCGGCGCCGGCCGCCAGTTCAGCCGCCACCTGATAGATCTGACCGGGGTCGGCCACCAAGTGGCAACGGCCGCCGTAGAACTCGATCAGCGTGCACTTCTCCTTGACCGTCGACGCCGGCATCACCGCAACGAACGGCAGATCGAGCAGTCGCGCGAAGTAGGCCTCGCTCACCGCGGTCGACCCGGACGACGCCTCGACCAGCGTGGTGCCCTCGCGGATCCAGTTGTTGCACAGCCCGTACAGCACCAGCGACCGAGCCAGCCGATGCTTCAGACTGCCCGTCGGATGCACCGACTCGTCCTTGAGATAAAGGCTGATCCCCCACTCCGGTGGCAGCGGAAACGGGTGCAGATGAGTGTCAGCACTCCGGTTGGCATCCGCCTCCACCTGTCCGATCGCCCACGCCGACCACGCCCGCCCATTCAGTGAGTCACTCATCCAGCCACACTAAGCCGACCGAGCGTGATCGGGCGCGAGTCACCTCCGCTTCACGCCGCGGACCCACCGGCGAGCGTCGGCAAGATCGCGCGAGACCCCTCCGCATCACGCCGCGGACACGACCGGCGAGCGTCGGCAAGGTCGGGCGCGATGCTGTCTTGCTCGACCCGCGAGCAGACACGCTTTTCCGTCTGCGAGCGAGTGAACAAGACAGCATCCCCCGCGCCGCGACCGGGCGCGAGCCGGTAGCCCTAAAGAAGGGGCGGGTGGCCGGCCCGAGTCATCCGCCAGACCGTGCGCCAACTCATCGGGCGCCGCTCGCCGGCCGGTTCCCTCATGCCGATCCGGTAGCCGCGGAGGGTCTCGGTGGCGGCTTCGGATGACCGCAGGCGGAGGCCTCCGACGCCGGCCCAGGCCAGCACGTAGAGCACGCCGATCGGGGCCGGGAGGTTGCGGCGCGCCAACCAGACCCGGTTCCGGGCCTGGAACCGATAAAACTCTGCGTGCCGGGTCGGCTGGATCGCCGGATGGTGCACCTGGATCTCCCCGTCATAGCGCACATGCCAGCCGCCGTCCCAGACCCGCCAGGCCAGTTCGATCCCCTCATGGGCGTACCAGAACCGTTCCGGCCAGCCGCCGGCGTAGTCGAAGGCGGCCCGTCGGATGGCGACGGCCCCCTCCCAGACGTTCATCGCCGCGCTGCTTCGGGCCGGGTCCCCGACGCGAACCCGCGGTGTCCAGCGCCGGGGTGCCTCACGACCCTCGGGATCGACGACGCGGGGCTGGATCAGTCCCAGCTCGGGATCCGCGGCGAACTGCGCGGCCATCGTGGCCAGCGTGTCGTCGTGGGGCAACGACGCGTCGTCATCGAGGAAGAACAGCAGGTCGCCCGACACCAGTGGCACGCCCGCATTGCGGCCCGCTGGAATGCCCAGGTTCTCCGGCAGGCCATGAGCCTTGACCCCGGCGGGGAGATCGGTCGGCTGCCATCCGTTGCCGACGACCACGACATCGAGGTCGACGTCACGCTGAGCCAGCAGCGAGCGCAGTCCGCGATCCAGGTCAGCCGGGCGGCTGCCCATGGTCAACACCACGGCCCCGTAGCGCGGGCGCTCGGTGCTCATCGCAGCCTCGACGAACCGAGCACTGCGGCCAGGTGACCGACGACGGTGATGCCGGCCGCGATCACCAGCCCGGTCAGCAGCACCTTGGTGGCCATCGCCGTCGGTGAACAGATCCACCACGGCCGCCAGCAGCACCAGGATGGACAGCTCGACGGAGTGGAACACGCGATGGAAAGGTACGAATCGGGCGACCCGACGCGCCGACCGCAAGCCGCCTCGCTGCGGCGCCTTCACCTCTTCCGCGTCACGCACCTGCGGCAGTCCGGCATAGTGCCGCGCGACGTGGACCAGGTCGTTCTCCACCTTGTTCAAGGCGACGAGCAGGCCCAGCAGGAGGCCGGCACTGATCCAGATACCGCTGAGCTGCGGACCGCCGGAGGCTCGGACTCCCAGTGCCACCGCGATCCCGCATTCGGCGACGTAGTGCCCGACCCGATCAAGATAGACCCCGCGCGGCGAGGAGGTCTGCCGCCAGCGGGCGACCTCGCCGTCACTGCAGTCCAGCAGCATCTGGAGCTGGACGAGGATCACCACCCCGATCGCGCCGAAGATCGACGGCCACGCCGTGGAGACCGCGGCCAGGGCGGCGGCGATGATCATCAGCCAGGTGACGCCGTTCGCCGAGAGGCCTGCCTTGAGCAGGATGCGGGTCAGGTACGGAGAGATGTCCCGCAGGTACGCGTGGGCCACCCAGTGCTCCGCGCCCGCCCGGGTTCGCACGCTCGGCGGCTGCGTGACCTCCCGTAATTGCGCGATGGTCGGGTCCGCGGGCCGCCCCGGATCAGGCATCCCGACAGCCTAGGGTGTCGACTCCCGATCACCCATCTGCGCCACGCCTCGGGTCTCGTGCACGGTGCCCGCCACCGGATCGGAGGAACAGTTGTGTCGCGGACCGCCACGACGCATACTCTTGGATTATGGGCCGGTATCTGCCGTTCATCGTCGTGGCATTGCTCACGATCTACTGCGTGGTCGAGGTTGCCCAAGCCCAGCCGTACGGCGTGCGCCGGATGCCTCGCTGGCTGTGGGCCACAGCCGTCATCTGCCTTCCGCTCGCCGGTGCTGTGGGCTGGCTCTTCCTCGGCCGACCGAATGCCGAATCGCTCGGTACCAAGAAGCAAGCCGACCGACCGAAGGCCCCCGACGACGACGTGGACTTCCTCCGCGGCCTTTAGCTGGTCACGCCCCTGGCTGCTAGCTGTGTGGGCGGGCCGCCTCGAGCGCGCGGTCGATCGCAGCGCCGAGTCGGGCGCTGCTCGCCTGATGAGCGGTATCACCGAAGTAGTACTCCGCCAGTTCGGTCAGCTGCGGATCCCGAGTGCCCTCGCCGCTGCCCAGGCCACGGTCGATCAGCCAGTCGACAATCCTCCCGGCTTCGGTCCCCGGTAGCAGCGGCATCGTGTCCAGGATCGGTGACGGCGGCCGATAGGCTTTCGACTCCTCCGGCTCGGTGATCACCAACGGCTTCCCTATCGCAAGCCAGTCGTACGCGACCGCGGAGATGTCGGTGACGCAGGCGTCGGCGAAGTCCCACTGCCAGCCGTACCCGCCTTCGTCGATCAGGTGCCGTCCGTCCTCACCGTCGAGCCGGGCACGAATCGCCTTGTCGGCCGCGGCATGTGCGGCCGAGGCTGTGCCCGTGCGTGGATGCGGACGGTAGATGACCCGGATCCGCGGATCGGCGATGAGTGCCTCGACCAGCGCCAGCCCATGGCTGGCCAGCGAGCCGTACGCGATACTCGCCCGGTCGCCCTCCCAGGTGGGGGCGTACCAGACCCGGAACCCCGAGTCTCGGGACCAGTCCGGTGCGCCCGGATAGTCGTGATCGAGTTGGGGCCGGCCGATCTGGACGGTGCGCACATCGGCGTCGAAGTCGCGCAGGGCCGCCCCCAGTCGATCGCGGCCGGCGGCGCCGCCGACGAACGTCAGGTCGTAGGCCTTGTGCTGATTGGAGATGCTCGATCCCTTGTCGCTCTCCCCGTGCCCGAGTTGGATGTGGACCGGCGCTGCGAACCGCAGCATCCGGAAGTTCGCCTCGACCTGATTCAGGTACAGGACCACCCGCACATCGCGTTCCTCGACGAGGCTCTCCAGCGGCGCGCTGCCACGGGCGAAGACCAGCGGCAGCGTCGTGATCTTCAGCAGGCGTTCGCCGGTGTCCGCCCGGTCGGTGATCACGAACACCGGCAGCCGTTCGGCCAGCCGCTCCAGGGGTCGGCGCCACTGCTCGAACTGGTACAGATTCTCTGGACCGGTCGCGAAGAACACCGCGACTCCGCCGTTGGGCACCATTCCGTTGGCGCCGGCCCGATCGGCGAAGTCCCGCGCGCGCAGTTCGTTGCGGAGGCGGGAGCCGGCCACGCGGGCCAGCCGGCCCGCGCGAGCAACGGCAGTGGGCACGCGGGCCATCGACGTGGTCGTCGGCCTCAGACCGTTGACTCGCTGCGGTCGGCGGTCCACTCGGTGTGGAAGGAACCCTCCTTGTCGACCCGGCGGTAGGTATGGGCACCGAAGAAGTCCCGCTGCGCCTGGATCAGGGCCGCGGGCAGTCGCTCGGCGCGGATCCCGTCGTAGTAGGCCAGCGACGACGAGAACGCGGGCGTCGGAATGCCGTTCTGGGCGGCGCCGGCAACCACTCGGCGCCAGGCCGCCAGGCAGGTGCCCACGGCATCGGCGAAGTAGTCGTCCGCGAGCAGCAGAGCCAGATCGGCGTCGCGCTCGTACGCCTCGGTGATCCGGTTCAGGAAGCGCGCCCGGATGATGCAACCGCCCCGCCAGATCCGCGCCATCGCGCCCCGGTCGATGTTCCAGCCGAACTCTGCACTGGCCGCGGCGATCTGATCGAAGCCCTGGGAGTACGCGACGACCTTCGACGCGTACAGGGCCTGACGGACATCCTCGACGAAGGCGTCGCGGTCCTTGACGTTCCACTCCCCGGTGTTCCCGGCCAGTCTGGCCTGGCCGGCTTTCCGCTGCGGCAGCGATCCGGACAGCGCCCGGGCGAAGGTTGCCTCGGCGATGCCAGTGATCGGCACACCAAGATCAAGAGCATTCTGCACGGTCCATCGACCGGTGCCCTTCTGCTCGGCCTGGTCCAGCACGACGTCCACGAAGGCCTTGCCGGTCTCGGCGTCCACATGGCCGAGCACCTCCGCCGTGATCTCGATCAGGAAGGATTCAAGATCACCTTCGTTCCAGGTCTTGAAGATCTCCCCGATCTCGGCGGCACCGGCCCCGGTGGCCTGCTTGATCAAGTCGTACGCCTCGGCGATCAACTGCATGTCGGCGTACTCGATGCCGTTGTGCACCATCTTCACGAAGTGACCGGCACCGTCGGGTCCGACGTAGGTACAGCACGGGGTGTCATCTACCTTTGCGGAGATGCTCTCCAGCAGCGGCCCGAGTGACTGGTAGGACTCTTGCGAGCCGCCCGGCATGATGGACGGACCGTTGAGGGCCCCTTCCTCGCCGCCCGAAACGCCGGTGCCGACGAAGTGCAGGCCGTGCTCCTTCAGCTTCTCCTCGCGCCGGATGGTATCGGGGAAGTGCGCGTTCCCCGCGTCTATGACGATGTCGCCCTCTTCCAGCAGGGGGATCAGTTCCTCGATCACCGCGTCGGTGGGGCCACCCGCCTTGACCATGATCAACACCCGGCGCGGGCGCTCGAGGGAGGCGACGAAGTCAGCCATGGACTCGGAGGGGATGAACGTCCCCTCGGAGCCGGCCTCGGCGAGCAGCGACTCGGTCTTGGCGTAACTGCGGTTGTGGATCGCGACCCGATGCCCGTGTCGAGCGAAGTTGCGGGCCAGGTTGCGGCCCATGACAGCGAGCCCGGTGACGCCGATCTGGGCGAGTTCAGTCATCTAGGAAACTCCTTCAGCCATTGCGAACGATCTCTAGCGAGCGGTTCGCTGCATCGTTGCCTCAGCGTATCGTTCGGCATCCCAGCAGTTCTCGCCGATAATGACAGCACGCGACATCGGGACTGGGAGGGGCAGGATGCTTCAGCCGCTTGGCATCAGCGCTGAAGCCGAGGCCGTCTACATCGCACTCGGGCCGTTGGCATCGGCGTCGGTGGGTGACCTGGCGAAGCTTGCGGCGGTCAGCACTGACGACGTCGTCGGGGCGCTCGAGGAGCTGCGCAAGCTCGGTCTCGCGACCCAGGTATCGAAGAGTCAGTGGCGATCGCTCCCCCTGCTCGAGGTCGTGAACCACCTCAAGGCGCAGCGGTTCTCCGAGATCGAACTGGCCAGCGTCGCGGCCGAATCGCTGGAGAGCCACCTCCTTGCCGCCCAGGAGGACGAGGAGGAAGGGGTCAAGATCCTCATCGGGCGTGAGGCCATCGTGGAAGCGCATCGCGAACTGCTCGCCAGCGCCCGCAAGGAGATCTGCGCGTTCGACAAGCCGCCCTACGTCACCAGCCGGCACCAGGTGACCGAAGCGCTCCTGCGAACAACGCCGGAGTGGCAGGCCTTGGAGCGCGACGTCCCGCTACGGGGCGTCTACCATCCCGGCTTCGATCCCGACCGGCTCCAAGAGCTTGCCCTGTTCGCCGGACGGGGCGAACGATCCCGAACGGCGCTGGTCCCCATGAAGCTCATTCTGGTGGATGCGCACGTCGCGCTTATTCCATCGATGCGCTCCTACAATCCCGGCCACGAACTTCGGGCTTCAATTGTCCGACACCCTTTGCTCGTGGAGGCGCTGCAATGGCTTTTCGAAGCCGTTTGGGATGCTTCCGTGCCGATCATGACATCATTTTCCGCTGACACCGACCCCCGACGGCAAATGCTGATTTCCATGCTGATGACCGGGTCCACGGATTCGGCTATCGCCAACACCTTGAACCTCAACGTGCGTTCAGTGCGGCGCTGGATTTCCGAACTCATGGAGGAGTTGGGAGTGACGACGCGACTCCAATTAGGAGCCGCGCTCGTACGATCGGATATCTTCGCCCCAGAGCCGGCCAGCCTTACCTGAACGCTCGCCCAAATCTTGGCGAGAAAGCTACGCCCGCGGTCCGGATTCGGACCGCGGGCGTCGCCCAGGGGGAGGAGATCCGCGTAGATCCTCGGGGAAAGTCCTACGCGGCCTTGCAGGCGCGGTGGCGCTCACAACACCACCTGACCGACCCGGGAACGTCAGGTATCCCGACTTCCTGATGGAAGATCTAGTGACGGTCTGCCTGACACAGACACTATCGAACTTCGCGCTCGATTTCACTAGTTGCTCCACACTTTTCCGAGCCCTTGTTGCCGCTGCTGGAGGGGCCCAGCTCTACAGCGAGTTGACCTTGAGCGAGTGGACCAGGGAGTTGATCCTGAGCGAGTTGATCGCATCCGCGCTGGTCGGGGCCAGCATGACGACCGCGCAGGCGGTCAGGCTGACGGCACCGGCGGCGACCGCGCCGATAAGGCGACGGGCAGTGTTCGAGTTGCGCATGAGAGTTTCCTTCCTTGGCCCAGCCAGCCCGCTTGCTGCGGTTGATGGTGGGAATCCTGACGTTTCAAGTAGGAACCTACGCAGTGGTTGCGCAACAGTCACGCGGATCCGATAGCAGTAATATGACATGTCCTAAAGTGGACATGACAAAATCGCGTTAGGTGCCGGTTTGGCTCTCCAACGCGTCGATCGCGGAAGTCGACCTCCGTCCGCGTTCCGGTCCCTGGCCCCCGTGGCCAGGGAATCGCCCCCCAAGTTTTGGGCGGCCGTCACCGATTGCGTGTCTTCAATCGACCCACAGAACAGGTTAACCCGAGTATCACTGGTTGCAAACCCGTTCACCGGCCAGCCTGAACTCTCCTTGGTCGGCCGTCAAGTCGACGCCTCAGAACGGACTTGGAACAAATGGTCTTGAATCCGGAACGCGTCATGTCAGACCCACCGGCTACGGTGAAACAGCGAACCCGCGATTGACCGGCAGCACCAGATCTGCCGGCGAATGACCGTTCTCAAGAAAGGTTGTCCCATGAGCTGCCATTTCGTCCCCCCATACCTACTTCGTTATGTCGCTGAGCGCGCACAGAACCCCCTTGCGAGCACCGCCAGCGAGGCCACTCTGGCTGTCGACGACCGATTTCGGGCCAGCCGCGATGCCGCGCCGAAGCAGGTCACCGCGACCCCTGTCGTCACCAGCGTCTCTCGCCAGGTGCACGACGCGGACAACACCGAGGTCCTCCCGGAAGGCTCGTCCGGACTGACGGTGATCCCGCCAGTGGAGACATTGCCGTCGACGAGGCATTCGACTCCTCCGGTCAGGTCCTGGACCTGTTCGCCAGCCAGTTCGCCCGGCAGTCGGCGGACGGGAACGGGAGCCCGTTGTCCATCACTGTCCACTACGGGCAAAACTATGACAACGCGTTCTGGGACGGAACGCAGCTGGTCTTCGGCGACGGCGACGGTCAGGTCTTCGAGCGGTTCACCAAGCCGATGGACGTGATGGCCCACGAGTTCACGCACGGGGTCACCCAGTTCACCGTCGGCTTGATCTACGAGGGGCAGTCCGGGGCGTTGAACGAGAGCATCAGCGACGCCTTTGCCTCGATGACCAAGCAGCGGGCGCTCGGCCAGAGCGCCGGAGAGGCGGATTGGCTGATCGGTGAGGGCATCTTCCTGCCTGGCATCAATGCCCGAGCCCTCAGGTCGATGACAGAGCCCGGCACCGCGTACGACGATCCGCAGATCGGCAAGGATCCACAGGTCGGATCGATGGCCGACTACGTGGACACCACCGGGGACAACGGTGGCGTGCACATCAATTCCGGCATCCCGAACCGCGCGTTCGCCCTGCTCGCGACTGATCTGGGCGGCGAGAGCTGGTCGGTGGCGGGCAAGATCTGGTACGACGCCCTGGTGTCCGGTGAACTGACGCCACGGGCCGACTTCGCTTCCTTCGCCCGCGCCACGCTCAGTTCCGCGCGTCGGCTGTTCGCCGACGATCCGTCGGTGGCGGCGAAGGTCGAGGCGGCTTGGACGGCGGTGGGCGTGCTCGGCGACCAGGTGCAGGCCGATCCCAGCGCGGAGTCCGGAGGCGACACCTCGATCGGCGCGCCCAGCATCGTTGCCGTCCGCCGGAGCGGGGGGTACGCCGGCACCATCCGCACCGCGGAACTCGACCTGAACAGCGATCCGGAGGGCGAGGAGATCCGGCAGCTGCTGATGCTCGTCGAGCCGGAGCAGCTTGTGGTCAGCGATCCGGCGCCGGACCGGTTCGTGTACACGCTGGAGTTCGGCCACTGGCGCCTGACGGTGCCCGAGCAGGACTTGACGCCCGAGTTGCACCGAGTCGTCCAGATCGTGCTCACTCGCGGCGGGTGAGCGAGGCAGCTCTTACGGATTCCGCAGCAGGGCGGGCAATCTGGCCAATCGGGCACCGAGACGAAGATCCGTCGATACGCTGCACGGATGCCGGCTGCGGGGACAGACGAGGCGACCTATCCGCGTTCGGTCGGCGTGCTCGGCGGACTCAAGCACAGTGAACCGGTGTTGCAGCGGCTGCTCATCGCTCTGCCCGGCGGGACCCAGGTCTGCGCGTACCTGACCGATCCGGAGGCGATGTCGGCCGATCTGCGAGCGGCTGTGCACGTCGCGGCCAGCCCTGCCGATCTCGCCGCTCGGAGCCAGGTGTTGTTCGCCATGCAGGACGACAACGCCAGCCTCGAGTCCCGGCTCCACGGCCCGAGTGGCGTGCGGGCGGGTGTCCACAGCCCAACGACCTTGGTGATCTCATCGATCTTGCCGCCCGGCGGTCTGCGCGATCTGGCCGTTCTGCTGCACGCCCGAACGGCCGGCCTGCTCCGAGTCGTGGACGCACCCGTGCTCGGTCCTCCCGACACCATCGCATCCGGACGCTACTCGATGGTCATCGGAGCCGCTCCCAGCATCTTCCGGGCGGTTCAGCCGGTGCTGGAGGTGTTGGGCCCCTGCACCAGGATCGGAGGCATCGGCACTGCGCAGATTGCCAAGGCCTGTGAGCAGTTCGTGCTCGCCGCGACCACGTTGGCGGCGATCGAGGCCAGCTGCCATCTCCCTCCGTGCGGGCGTCGACCTTCGGGCGGTGCCCGGCTGGACGGCGGTGACTGAAGAAGATAAATGGGCGATGCAGGTCTGGTCGGCGCCTTTCGAAAGCGCCAGGTCGTCGACCGCCAGCCTGCGGGCCGCGCTCGAGGTGGTACGGAGTGAAGCAACTCGCGGTCCGGCCACCGCGGCGACATCGGTACGGGTGGGCGAACTACTGACCGTGCTGCTCGACGACGGTCTCGGAGCAACGGATCTGCACACGGCCGGACACCGGCTACTTGCCCTCGAGCGGCCATGATCATCTCGACCCTGGTCGACGATACGGCCACATTCAATGAGCCAAGGAGAACGGACCGGGGCGGCTTCCCATACGGGACGCCCCGGCCCCCTTGTTCAGGTGAGCTGCAAGATCACAATCACCAAGATGATGATGACCAGCACACCGATAATGGTGCCGATAAGTCCCCTATTCATGGATCGCCCTCCTCTCTGGTCCTGACGCGACTCTTTCGAGTCCGGTCGAGCCATGAACCCAAACGTACAGTTTACAAGGTAAACCCTATCGCCAGACGACGACCCCCTTGTCGATTGGCTGAGGTTCTGGCGAATGGGGGTTCACGCTGTCCACCCGAGCAACTGCTCGCCGGCCGTCATGCCGCCGAACCAGATTCCTGCGGCGATCACCGGCAGGATCAGCACCCGGAGCGGGTGCCGCCGGATCCAGAGACAGCCCAGGATGAACATGATCAACCAGATGGCCGAGAAGACGATCACGGCCCACAACGGGGCCATCAGCCCAGCGGCGAAGAAGAGGATCGACATGGCCGCAAGAGCGGCAAGGGCGAGGCCACCGAGGACGTAGGACAGCACCGAAGGACGGGACCGCACCGCGCCGCCGCTCGCCATGCCCGCATCATTGCAGACCCGCTACGCTTCGTGGGAGGAACCAGCCGATTTGCTTTGCCATAAGGATTCTCGGCCCCCGGCGCGGCCGGGCAGGTGGTCAGCCCAGTCGGTCTGGGCTGGATTGGACGCGGTAGCCAGCCTGATGGAGGATCAGCGCACTGTATGAGGCTGCGGCAGATTCTGGCGGGCGATCAGCCCGCCGGCTCAGCCCGATGGCGATCGCCCAGCCGAGCGCCGCGGCGATGACCAACGCCGAGCGAGCGGCGATGACAACCGGCGCAGCAGCAGATAGGCGACCATCCCCGCGATCACCGTGCTGTTCAACGCATGTCCGCTGGGGAACGACGGGCTGGATTCGTACGGGGGCACGGCATCGGCCACCGGTGGGCGGCTGCGGCCGACGACCGCCTTGCCCACCACGGTGATCAACAAGGAGCCGGCCACGGTGGTGATCATCAAGATCAGCGGCGTTCGCGAGCGCCAGCGCCAGAGCATCAGCAAGGTGATCATGGACGCGATGATCGTCATGCCCGTCGGGCCGCCGAGATGAGTGAAGCCGGTCAGTGCGCGATCGAGTCGAGCCGACCGCAGGCCGATCGCCCTGTCCAGCACCGGCCGGTCCAGCCAACGGCCGAAGGCCGACGGCCAATGGGTCAGTCTTGCGTTCTCCTGCTCGGTCGGGGAGTCATCGCGCAGCACCATGGCTCCTCACGTGGCCGATGACGGGCCGCCATCCGCCTCAACTGACCGGATTGGTGCGCAGGGTGCGCGGCTCATCCGCGCGTCGGACGAGTACCTGGCCGTCGACCACCCGGACCTCGTACGCCGCCTGCGGCCGGGTCGCCGGTCCGTGGACGACCGAACCATCGAGTGCGAACTCACTACCGTGCCACGGGCACACGATGCATCCGGCGCGCAACTCGCCCTCATGCAGCGGGCCACCGCGATGGGTACACCGATCGGCCAGCACCACCACAGCGCCGTCGGGAGCCCGGGTCACCAGCACCGGAACACCGTCCGCCGAGGCGGCCAGCAGCCGGCCGGACACCACGTCGGCCTCGGCCGCCACCGCCGTCCATTCCTCGGAGCTGTGCTGGAACGCGGTGGTGTCCACGCCGACGCCCAGCGCGTACGAGAGGTGACCGCCCAGCCAGCCCGCGCCAGTCAGTGCCGTCCCGCCGAGACCGGAGAGTCCGATGCCGGCGGCACGATGCCCCCGGCGGCGGAGCCACCAACTCGCCGCGTAGGCCACCAGAGCGAGCGTGTTCAGACCCGCGTGGGCCAGGCCGACCCGGCGCTCACCCCCGGCGGTGTAGCGCCAGTCCATCAGCCCCGCAGCCGCCGTGGGGATCGCGGCCAGCACGCCGAGGCCGGTGAGCGTCTGGGCCGCCTCCTCCTCGCCGAGCACGTCGAAGAGCAACGCCGACGTCCACGAGCCCAATGGGATGGCCACCAGCAGGGGATGGAGCGGATGCCCGAGCGGTGTGCCGCTCAGCAGGTCCGTCACGTGCCGGCCGCCGAGGGCGGATTCTGAGGCAGCCGCCAACGCTTCGCTCGGTGGATCGAGGATCTCGGCCCGTTCGACCCGGCCCACGAGTTGATCAAGGAAGCGGGCGATGATCATGGTGTCTCCTTGGTCGATGTCATGGCTTGAGGATTATCTTGACGGCCCCATCGGCTTTGCGCCGGAAGATGTCGTACGCGTGGGGCGCCTGCTCGAGCGGCAGCCGGTGGGTGGCGAAGTCATCCACGCCGAGCGGGTCGGCGTTGACCAGCAGCGGCATGATCTGCTTCACCCACTTCTTGACGTTGGCCTGTCCCATCCGCAGTTGGATCTGCTTGTCGAACAACGTCATCAGCGGCATCGGGTCGAGCGTCCCGCTGTAGACACCGATGAGCGAGACCGTGCCGCCGCGGCGGACAAGATCGACTGCGGTATGCACCGACGCGAGCCGATCGATCCCGGCGGTCTTGATCAGGGGCCCGGCCACCGCATCGGGCAGCTGAGCCGCCATCTGCTGAAGCATCGACAGGCCCAGGGGGCCATGCGCCTCCATGCCGATGGCGTCGATGACGGCATCGGGGCCGCGACCACCGGTGAGGTCGCGGATCACTGCGCCCAGATCGCCCTCATGCTCACGCAGGTCGACGACTTCGATGCCACGAGCGCGGGCGCGGGCGAGCCGTTCGTCGACCAGGTCGACGGCGATGATCCTGCTGATCGGGCGGAGTTGCGCCACCCGGCACGTCATGTCCCCGATCGGCCCGAGCCCGAGCACCACGAGCGTCCCGCCGGCCGGGACCTCGGCGTACGCGACCGCCTGCCAGGCCGTCGGAAGCATGTCGGACAGGTAGACGAAGCGGTCGTCGGGGGGTCCGTGCGGGACCACGACGTGGGTGAACTGAGCCTGGGGCACCCGCAGGTACTCTGCCTGTCCGCCGGGCACTTGGCCGTACAGCTTGGAATAGCCGAACAGTGCCGCCCCCCGGCCCTCGTCGCGCCCCTGCGTCGTCTCGCACTGGCAATACATC
>CAVRSH010000038.1:0-60041 GCA_963723815.1 uncultured Actinomycetota bacterium | reverse complement strand
ACCGGCCTCCTATTGATGATCATGGTCAGAGCCACATTCTTTCACCGCGCGTCGGCCTGTGCCGGCCGAATCGTCAAGACTCCAGCCTGCTCCGGCCCTCTGAGAATCTGACAGTCGGCGTAGGCGTAGCCCAAGCCGGGCATGACGATGCACGAACTGGCCATTACCCAGAGCGTGGTCGACATGGTTGTCGAACGGGCGGCCGGTCGGCAGATCGCCTGTGTCCGCCTTCAGGTCGGTGCGCTGTCGGGCGTGGTGCCGGACGCCATGATGTTCTGCTACGAGCTGGTCGCCGCCGGCACGCCACTTGAGGGGTCGACGCTCGAGATCGAGCCGGTGCCCGGTGCGGCCCACTGCCGGACCTGCGGCCAGGACTTCCAGCTCTCGGATCTGATCTTGCTCTGCCCCTGCGGCAGCGCGGACGTGGGCATCCTGGCGGGCCGCGAGCTCCGCGTCCGATCGGTCGACCTGGCGGTTGAGACATGTGCCTGACCTGCGGCTGCGGCGACGTGGACAACGTCCGGGTGCTCGACCTGAACGACGATCCGCATCCGGTGCACCCGCATCCGCACGATCCCGGCACCCGCATGATCATGATCACCCAGATCACGACCATGGTCACCAGCACGGGCATGATCATCGCAAACGGTGACGCTGGACATCGGCGAGGCCATCCTGGCCAAGAACGACCACCTGGCGGGCCACAATCGGACCTGGCTCGCCGAACGGGGCATCGTCGCGCTCAACCTGATGAGCTCACCCGGCTCGGGCAAGACCTCGCTGCTCGAGCGGACCATCGCCGAACTGATCGGCGATCGACCGATCTATGTCATCGAGGGCGACCAGGAGACCACCTTCGACGCCGAACGGATCAGGCGGGCCGGCGCCCAGGCAATCCAGATCAACACCGGGGCCGGCTGTCATCTTGATGCGCCGATGGTGCACCAGGCCCTCGGGAGGCTCGATCCGCACCCGGGCTCGCTGCTCTTCATCGAGAACGTCGGGAACCTGGTCTGCCCGGCCCTGTTCGACATCGGCGAGGAGGCCAAGGTGGTGATCATCTCCGTCACCGAGGGGCACGACAAACCACTGAAATACCCGCACATGTTCGCCACGGCCGATCTGGTGGTGATCAACAAGACTGATCTGCTGCCCTACGTCGACTTCGACGTCGATGCCTTCGAACGGTACGCGCACAGCCTGAATCCCGACGTCCAGATCCTGACGCTGTCGGTGAAGTCGGGCGAGCACCTGACGGACTGGTACGACTGGCTCGCGTCGCGCCGACCCAACATTGGTTAGGTAAGCCTCACAAGGCTTGACCTCAACTCGTCTCGAATGTTAGGACGTTGAAGTAACTGCGCAAGTAGGCCGATGGCCGGTCCCAGCAGTGCGGATCAGATGGTGATCCGGTCGGGGAAGGGTGCCCTCGATGCCCACAGCCGCCGCCGTCAAGGCAGAGGAAACGCTCATCCACGTGTTGTGGATCAATGCCGGACTCAGCTGTGACGGGGACTCCGTCGCGCTGACCGCGGCGACCCAGCCGAGCATCGAGGAGATCGCGCTGGGCGCACTCCCCGGGCTCCCGCAGATCGCGGTGCACTGGCCGCTGATCGACTTCGAGTGCGGACCGGAGGGAGGTCAGGACGACTTCCTGGAGTGGTTCCGCAAGGCCGACCGCGGCGAACTGGAACCATTCGTCCTGGTCGTCGAGGGATCGATCCCCAACGAGAGGATCAAGGACGAGGGCTACTGGTGCGGCTTCGGCAACGACCCGGCCACCGGGCAGCCGATCACCACCTCCGAGTGGCTCGACCGGCTGGCGCCGAAGGCCACCGCGATCGTCGCCGCCGGGACCTGCGCGACCTACGGCGGCATCCACGCCATGGCCGGGAATCCGACCGGCGCGATGGGGGTTGCGGACTATCTCGGCTGGAGCTGGAAGTCCAAGGCCGGCATCCCGATCGTCAACGTGCCGGGCTGCCCGATCCAGCCGGACAACCTGTCGGAGACCCTCACCTACCTGCTCTACATGGCGACCGGCCAAGCACCGATGATCCCGCTGGACGACGCGCTGCGGCCGACCTGGCTGTTCGGCACGCACCGTGCACGAGGGTTGCGACCGGGCCGGCTACTACGAGCAGGCCGACTTCGCGACCGAGTACGGCTCGCCGAAGTGCATCGTCAAGCTCGGTTGCTGGGGGCCGGTCGTGAAGTGCAACGTGCCCAAGCGCGGCTGGATGAACGGCATGGGCGGCTGCCCCAATGTCGGCGGCATCTGCATCGGCTGCACCATGCCGGGATTCCCGGACAAGTTCATGCCGTTCATGGACGAGCCGCCCGGCAGCAAGTTGTCCACCACGGTGGTCACGGCGTGGGGCTCCACGCTCCGCAAGCTGCGCGCGGTGACCACGCACACCATCGACCAAGAACCCAAGTGGCGCAAGCCCGGGTCCCAGCTCACTACGGGCGCGACGCGCACCTGGTAAGCCGCAAGAGTCTCAGCCACCGCACAGGAGGCACAGGCCCGTGACATCGACCATGGCCAAGCCCAGTTCGTTCACCGAAAACGCCGACGGCCTGGTCGAGATGGCCTGGGACCCGATCACCCGCATCGTCGGCAGTCTCGGGCATCTACACCAAGATCGACTTCAAGCAGAAGGTCGTGGCCGAGTGCAAGAGCACCTCGTCGATCTTCCGCGGCTATTCGATCTTCATGAAGGGCAAGGATCCGCGCGACGCCCACTTCATCACCAGCCGGATCTGCGGGATCTGTGGCGACAACCACGCGACGTGCTCCTGCTACACCCAGAACATGGCCTACGGGGTGAAGCCGCCGAACCTCGGCGAGTGGATCGTCAACCTCGGCGAGGCCGCCGAGTACATGTTCGACCACAACATCTTCCAGGAGAACCTGGTCGGGGTGGACTACTGCGAGCGGATGGTCGCCGAGACCAATCCGGGCGTGCTGGAACTCGCCAACCGCACCGAGTCGCCGCACGCCGGTGATCATGGTCATCGCACCATCGGCGACATCATGCGGGCGCTGAACCCGTTCACCGGCGACTTCTACCGCGAGGCCCTGCAGGTCAGTCGCTACACCCGCGAGATGTTCTGCCTGATGGAGGGTCGGCACGTCCATCCGTCAACGCTGTATCCCGGCGGGGTCGGCACGGTCGCCACGATCCAGCTGATGACCGACTACCTGTCCCGGTTGATGCGCTACGTGGAGTTCATGAAGAAGGTCGTGCCGATGCACGACGACCTGTTCGACTTCTTCTACGAGGCGCTGCCCGGCTACGAGCAGGTCGGGCTGCGGCGTACGCTGCTCGGCTGCTGGGGCTCCTTCCAGGACCCGGCGGTCTGCAACTTCGACTACAAGGACATGACCGAGTGGGGCCGGGCGATGTTCGTCACGCCGGGCGTCGTGGTGGACGGCAAGCTGGTCACCAATGACCTGGTCGACATCAACCTCGGCATCCGGATCCTGCTCGGCTCGTCGTACTACGACGACTGGGAGGGCCAGGAGATGTTCGTCACGCACGACCCGCTGGGCAACCCGGTCGACCGCCGGCATCCCTGGAACCAGCACACCAACCCGCATCCGCAGAAGCGCGACCTGGACGAGAAGTACAGCTGGGTGATGAGCCCGCGCTGGTTCGACGGTCAAGATCATCTGGCGCTGGACACCGGCGGCGGCCCGCTCGCGCGCCTGTGGTCGACGGCGCTCGTCGGGGCTGGTCGACGTCGACGGCTACGTCAAGGCCACCGGCACCAGCGTGCAGATCAACCTGCCCAAGACCGCGCTCAAGGGTCCGGTGAGCTTCGAGTGGAAGATCCCGGCCCACGGCTCCAACACGATCGAACGGAACCGGGCCCGCACCTACTTCCAGGCGTACGCGGCGGCCTGTGCGCTGCACTTCGCCGAGAAGGCTCTGGAGGAGATCCGGGCCGGACGGACCAAGACCTGGGAGAAGTTCGAGGTGCCCGACGAGGGCATCGGCTGCGGCTTCACCGAGGCCGTCCGCGGCGTGCTCAGCCATCACATGGTGATCAGGGACGGCAAGATCGCCAACTACCATCCCTACCCGCCGACGCCGTGGAACGCCAATCCGCGCGACTCCTTCGGCACCCCGGGACCGTACGAGGACGCGGTCCAGGGCCAGCCCATCTTCGAAGAAAACGATCTTGATCATTTCAAGGGCATCGATGTGATGCGCACGGTGCGCAGCTTCGATCCCTGCCTGCCGTGCGGGGTCCACATGTACCTCGGTGGCGGCAAGACGCTCGAACTGTTGCACTCGCCCACCCAGTCGGTGACAGGAGAGTAAGTGGACGCGTCCCTTGATCAGCTGAGCGAGACCGGCGAGCGGATCGAGGGACTGCTGAGCGCCCTGTCGACGGGCGGGCCGATCGCCCAGCAGCGGGCCGAGGATCTGGTGGCGTTGGTCACCAACCTCTACGGCGCGGGCCTGGAGCGGATGCTCGAGGTGCTCGCCGAGGCCGGCCGGCTCGACCAGGTCGCCCTCGATGCGCTCGCCGCCGACCAGCTGGTCTCCGGGCTGCTGCTGGTCCACGGCCTGCATCCGCAGGACGTCGGCACCCGGGTGGCGGCCGCACTGGACAGCGTCCGCCCCTATCTCGGATCGCACGGTGGGGATGTCGAACTGCTCGGCGTCGACGCCGCCGGCGTGGTCCGGCTCCGCCTGCTGGGCAGCTGCGACAGTTGTCCCTCCTCATCGGTCACCCTCCAGCTGGCCGTCGAAGGCGCCATTCAGAGTGCGGCTCCTGAGGTCGTCTCGATCGAGGTGGACGCCCCGACCAAGTCGGGGGGCGGGCTGATCTCGGTGGATTCGTTGCGGGTCCGGCTGGACGTCGGAGACGCCGCCGCGGCCTGGCTCGCGATGCCCGAGCTCGGCGAGCTTGCCCCCGGCGAGATCGGCGGGTTCGAACGCGAGGGACTGGCCTTGGTCGGCTGTCGCCTGGGGAGCGACCTGTTCGCGTACCGCGATCACTGTCCGGTGTGCCTGCAGACCCTGGCCGGCGCCCGGCTCGAGCGCCGGCTGGGCGACAGCGCGGACAACCTGATCCTGGTCTGCCCGCACTGTCACACCCGCTACGACACCCGGCGCGCGGGCGTGGCCCTGGATTCGCGACCATCATCTGGAGCCGCTGCCGGTACTGCGCCGCGACGGCGTGCTCAGCGTCGCGGTCCCGGTCGGCGTCTGAGGGCCGACGACCATGACGGGCAGCGCGATATCGGGACCCGGTGGCCTCGCCGGGCTGGGTCAGCGGCCGTCGTCCCCGCTCTCCTCACTGCGCCGGATCGCCACCCGGCCGCCGCCCGATCCCGACGTCGAGACCTGCGACATGTGCGCCGAGGTGATCGGTGAGGATCATCCGCACGTCGTCGACATCCAAAGCCGCCAGCTGATGTGCACCTGCCGGGGCTGCATGCTGCTGTTCACCGCCGAGACCGCGCACCTGCGCTATCGGGCGGTACCCGATCGCTATCCTGTCCTTCCCGGACTTCGACCTGACCACGGCCGGCTGGGACGCGCTCGACATCCCGGTCGGTCTCGGCGTTCTTCTTCTCCAGTTCGGTCCTCGGGCGGGTGGTCGCCTTCTACCCGGGTCCGGCCGGGGTGGCCGAGTCGGAACTCGGTCTGGGCGCCTGGTCAGAGGTGGCCGCCGCCAATCCGGAGCTCGACGTGCTCACCGATGACGTCGAGGCACTGCTCGTCCGCGGGCCCGACGACGATCATCAAGCCGCAGTGCTTCCTGGTCCCGATCGACGCCTGCTACGAGCTCGCCGGCCGGCTGCGGCAGGTGTGGCGCGGATTCGACGGCGGCCAGGACGCCCGGGCCGAGATCGCCGGATTCTTCGCCCGGGTGTCGGCGCGCAGCCGGCCGCGGCGACGGGAGGCGGCAGGATGATCGACCTGTCCTTCCGGGTCGACGACGTCGTCGCCGAGACGTACGCGGCGGTGCCGCAACTGACCGCTCGGATCCAGATCACCGAGGCCGCGGGCGAGCGGGTGCACGCCATCGCGCTCCGGGCCCAGGTGCGGATCGAGCCGCAACGCCGCGCGTACGACGACAACGAGACCGCGGGGCTGGCCGACCAGTTCGGCCCCCGGCCGCGCTGGTCCCAGACGCTGAAGCCGTTCCTGTGGATGCAGTGCTCGACCATGGTCCAGGGCTTCAGCGACACGACGATGATCGAGTTGCCGATGCCGGTGACCTTCGACCTCGAGGTCACCGCGTCGAAGTATCTCCATCAGCTCGCCGGCGGGGAGGTGCCGTTGGTCTTCCTGTTCTCCGGCACCTGCTTCACCCGCGGCGAAACCGGATTCGGGGTCGAGCAGGTGCCCTGGCACCTGGAGGACTCCTACCGGATGCCGGTGCAGGTATGGCGGACCTGTATGGACCTGCACTTCCCCGGCAGCGGCTGGCTGCGCCTCAACCGGGAGACGCTCGCCGAACTCACCCACTACAAGGCGACCCACGGTCTGACCACCTGGGAATCGGTCATCGCGCACCTCCTCGCCCGCGATCGGGTGCTCGAGCCATGACCATCGATCAGGTCCGGGCGGTCGCCGACGCGGTGCTGTACGAGGGCTACCTGCTCTACCCGTACCGCGCCACCTCGGGCAAGAACCAACTCCGCTGGCAGTTCGGCGTTCTCGGACCACGGGGCGCCGAGCAGGCCGGTCTCGGTGAGGGCTCTTCGCTCTCGATGCAGTGCCTGGTGCAGGTCCTTCGACAAGCTCAGGACACGTGGCGCGATCACGATCACCGTGCGCTTCCTGCAGGTGCAGCAGCGGCGTACCCAGGCTCTTGATGATCATGGCGGCTTCGTCGAGGTACCGGAGCTCCGGGTGGACGGCGACCGCTGGTTCGCCTGGGACGAGGCGATCGAGATCGAACAGAGCCGGACCCTCGATGTTGATCAGCTGATCGACGGTCACAGCTGGGAGGTGTTGGCCGAGGCCGGTGAGGACGTCGAGCCGGTCCATGATCATCGGGGTCGGCTCGCCGGACGGCTGGTCCGCGAACGCTGGGAGGTGCGGGCCACCGCGAGCGCTCGGCTCGAGCCGGTCGGGGAGTACCTCCGGCTCACCGTCGCGCTCGACAATGATGCGGCCACGCGTCGATCAGACCCGGGACGAGGTCCTTCGCCGGTCCCTGGTCGGCACCCACCTGATCCTCGAGTCGGCCGGACCGGGCGTCGAGTTCGTGTCGGTGATCGATCCGCCGCCCGAAGCGGCCGAGGCGGCGGCGACCTGTCGTCAGCACCGGTGCTGGCCGGTGCTCGCCGGCCCCGAAGGCAGCGCCGACACCGTGCTCGGCTCCCCGATCATCCTGTACGACCATCCCCAGATCGCCGGCGAGAGCACCGGCGCGCTGTTCGACTCGACCGAGATCGACGAGATCCTGACCCTGCGGGTGATGACCATGACCGAGACCGAGAAGGCCGAGGCGCGGGCCACCGATCCGCGGGCGGCCGAGATCATCGACCGCTGCGACGCGTTGAGCCCGGAGGACCTGCAGCGGCTGCACGGGGCTCTCCGAGAGCCCTTCTCAACGGCGCGATGACGATCCGTTCGGCATCTTCGATGATCATGATCCCGACACCGACGCGGTGTTGATCATGGGTGAGACGGTGAGCAAGGACAGCGTGGTCCGGATCAATCCGCAGCGTCGCGCCGATGCCCAGGACCTCTTCTACGCCGACCAGCTGGCTCGGGTCACCGCCGTGCACCGGGATCTCGACGGCGAGACCCACGTCGCGGTCGTGCTGCTCGACGACCCCGCCGCCGAGCTCCACGACTGGTACGGCCGCTATCTCTACTTCTCCCCCGACGAGGTCATCCCCGTCCAGATTTCGCGCAACGAAGGAAGGTGAAAGCAGATGAAGAACCTCGGCATATTCACACTCGTGCTGGCCGGCCTGGCCTTCGCGATCGGCGTGTTCGTCGGCGTCCGGTCCATTCCTGACGTCAAACGGTACGTGGAGATGCGACGCATGTGAGAGGCGAGATCCTGGTCGCCGGCATCGGCAACATCTTCCTCGGCGACGACGGCTTCGGACCGGAGGTGATCCGCCATCTCGCGGCCGACGGTTCCGGGCTGCCCGGAGGCGTCCGGGCGATCGACTACGGCATCCGCGGCATGCACCTGGCCTACGACCTGCTCGACGACTTCGACGCGTTGATCTTGGTCGACGCGGTGCCCGGCCCCGGCGCAGCCGGGTGAGTTGATCATGCTCGAGATCGGCATCGACGACCTCGGCCGCGGCGACTTCGACGCCCACGGGATGGACCCGGTCGCGGTCCTCGCCGCGGTGCCCAAACTCGGCGGCGAACTACCCCCCACCTACCTGGTCGGCTGCCGACCGGCCGAGGTCGACGACGGCATCGGTCTCGGTGCTGCCGTCCAGGCCGCGGTGCCGCCGGCGGCCGACGCGGTGCGCCGGTTGGTCGACGAACTGCAGGCCTCCCGACCCATGACCGGCCGGAGCTGACCATGTGCCTCGGGATTCCCGGACAGGTGATCGAGATGGTCGAGGGCTACGGCGGCCAGCTCGCTCTGGTCGACGTCCAAGGCGCTCGGCGCAAGATCAACATCGGCATGCTGGAGCTTGATCAACAAGTCCTGAACCGGGGCGACTGGGTGTTGATCCACATGGGCTTCGCGGTGGAGCGGGTCGACGCCGCCGGTGCGGAGGAGGCCCTGCAGGGACTGGAACTCATGGGTCGGTCGCGCTATGACGGCGGTTGACCAGGTCAGCGGGCCGGTGCTGTTCGCCCGTTACGCATTCCCGCCGAATCAGCTCGGATACTGCGGACCGGACGACGCGGCCGGGTTCTTCACCAGTGGCGTGTCCGGCGATGATCAGGGTCTGCGGCGGATGGCGCGGGACTTCGACGGTGCTCGGCCGCACCTGAAACTGATCGCGGACGCCCTCGGCCGATCCGATCCGCTCGATCCCGAGGTCGTCGAGGCCTACTGGGTGGGTGCGGCCGCGCTGGACCGCGTTGGTCCAGCGACGGTCGACCCCCAGGTCGAACGGATGCTCCGCGGCCGCTGCGGTCCGATGTTCGACACCGTCAGCGGCGCGCTCCGGGCCGGCGCAGTGCCGCATCACAGCTTCACCGTGCTGTGCGTCTATCCGTGGGTCGGCATGCTGGACGACGCGCGGCGCCGAACCCAGGCCATGATCGTCCTCGACCGCTGCCGGATCCGGTGGGGCCAGGTGCGCACCGTCAGCGCCGATCAGTTGACTGCCGAGTCGCAATCGCTGGTCTGGGCCGGTGGCCGGCTGCGCCTCGGTCCGCCGGTCGTCGAGACCGTACGCCGCGGTATCGACGGCCTCGCGTTGTCGGCGCCGATCGCCGAGGGCGACTGGGTGGCGCTGCACTGGGACTGGGTCTGCGACGTGATCACCGAACCGCAGCGGGATGCGCTGCAGCACTACAGCAACCAGCACCTCGAACTGGTCAACGCCTGGCTGACCGAGCGCCGAGCCGTCAGGACCGATGATGGCTGAGTCGCGTACCCGACTCCGGCTCGCCGTGGCCGGGGTGGTCCAGGGCGTCGGCTTCCGCCCGTTCGTCTACGCGCTGGCCCGGCGACTCGGACTGGCCGGCTCGGTCGCGAACGACAGCGACGGGTGTGGTGATCGAGATCGAGGGCCCGGACGCGGGCGTCGCAGGAGTTCCGGCGTGCGGCTGGAGCGCGAGGCGCCGCCGCTGGCCCGGATCGACTCGGTCGACAGCGAGCGGATCCGCTGCGACGGCGGGACGCAGTTCGTGATCATGGACTCCCGCGCCGGTGGCGGGCGGACACTGATCTCGCCCGACATCGCGACCTGCGACGACTGCCTGGCCGAGCTGGCCGATCCCGGCGGACCGCCGCTACCGGCATCCGTTCATCAGCTGCACCAACTGCGGGCCGCGCTTCACCATCATCACCGGTCTGCCGTACGACCGGCCGGCCACGACGATGGCCGCCTTCCCGATGTGTCCGGCCTGTGCGGCCGAGTACGCCGATCCGGCCGATCGCCGGTTCCACGCACAGACGGTCGCCTGCCCTGAGTGTGGTCCCGACCTACGTTCCGCCGCCTCGGGCGAGGCCGACGTCCTCGGCGAGGACGCCATCGGTGACGCGCGGGCGCTGCTGGCCGCGGGCGGGATCCTCGCCGTCAAGGGAATCGGCGGCTATCACCTGGCCTGCGACGCCGGCAACGTGACCGCGGTCAGCACGCTGCGCAAGCGCAAGGACCGGGGCGACAAGCCGTTCGCGATCATGGTCGCCGACCGGGCCGCGGCGGCTGAGGTCGTGGACCTCGACGCCGCCGAGCTGCGGCTGATCACCGATCCCCGGCGGCCGGTGGTCCTGCTGCCCAAGCGGCAAGATCGCGAACGGCCACTCGCCCCGGACGTGGCCCCGGACTCGCCCGACCTCGGGGTCATGCTGCCCTACACGCCGGTGCACCGGCTGCTCTTCGGACTGCCCGGCGATCCGCCCGGCCCGCAGGTCCTGGTGATGACCAGCGGCAACCTCGCGGGCGAGCCCATCGTCACCGACGACGACGACGCGATGGCCCGGCTCGCGCCGCTCGCCGACGCGTGGTTGATCAACGACCGGCGGATCCAGGTGCCCTGCGACGACTCGGTGCTCCGGATCGCGCTGACCGCACCGTGACCGCCGGCCGATCATGATCAACTACCGGTCCGCCGATCACGCGGCTATGCTCCGCTGCCGATCGCGCTGCCGATGCCGGTGCCGGCCGCGCTGGCCGTCGGCACGGACCTGAAGAACACGTTCTGCGTCGGCGACGGGCGGTACGCGTGGCTCAGCGGCCACGTCGGCGACATGGACGACTTCGCCACCCTGCAGGCTTTCGAGGCGGCCGCAAGATCAGCTGTGCGACGGTGACCGGCGTCCGGCCGGAGACTGCTGGTCGCCGACCGGCATCCGGGCTACCGGAGCAGCATCTGGGCCACGGCGCACAGCGGGAGACCGCGAGTTGATCATGGTGCAGCACCACCACGCCCACCTCGCCTCGGCGATGGCCGAGAACCGACTTCCACCGGCGAACCGGTGATCGGGTTCGCGTTCGACGGCACCGGATACGGCGACGACCAGGCGGTCTGGGGCGGCGAATTCATGATCGCGGACTACCGCAGCTACCAGCGGGTCGGCCATCTTCGCTACGCCCTGCTGCCGGGCGGCGACGCCGGCGTACGCAATCCGTGCCGGATGGCCCTGTCCCACCTGCGGCCGCCGGACTGGACTGGGACAGCCGGCTGCCCAGCGTCGCCGCGTGCACCGACCTGAACGCTCCGTGCTGGCGCCGCCAGCTGGAGACCGGGCTGAACTCGCTGCCCACCTCGAGCATGGGCCGGCTGTTCGACGCGATGTCCTCGCTGGCCGGCACCTGCCACCGGATCGCGTACGAGGCCGAGGCCGCGATGCGCTTCGAGGGCTGGCCCGCGGCCGGCGATCGAGGACGCGGCCTGGCGTACGGCTTCACCATCGACACGACGGGTTCGGCGATCATCGCCGATCCGATGCCGGTGCTCGCGCGCCGCCGCGGACGACGTGCGTCGCCGGAACGCCGGCGGCGATCATCGCCGCCCGTTTCCATCTCGCCGTCGCCGATCTGGTGGCCGACGTGGCGCTCGTCCTGCGGGACCAGACCATGATCAACACCGTGGCCCTGTCCGGCGGCGTGTTCCTCAACGTCCTGCTCACTCGAGCTGTGCGTCGACCGACTGCTGCGGCCGGGACTTCCGGGTCCTGCGCCATCACCGAGGTGCCGCCGAGCGACGCCGGCATCGCCCTCGGTCAGCTCGTCATCGGAGCACAAATTCCAAGGAGAGCCGGGAACGGAGCACGATGTGCCTAGCCGTACCTGGCGCGGTGCTGGATATCTGGGAGAAGGACGGCACCAAGATGGCCAAGGTCGACTTCGGCGGGGTGGAGAAGGAGGTCTGCTGCGAGTTCGTGCCCGACATCGCAGGTCGGGGACTACACGATCGTGCATGTCGGGTTCGCCCTGCAGCGGCTGGACGAGAAGTCGGCCAAGGAGACGCTCGGCCAACTTCGAACGGACTGGGTGAGCTGGAGATGGAGTTCGGCGACGCCTGGGCGCGCGCGGCCAAGGAAGCCGGAGCGCCCCGGCACGATGTGCGCGAGGTGCACGAGTGAAGTACATCGATGAGTTCAACGATCCCGATCTGGCCGCAGCGGCTGCTCGACGACATCCACGCCACCGTGACCCAGCCCTGGGCGCTGATGGAGGTCTGCGGCGGCCAGACGCACTCGATCATCAGGCACGGCATCGACCAGTTGATCCCCGACCAGATCGAGATGATCCACGGGCCGGGCTGCCCGGTCTGCGTGACCCCGCTGGAACTGATCGACAAGGCACTGGAGATCGCCTCCCGGCCCGACGTGATCTTCTGCTCGTTCGGCGACATGCTCCGGGTGCCGGGCAGCGGCCGGGATCTGTTCCGGATCAAGAGCGCAGGGCGGCGATGTGCGGGTCGTCTACTCACCGCTGGACGCGCTGAAGATCGCCCGGGAGAACCCGGACCGGGAGGTGGTCTTCTTCGGCATCGGCTTCGAGACCACGGCGCCGCCCAACGCCATGACGGTCTATCAGGCCAAGCGGCTGGGCGTCGCGAACTTCTCCATGCTGGTCTCGCCATGTGCGGGTACCTCCGGCGATCGAGGCGATCATGACCTCGCCCGACCTGTCGGGTGCAGGGATTCCTGGCCGCCGGGCACGTCTGCAGCGTGATGGGCACCGAGGAGTATCCGCCGCTGGCCGAGCGATTCCAGGTACCGATCGTGGTGACCGGCTTCGAACCGCTGGACATCCTGGAGGGCATCCGGCGCACGGTGCGGCAGTTGGAGCGGGGCGAGCACGTCCTGGAGAACGCGTACCAGCGGGTCGTCCCGGCCGAAGGGCAACCCGGCCGCGCGGGCGCTGCTGACCGACGTCTTCCAGGTGACCGACCGGGGCTGGCGCGGCATCGGCGTGATCCCGCGACAGCGGCTGGCGGCTCTCGGAGAAGTACCGCGAGTTCGACGCCGAGTACCGCTTCGAGGTCGCGCGGCATCGACACCGAGGAGTCGACGGTGTGCCGCAGCGGCGAGGTGCTGCAGGGCTTGATCAAGCCGCACGAGTGCGCGGCCTTCGGCACGGAGTGCACGCCGCGCAATCCGCTCGGCGCGACCATGGTCTCCAGCGAGGGCGCCTGCGCCGCCTACTACCTGTATCGCCGG
This sequence comes from uncultured Actinomycetota bacterium, assembly GCA_963723815.1. Taxonomy (GTDB): domain Bacteria; phylum Actinomycetota; class Actinomycetes; order Propionibacteriales; family Propionibacteriaceae; genus Microlunatus. The sequence goes on along the minus strand of CAVRSH010000038.1, from coordinate 46,739 downwards.
CTCACGCTGGTCGAGCCGGAACCGAAGACCGCGTCGAGGGAAGTGGCCGGTGTCTGAGGTGCTCAACGGGGCGGCCCTCGACTTCGAGGGCTGGACCTGCCCGCTCCCGCTGCGGGACAGCCCGAACATCGTGATGGGGCACGGCGGCGGCGGCAGATGTCGGCCGAACTCATCGATCATCTGTTCGTCCCGGCGTTCGGGCGCAGCCCGGTGCGGGCAGCACGGACTCGGCGGTGATCGAGATCGGCGGCGTGCGGTTGGCGTTCTCGACCGACACGTTCGTCGTCCGGCCGCTGTTCTTCCCCGGCGGTTCATCGGGCATCTGGCCGTCAACGGGACGGTCAACGACCTGGCCATGAGCGGCGCGGTGCCCTCACACCTGTCGTGCGGCTTCGTCCTGGAGGAGGGCACCGAACTGTCGGTGGTCGGCCGGGTCGCGCAGGACATGGGCGACGCGGCCCGGACCGCGGGGGTGCGGATCGTCACCGGCGACACCAAGGTCGTCGACGCCGGACACGGTGATCAGGTGTACGTGAACACCGCCGGCGTCGGGTTGGTGCCCGACGGGGTCGACATCCGGCCGGACCGCGCCACGGTGGGCGACGTGATCATCGTCAGCGGCGACATCGGGGTGCACGGGATCGCGATCATGAGCGTCCGCGAGGGTCTGGAGTTCGGCACCCAGATGATCACCGACAGTGCCGCGCTGCACCCGCTGGTCGCCGCGATGATCAAGGTCGTGCCCCGATCTGCACGTGCTCCGCGACCCGACCCGCGGTGGACTCGGCACGTCGCTGAACGAGATCGCGCGCAGCGCCCGGGTCGGCGTCCAGCTCGTCGAGCGGAGCATTCCGGTGCCGCCCGATGTCGGCAACGCCTGCGCGTTGCTGGGCCTGGACCCGCTCTACGTCGCCAACGAGGGCAAGCTCGTCGCCTTCGTGCCCCGCGAGCACGCGGACGCCGTTCTGGAGGCGATGCGCGCCCATCCCCTCGGATCGGCCGCCGCGGTCATCGGCGAGTGCGTCGCCGACCACCCGGGCATGGTCGTGGCCAGGACCACCTTCGGCGGCACCCGAGTCGTCGACCTACCCCTCGGTGAGCAACTGCCCCGGATCTGCTGAACGCGCACTCAGCAGGCGGGCCGCTGTACCCACTTTCTTGGCGCTGTACCCAGGAAGTTTCCTGGGTACAGTGCGGGTTTCCCACGTATACGTGGGAATCCGACACACCCGGGAGCCGCCATGGTCGGGGCGCCGAGAGGCGTCAGACGAGGTCGGGAGCGAACTGGGCGAGCGAGACCTGCCTGGCCTCCGCGATGGTGGCGGCGTCCGCGGTGCCAGAGGCTTCGAGCTCCGCGACCCAGGCGTCGATCGACCGGGCACAGAACTCCTGACCCTCCGGGCTGTTGGCCGCGGCGACCGGATCCTCCGCCTGCTCACCGTCGAGATAGAGCCCGAGCGCCAGCACGGCACCGTCCCAACCGGGACCGACGTACAGCGCACCGGCGGTGCCCCCGGCGAGCTCCAGGGGCACCGAGTGGTCGAAACTCAGCAGCGTCTGCCCGCCCTCGGCCGTCAGCCGCAGGTCGACGATGCTGGTCGGGCCGCCGAAGGTGATCACCAGATGGTCGGGTTCGTCGCAGGTGAGGATCTCCCCGGACGCGTTGCCCTCCAGCGAGAACGAGCCGCCTTGACGAAGATCACCGCTGATCGGCAGCATCCATCGGCTGATCCGATCCGGGTCGGTCAGCGCATTCCAGACGTCCACCAGGTCGGCGTCGTAGCGTCGGCTGATGGTGACGCTCACGGTCTCGCCGCCGCTGTTCACGAGCTCGACGTGGCGGCCGATCGCGGCGATCTGCCGGGCGATGTCGATCATGGTTTCTCCTTCTGATCATCGAGTTGCCTACGCGCCCGCTTACCGCGGGCCAGTTCAGTGCCCAGCGCGTCGAGCCGCTGCTCCCAGAACGCCCGGAACGGGTCGAGCCAGGCATCGACCTCGCGCAGCGGACCCGGGTCGACCGCGTACAGGCGCCTGGTGCCCTCGGCCCGTACGGAGGCGAAACCGGCCTCCCGCAGCACCCGCAGATGCTGGGAGACGGCCGGCTGGCTGATCTTGAACTCCGCCGCGATCGCCGTGACCACCGTGCCGGCCGACTGCTCGCCCGAGGCCAGCAGTTCGAGGATCCGCCGTCGGACCGGATCGCCGAGAACATCGAACGCGTGCACGCCCGGAATCTATTCGATCTTACTTATATAAGTCAAGGTGCAAACACCGTCGGCGGAGCCGATCGGGATTGCCCTCGGATCAGGCGAGCTCGGCGGAGGCTTCCTCAGCGCTCTCGCGCTGCTGCCGGGCTCGGACCGCGCGGCGGAGAACCAACGCACTGGCCAACACGCCGATGGTGGTGGCTGCCCCGCCGCCGATCAGCGTCCAGCGCGGTCCGAACACCTCACCGACCCAGCCGAGGATCGGCGACCCGATCGGCGTGCCGCCCATCAGGACCATCATGTAGAGGGCCATCACCCGGCCGCGGAGACGCGGGTCGACGCCCAGCTGGATCGTGGCGTTGGATGCCGTCAGGGTCATCAGGGCGACGAAGCCGAGCACCGGAAGCATCGCCGCGTACGACCAGTAATTGGGCATCAGCCCGGTGACGATCTCGACCAGACCGAAAGCGCTGGCCATCAGCACCACGAAGCGACCCCGCGGCGCGATCCGCCGGCGGGCCGCGATCAGCGCGCCGGACAGCGAACCGACCGCCATCAGCGTGCCGAGGATGCCGTACTCCTGCGGACCGCGGTGGAACTGCTGCTGCGCCATCAGGGCGCTGGTCATCTGGAAGTTCATCCCGAACATGCCGACGAATCCGACCACCCACATCACCAGCAGGATCTCCCGGTGCTGGCGGACATAGTTGATGCCTTCGCGGATCTGCCGCTTGGCGCGGACCGCCGGCGGCACGATGTTCAGCCGTTTGCCGTCGATGAGCCGAAGGGCAGCAATGAAGGCGGCGTAGGTCAGTCCGTTGGCCAGGATCGCCCAGCCGGTGCCGAACGCGGCGATGACAATTCCGGCGACCGCCGGGCCGACGATCCGGGCCGCGTGGAAGGTGGCCGAATTGAGGCCGATGGCGTTGGGCAGGTGCGCGGCTCCGGCGACCTCGGAGACGAAGCTCTGCCGGGCCGGGTTGTCGAAGGCGGTGCCCACGCCGAAGAGCAGGGCCAGGACATAGACGTGCATCGTGGTGGCGTGGCCGGTGATGGCCAGCAGACCGAGCACGATGGCGCAGAGGGCCAGCCAGGACTGGGTGATGATCAGGATGCGCCGCTTGTCGAAGCGGTCGGCGATCAGCCCGCCGTACGGGCTGAGCAGCAGCATCGGCAGGAACTGCAGGCCGGTGGTGATGCCGATGGCCACGCCGGACCCGCCCGAGAGCTCGAGCACCAACCAGTCCTGGGCGACGCGCTGCATCCAGGTCCCGATGTTGGAGCCGAAGGAGCCGGCCAGGTAGATCCGGTAGTTGCGGTTGACGAGGGCACTGAACATGCCGCCTTTGCTGGCGACGTCCTCAGACGTTGCCTGCTCGGTGTCGACGCTCACGCGTGATTCACCTTTTCCAAGATGTCGATGGCTTGATGGAGTACCTCCCGCTCATCGGGGGCGAGTTCGGCGATCCGCACCGCCAGCCACTCGTCGCGTCGCCGCCGGTTGGCGAGCAGCACCTTGCGACCGGCGCTCGGTCAGGGTGACCAGGCACTGCCGCCGATCGCCCGGCTGGGCGCGGCGGGTCACGAACCCGCGCTCCTCGAGCCCGTTGACGATCCGGGTCATCGAGGGCGGCTGCACCTTCTCCGCCGCGGCCAGTTCTCCCATCAACTGGTCCCCGCTGTTGAGCAGGACCGACATGGCCGAGAGCTGATTGGAGTTGAGATCGACCGAGTCGTCACGCATCTGCCGGAGCCGACGGGCCAGTCGCATCACCGACGGGCGCAGTTCGTGCGCGAGGCCGGCGGGCGAGAGGTCGTAGCGGGTTGGCACTCAAGCAAGGCTAATACTTAGCATTGCTAATTTCAAGTGCTAAATAGCTTGCATATCCGATGTGCCGGTGCGGGTGCGCCGCCGACGCGACATCAGCACCACGGTCAGGATCAGTGCGCCGCCGGCCGCGACCAGGCCGAGGGCGGCGCCGAGCTCGCTGTCGGTGATCCGATAGAGCGAGGCGGGCCAGACGCTCAGCAGGATGAGGCAGCCGACGGCCGCCAGCGCGTGCCGCCGGATCATCACGAAGCCGAAGAACAGGATCGCGACGATCACCGTGCTCACCACCAGGGACAGCCAGTCACCCCGGGTTTCGTCGAATTGCAGGCCGATGCTGGCCGCGCCGCCACTGAGGCCGGCCAGCGTCCAGGCCAGTGTCTTGCTCATCACGAAGCCGGCCGCGGTGAAGATCGCCGCAACGACGAGGAAGCCGATGGCCAGGTGCACCGGAATCGCCTGGAACTGATCGTCATCGGTCCGGCCGTCGTCGATCACATTCAGCACCAGCGCGGTGACCAGCATCATCGCACCGGACCAGCCCGGGATCAGGAAGGCACCTGCCCGGAGCAGCAGCACGCCGGCCAGCGAGGTGGCCACGATCACGACCGCGGTACCGACCAGCTTCTCGTCCTCGGCGATCACCGTCCAGGCGAAGCCCGCGGTGAAGCAGGCCAGCGCCAGCAGAACCCGGCCCAGCTCGGGACGGGTCCGCCAGGTCACCAGAGCCGCACCCCCGGCCGCCGGAACCAGGAAGGAAGCCAGAGCGACCCCGATCCGGGCCGGACGCTCGAGCTCATCCCAGAACGAGACGCCGAGGAAGATCACCGCACCGAGCAGCAAGGCGCCGCCGGCGTAGCCGAGCACCTCCAGCACCGTGCTGCGGGAACTCTCGCGCGGCATCGGTGCCGGCCGGGCGGACTCGAGCGCCTCGAGCAGATCGGCGCGGGCGGCAGCTTCGACACCCTGCGACTGGGCCAGGGACAGCACATTGGCATCGACCAGCCGGCTGAGTTCCCCGCTGAGTTTGGTCATGGCCTGATCATCGGCCTTTGACCGGCGAAGATCGTCCGTCCCCGGGATGGCGTTGCCTCCGCCCACGGGATGACGCTTCGCCCGGCCGTACCATGATCGACATGGGCGAGAAGGCGGACCATCACATCCTGGTGCAGGCTCCGGTGCCCGCCGTCGACGTGGATGGGCTAGCCGTCGTCACCGTCGGCACCGCGCTGTTCGCCCTCGCGAGTATCGCCTGCCTGGTCTTTCGCGGTTGGTTGCAGACCCACGGCCACGAAAGCTGGACCGCGATCAGCATCAGCGGATTCGTTCTCGGGCTGATCGGTCTGGCGTACTGCTGGTATCGACGAATGCGTCGAGCGCGGAGACCCGCGAATCCTGACGCCGCGCGGGCGCAGTTAGAGGTTGGCGTCCTCCAGGCCGGCGATGACGTGTTCCAGCAGTTCGCCGAGCTCGTCGACCTGGTCGGCGTTCAAGCTGGCCAGCAGGTCTGATTCCACCAGGTCGGCGCCCCGGATGGCCTTGGCATAGATCTCGTACCCGGCATCGGTCAGCCGGACGAGGATGCGGGTTCGGTTCGTGGGGTCGGCTTCCCGATCGATCAGTCCGCGGGCGGCGAGCCGATCCAACCGGTGCGTCATGGACGAGGGGGCGATGTTGCTGGCCGCGGCCAGCCGGCTCGGGGTCAGCGGCTCGTCACCCGTCGTCCGGGCCAGTTGTTCGAGCACGATCCACTCCCCGAGGTTGATGCCGAGCGCGGCGAGCTGCCGGTCGTACCAGCGGTTCAGCCGCCGGGAGAGCCGATTCACTGCGGTGATCACCCGCTGCACTGACTCGTCGGCGCCGGCGGCCACGTACGCCGCGACCACGCGCCGGATGTCTTCGACCTCGTCGGTGGCGTCAGGGGTCGGCTCGGTCATGGCCACATTCTGCCGGGCGGATCAGTCGAACAGCGAGACGACCGGATCCCACTCGATGGTTTCCCACACCGTTGCCGGCAAATCCTCGCCCCGGTCCTCGGCCACCACGCTGGAATGCGCGCCGCAGCCATGGTCAACACTGACGACCATGGCGTCGGAGGCGGAGTACGCGTTGGCGCACGCACCGAACCGAACCCCCAGCGAACCGCTGAGCCGGACGAAGAACCCGCAGGTCTCGCAGACGCCGGGGGCGAGCTTGGTGAGCTGGTTGTCCGGCCCGCTGTCTCCGGCCAGCCAGCGCTCGGTCGCCTCGTCCCGGCCGATCGCCGACAGCACTCGCTCCCGGCCGAGTCCGAGCTCAGCCACCACCGAACGCATCAGGCTCTGCTCGGCCGGATCGCTGTCGGCAGCCGATTCGCCACCGCTGAAGCCCGGCTCGAGCCGCGGGTCGTCGCCGGCCGCCGGCATCAGTAGTCCCGGCGTCACGTCACCCGGTTGGATCCGCTCGGCCCACGGAACCCAGTCCGAGGCCAGCAGCGCCTCGTCACCGGGAAGCAGCACCACCTCGTTGATCGTGATGATCTTGGCCCGTGAGGCCCGCACCACGGTCACCGACCAGCGCCAACCTCGATATCCCGGATGCGGACAGGCGAAGAAGTGGCTGACCACGCGGTCGTCGTCGGCCTGCGCGCCAAGATGATCGCCGACGCCCATCACACCGGCCGTCTCCTCGGCCGCGGCACGCGCCAGGTCGACCGCCGCCAGGCAGGCGGGGTCGGGCTTGATCGATCGGGTGCTTGGAGCCATAGCGACATTCTGGCAGTTCGGAAGCGTCTGGTCGCCATGGTGTCAAATGGGCACCTGGCACCCGTCGGCTGCGGGCACGTTTCAGCGGATGACGGGCTTGTTCCGTTGTGCGCGTCTGCGGGCGGTCAGCACGGCTTGAATTCGGGTAACGAATCTAACTCACACCGCACTCGTGATTGACGTCGCGGAGCTTAGAGCTCCAGCTCGTCGGCCACAGCGCGCAGCACCGAGGCGACCTTGGGTCCAGTCTTGGCGTCGGGGTGCCGGCCCCGGCGGTAGTTGTTGCCGAGAGAGTCGAGCATCTTGATCAGGTCCTCGACGATCACCATCATGTCCTCCGGCGGCTTGCGGTGCGCCTTGGACAAGCGACGGCGGCGCCTCGAGCACGTGCACCGACAGTGCCTGCTCGCCCTTGCGGCCCTCGACGACGCCGAACTCGACCTTCTGGCCGGCCTTCAGGGTCGTCACGCCGGGGGGCAGCGCGGTGGCGCGTACGTAGACGTCCCCACCCTCATCCTTGGTCAGGAAGCCGAAACCCTTCTCGGCGTCATAGAACCTCACCTTGCCAACCGGCACGTCGTCCAACCTCACTTGACGGTGACCGGCCTGCCGGCACACGTTTTTTACATCCGAAACTGAGACGCCAAGCCTATCGGCTTTCCGAGCGTGCCCCCAACCCAGATTGCCGGGATGGAACGAATTCCGCCGTTCGCAGCGGGATCAGCCGTGGTCCGCCCGTCTACGATGACTGCATGGCGACCTGGGAGGACGGACCGGAGTACGCGCCGGTCGAGCGGCCCAGTGAGTTCCAACATCCGGACGTGGGTCCGCTGTCGACGGCCGCGCCCGTCCAGCAGATGGCCGCGCTGGCGCCCAAGGACCGGCCGTCGTTCGCCGATCCCAGTGCCCCCGTGGCGCCGCTCGAAGCATTGCATCCGATCATCGAGGCGCGTCGAGATCCTCAGACGCCGTTCGACGTGGCGTCCAGCACGATGACCTCCGACTCGGCCTGGGGCGCCTTGCACTGGAATCCGCCGAGCGGCTCGAGCAGTGGGTCGTGGGGAGCACCGACCACCGGGCCATGGCCTGCCCCGGAGCAACCGATGGTCCTGACCAGCCCGCCCGTCTCCGGTCACGGTGGCATGCCGACCCCGGGCACCCCCGCCTGGTTCGGACCAGGCCCCTACGGGCAAGCGCCGGACACCAGGGAGCAGGGTGCCCGAGCGGTATTCGCCGCGGCCACGCCCGGCCTGTGCATCTGCCTGCTGATCGGTGGACTGATCTACGTGATCGCACCGGTGATGCTGCTCGTCAGCTGGGGTCTCTCCCGGCGCGTGTGGGTTTCGGGCAAGCGGGTGCGCACGGCATTCGGAGTCGGACTCGGCACCTTCGGCCTGCTCGCGATCCTGGGATCGATGACGAGCGAGGCCGGATTCACCGAGTGGTGGCGCTACCTCGGGATCTGCGCGCTGTGGATCTGCTGGGGACTACTCGTGGCCACCCTGGCGATCGTCCGTCATGGTCTGGTCACCAACGACATCGATCGCCGGCCACCCGACCCCACCCCGTGGAGATAGTGAGTCCGTGCGCACAACCCGCCCCCGCACCTTGCCGGAGGCCCTGCGGGAGTTGACCCCCGAGGCCCTGACGGAACTCATCGAACAGCGGCCGGACCTCGGTTCGCCCCCACCGCTCGATCTGGCCGAGCTCGCGGGTCGATCGACCACCACGTCCTCGATCAGCCGCGCCCTGGACGGCCTGAACGCCTGGCAACGGGTGGTGGTCGAGGCACTGGCTGCGCTGCCTGATCCGACGACCAGTGCCGAGCTGACCGCGCTGCTGGCCGGCCAGCCCGACGCGGTCACCCGGGCCCTCGACGAGCTCCGGTCGCGGGCACTGCTGTGGGGCGACGACGACCAACTGCACCTGGTGCGGCCGGTACGCGAGGCCCAACTGCCCTATCCCGGCGGACTCGCGCCCGTCTCGCCGCGTCCGCTGTCGACTTCCCGGATGGACGCCGAGTTGGCGGCGTGCGGCGCCGATGATCTCGCCGTGCTGGAGCGACTCATGTGGGCACCGACGGGGGCGGTCCGAAACGCCGCGCGCCCGGTCAGCCTCGCCACCGCCAAGACCCCGGTCGAGCGGTTGCTCAGTCGGCAACTCCTGCGGCCGCTGGACGCCGACAAGGTGATCCTGCCGCGAGAGGTCTCCTGGCGACTCCGCTCCGGCCGGTTCACCGCCAAGCCCGTCCCGCCCGAGCCTCCCGCACTGGTCAGCACCGACCTCGACGAGCGCGCCCGCCGGCATCATGACGGGGCGGCAGCCGGCGCCGCGTTCGGACTGCTGCACGACGTCGAACTGGTGGCTCGCGCGGTCGAGGACGAGCCGCACAAGCTCCTCCGGACGGGAGGGCTGTCGACGCGCGACGGCGCCGCGCTGGCCCGACGGCTCGGCACCGATCTGGCCCATGCCGTGTTCGTCGTGGAATGTGCGACGACGGCCGGTTTGCTGGCCACCGGGACGACCTACGCCTTGCTGCCGACCACGGAGTACGACCGCTGGCTGGCGCGCGACGCCGCGGTCCGGTGGCGCCTCCTGGCGGAGGCGTGGCTGGATGCCGAGCGGTTCTACGCCGTGTCGGCCGAGCCTGGTGCACACGCCCTCGGACCAGAGGCCGAGGCACCCGCGGCACCCGGTTGGCGGCGATCCGTGCTGCAGGTCGCCGCGCGGGCCGGCACCGGTGCGGTGCTCGATCTGGCCGCACTCGCCGAAACCATCGCATGGCACCACCCCCGGCTGGCGGCAGGCGGTTCGGGTCGGCTCACCGCCGCGATCGTGGTCGACTGGACCTGGCGGGAAGCTTCGTGGCTCGGGCTGGTCGCGCTCGGCGCGGTGACGGCATTCGCCGAACTTCCGCTGCAGCCCGAAAAGCCGATGCCGGATCGCCTGCGAACGCTGTTCCCCGAACCGGTGGACCGGATCGTCATCCAGGCCGATCTCACCGCCGTGGCGCCGGGACCGCTGGCGTACGGCGTGGCCCGCGACCTGCGGCTGCTCGCCGATCAGGAATCCCGCGGTGGCGGCGGGGTCTTCCGGTTCAGCGCGGCGTCGATGCGCCGGGCTTTCGATGCCGGCTGGTCGGCCGATGACGTTCACCGCTGGCTCGCCGAACACTCCTCCACCGGCGTACCGCAGCCGCTGCAGTATCTGGTCGACGACGTGCAACGGCGGCACGGCAGCATCCGGGTCGGTCCGGCCGGGTCGTACCTGCGGGTGGCCGACGAGGCCCAGGCTGCGTTGCTGCTGAACCATCCGTCCGCCGCCGCGTTCGGACTCCGGCAGATCGCACCGGGCGTGCTGATCGCCGCCGTCGAGGAAACCGAGTTGGTCAGCCTGCTGCACGAGCTCGGCCAGACCCCCGCCGTCGAGGACGCCAGCGGCACGATCGTCTCCGCTCCGGCGGCCCAGCGGGTGAGCCGGCCACGGTCGCGGTCCGGAGCGGGCGTACGGCCGGCCGCCGAGATCGCCGCAGCGCTGCTGGCCGCCGAACGGGCCCGTCCCGTCCCTGAGCCGGTCGACGGCTCGATCACCGAAGACACGCTGGACCAGCTGCGGCTGGCCACCCGGGAGGCGCTGGCCGTACGGGTGGTCTACGTCTCGGCTGACGGCCGTCCGACCGAGCGCGATCTCGCTCCGCTCGACCTGGAAGCGGGGTCGGTCCGAGCCGTCGATCGGGCCAGCGCGCAGGTGATCACGATTCCGCTGGCGCGCATCTCGTCGGTCATTCCGGCGCCATCGGGACCGTAGACTGTGTCGGTGCGGGCCTCGACCATCAGACGAATGATCGTCTTCGGCGTGTGCGCGCTCGGCGTCGGATCGCTTTATCTCATGCCCAGCCTGGCCCGCTCGCCCGATCAGATCGGTCGGCAGCCGGTGTCCGACGAGCCGACGGGAAGTCCCGCCGGCGCGCTCGGCCGGCCAGGGCCGGCAGACCGCGTCGACCGGCGACGACCGGACCGCCCCTGGACCGGACGGCGAACGAACCGACGCCTCGACCACTCCCCGCAGCGCACCGCCGACCTTCGACACCAAGCAGCGGCCCGCCCGTGACAAGAAGGCGACCCACGGATCCACGGCGTACGACGCCAGCGACGGTCGCGACGAACAGGCGCCGGCACCGGTCCGCGAGATGGAGCCGCCGACGGCCACCCGCGACCGGCTGGCGCTGAACTGGTCAGCCACCACAGACAACGTCGGCGTGGTCGGCTACAAGATCTGGCTCGACGGCTTTCCGGTGGCCAGCACCGCTGAGACGCACGTCGAGTTGCGCTGGTTCAACGACGACGAGGCCCAGCACGTCGTGCAGATCCGGGCCGTCGACGCGGCGGGCAACCAGAGCACGAGTTCCCCGGCCTTCGTCGTGACCCGCCCGACGCCGAATTCGACGCCCACCCCGAGCCCGGACCCGTCGAAGAGCCCGACCCCCGATCCCTCGGCGAGCCAGCCGAACGGCGGGGCGACCTCGCCCGCCGCCGGCGAAGCAGCGAGCGTGGGCTCCGAGTCCCCCGACGAGACGCGCTGATGGCGGCACCACTGGATGGTCCCGGGCCGCTCGTCGTGCAGTCCGACCGGACCCTGCTGCTCGAGGTCGATCATGAAGCAGCCGATGCCTGCCGGATCGCGATCGCACCGTTCGCCGAGCTGGAGCGGGCGCCGGAGCACATCCACACCTATCGGCTGACCCCGCTCGGGCTGTGGAACGCGCGGGCCGCCGGTCACGATGCCGAGCAGGTCGTCGACACACTGCTCACCTACAGCCGCTACCCGGTGCCGACGGCGCTGCTGGTCGACGTCGCCGACACCATGGACCGCTACGGCCGGCTGCGGATCGAGAAGCACCCGACCCACGGCCTGGTCCTGGTGACGACCGACCGGCCGGTGCTGACCGAGGTGTTGCGCAGCGCCAAGGTCAAGGGACTGGTGGGGGCCCGGATCGACGAGGACTCGGTGATCGTGCACGCCAGCGAGCGTGGACACCTCAAGCAGGTGCTGCTGAAGCTCGGCTGGCCGGCGGAGGATCTGGCCGGCTACGTCGACGGCGAGGCGCACGCTGTTGATCTTGACCAGACCGGCTGGGAGTTGCGGCCGTATCAGGACCAGGCCGCGGCCTCGTTCTGGCACGGCGGCTCTGGCGTCGTCGTTCTTCCTTGTGGAGCAGGGAAAACCATCGTTGGAGCGGCAGCCATGGCCCGGGCCCAGGCGACGACGTTGATCTTGGTCACCAATACCGTGTCGGCCCGCCAGTGGCGCGATGAGTTGATCAAGAGGACGTCGTTGACGGCGGAGGAGATCGGCGAGTACTCCGGCGCCAAGAAGGAGATCCGGCCGGTCACCATCGCGACCTACCAGGTGATGACGACCAAGCGCGGGGGCGTCCACCCGCACCTCGACCTCTTCGACGCCCGCGACTGGGGCTTGATCATCTACGACGAGGTGCACCTGCTGCCGGCTCCGGTGTTCCGGATGACCGCCGATCTTCAGGCCCGGCGACGGCTCGGGCTGACCGCGACCCTGGTCCGCGAGGACGGCCGCGAGGGCGACGTCTTCTCGTTGATCGGCCCCAAGCGGTTCGACGCGCCGTGGAAGGACATCGAGGCCCAGGGCTACATCGCGCCGGCCGACTGCATCGAGGTGCGGGTCACGCTGACCGAGGCGGAGCGGATGACCTATGCCGTCGCCGAGGCGGACGTGAAGTATCGGCTTGCGTCCACCGCCGAGTCCAAGACCGACGTCGTCGTCGAACTGGTGGCCAAGCACCGAGGCACGCCGACACTGGTCATCGGGCAGTACGTCGATCAACTCGTCGATCTGGCCGCCCGGCTGGATGCGCCGCTGATCACCGGAGAGACGACCGTACGCCAGCGCGAGATGCGCTACGAGGCGTTCCGCACCGGCGAGATCGACCTGCTCGTGGTGAGCAAGGTGGCCAACTTCTCCATCGACCTGCCATCGGCCCAGGTGGCGATCCAGGTCTCCGGAGCGTTCGGCTCCCGCCAGGAGGAGGCGCAGCGGCTCGGCCGCATCCTGCGCCCGAAGTCCGCCGGCGTGACCGCTCGCTTCTACGCCGTGGTCGCCCGCGACACCGTCGACGCCGACTTCGCCGCCCACCGGCAGCGCTTCCTCGCCGAACAGGGCTACGGCTATCGCATCATGGACGCGACTGACGCCCTCGCCGCCGACTGACCTGTTCCCCGATCGGCCGGGCGCGGTCAGCCAACGTCGAGGACCGTGGACTCCTCCTGGGTGCCGAGGTCGACCGGCCACGAGTCCGGCTCGCCGGCCAGGGACCAGAGTTCGACGAGTTCGTGCGGCCAGATCCACTCGTCGGTGTGCCGCAAGTCGTCGTGGGACCACCAGCGGTACTGCAGCAGGGTCAACCGCTCATCCTCGGTGTGGGCGGAGACGTCCACCTCGAACGGCGACACCATCGCCAGGAAGAACGACTCGTCCTGCTCGATGACCTGGTCGGAGTAGCCGTGTACGACGTGTCGGATGGCGATCGGTCCGAGCAGATCGGCTTCGGTCAGCGCGTAGCCGGTCTCCTCCCGCACCTCGCGGATCGCCGCCTGCTCCTGGGACTCCCCCTCGTCGACCCCGCCGCCCGGCGTCACCCACCAGTGCGAGTCCGGGATGCCGGGGTCGCTGTCCTCGAACAGCAGGGTCTTGTCGTGGTCGATCAAGATCACCCGAACCGTCTGCCGGGTCGTCCGCGGCCGGTCGGCCGGGTCTTCCTTGGGCACGTACGACCGCGCTGTCTCCTCTGGTGTCACGGTGCACACCCTATTAACCCGTGGACGCGCGGGTGCACAACGGGTAGCGTGACCGAGCACCGCCACCCCGACCGATTCGCATCGGAGAACCTCGCATGCCCGAAAAATCCGCCGAGGCACTGGACGCCGAGCGGGCCCATCTGGCCGAGTCGCGTGCGGCACTGCGCCCGGATGCGCGAGCACACCGCGGGTCTGCAGGCGATCGGCGGCGACCACGTCTCGACCGAGCACCTGAAGCAGACGCTGTACCGGCGGATGAAGAGCCTGCAGGACGACCCGACGGTGCCGCTCTTCTTCGGCCGGCTGGACTACGACGCGACGCTGGGCGCGGACCAGGACGAGACCCTCTACATCGGCCGCCGGCACGTGACCGGCGAGTCGGGCGGTGAGCCGATGGTGATCGACTGGCGGGCCGGCATGTCGCGCCCGTTCTACCAGGCCCGGCCCGGCGAGCCCATGGGCGTGCGCCGGCGCCGCCGATTCGGCTTCTCGCACGGTCGGCTGACCGCGTACGAGGACGAGGACCTCGCCGACGCGAATGCCGTCGGGGCATCCGACATCCTGGAGTCGGAGATCGAGCGGCCCCGCACCGGCCCGATGCGCGACATCGTCGCCACCATCCAGCCGGAGCAGGACACCATCGTCCGGGCCGGCCTGAGCCAGTCACTCTGCGTGCAGGGCGCGCCCGGCACCGGGAAGACCGCGGTCGGGCTGCACCGCGCGGCGTACCTGCTGTACGCGTTCCGTGATCAACTGGCCCGCTCCGGCGTCCTGGTGGTCGGCCCCAACGACAGCTTCCTGTCCTACATCGGCGACGTGCTTCCGGCCCTCGGCGAGATCGACGCCACCCAGGCGACCGTCGTCTCCCTGGTGTGCAAGGCGAACGGGACGACGATCCGAGGACTGCGACCCGGTCCCGGCCGCGTTGATCAAGGGCGACCCCCGGATGGCCGAAGTGCTGCGGCGCGCGGTCTGGGGCCATCTGCGGTCGAGCCACTGCGCCACTCGTGGTGCCACGCGGCGCCCACCAGTGGCGGGTCGGTGGCTACCTCGCCGACGAGATGATCATGGAACTGCAGCACCGCGGTGTCCGGTACGAGGCCGGCCGGGCGATGCTCCCGCACCGGCTCGCGCACCAGGTGCTGCTGCGGATGGAAGCCGCCGGCGACTCCCCCGACGACCGGGTCCAGAACGCGGTGGCCCGCAGCCAACCCGTTAAGGCGTACGCGGCCGCGCTCTGGCCGGCGCTGCAGCCGGCGAAGTTGATCTTGCGACTGCTGACCGACGCCGAGTTCCTCGAAACCGCAGCCAGCGGCATCCTGACCGCCGAGGAACAGCAGTTGATCATGATGAAGCGGCCGGCCCGATCGATCGGTGCCGCCCGATGGTCGCTCGCCGACGTGATCTTGATCGACGAGGCCGCGGACCTGCTCAGCCGGACCCCGAGCCTCGGGCACGTGATTCTCGACGAGGCCCAGGATCTGTCGCCGATGATGTTGCGCGCGGTCGGCCGCCGGGCCAGCACCGGCTCGGTCACCGTACTCGGTGATCTTGCTCAGGCGACCACTCCGTGGGCGACCCGTTCCTGGACCGAGAGCCTGCACCACCTCGGGCATCCGGATGCCGTGCTCGAGGAATTGGTCGCCGGCTTCCGGGTGCCTGGTGCGGTGATCGACTTCGCCGCCCGGCTGCTGCCGACCATCGCCCCGGCTCTGACCCCGCCCCACTCGGTCCGCCGGCACCGCGGCGAACTGGATCTGCGGTCGACCGGCCGCATCGAGGAGTCGCTGATCGAGGCGATCGGGACGGCACTGACCAACGAGGGCACCGTCGGTGTCATCGTGCCCGACGCTGCCGTGACCCGGGTGCGTCGCCTGATGGAGAGACACCGGCTCCGCTACGACCTGCTGGGCGAGGACGAACAGTTCTTCGACGCCCGGCTCGATCTGGTCCCGGCGTCCCTGGCGAAGGGGCTCGAGTTCGACCACGTGGTGCTGCTGGAGCCCGCGGACATCGTCGCGGGCGAACCCGACGAGGTGACCGGACTCCGGCGGCTCTACGTCTGCCTGACCCGGGCGGTCACCTCGCTGGTGGTGGTCCACGCGGCCGATCTGCCGACCGCACTCGCCGCCTGAGCCGCAGTGGTCAGCTGATCGAGGGCGGTTCCTTGATGGGCAGCCGGACCTGGAACCGGGTGTCGCCGGGCTGGGACACAACCCGCAGGTCGCCGCCGTGCCGCTGAGCGACGACCCGGTAGGAGATGTCCAGGCCGAGCCCCGTTCCCTCACCGACCGGTTTGGTGGTGAAGAACGGCTCGAAGATCTTCTGCTGCAACTCCTTCGGCACTCCGACCCCGGTGTCGCAGATCTCGACCAGCACGCACCCGCCGTCTCGTCGGGTGCGGACGGTCAGCGTGCCGCCGTCAGGCATGGCCTGGACGGCGTTGTCGATCAGGTTCGTCCAGACCTGGTTCAGCTCGGCCGGATGGGCGGGGATCAGCGGCAGTGACTCGTCGAATTCCTTGATCAACGTGATCTTGCCCGAATCCTTGATCTTGTGCCCGAGCATGATCAAGGTGCTGATCAATCCGTCCCGCACGTCGATGTCCTGATGGGCGGCGCGGTCCATCTGCGAGTACTGCTTGGCCGCCCCGACCAACGTGGAGATCCGGGTCGTCGAGTCCTCGATCTCGACCATGAGCTGTTCAGTCTCGAGCGCGTACGAGACCCAGTGGATGCCGTCGGCCAGGAGCTCGGCGGGCACGGTATCAGCGATCTCGTCCAGCCAGTCGGTGTTCACCCCGGCCGCCACCAGCGCCGGCGACAGATCCCAACCGTCGGCCACACCATGATCATCGAGCCAGTCACTGAGCTCGTCCTCGGCCGCGCTGACCTGCATCGGGGACAGCTTCTCCGCCTTGGCCATCTTCTCCACCGCCGCCTCCTGAAGCTCGGTCAGGGCGACCAGAGCCTTCGGGTCGACGTCGGCGGTCGCCAGGTGCGCGAGCTTGCCGCGCATCTTGCTCACCCGTTCGCGCAGGCTGGCGGTGGCCCGTACGGCAGCCGCGGCCGGGTTGTTCAGCTCGTGGGTCAGGCCGGCCGACAGCCGACCGAGCGACAGCAGCCGTTCCCGCTGGCCGACGATCGCCTGGCTGGCCCGGAAGCCGATGGTCATGCCTTCGAGCATGTGCATGGCCATCGGGAACCACTCGCGGATCTTGTCGCCGAACTCGACCGCGCCGATGACCCAGAAGTCGCTGTCGGTGATCGCCAGGACCGAGGTCAGATAGGGCTCCTCGTCCGAATTCTGCAGGAACGACTGGGTTGCGCCGGCGTACACGCCCCGCTGGTTGGTCCGCACGGTCTCGACGTCGGTGTCCTCCACCCGCCGATGCATCGAGATGGTGCCCGACAGCAGTACGAAGAAGCAGGTCGCCGGTTCGCCCTCGGTGTAGACCTCCTCGCCCGCCGGCCGTGTCTCGCAGCGGCCGTGTTCACTCAGCCAGGCAAGCTGATCATCCTCGAGGGACTCGAACAGGAACAGCGTCCGCAGCTCCGAAGGACTGAGGCGGGGGGTGTCTTCCATGATCATTCTCCTACTGTTCCGCAAGATACCGGTGAACCAAGGTCACGGCCAGTGCGCCCTCGCCGACGGCTGAGGCGACCCGCTTGACCGACTGGGCGCGGACGTCGCCGGCCACGAAGACGCCCGGCACACTGGCCTCGAGCAGATAGGGATCACGGTCCAGATCCCAACCCCGCGGGCGTTTTCCGCCGGCGGTCAGTTCGGGGCCAGTGATCACGAAGCCCGCGGCGTCGCGCTGCACGTCGTCGGGCAGCCAGTCGGTCAGCGGCGCGGCGCCGATGAACACGAACAGGTGGCCGGCGTCGACGACCTGCTGACCGCCGTCATTCTCGACGCAGGGTCACGCACTGCAGATGATCTTGGCCATCGCACTTCAGCACCCAGGTGTTCAGCCGGACGTCGATGTTGTCGATCGCGGCGATCTGCTCGATCAGGTAGCTCGACATCGACCGCTGAAGCGAGTCGCCCCGGACGGCCATGGTCACCTGGGCGGCGTGCCGGGAGAAGAAGACCGCGGCCTGACCGGCCGAATTGGCCCCACCGACGATGATCACGTGCTGATTCGCACAGGCCTGGGCCTGGGTGGCCGCCGAGCCGTAATAGACACCGCGGCCGACCAGATGATCAGCGCCGGAGGCCTCGAGTTGCCGATAGCTGACCCCGGTGGCCAGCACCACCGAGTGGGCGAGCACCGAACTGCCGTCGTCGAAGATCACCTGGCGGGCCGGCCCCTTCAGTTCGAGCCCGACGACTTCTCGAGCCGTCAGCAGTTCGGCTCCGAAACGGAGTGCCTGGCGGCGGGCCCGTTCGGTGAGCTGATCACCGGCGACGCCGTCGGGAAAGCCGAGGTAGTTCTCGATCCGCGAGCTCTGACCGGCCTGGCCGCCCGCTGCCGCCCGCTCCACGATGACGGTCTTGAGTCCTTCTGATGCCGCGTACACCGCCGCGCCCAGTCCGGCCGGACCCCCGCCGACGATCACCACGTCGTAGAACTCGCCCTGGGGCATGGTGTTGAGACCGACGGCATTGGCCAGGTCGAGCAGGCCCGGCTGGATCAGCGGAGCGCCGTCGGTGGTGATCACCACCGGCGCCTGGTTGCTGGTGGCGCCGGCGGCAGCCAGCAGCCGCGCTCCGTCGGGATCGTCGACGTTGTACCAGCGATAGGGAACCAAGTTGCGAGCCAGGAAGTCGCGTACTTCGTAGGAGGCCTGCGACCACGGATGGCCCAGGATCTTGATCTTGTGCTCGGCCGGTCGCCCTTCGCGCTGCCAGACCTCGAGCAGTTCGTCGATCACCGGATAGAGCTTTTCCTCCGGCGGCTCCCACGGCTTGAGCAGGTAGTGGTCGACGTCGACCACATTGATCGCCGCAATCGCCGCGCTGGTGTCGGCGTACGCGGTGAGCAGCACCCGCCGGGCCTGCGGCACCAGATCCATCGCGGCCTCGAGGAACTCCACGCCGTTCATCTGAGGCATCCGGTAGTCGGCGAGGATGGTGGCGACCGGTTCGCCGCGGAGCACGAGTTCCTTGATCACGTCCAGGGCTTCCGCGCCGGAGTCGGCCCGCAGGATCCGGTAGTTCTCGCCATACTGGCGCCGCAGGTCCCGGGCCACGGAGCGGGAAACGCTCGGGTCGTCGTCGACGGTCAGCAGCACCGGCCGGGCGACCCGTTCGGCGCGAGTCTCGGGGCTGGCTGCCGTCATGCACCCACCTCATCGACGAAACACCAGCGCCAGTACTCCCCCGGCTCGGCCGAGGTGATCACCGGGTGACCGGTGGCGCGGGAGTGCGCCGACGCATGCCGACTGGGCGAGGAGTCACAGCAGGCGATGTGCTGGCACTCCAGGCAGCGGCGCAGATGCAGCCACTCGCCTCCGTCCAGGGCGCAGTCCTCGCAGAACGGCTCGAAGTCGGCCGGCGGTGGGGTCAGCGGGGCGGCAGCGAGATGGACACACGCAGTCATATGGGACTCTCCTTGAAATGGCGTCGGCACCATCCTCCACGGTCCTCCAATCCGCCCGGCGAGGGTAGGCCCGGGTCGGCGGCCGGGGCGCTTGTGGCCGTCTGGTCCGTTGTGCGCGCAAACGGCCCGAGAAGCGGCCGGATCCGAGCCGTCTGGTCCGTTGTGCGCGCAAACGGCCGGACCCGTCAGCCGGGAGCCGCCAGCCGGGAGACCTTTCGGCGACGCAGACCGGCCGCGGTCAGCCGGGCAACGATCTCCCGGGAAGTGACCGGCACCGCGCCGGCGGTGATCGCCGATTCGTAGCGTTCCGCGACCACGTCGTAGTGGTCCCGCTCGAAGGCGCGGGGAGGCAGTCCGAGGCCCGCGGCGAAGGCGTGCAGTTCGGCGTACGAGACGTCGCTCACCAGGTGTGACCAGAACCGGCCGTGACCGGGCCAGGTCGGCGCGTCAATGTAGACGGTCACGTCTCGGCCCGGCGGACGGCGTCATCGATCAGCGTCCGCCAGGTCCGGACCAGGTCGGGGTCGACGTAGGCCTTGTTCGAGCCCAGGGGTCGGGCCGCGGCTCCGATGTGGAACGCGCGTACGCCGGCCCGCACCAGCCAGGGCACGTGTTCGGCCAGCAGGCCGCCGCCGGCCATGATCAACTTCCGGGCCCGCTCGTCCGCCCGGGCTCGCGCGACCAGGTCGTCGAGTCCTTCGGCCACGCCGCGGGCCGACCCGGCGGTCAGTACCTGGTCGAGCCCCGGCAGTCCGCGCAGCTCCCGCCAAGCCCGGTCGGTGGAGATGCAGGCGTCGATCGCCCGGTCGAAGGTCCAGCCGTAGTCCGGCTCGGGGCCGATCACCTCGCTCACCACGCCCGCGTCGACCTCGGTGTGCCCGTTGAGGAATCCGAGCACCAGGCCATCGGCGCCGACCGCGCGGAACGCGCCGATCAAGCCCTTCAGCCGAACCGCCTCCCCGCCATCGGTGCCGTAGCCCTCCCGCAGCCGCAGCAGCACCCGGATCGGCAGCGAGGTCGCGCGCCGCACCTGGCCGACCAGCGCCGGCTCCGGTGATCGACCCTGGTGGTCGAGGCTGCCGACGAGTTGTATCCGGTCGGCACCGCCGGCCTCGGCCCGCTCGGCATCGGCCGCGTGCAGCGCTACTACCTCGAGCAACCCGCTCACCGTGGCACCGGTCCGAGGCGGGCGAGCGAGGGACCGCGGACGGATCGAAGATCGACCGCCACGTCCTCGGCGTCGTGCAGCACCCGGCAGATGTTGCGATGGGTCAGTTGGGCCAGGTCATCGGCCGACCAGCCGCGATCGGCCAGGGCATCGAGCAATGGGGAATAGCCCGCGACGTCCGGCAGGTCGATCGGCATCACCTCGACTCCGTCGAAGTCCCCGCCGAGCCCGAGATGGGCGATGCCGGCGACCTCACGCGCGTGTTCGAGATGCTGCACCACGTCCTCCATCGTCGCCTCCGGACGCGGCACCGGATAGGTCGCGTGGAACTCGTCCATCGCGCGGAGATCGCGCGAGTCGATCCCGGCCGCCTCAGCCGCAACCTTGGCCTCGAGCGCCCAGGCGCACGCCGCCGGACTCACGAAGAACGGTACGAACGTGATCATGCAGAGCCCGCCGTTGCCGGCCAGGCGGGCCAAAATGTCGTCGGAGACGTTACGCGGATGATCACAGACCGCCCGAGCCGAGGAGTGGCTGAAGATCACCGGAGCGGCGCTGACGTCGAGCGCGGCCTGCGCCGTGGTCTCCGCCACGTGGGACAGGTCGACCAGCATGCCGAGCCGATTGAGTTCGCGCACCACCTCCTGGCCGAAGTCCGTCAGACCGCCGTGGAGGGGTGCATCGGTCGCCGAGTCGGCCCACAGGGTGTTCTCGTTGTGGGTGAGGGTGAGATAGCGGACGCCGAGCCGGTAGAGGGTCCGGAGCACCCCGAGCGAGTTGTCGATCGAGTGTCCGCCTTCGGCCCCCAGCAGACAGCCGATCCGGCTGCCGTCGGCCAGCGTCTGCTCGAGGCCCGCAGCGTGGGTGACCAGCACCAGGTCGTCGGGATAACGCGCGATCATGTCGTAAACGGCATCGATCTGTTCCAGGGTCGCGGTCACCGCATCGGCGCCGGCAAAGGTGCACGGCACGAACACCGACCAGAACTGGGCGCCGACACCTCCGGCTCGGAGCCGGGGCAGATCGGTGTGCAACTGCGGCTGCGGCACCGCGATGTCGACCGCGCTGAAGTCGTAGTTGACCTCGCGCATCGCCCATGGCAGATCGTTGTGCCCGTCCACCACCAATCGACTGGCCACTGGGCCCTCCCTCGGATACGGAATCGGATCGCTGCCACGACACTAGGATGTGACCATGGCTGCGAGGAAGCGGCTGGCCGCAGTAGCCGTCGCAGCAACTGTGTTGGTGACCGGTTGCACGTACTCGGCCGAGGAACCGGGCCTGTTTCCGACCAGAGTGCCATCGCAGGAGGCGGAGCCTCCAGCGGACCAACAGCCACCGCAACCGACCTTCCCCGAACTCCCCGTCGCGGGTGAGGCGGTCTGGACCACCGGCGACGGGCTCGGCGTCACCGTGCGATTCGCGGTCCATGCGGTACGCCGGATCCCCGGGGCGACGATCCTGGACTGGTCCGTCACTCCGATCAGCTCCCCGGTAGCCAGGTTCGGCGACGTGCTGCCGGCCCACCTCGATCTCGGACTGACCCAGTCGACCGGCGGAGATGTCGACGTGACGCTGCTCGATCCGCCGAGCCGCACCGCGTACGCGCCGCTGAGCCACCGCTCGCGCCGGACCTTCAATCACTGCCTGTGCTCGCCAGTCTGGCTCGTCCAGCAACGCCTCCGGATCGGCGAGACCCGGCTGATGCAGGTGGCCTACCCGGAGCTGCCGCCGGACACCGCCTTCGTCGACGTCGTCCTGGCCAATGTCGCTCCGTTCGTCCACGTCCCGGTCACCGGGGTCGGCCTGGCCCCGAGTGCCACCTCGGCCACCGACCTGGCCCGTCCGGCCGGGCCGACCACGCCGGCCGCGAAGGCGCGCGAGATCCGCATCGGCTCGCCGCCGCGGCAGGCGCTGACCATTCAGATCGACAGCATCGCCTCCTCGCCGGGCCTGACCTCGGTCGCCTGGACGGTGCGCGCGGTCACCGACCAGGTCAGGCCGCTCGACCAGTCGCTCGGACTGCTGGTCAGCCGTCCGGCCCCGGATTCGGTGCGGGTGGTCAATTCCATCCCGACCAACGGACTCGTGCTCAAGCTGCCGGCCGAGACACTGAAGACCTCCTGGCTATCCACCCGGGCCTACGGGCTGCCGGCGTACGACTGCCTCTGCTCCGATCTGGGCATCTGGGCCCGAGCGTTGACCCGGGCGGGCGGCTCGCTGCAGGTCACCAGCCTCTATCCCGGCCTACCGGCCGGCACCACGTCAGTCGATGTCGCACTCCCGGTGCAGGGCGGCACCGTGCGCGCGGTGCCGGTGGTGGCCGCACCGGACGCCGCCGCGCGCCTCGGCCCGGCCGCGCCGCGGACGACCAACACCTGGTACTACTCGATCGACGATCCGCCGATGGGCTGGGCGACCGCCGACTGGCCGACCGACGTACCGGACAGCACCCAACTGACCAGCTACCGAGCCGGAATCCACCCCGTGGTGGGCCTGCCGGGCTGGTGACCGTGACGCCTGCCCTTCGACAGGCTCAGGGCGCATTGAGTGGCGTGGCTGAATCGAGGTTGCGCGTTCGTGCCCTGAGCATCTCGAAGGACCGTTCTCACGACAGATGAGGCGGCCCCTTTCGGGACCGCCTCATCTGGAGGTCGTACGGGCGGGACTTAGAAGTCCATGCCGCCCATGCCGCCGGGATCGCCGCCCGGAGCGGCCGGGGCCTTCTCCGGCTTGTCGGCGATGACGGCCTCGGTGGTGAGGAACAGAGCCGCGATGGACGCCGCGTTCTGCAGCGCCGAGCGGGTCACCTTGGCCGGGTCGATGATGCCCTTGGCGACCAGGTCACCGTACTCACCGGTGGCCGCATCCAGGCCCTCGCCCGTAGGCAGGTTACGGACCTTCTCGGCCACAACGCCGCCTTCGTGGCCGGCATTGATCGCGATCTGCTTCAGCGGGGCCTCGACCGCGACGAAGACGATGTTCGCGCCGATGGCCTCGTCACCCTCGAGGTCGAGCTTGATGTTCCGGCCCGCCTGCAGGAGGGCCACGCCGCCACCGGCGACGATGCCCTCTTCGACGGCCGCCTTGGCATTGCGGACGGCGTCCTCGATGCGGTGCTTGCGCTCCTTGAGCTCCACCTCGGTGGCGGCGCCGACCTTGATCACGGCAACGCCGCCGGCGAGCTTGGCCAACCGCTCCTGCAGCTTCTCGCGGTCGTAGTCGGAGTCGGAGTTCTCGATCTCGTTGCGGATCTGGTTGACCCGGCCGGCGATCTGGTCCGTGCTGCCGGCACCCTCGATGATGGTGGTCTCGTCCTTGGTGACCAGCACCGAACGAGCCGAGCCGAGCAGTTCCAGCCCGACGCCGTCGAGCTTGAGCCCGACCTCCTCGGAGATCACCTGACCACCGGTCAGGATCGCGATGTCGGTCAGCATGGCCTTGCGACGATCACCGAAGCCCGGGGCCTTGACGGCGACGGACTTGAAGGTGCCGCGAATCTTGTTGACGATCAGCGCGGCCAGGGCCTCGCCGTCGACGTCCTCGGCGATGACCACGAGCGGCTTGCCGGCCTGGATGACCTTCTCCAGGATCGGCAGCAGGTCCTTGAGGTTGGAGACCTTCGAGTTGACGATCAGGACGTACGGATCGTCGAGGACGGTCTCCATCCGCTCGGTGTCGGTGACGAAATAGGGCGAGATGTAGCCCTTGTCGAAGCGCATGCCTTCGGTGAGCTCGAGCTCGAGGCCGAAGGTGTTCGACTCGTCGACGGTGATGACGCCTTCCTTGCCGACCTTGTCCATCGCCTCGGCGATGATCTCGCCGACCTGGGGATCAGCAGCGGAGATCGAGGCCGTGGCCGCGATCTGCTCCTTGGTCTCCACGTCCTTGGCGGTGGCGGCCAGCTCGGCGACGATTGCCGCCACGGCCTTTTCGATGCCCTTCTTCAGGCTCATCGGGTTGGCACCGGCGGTCACGTTGCGCAGGCCCTCACGGACCATCGCCTGGGCCAGAACCGTCGCCGTCGTGGTGCCGTCACCGGCCACGTCGTCGGTCTTCTTGGCAACTTCCTTGACGAGCTCGGCGCCGATCTTCTCGTACGGATCCTCGAGCTCGATCTCTTTGGCGATGCTCACGCCATCATTGGTGATGGTCGGGGCACCCCACTTCTTCTCCAGCACGACGTTGCGGCCCTTGGGTCCAAGGGTCACCTTGACGGCGTCGGCGAGGATATTCATCCCGCGCTCGAGGCCGCGCCGTGCCTCCGTGTTGAACTGAATCAGTTTGGGCATGTTCTCCGCGAATCCTCTTAATGTGGATTGGACGCTCCCCAGACAGTGCCCGCGACGGACGGTCCATGGGGACCTCACCGCCTGAGAAAGTGGCACTCTCACATGGAGAGTGCTAATCCAATGTTTAGCACTCTCCCTAGGCGAGTGCAAACACCTGACGCCGATTCGCTCGCGTGGTGACTTGTCCCTCGATGTCGAGGGGAATGCACCACGCATCCACTCAGGCGGCCCGCCGGCAGTTCTGGCACCGCTGCGCGAGTGCCGATCCAGCCCCGAAGGGTCAGGATGCCGGCGACCTGGATGGCCACCTCGCACGGAATGCCGTGCACGTCAGCGAACCCGTATCGCAGAGTGGCCAGTCCGTCGGAGGTCGCCGCAGTTGTCGCGCCGCATGTCGCGAAATCGGCCGACACCGTCGTGGCCCAGTCGCCCGTCGAGTTCGATCAGCACGCCGTACTCCTTGTAGAGCACATCGACCTCGGTGCCGCGACGGGCCGCTTGCCGGTGGCCGACGGGGAGGCCGTGAGGCCGCTCGACGAGTCGGAGGAAGTCCAGCTCCAGCGGGCTGCGAGCTCCGGCCGCGACATCGACGGCGAGCTTCTCGAGCAGGCGACGGTGTCTCAGAAAGCGCCGGGACGATGCAGCCTTGAGGATCCGCTTCGTGGTGGTTCGTCGCGTCTGCACAGCTGTCGTGAGCCAGTGGACCACCATCTGCGGATCGGCCTCGGGATCGTCGATCAGATCGAGCACAGTGTCCTCGATGGTGGTTCGTGGCGGGTTGCCGTAGCTCGCCGGCTGCCGGGCACCCGGCCGTTCGCGGCGGAAGTACCAAGGGCCGTCGACCCGCGGCGTCGAGCCGGCCGCCGGCACCAGGATCTGGATGGGCCGCGGCTCGGTCTGTGTCAAACCCCACTGGTGAGCCGCCGCCAGTCCGCCGAGCCGAGCGCGGTCGCCGCCGATGAGCAGGCCGGACCAGGCGAGCGCCAGCCAGGACGGCGGCACCGCTGCCGTCAGATATACGCCTCGGGCGAGACGGCACCAGATGTGCTGACGGATGAGCCGATCAACCGCCGACGAACCGAGGCCAAAGCTCGAGGCCTGTTCTCGGCTCACCACACCCCCTTGGGACGCGGCCAGTCGAATGAGGGCCTCAGGCACCTCCTGACGCGCATGCATCCGCCGACTCTGGCAGCGAACAGACACTGATTCGGCGTTGTGCACAGGCCAATTTCGCCTGGGCGCCCGTCGCGTGGTGACTTTGCCCCGGTACTCGAGGCGAAGTCACCACGCGAGAATAAACTTCGCGGGAATGCCGCGCCGCACCGACGAGTTGGCCCTAGACGTGACGCAGACGATTACCCGAGCCGACGTAGGTCTCCGCTCCGAACGCGGCCCCATCCTGCTGTCAGTCATGCTCAGCGTCGGGCTCGTCGCCATCGACTCCACCATCCTGGCCACCGCGGTCCCCTCCATCGTCAACGATCTCGGCGGCTTCGCCCAGTTCCCGTGGCTCTTCTCGATCTTCCTGCTGGCTCAGGCGGTGTCGGTACCGATCTTCGCCAAGTTCAGTGACCAGTACGGCCGAAAGCCGATCATGCTGATCGGGGTCGGCGCCTTCATCCTCGGCTCGATCCTCTGCGGCGTCGCCTGGAGCATGCCGGCGCTGATCGCCTTCCGGGCGCTGCAGGGCCTCGGCGCCGGCGCCGTCCAGCCGACGGCGATGACGATCATCGGTGACATCTACTCCATCGAGGAACGGGCCAAGGTCCAGGGGTACGTGGCCAGCGTCTGGGCGATCTCGGCGGTGGTCGGACCGACCCTTGGCGGCGTCTTCGTCGATTTCCTGAACTGGCGCTGGATCTTCTTCGTCAACATCCCGTTGGGCGCGATCGCCGCCTGGGCCCTGCTGCGCAAGTTCCACGAGAACGTCGATCGGGTCCGCCACCGGATCGACTACGCCGGGGCCATCCTCCTCACCGCGGGTACGACGTTGCTGCTGCTCGGCCTGCTCGAGGGTGGCGTCCTCTGGCACTGGTGGTCGGCACCGAGCGTGATCATCCTGGCCGCGTCGGCGGCCTTGCTGGTGGCCTTCGCCCTCGTCGAGCGGCGGGCCGCCGAGCCGGTGCTGCCGGCCCATCTGCTGCGCCGCCGGCTGGTCAGTACGACGAGCCTGGCCAGTCTGGCCGTCGGCGCGATCCTGATCGGGCTCACCTCGTATGTGCCGCTCTATGTCCAGTCCGTGCTCGGCACCAACGCGCTGATCGCGGGCTTCGCGCTCGCCGCGCTGACCATCGGCTGGCCGATCGCCGCCTCCACCGCCGGCCGGATCTTCCTCCGAATCGGCTTCCGCAACACGGCGCTGATCGGCTCGGCGGTGATCATCGGTGGCGCCGCCCTGCTGGCCAGCCTCAATCCGGACAGTCCGGTCTGGGCCGTCGGCCTGACGTGCTTCGTCATCGGGCTGGGGCTGGGCTGGGTGGCCAGCCCGACCCTGATCGCCGCTCAGTCCTCGGTCGACTGGGCGGAGCGCGGCGTGGTGACCGGCACAAACATGTTCGCCCGCTCGATGGGCAGCGCTCTCGGCATCGCCGTTTTCGGGGCCATTGTCAACGGTTCGCTCGGCCAGCCGGTCGGCAGCCGTCCCTCGTCGACCGCGTCGGCCATCCCGGTCAGCGTCCTCGCCCCCGCGCTGCACACGGTGTTCCTGGCCAGCGGCGTTCTGGCCGTCCTGCTGACGGTGGCCGTGTTGCTGATGCCGCGCCGTTCGGCTCTCTCACCGGCGGAGGCCGCGACGTAGCATCATCAGATGAGGTGCCGCGCGGTTGCCAACCGTCGGCTGCGCCGCTGCTTCGTCTTGATTCTCGTCGCCGTGTACGCCCTCGCCGGGTGCACCTACAACCCGCAGGAGCCGGGACTGTTCGGCCGCGAGACCAACGCGCCGACGGCCGCTCCGTCGAGCGTCTCCGACGCTCCGATCGAGACACCACCTCCGGGAAATCGGGAACTGCCCGTGGTCGGCGATGCGGTCTGGACGTCCGGCGACGGGTTGGACATCACCGTCCGGCTCGCCGTGCACGCCGTCCGCCGGATCCCGCGGGGAACCGTGCTCGACTGGTCGGTGACACCGCTTTCGGGACCGGATCTCGGGGCCAATGACGCGGTCCCGTCGTCGTTCAACCTCGGGCTCTCGCGTTTCGGTGAAGGCAATACCAATGTCTTCCTGCTCGATTCGCACGCTCGCCGGCTCTACCGTCCGCTGACCCACCGCGGGCCCGGCCCGCAGTCGTGCCTGTGCACCCCCGTCTGGCTGGTGCAGCGCGAACTGCGCATCGGGCACACCACGCTGCTGCAGACCGCCTTCCCGCCCCTGCCGGACGACGTGTTCACCCTCGACGTCGACATCGCCACCGTGCCGATCTTCTCCCGAGTTCCGGTCACCCCGGCCGGCATGGTCCCGGTGGTGGGGAACCCGACCGACCTCACCCGACCGGTCGAGCGAACTGCGGCGGCCGCCACGACCCCCCAGTTCACCTACCGGCCGGGGCACCAGCGCTTCATCATCACCGTCGACACCGTCTACGTGAGCAGCACCTTCACCTCGATCCTGTGGAGTATCCAGTCCCTCGACGGCGGCAGCGGCCTCGAAGCCGCCGACCGGCCACCGTTCGCCGACGACCGGCCACCCCCGCTGGCCTACAACCCCGTCTCGGCCAGCGGTCCCCGGATCCTGATCAACGGAGGCGGCCAGCCGCCGATCCGCGCCCGACTCGCCACCACCAAGCTCGCGGGGCGCGGAGCACTGGAATGCCTCTGCTCCGATCTCCGGCTCTGGGCGAACGCCCTGCGCCGCGCCGATCAGCGGGTGAGGGTCGTCACCAACCTGCCGGCTATCTCGGTGGGCTCGTCGACGGTGGACATCGTGCTGCCCGGGCTGGCCACATTGGCCGACGTCAGCCTCACCACCGCTCCCGATTCCACCTTCCGATCCGCCGGTCGGCGGGCGTTGCGGCCCAGCTACTGGGCGGTTCGGCCCGGCGAGGCGCACCCCGGTTGGGACAGCGCCGCGTGGCCGACGCCGTTGCCGGAGCCGAACCAGCTGAAGGACTTCCGGGCGACCGTTGACGACATCGTCCGGTAGCCCGGGACGATCACGCGGTGAACTCGCCGACCAGCGGTACCACCTCAGCGATCGAGTCCATCACCCTCGTCGGGCGATAGGGGAACCGGTCGACGTCGTCGGGCCTGGTCGATCCGGTGAGCACCAGGATCGTCCGCAGGCCGGCCTCGATGCCGGCGATCACGTCGGTGTCCATCCGGTCCCCGACCATCACCGTGGTCTCCGAATGGGCGTCGATGGCATTCAGCGCCGACCGCATCATCAAGGGGTTGGGCTTGCCGACGAAGTAGGGCCGGACGCCGGTCGCCTGGGTGATCAGCGCGGCGACCGAGCCGGTCGCGGGTAGTGAGCCCTCCGGCGACGGCCCGGTGGCGTCCGGGTTGGTGGCGATGAACCGCGAACCGCGGTCGATCAGCCGGATGGCGCGGGTGATGCTGTCGAAGGAATAGGTGCGGGTCTCGCCGAGGACCACGTAGTCGGGATCGCGGTCGGTGAGCACGAAACCGATGTCGTGCAGTGCCGAGGTCAATCCGGCTTCACCGATCACGTAGGCCGAACCACCCGCGCGTTGGTTGGCCAGAAACTGGCCCGTCGCCAGCGCGGACGTCCAGATCGACTGCTCCGGCACGTCGATCCCGCTGCGCAGCAGCCGCGCCCGCAGGTCCCGGGCAGTGAAGATCGAGTTGTTGGTCAGCACCAGGTACCGGCGCTCGTACTGCTGCAGGGCGGCGATGAAATCGGCACCACCCGGGAGCGCCTGCTCCTCGTGGACCAGCACGCCGTCCATGTCGGTCAGCCAGTACTCCACCGGCTTGCGTTCACTCATGGGCTTCATTCTGCTCGGTATGCTCGACGGCGTGAGACCTCTGGGTTGGGCGGTGGCGACGATCGCGCTGGCCGCTGTGCTCGCCGGCTGCGGCGACGGTCCGCAACTCACGCCCGATCCCACCGCAGGACCGACCGCTCCTCCGAGCGCAACGGTGCCCACGCTCGACCCGGGCTCGGTCGGCAGCGAGGGCCTGGACATCCGCTACCTGGACTCGGACGGCAAGATCAAGACCCTCAAGGTGAAGGACTTTCCCCGCTAGAACCCCGGTCGAACCATACTTGTCCCGGCTAGGTTGCTGGGAGACTTCAGCCTATGACCCAGGCACGGCTTCCCGACCCGGCCGTCGTGGTGCTGGTGGGCGCGACCGGATCGGGCAAGTCGAGGTGGGCCGCGGAGCGGTTCCGGGCGAGTGAGATCGTCTCCTCTGACGCACTGCGGGCGGTGGTCGGCAGCGGACCCGCGGATCTCGACGCGTCGGTCGACGCCTTCGCGCTGCTCGATCAGATCGTGGCCGCGCGGCTCAGCCGGTCGCTGACCACGGTGATCGACACCCTGGGCCTCGATCCGGAGCGGCGCGCCTTCTACCGGCGACAGGCTCGTGCCGCCGGACTGCCCGCGGTCCTGGTGATCATGAACACTCCGGCCGCGCTCTGCCGGCAGCGCAATCGGGAGCGGGATCGGCCGGTACCGGCACCGGTGATCACCGACCAGCTTCGCCGGGTCCGATCCATGATCAACACCGCGGCCGACGAGGGCTGGGACCAGGTGTTGATCATCGACAGCCCGGTCGAGGCGCCTGTCCAGTCCGTGCCCTCGTCGGCCAACGATGATCATCTTTCCGGGTCCGGGCCTCGGTTGGTCCTGCAGATCTCCCGGTTTCCCTGGGGCGAGGACCCGATCGGTTGGCTTCGTGATCTTGCCCTGGCCGCGAACTCACTGGGCTTCCACGGGATCGCCTTGATGGATCACCTGATCCAGATCCCGCAGGTCGACCGGGCGTGGGAACCGATCCCCGAACCCTGGGTGACGCTGGGCATGCTGTGCGCCCTGGACACCAGGCTCCGGCTGGGCACGCTGGTGTCTCCGGTGACCTTCCGCGAGCCGGGGATCATCGCCAAGACGGTCGCAACCTTGGATGCGTTGAGCGGTGGTCGCGCCTTCTGCGGGCTGGGCGCCGGGTGGTGGTTGCGCGAGCACCAGGCCTACGGCCTGGACTTCCCGGCGGGCGGCGAGCGCCTTGATCGACTTCAGGTCACCATCGAGACGCTGCGCGCGCTGTGGGCGCCCGGCACCAAGGCGTACCAGGGCCGGTACGTCCGGCTGCCCGAGACCACCTGCTATCCGCGGCCGATCGGTGACGTGCCCATCATCGTCGGCGGGTCGGGCGAGCGCCGCACCCTGCGGATCGTCGCCGAGCAGGCCGACGGCGCCAATCTGCCGTCGGATCCGCAGACTCTGCTGAAGAAGATCGAGATCTTGCATGAGCACTGCGCCGCGGTCGGTCGCGATCCGGCGACCGTGGAGATCACCGTGCTGGACCTGCCGATCATCGGCACCGACCGGGAGGATGTGGCCGTCCGCGTCGAACGGCTCCGCGGTCGTACGCCGGCGGCAGCCTTTGCCGCCCGGCACCACGCCGGCCCGGCTGATGATCATGCCCGGCGCTATCGCGAACTGGCCGCACTCGGGGTCGGGACCATCTTCCTGGCCCTCCCCGATCTCGCCGGCGCCGACGATCTCACCCGCTGCGCTCCGCTGTTCGAGCGAGGGTGAGCGGGTCCGGGCCGGCGAAGAAGGTCTCGATCACCTCGGCGAACACGGTCTGGCCGGGATCGGCCTCCGCGAACAGCGTCATCGACGACCGGAGCTTCATCGCGTCGATGCCGCCGAAGATCTGCTCAGCGGTGCGGTCGGCATGCCCGGCGACGATCTGAGCGCATTCGATCAGCCGCGGCCCGAGCACCGGGTGGCGCAGATACGCCCGCGCCTCCGCGAGGCCGTCGATGGCGTACGCCTGGGCCATTCCACTGCGTCCAAGACCGGCGATCTGGGGGAAGACAAACCACATCCAGTGGCTGGTCTTGTGCCCCGCCTTGAGTTCGGCCAGCGCGTGCGCGTACGTATCGTGACTGTCCTGGGCCGTGACGAAGCGCTCGAGATCCACGGAGCCGACGTTACTCCGCAGGCAACTCCATAGATTGGCTAATCGTGACCGCAGTCCAGGCCCAACAAGCCCCTCCCGATCCCGGCCGGTGGCGCGCGCTCGGCGTCTGTCTGATCGCCGGCGCGATGACGCTGCTCGACCTCAGCATCGTCAACGTCGCGCTGCCCACCCTGCGCTCCGGCCTCGGCGCCGACGACAGCGACCTGCAGTGGATCGTCGCCGGGTACGCGCTGGCCTTCGGCGTCTTCCTGGTGCCCAGCGGCCGGCTCGGCGACGCTCGCAGCCGCCGCGCCGTCTTCGTCGCCGGCGTAGCGCTGTTCACCCTCGCGAGCGCGGCCGCCGGCGCCGCGCCCAACCCGGCCCTGCTGTCGATCGCCCGGGTGGTCCAGGGAATCGGCGGCGGCATGATCGCCCCCCAGGTCTCGGGCTTCATCCAGAACCTGTTCCGCGGCGCGGAGCGCGCCCGGGCGTTCGGCATGTTCGGCGCCACGGTCGGCATCTCGACCGCGATCGGACCGCTGCTCGGCGGACTGCTGGTCAACCTGGGTGGACCGGAACTCGGCTGGCGGCTGGTGTTCTACGTCAACGTGCCGATCGGTGCCGTCCTCATCCCGCTGGCGCTGAGATTCCTGCCGCGCCGTGAGGGGGAACGCCGCCGGCAATCGCTCGATCCGGTCGGCGTCGGCCTCTTCGCGACCGCGGTGCTGTTGATCTTGTTCCCACTCGTCGAAGGGAAGCAGAGCGAATCGTTGTCGGAGCGGGCCTGGTGGTTGCTCGGCCCCGCGCTCGCGCTGCTGGTGATCTTCTATTTCTGGGAGCGGCGCTGGAACCGACTCGGCCGGGAGACGCTGATCGACCTCGCCCTGCTGAAGGTCCGCTCGTACATGTTCGGTCTCACCCTTGGCACGTTCTACTTCGCCGGATTCACCGCGATCTTCCTGGTCACCACGCTCTATCTGCAGGTCGGGCTGCACTACAGCGCGCTGCAGGCCGGCGCGACCCAGACGCCGTTCGCCATCGGGTCGGCGATCGCGGCCACCCTCGGCAGCCGCCTGGTGCCGCGGTTCGGCCGGGCGCTGGTGGTGACGGGCCTGGTGTTGGTCGCCGCGGGCGTGGTGATCATCGACCTGCTGGTGCCGCACCTGACCAGCATGGTGGGTTTGAAGCTGGCCCCGGCCCTGCTGGTCGCCGGCTTCGGTGGCGGACTGGTGATCAGCCCCAACGTGACCCTGACCCTGGCCGAGGTCGACCCGCGCCGGGCCGGCTCGGGCGGCGGCATGCTGCAGACCGCCCAGCGGGTCGGCTCGGCTATCGGCGTCGCTCTGGTGCTCGCCCAGTTCTTCGACCAACTGGCGGCCGACGGTGCCAACTATCCCGCCGCCCTGTCGACCAGCCTGCGGACGACCATCGGCTTCATCCTGGTCGCGCTGATCTTCGGCATCGCGGACCTGATTCGCCGGCAGCGCGCCACCCCCTGACTCCTCCCAACCGACTTGTCAGACTCTCAGCGAGCCAGAACGCACTGAGAATCTGACAAGTCGGTGTTAAGGCTGGAAGCGGCAGCCCTCCAGTTTCCGGCGGAGCTGGGACAGATACACCCGGAGGTAGTTGGTCTCGCGGCTGTAGCCCGCTCGCCAGACCTGCCGCAGCAGGTCGACCGGCCGAACCAGGGTGCCCGGTTGACGGGTGAGCACGTCGACGATGTGCCACTCGGTGGGGGTTAGGTGGACCTGGTCCTTCTCACGGAACACGAGGTTCTGGTCCAAGTCGATCTTCAGAGTGTCGGTGACCAGGTCACCTCACTGCTCCGCATGCTGCTGGCAGCAGCCTTGATCGCGGCCAGCGGACTGCGCAGGGTCGTGGGACACCGCGGCCAGCAGCGCCGTGCGGATCCGGTCTGACCTCATTCCCCAGCTATCCGTCCGCGGTACGATGGCCCGCGCTGGACCCGGCGTCCTCCCGCCGGTGTGACCTGTCCGCACCGCGGTGGTGATCACCGGCATCTTCGACGACGACGTGCGACCGTCGCGTATCGCGGTGGTGGCTCTACGGTCTTCGCCTACACCACGGCGCGAACGTGCTCGAGCGTCCCGATTCGGCGTTAAGACCGACGGTCCATCCGGATCCTGCATCGAGTCCCGTGCTTCCGCGACCCGCAAGGTGTTGCGCCGGGCCGAGCCCGACCGGACCACCCGCCCCCACGTGCACGTCGGCTGACTCCCCAGCCGAATTGTCAGAGTCTCAGCGCGTTATAGCGCGCAGAGAGTCTGACAAGTCGGCGTCGGGGTCTGGATTACGGGAGTTGGTGGATGGCGAGGGGCAGGACCAGCGTGGCCCCCGCCTCGGCGAGCAAGGAGCCCGCGACGGTCAGCGTCCAGCGGGTCCGGATGGTGTCATCGACGAACAGCACCGGACCGTCGAACGCCACACCCGGCCGCACGCTCGTGCGATAGAGCAGATCGGTGGCCCGGACGGCTGAGGCGCCGTCGGCATCGGGCGGTGGGCCGGTGACCGTGAGGGCCTCGACCAACGGCAGCCGGCCGATCTCCGCGAGGTGGGCGGCGACGGAGTTGATCAAGGTCGGGAAGCGCCGGGACGGCATCGCGACCACCGCCGTCGGCCGCTGCCAGGTCGCCGACCAGCGCTTCAGCACCTCGACCATGGCGTCCAGGATCACCTGCGGGGCCGGGCCGTCCTGACGCCACAGCCCGGCCAGTTCGGCGCCCCAGGCGGGGTCGTCGGCAAACGCCAGCGCCCGGCCGGGCGCCAGGAACGTGATCTTGCCTTTGCGGTCCGGGATCCGCGCGACCCAGAGCTTCCGTGGTTCGACGACCACGTCCTGACCGCGGAAGAACTGCCGGGCGGCGTTGGTCGTCTCGACGGTCGGACGCTCGCCCGGCTCGGGCAGCCGGCCGGTGCACACCGAGCAGCGGCCGCACGGGCGCGGGTCGGGATCGTCCAAGGCCAGTTGCAGGAACTGCATCAGGCAGCCCTCGCCGTGCGCGTAGGCCCGCATCAGATCGGCCTCGGCCGAGCGGACCTTCCGCAACGCGGCCCACTTCGCCTCGTCGAAGTACCACGGCTGGCCGGTGGCGACCCAGCCGCCCGTACGCCGCTCGACCGCGTCATCGACCGCCAGGATCTTGAGCAGACCCTCCAGCCGGTTCCGGCGCAGTCCGGTCGCCGCCTCGAGAGCGGCCAGCGACTGGGGCTCCGGCTGATCCGGGTCGCGGGTGAGGGCGTCGAGGATGCCCTCGACCTGACGTTCGTCCGGTATCCCGGCGGTCGCGAAGTACTCCCAGATCCGCTCGTCCGACTCGGCGGGCACGAGAACGGCCAGCGCGTCGTCCAGCGCTCGGCCGGCTCGGCCGACCTGCTGGTAGTAGGCGACCGGCGAGGCCGGCGATCCCAGGTGGATGCAGAAAGCCAGGTCGGGTTTGTCGTATCCCATACCGAGCGCCGACGTGGCCACCAGCGCCTTGATCTGGTTGTCCCGCAGCCGATCCTCGAGCTGTTCCCGGTTGGTCGTCTGCCCCGAGTACGCCGCGACGTCCAGTCCCTGCTGCCGGAGGAACCCGGTCACCCGTTCCGTCTCGGCGACGGTCAGCACGTAGACGATGCCCGACCCGGGCAGCGATCGCAGGGCGTCGGCGACCCAGGCGTAACGCTCCAGCGGGCTGAGCGGCGGCACCACGGCCAGCCGCAGGGACGCCCGGGCGAGCGAGCCGCGGAGGGTCACCGTGTCCGGGCCGAGCTGGGCCGCGACATCGGCGGTCACCCGCTCGTTGGCCGTCGCCGTGGTCGCCAGCACCGGCGTACCGGGCGCGAGTTGCAGCAGCGTCTTGGTCAACCGCTGGTAGTCGGGCCGAAAGTCGAAGCCCCAGTCGGACACGCAATGCGCCTCGTCGATGACCAGCAGCCCACACTGACTGAGCAGCTCCGGCAGTTGCCGGGCGAACGACGGGTTGGACAGTCGCTCCGGTGAGATCAGCAGCACGTCGATCGCACCGCTGCGCACATCACCCAATACCTCGGCCCAGTCGTCGACGTTGGTCGAGTTGACGGTCGCCGCCCGGAGCCCGGCCCGGCTCGCCGCGGCGATCTGGTCGCGCATCAGAGCCAGCAGCGGCGACACCACCAGGGTAGGACCGGCCCCCTGCTCGCGCAGCGCGGCGGTGGCCGCCCAGTAGACCGCTGACTTCCCCCAGCCGGTCGCCTGCACCACCAGCACCCGCGTGCGATGGTCGACGAGTTCGGCGACCGCCCTCGTCTGGTCGGCGCGCGGCGAGGCATCCGGCCCGGCCATGGCTTGGATGACCCGTTCGAGGGTGGTGAGCGACATGGTCGCCATCCTGCCCTGACCTGGTGACAGAACCGATTCGAAGGCGTCGTATCAGGCCGGCGAGCAAGAGCCTCCTGGGTGAGTATCGACTTTCCTAGATCTCAGCGAAGAGGAGTTCCACCATGCGCAGGAGCCTGCAGCGAGTAGCCGCCGGAGGTGTCGCGGTCGCCGCATCATTGGCCACCGTCGTCGCGACGGCCCAGCCGGCCGCCGCCGACAGCACGACCTTCAGCGACGGCGGAGGCCATCTGACCACGGTGCGGGTGGACCACGGCAATGACATCCGCGTCAAGGCCCGCGTCGGCGATTACAACATCGGCAGCCACTTCAGCTTCTGGCTCGACACCGACAGCGACGACCCCGGTCCCGAGTACAAGATCAAGGTCTACCCCAACTCCGAGGTGCTGCCGATCCGTGCCGTGGAGAACTTCGCCGACACCGGCAGCGACATCGACTGCGACTACCGGGCCAGCGCCGACGCCCACGGGTCGGACTACGTGAGCATCAAGGTGCCGCGCAGTTGCCTCGGAACGCCCGACCGGATCCGCGTCTCGGTCCGGGCGAACTACTCGATCCCCGGCCCGAACGTCGTCGACTGGGGACCGGGCCGCAAGAAGTTCTTCGACTGGGTCTGGTGGGGCTGACCGGCACGTTTCCCGGCTCGCCGCAGAGGGTGCGGTCAGCCGCCGGCGACGGCCGGAATGATCGAGATCTTGGCCCCGTCGACCACTTCGGCGTCCAGCCCGCCGATGAACCGCACGTCGTCGTCACCGACGTAGACGTTGACGAAGCGGCGCAGGGCGCCGGCGTCGTCGAGGATCCGTGCGCGGATGCCGGGATGGTCGGCCTCCAGGGAGTCGAGGATCTCGCTCAGCTTGCCGCCGTCGGCCGTCACTTCGCCGGCACCGTGGGTGTAGGTGCGCAGGATGGTGGGGATCCGAACGGTGGCACTCATGAACCAAGACCTTTCCAGAATTCGGTGAACGCCTCGTAGCGCGGCGGGATCGTGACCTTGGGACCAACACGGGATGAGACCGCGTCGAGCGTCTTCAGCCCGTCGCCGGAGTTGATCATGACCGTCTCCGCGGCCGGGTCCAGCAAACCGTCCTTGATCAACTTCGCGGTCACTCCCAGGGTCACCCCGCCCGCGGTTTCGCCGAAGATGCCCTCGGTCCGGGCCAGTCGCTGGATGTTCTGGACGACCACCTCGTCGTCGACATCGGCCACCACCCCGCCGGTACGCCGCACCACATCGAGCACGTACGGACCGTCCGCGGGGTTGCCGATGGCCAGCGACTTGGCGATCGTCGCCGGCTTCACCGGGGCCACGAAATCCAACCCGGCTTGGAAAGCCGCCACGACCGGCGAACAGCCCGTGGCCTGAGCGCCGAAGATCACGTACTCCTTCTCCGCGACCAGCCCGAGCTTGATCAACTCGCGGAAACCCTTGTCGATCTTGGTCAGCTGGGCCCCGGAAGCGACCGGAATCACCACCTGGTCAGGGATTCGCCAGCCCAGTTGTTCGGCGATCTCGTAGGCCAGCGTCTTCGATCCCTCGGCGTAGTACGGCCGCACGTTGACGTTCAC
The DNA here is from genome assembly GCA_963723815.1 of uncultured Actinomycetota bacterium. Classification (GTDB taxonomy): domain Bacteria; phylum Actinomycetota; class Actinomycetes; order Propionibacteriales; family Propionibacteriaceae; genus Microlunatus. The sequence goes on along the minus strand of CAVRSH010000038.1, from coordinate 9,080 downwards.
GAACGCCCAGCCCTCTTCCTCGCCGGCGATCTCACTGGCCAGTTTGTTGACGTCGTCGTAGCTGCCCTCGACCGCGATCAAGGTCGTGCCGTACACCGCGGAGGCGATGATCTTCTGTTGCTCGAGGTTGCTCGGTACCAGGACGACCGACGTGATGCCCGCCCGGGCCGCGGCCGCGGCCACCGCGTTGGCCAGGTTGCCGGTCGACGGGCAGGCCAGCACCTTGAGTCCGAGTTCGCGGGCGGCCGACAAAGCGACGGCGACGACCCGATCCTTGAAGGAGTGCGTCGGATTGCCCGAGTCGTCCTTGACCCAGAACTGCTTGAGACCAAGATCATCGGCAAGGTTGCGGGCGTCGACCAGCCTGGTGTAGCCGGGGTCGGTGGAGCGGAAGGTCTGGATGTCGGGGGGGACCGGCAGCAGCGGTGCGTAGCGCCAGATGCTCTTCGGTCCGGCCTCGATCTGCTCGCGGGTGATGGTCGGGAACTCGTATCCGACCTCGAGCGGACCGAAGCACTCCATACAGGCGTAGAACGGGCCGAGTTGGGTCTGCTCGCCGCACGCACGGCAGATCAGGTGGGTGGCGTTTCCGAAGGCTCCGGCGCGCACCCCGGTGGGCGCGGGCAGGGAGTTGAGCAGCGCAGTCATCACAAATCCTTCATCATCTGCCGCGGCCGGCTTTCGACCGCGTCGGAGTTGGCACCGTTTCTGGTCTGTCAGTCGGTTGCCGGGGAGTCATTGGGCCGATCCCTCATCCCCTCTGGATGAACGGTCCTAGCGTACGGCGTCGGCTCCGGCCCGAGGCACCTCGGGTCCGCATCCTGGGAAGGACGTCCACCGGCTGAGAACCGCCGCGCGCGCAAACAGCGGAAATCGAACGTACGCAATCCGCCGCCGTGATGCTCTTCCCTCGTATGAGCACCGACCGCACTGCCAGGATGGACACCGTGAAATCCGAGTGGCCGACGACCGCGGGCCAGTGGTTCCGCTTCGCCGGGAACTTCGTGAACCTCACCACAGTGCTGGGACTGGCCATCGCCAAGCTCGGCCAGGCCAAGATCCGGCGCGGGCCGCGCGGCCTGTTCCTGTGCGAGGGCTACCAGCTCAAATTTCCGATCGCCGGCGCGTTCACCGTCGGCAACGTGATCACCACCGGCAGCACTTGGGACGTGATGCTCAACCGCTGGCCGCAGTTGTTGCAGCACGAGGAGCGGCACACCTGGCACTACCTCGCATGCATCGGAATGCCGTTCTATCCGGCGTACGCGATCTGCATGGGCTGGTCGATGTTGCGGACCGGCGACCGAGCGGCCCGGAACTTCTTCGAGCGCGACGCCGGCCTGGCGATCGGCGGCTACCAGGATCACCCCATCCGCCCGGTCGGGGACAACATCAAGGCGATGATCGCCAAGATCAGTCGATCGTGAGGTCGATCCCCAGTCGCTTGGCCGATCGCATCCGCTGCCGACTGGCCCGCAGTCGGCGCAGCCGCTTCACCAGCAGCGGGTCCTGGGCCAGCGCCTCGGGCTTGTCGATCAGCGCGTTCAGCACCTGGTAGTAGCGGGTCGCCGACATCTGGAACTTGTCCCGGATCGCCTGCTCCTTGGCTCCGGCGAACTTCCACCACTGCCGCTCGAAGGCGAGGATCTCCGCATCCCGAGCGCTCAGCTCGCCCGCCGGTTCACTCTGCTCGGGCTGGGGGCTGCCGACGACGATCATGGCGCCATCGTAGGCCGAAATAACACCGATGTCATTCGTCTCGCCGCGATCCCCGTGGTCGATTGTGGGCAGGCGAGTGCGGTTGGATGTCATTCGTGACTGGTCCCCACGAAGACCGCATCGGCTGGGGTGTGCTGAGCACCGGACATATCGCATCGACGTTCGCCGCCGACCTCGCGCTGCTTCCCGATGAAGCCGCCCTCGTCGCGGCGAGCTCGCGGAGTGTCGAGCGCGCCCGGGATTTCGCCGACCGGCACGGGTTCGCCCGTGGGTACGGCTCGGCCGAGGAACTGGCCGCCGACCCGGAGGTCGACGTGGTGTATGTCGCCTCGGTCCACAATGATCATCTTGCCTCGGCGCGGACCTGCCTGGCGGCCGGCAAGGCCGTCCTGGTCGAGAAGCCGCTGACCGTCAGCGCCGCGGAATCGGCCGAACTGATCGAGCTGGCCGAGGCGAACGGCCAATTCTTGATGGAGGCGGTCTGGACGCGCGTCCACCCGCTCATCCGCAAGGCCGCCGAAGTGGTGGCCTCCGGCGAGCTGGGCGCGGTCCGGCACGTGTCGGCGGGCTTCGGTTTCGTCCTCAACGGTCCCGATTCACATCGGCTGCTCGACCCGGCACAGGCCGGCGGAACGATCTTGGACATGGGGGTCTATCCCGTCCACGCCGTCAACGTGTTCCTCGGCGAGCCGGCCGAGCTGTCCGGCTATGGCGGCTGGAGGAGTACCGGCGTGGACGGCCACGCCGCCGCCCTGCTGAACTATCCGGCGACGGAGACGCGGCCGACCGCGACGGCCGCGGTGATCAGCACCTTCGAGGTGGCGTTGCCGGGCGCCTTGGAGGTCTACTGCACCGGCGGCCGGATCATGATCGAGGAGTTCTTCATCCGGCCGGAACGCATGACGATCTACCGCGACGGTGCCGAACCCGAGGAACTGGTGGCGCAGTGGCCGGGCGGCGGCTACACGTTCGAGGCGCAGGAGGTGATGCGCTGTCTGCGCGCGGGCGAGCAACAGTCGCCCCTTGTTCCGTGGCGTGACACCCTCGCGGTGGCGCGGGTGCTGGATCAGTGGCGAGCCGCCCTCGGCGATCCCCCGGTGCGGCCGTGATCGCCCGGCTGACCGGGGTCATCCAGCCGTATGCGTGGGGCTCCGCGACGGTGATCCCCCAACTGCTCGGCATCGAGCCGAGCGGTGAGCCGCAGGCAGAGTTGTGGCTCGGAGCGCATCCCCTCGCGCCATCGACGGTCGACGATCAGCCACTCGACGAACTGCTCGCGAAGGATCCGCGGGGACTGATGGGCGACGCGACGGTGGCGGCGTTCGGTCCGCGGCTGCCGTTCCTGCTCAAGGTCATCGCCGCCGACCAGCCACTGTCGCTGCAGGCTCATCCGTCGCGCGAGCAGGCCGAGGTGGGCTTCGCCCGGGAACAGGCGGCGGGGATTCCCCGCGACGCGGCGCACCGGATCTATCGCGACGGCTGGCCCAAACCCGAGGTGCTGTGTGCGCTGCAGGAAACCGAGGCACTGTGCGGATTCCGCGAGCCCGAGGAGAGCTACGCCCTCTTCCAACGGCTCGGCGTGGACAGCGCTCTGCGCCTCGTGGCCGACCTGGCCTCGCCCGAACTGGCGCCGGAGGAGCGGCTGACCTCGGTGTTCGAGCGACTGCTGCGACTGACCGGGGATCCCGACGGCGTGGTCGCGGAGGTCGTGCGGGGAGCCGACGCCGTCACCGCGGACGGAGAGTTCGGGTTGTTCGCTCGGACCGCACGCGAACTGGGCCACTTCTATCCGGGCGACCCCGGTGTACTCGCCGCCCTGCTGATGAACCGGATCGTGCTGCACCCGAACGACGCCATCTATCTGCCGGCCGGCAATCTGCACGCCTATCTGCGCGGCGGTGGGGTGGAGGTGATGGCCAACTCCGACAACGTGATGCGCGGCGGACTGACACCCAAGCACATCGATGTCGACGAACTGCTGTCGGTGCTCGACTTCACCCCTGGATTCGCCGGGCTGATCCAGCCGACCGAGGATGCGCCGGGCCTGTGGCGCTATCCAGTGCCGGCGCCGGAGTTCGCGCTCTGGCGGATCGAGTCGGCCGACAGCGCGATCGCGCTGCCCGCCACCGACGGTGCCCGCATCCTGCTGGTGACCGAGGGATGGCTGAGCCTCGCCTCGGGCAACGAGGTGCTCTCTTTGGTACGCGGCGAATCCGCCTGGATCAGCGCGTCGGAACCGGGCACCGTGCACGGCACCGGGACCGCCTTCGTCGGCGGACCGGGCATCTTCTGAGCTCGCCAAGTGCATCGCTGGACGTAGCAAACTTGGGTAGGCTGGCGCGGCACTGCTGGCGTGGCGCAATTGGTAGCGCACCTGTCTTGTAAACAGGCGGTTGTCGGTTCGAGTCCGACCGTCAGCTCGATGATTCAATCGGCAGCTGGCTAGGCAATTCGTCCGAAAGTCTGGGCTAAGTCGAGCTTACAGTTGTGCTTCAATGCGTGCCGTTGACCCCAATCTGACCCCAACGCGCCGACCATTCGCCAAACAGATCACCCAGACGTTCGGCCGCATCACGTTGCACCTTCTCAGAACCCCGGACGTAGAGCACCTTGGTGATGACCGGCGAGGAGTGGCCGAGGATGTCTTGGAGGTTTTCAATCGGCACTCCCAACTCGTACAGCAGGGTCGCGCATGAGTGTTCGTCAGATCATGGAATCGGATGCGGCGAACGCCGGGTTCGTCGCAGTACAGTAGTATCACAGTACCCCCTGGGGGTATCTAGCAAAGTGGAGATGGCGGCGAGCAACGGTGCACACGCCCGCCGGGTGGCGTGGACTGGCGTCGGCGGCACACCGGCGCGCAGACACCGACTCTTGAACGCTCGATGAAAGTTGCGCGGGTCGACCGGATCACCCCGATTGGTTGTCACCACCAGCGCCGACTCCGCCCATCCCTCGGCCTCAGCTCTGCGCCTTTTCTGACGGGCGAGCTGCAGCTCGAGCGCACACAGTGTCGGGAAGCGGCAGGATCGAGGGGGTGCTGCGCGGCAGCTCCTCGAGCCCGGCGACCACCACTCGGTCGCCGACCTACGCCACCGCCGCGGCCGACCGGGTGTCACCCGGCGGACCTTCGAACGGCAGTCGGCCCGGCTGCGCGAGCCGGGCGCGGCGGGGCTGGTGGACGCCCGGAAGCTGCAGGATCTTCGCCGGACGGTGGATTCGAGGTGGTACGCGGCCTGCCGTGAGGTCCTCGACTCCTATTCAGCCGCACTAACCCGACGATGCAGACCGTGATCGACCAGACCAACCGAGCGTTCCTACAGGCGGCGCCGGAAGGGATGCTGCCGTCCTGGTCGGTGGCCTACCCCCACGTGGCCGAACTGGACCACGGCCGATACACGTTCGAGGCGGCGAAGCAACGCCGGTCGGTGGCGAACCGGCCGACCGGTGTCCTCGGTGCGCTACGGCGGCGTCGATGAGACGGTGAACTCCGTCGCCGCTGCGGCGGCGGCTGGTCAGAAGCTGGGCGGGGTGATGCACCAGACGCTGACGGCGGGGACGGTGCCACGGTTGGCGTAGCGGTGCGGGGTGGTGGAGGTGAAGCTGAGCGAGTCCCCGGTCTGCAATGCGTAGTAAGTGTCGCCAACCCAGTAGTCGAGTTCGCCCTCGATGAGGAGCCCGACTTCCTCACCGGCGTGGCCGTGCGGCTCGACCCCGGACGACGCTCCGGGCGCGACGGTCATGATCAGGAGCTCGAGCTTGCCGTGGGGGTTGGGGTTCAGCAGGCGTAGCGCACACCGTTGTTCCCGGTCCGGGCGGGCTCGACGCGCTGGTGAGGTTTGGTCAGAATGCGCTGCTCGGACTCGACGGTGCGGAACAATTCGCTGAGGGAAAGTCCGAGGGCGTCGAGGATGACCCGCAGCGTGCTGATCGTGGGGCTGTTGATGTTGCGTTCGACATTGCTCAGGTAGCTGCGCGACAGTCCGGTCAGCTCGGCGAGGCGAGCCGTGGACAGGCCCTTGTCCTGGCGGGCTTGGCGGATGTGTCGGCCGAAGTCTTCCCGCCCCCGGCGACTCGAGTTCGTCGCCACCCTCGGCGCGATCTGGAGCTGGGGCATCATCGTGTGCTGCCACCTCGCCTACCGGCGTAAGTGCGCCCGCGGGCAAGCCTAGGAAAGCCCCTTCAAGCTGCCGCTGGCCACGCCGCTGTGCGTGTCCGTGCTCGCGTTCCTCGCCTTCGTCACCGTGCTGGTCGGGTTCGACGCCGACAACCGCGTCGCCCTCTACGCCCTGCCCATCTGGGCCGTGCTCCTGGTGGGCGGCTACTCCCTCTACGGGAAGAAGGCGATGGCCCGAGCCAGCACCGCCCACCCCACGACGACCGAGCAGGTCCAACCGGCCAGCCCGGCCCAGGCCTGAACGCAGGCCAAAACCTAAGACCCCGAACCGCTCGTCCCTCGCGGCCAGGCCCGGCACCGCCGCCGTCTGCCCGAACACCGGCCCGCGAGGCTGCTCGGCCCGCCGCCCCCGCAACCCTGCGCAGGCGGCACCCAGAACAGAGGAGAACCAGCAGATGCCCACCCTCAAACCGTTCCGGACCCTTGCGCTCGGCACCGTGCTCGCGGTCTCGCTGACCGCGTGCGCCACCAACGCCGGCGACGGCGGAGCCGACGGGACGAATGACGACAAAGTCGTCATCATCGGCTCGGACCTTCCCCTGCAGGGCTCGTCCAAGGACGCCTCGGACGCCACCAACCAGGCGATCGAGATGTACCTCAGCCAGATCGGCAACAAGGCCGGCGACTACACCGATCGAGCTCAAGAAGTACGACGACTCGACCGCGGCCAAGCGGCGCATGGGACGAGGCGCAGTGCACGAAGAACGCGACCGACCACGTCGCCAACGCCAACGAGGTCGCCGTCATGGGCACCTACAACTCGGGCTGCGCCAAGATCGAGGTCCCCGTGCTCAACCAGGACTCCGACGGCCCGATGCTCATGGTCTCGCACGCCAACACCAACCCCGGCCTCACGAAGACCTGGGACGCCGGGCGAGCCCGACAAGTACTACCCGGCGGCAAGCGCAACTACGCCCGCGTCGTCACCACCGACGACATACCAGGGCCGCGGCGGCCGCCCGTTCGCGGCCAAGGACCTCGGGTCAAGAAGTGCTACGTCCTCAACGACAACGAGACCTACGGCCAGGGTGTCGCCGACAGGCCTTCGCCGACGGAGGCCAAGAAGCAAGGCATCCAGATCCTGGGCAACGACCCGTGGGACCCCAAGCAGCCCAACTACACCGCCCTGTTCCAGACAGGTCAAGGCCTCCGGCGCCGACTGCGTCTTCATCGGCGGCATCTACGACAACAACGGCGGCCAGCTCGTCAAGGACAAGGTCGCCGTCCTCGGCGACAACGACAAGTCAAGCTCATCGGCCCCGACGGCTTCACCGGCTACCCCGACTCATGAAGCTGTCCGAGGCCAAAGGCATGTACCTGACCTTCGCCGGCCTCACCGCCAGCCAGCTCAACACAACGGCGGCGTCGCCAAGCTCCCTCGACGCCTACAAGGCCAAGTACGGCACCGTGCCTACGGCAACTACCCCCTCTACGGAGTCGCCGCCATGCAGGTCAACCTCGCCGCCCTCGCCAAGTCCGAGGGCACCCGCACCGGAGTCACCAACCAGGTCTTCACCGGCGACGGAATCACCATCCCCGCCGACCAGTCAGTCACCGGCAAGGAATCCGCATCGACCCCGCCACCGGAGACACCACCGCCAAAGACATCACCATCGAGGTCATCAAGAACCAGGAAGAGACCTACGTGAAATCCGAGTCGGTCCAGTAAGACCCGATCCCTCTCGACCTGGGCACCACCTCACCCGCCGCCCGCAACCCGAGAGGAGCGCCGTGCCCCAACAGCCGCACAAACCATTCGGACCAGACCCCGCCGTCGTGGAGACGACGAGCGCTAAACCGGCACCCGGCGCGCCCAGAAACGTCTCCGGCGCCTGCAGGAACGAGCCCGCCAACGCCCCCGCCGACGACAGCGAGGCCCTCGAGCCGGTCAGCTACGGCAAGGCGTTCCGTGGCTTCTTCCCCGACGGTCCCCCCGTACTCAACGACACCCCGCTCGCCGCGGCCTGGCTCTGGTGGCCGCCGTGCTCGCCGGCAACCTCGTCCGAGCAGCCGAGCTCAGCGCCAACCCCGCCGACTGGGGCGACTACTCCGCCGCCGCCGAAGACCTCGCTCAACATGCGCTGGTGCAGCACACCGAACCCTCCACCGACCAGCCCGGCCGGCTCGTCTACGCCCGCCTCATCCCCACGTCGACCAACCCGTCCAAGTCACCAAACCCACCGACTTCACCGAAGGCCGCTGGCTGACCCTCGTCAGACTCAAAGGCCGCTGGCTCGTGTGGGGCCTCAGCCCCGCCGCCTACCGGCCCGAAGCCGGACGCGTGTTCCCGGGCACCAACTAACCAAGGGCGATCGACCCGCCGGTTCACGAGTGCGGCTGATGCAGGCTGGTGGTTGGCCGCTTCCCGACTGCGGATGGTGCAGACCAAATGGTGGTCCTCGACGGTACGGCTGCCCTTTTCAGGCCGGCGAACTCATCTGGGTCACGAGCTTCTCCAGGCCATGCACCCCCGAGGATGCGGCGATCTGTTCAGCGGCCAGGCCCGCAGCTACTTCGTACCGGTTGTCGGTGAGCAGTTGCTCCACGCCTCGGCGGATGACTTCCGGCGTCGGACGGCCGGTCCGCGATTCACCCCGACTCCGGACCAGGCGACCCGGGCGGCGACCTCAGGCTTGTCCTCCCCGCCGCCGGCCACGACCAGCGGCACCCCGTGAGCCAACGCGTAGTGCACGCCGCCGTAGCCGCCGTTCGTCACCATCACCGCCAGGTGCGGGAACAACCGGTCGTAGGGCAGGTAGTCCGCGGCCCGGACGTTGTCGGGCAACGCTCCGAGCGCCTCCACGGGTGGCCCGCCGGTCGTCACCACGACGAGGACGTCCTCGTCGGCCAACGCGTCGATGGTGGGTCGGATCAGCTCGGTGAGGTCGCGGTTGGCGATGGTGCCCTGCGTGACCAGAACCACCGGCCGGTCACTGTGCAGGTCGGACCACCATGCGGGGGTCGGTAAGTCGGATCGAGGGGTCAATGGACCGATGAAGTGCACCGGAACCGTGGCATCGGGTCTGGGGTATTCGAACGAAGGGATGGAGAACTGGGCGATGGCATCGGCGGTACTCGCCCAGTTCAACACGAACGTCGTTAGACCTCGCCCACGCACTTCGTGCGCCATTCGATCAGCCTCGCCCTGGACCGGACCGAAGACCAACCGCTCAAAGCGATAGAC
>CAVRSH010000037.1:0-77162 GCA_963723815.1 uncultured Actinomycetota bacterium | reverse complement strand
TCTCTCTGGTCGGGCTCGCGCAGGTCAGCGCCCGCTACTGGGTCTCGGCGGACAGCGCCCACATCCCGCTGGTCGACGCCCAGCAGCTGGTCGCCACCCTCGCCTGGCGGGGCATCAGCGGCTTCCCGTTGACTGATCATCCGCACGCCGAAACCCACGCCGGTTCAGCCGGAACCTCGGCGTCACCGACCACGCTGAAGAGCTGGACAACGACACTGGTCACGCACGACCCGGTGCCCAGAGAAGAGATCAGGTCGTACGTGACCACGGTAAGCGGTTGCGTCAGCCTTTGCAGGGTGGTGGCGCCGGTCATGATCGCGACGGCCTCGGTCGGGGTGTGCGACTGCGGGGTGATCATGCCGGCGCAGCCGCCCGAGCCGGGCGATGTGGATGCGGTCGGCGACCTCGAACACGTTGGGCATGTTGTGGCTGATCAGGATCACCGGCAGGCCCTTGGCCTTGATCTGCTGGATCAGGTTGAGGACCTGGCCGGTTTCCTTGACCCCCAGCGCGGCCGTCGGCTCGTCGAGCACGACGAACTTGGTGGCGAACGCCGCGGCCCGGGCCACGGCGACGGCCTGCCGCTGTCCGCCGGACAGGGTCTCGACCGCCTGGCCCATGTTCTGGATGGTGCCGATGCCGAGGTTCGGCCATCGACTTGCCCGGCCTTGTCCTTCATGCCCTTCTTGTCCAGCATGCGCAGCACCGAGCCCGAGCAGGCCCGGTCCGGCGGCTGCTCCCGGCCGAGGAACAGGTTGCTGGCGATGTCCAGCGCCGGCGCGACGGCGAGGGTCTGGTAGACGGTCTCGATGCCCGCGTCGCGGGCGTCCTGCGGGGTCTTGAAGTGCACCGGATGGCCGTCGAGGAAGACCTCGCCGGAGTCCAGGGTCAGGGCCCCGGTCAGGGCCTTGATCAGGGTCGACTTGCCGGCCCCGTTGTCGCCGATGATCGCCAGCACCTCGCCGGGGTACAGGTCGAGGTCGACGCCGTCGAGGCCGACGACCCGGCCGAAGGTCTTGATCAGGCCGCGGGCCTAGGACGGGCTCGGGTCGGCGAGGTGTCCGGCGCGCCGACGCGACGGCCTGCTCTCGACAGGTCGCTGGTTCATGCTGCTCAGACCTTGACCTTTCTGATCCACTGGTCGATGGAGACGGCGACGATGACCAGCACGCCGATGGCCAGCACCCGCCACTGATCGTCGACCCCGGCGAGGACGAGGCCGCTGCGGAAGACGCCGACGATCAACGCACCGAGGATGGTGCCGATGATGCGCGCCGCGACCACCGAACAGGCTGGTGCCGCCGATCACCACGGCGGTGATGGTGTCCAGGTTCGCGTCGACGATGGCGTTGGGGCTGGCCGTGCCGGCCCGGCCGATCAGCACCCAGGCGGTGATGCCGTAGATCAGCCCGGCGACGGTGTAGACGCTGACCAGCACCCGGTCGACCCGGATACCGGCCAGTCGGGCCGCCTCGGGGTCGTCGCCGACCGCGTAAACGTGCCGGCCCCAGGCGGTCTGGCCGAGCATGAACGCCACCACGACGCGCGAGCAGGACGACGACGATGACGCCGGTGGTGATCCGGAACGGCCCGAGCCGAGATCCGGTGTGCCGGTCCAGTTCAGCAGGGCCGGCATTGCCGCCGGCCGTCTCTTGCCGCCGGAGTACAGCAGCGCGAGGCGGTGAAGATGCTCAGCGTGCCCAGGGTGACGATGAACGGCGGCAGCTTGAACCGGGTCACCAGCGATCCGTTGATGCCATCCGGCCAACGCTCCGACCGCGATCGCCGATCAGCAGCGCCAGGAAGCCGGGCACGCCGTTGTTGGCCGCCAGGTTGGCCATCACCAACATCGACAAGATGGCGATCGCACCCACCGACAGGTCGATGCCGGCGGTGAGGATGACCAGCGTCTGGCCGATCGCCAGCGCCGCGATCACGGCCACCTGCTGCAGGATGATGCCGATGGTGCTGGGCGCGGCGAAGCGCGGATTGATGATGGTGAAGATGATGAAGCGACAGCAGCAGCACCAGCAACGGGCTGATCGAGGGGTGCGAGTGCAGCAGATGCTGGATCCGCTGGACGGGCGACTGCTGCCGCGCCGCGAACTGTTCGGCCGCGCTCGCCGGTGCGGGCGGCTCGACGGTGGTGGTCACATTGGCCTCCTTGCCGTAGGGGTGAGGAATCAGGAGACGACGGTGTCGCCAAGGCTGACGGCGGGCCCTGCCCGAGATGTGCGAGGGCCCGCCGCTTGCCGGCTTCACTGGTACGTCCGGGTCAGCCCCAGCAGATCTTCTTGCCCTCTTCGACGGTGATGCTGGGCACGCCCTCGACCGGCTTGTCGGTCACCAGGGCGACACCCGTGTCGTAGAAGTCCAGCCCGGGGCTGTTCGCCGGCTTCTCGCCGCCGTCGCGCGATCTTCTTGATCGCCTCGACGCCCAGCTCGGCCATCTTCACCGGGTACTGCTGCGAGGTGGCCCCGATGGTGCCCTCTTCGACCAGCTTCAGGCCCGGATTGCAGCCGCCGTCGACCGAGACGATGATGGCGTCCTTGATCCCGGCATCCTGGAGCGCCTCGGCCGCGCCGCCGCCGGACGGCTCGTTGATCGAATAGACGACGTTGATGTCCTTGCTCTTCGACAGGCAGTTCTCCATCGCGGTCTTGCCCTTGTCGGCGGCACCTCCGCCTCGGCTCGTTGCAGACGATCGTGTAGTCGCCGCCCTTGCCCCCGGTGTACTTGCCGGTCTTGGCCTCGTCGCCGTTCTTGGCCTTGTCGGCCGTGTCGATGCCCATGCCGGTCAGGAAGCCCTGGTCACGGTTGACGTCCACCGAGACGATCTTGTCGTTGAACAGGTCGATCATGGCGATGGTGGCCTTCTTGCCGTCCAGCGTGCCGGCCGTCCACTTGCCGATCAGCTCGCCGGCCTTGAAGTTGTCGGTGGCGAAGGTGATGTCGACGGTGTCGGCCGGATCCGGCGGGGTGTCCAGGGCGATGACGTACAGGCCTTCGTTGCGCGCGCTTGTCGATCGCGGAGTTGACGCCCGGCGCCGGCCGGGGTGATCAGGATGCCCTTGTCGCCGCGGGCGACCGCGGCCTCGATCGCCTTGACCTGAGCGTCCGTGTCACCGTCGGCCTTGCCGGCGGCCGTGGTGATGGCGACGCCGTTCTTCTCGCCCGCCGCCTTGGCGCCTTCCTGCATGGCGATGAAGAACGGGTTGGTGCTGGTCTTGGTGATCAGGGTGACGGCGATCTTGTCGCCGCCGCCGCCCGCCGTCGCTGCTGCCCCCGGACGGGGTGCCGCTGCCAGCGTCTCCGCCGCCGCAGGCGGACAGGACCAAGGAGGCGGCGGCTGCGAGGGCCAGTACGCCGAAGAACCGTCCGCGTCGGCGGCTCGGCAGTGGGTACTTCATAGAGATCCTCTCGTTAGGTACGCACCGCCGAACTTTGACAACGGTGTCAAGATCATTTTTAAACCATTCTCAGGCTCTGTGTCAACCCTTGTGATGAGGGAATTTCCCAGGCTGTACGCTGCTCCTGGCGAAGGAGACATCGATGTCAGCACCACCACCCGTCCTGGCCGGTCGAACGCGTGCGACGATTCGCGACGTCGCCGCCCTGGCCGGCGTCGGAATCAAGACGGTCTCGCGCGTGATCAACGACGAGGCCAACGTATCCCCACAAATGCGGGAGCGGGTTCAACGCGCCGTGGTCGCGTTGAACTTCAAGCCCAACCAGGGAGCCGGCGCACTGCGGCGAGGAGACCGGAAGACCCGCACCCTTGGTCTGCTGCTGGACGCGGTGGACAACCCCTTCTCGGCATCGATCAACCGTGCGGTCGAGAAGGTCGCCTCACAACGGGAGACGGCGGTGTTCGCGGCGAGCTCCGACGACGATCCGGAGCGCGAGCGGGCGATGATCGAGGCGTTCAGCCGGCGCCGGGTCGACGGGCTGATCCTCACGACGATCTGCGCCGACCACGGCTACCTGCAGGCGGAACGCGAACAGGGCCTCTCGGTGGTCTTCGTCGACCGGCCACCGATCGGACTCATCGCCGACGCCGTGCTCACCAACAACTACCAGGCCTCGGTCCAGGCCACCCAGCACCTGATCGACGCAGGGCATCGTCGAATCGCCCACCTCGGCGACGAACTCGCCATCTCGACGGCCCGCGAGCGACGGCAGGGATTCACCGACGCGATGAGTGCCGCCGGTCTGGCGGCCTTCGAGCGCCACGTCGACGAACTGCGCTCCGAGGACGAAGCCTACGAAACCGTCCAGCGCCTGATGGCCGAGCCAGACCCGCCGACCGCACTGTTCACGTCGCAGAACCTGGTGACGTTGGGGGCGCTGCGCGCTCTCCACCACCTGGAGTTGCAGGATCGGGTCGCTCAGGTCGGCTTCGACGACTTCCTGCTGGCCGACCTGCTGCGCCCCGGAGTAACGGTGCTGGCCCAAGATCCGGCCAGAATCGGCACCATCGCCGCCGAGCGGATCTTCGCCAGGCTCGACGGCGACAGCTCACCGGAGGAGACTTTCGTGGTACCGGCCCGGCTGATCATCCGTGGATCCGGTGAGATTCCACCACCGGCCTGACCGCCCAACCACTAGCCTCCGTCACGTGGTCACGCCCTGGAAATCCGTCGGGGCCCAACCACTAGCCTCGGATCTGGCAGCCATTTCGGAGGAGTTCTGTGACAACGCGTGAGGTCTTGACGATACGAACCGCGCCTGAAGCGTGGACGGTGCCACGCGCCGACGAGGCGATCGCCACCCAGCTCAGCGGCATCGGTCGGCTCGGGGTGGCCTTTTCCGGGGGCGTCGACTCCGCTCTGCTGCTCGCCCTGGCTGCGCGCGCCCTGGGACCGGACGACGTCGTCGCCTTGCTGGGAGTCTCCCCCAGCCTCGCCGCCGACGAACGCCGGGCCGCCCATGCGGTCGCGCGGGAGATCGGCGTGGCAGTCGTCGAGGTGATCACCCGCGAAGGCGATCGCGCCGCCTACCGGGCCAATGACGTCGACCGGTGCTTCCATTGCAAGGACGAGTTGTTCGCCACCATCAGCGACGAGGTCGTCGCCCGGCAGCGGCTCGATGCCGTGGCGTACGGGGAGAATGCCGACGACGCAATCCGCCCCGACCGTCCCGGCGCCCGCGCGGCCAGTGATCACCTCGTGCTGCGGCCGCTGGCCGCGGTCGGGCTGACCAAGATCGACGTCCGACTGCTGGCCCGAGAACTCGGACTGTCCGTCGCGGAAAAGCCCGCCGCACCGTGTCTGGCCTCCCGGATTCCGCACGGCCAGGAGGTGACTCCGGAGAAGCTGCGGCAGGTCGAACTGGCCGAGAGTTCCGTGCGTGCGCTCGGATTCAGCGATCTGCGGGTCCGCCACCACGGCGAGATCGCGCGGCTCGAGCTGCCGGCCGATGATCTTGTCCGGGCGGTGACCGAGCCGCTGCGCGGCCAGGTCGTGCAGGCGGTGCGCGCCGCCGGCTTCCGCTTTGTGGCGCTGGACCTGGCCGGCATCCAGTCGGGCGCCTTCACGCTGTCCCTGCTGACTCGTGATCATGCCTCCGGTGATCATGCCTGAGCCCACCGATGGCGTCGCCGCCTTCATCGATCTTGATCATGATCGAGCCGCGCGCCGCGGTTACCCGGAGGCGATCTTCTGCGCCGGCAAGACGCCGGAGCAACTGACCGTGATCGCGACCCAGGTGCGCGACCGCCCCGAGGTCACCCTCTTCACCCGGGCGAACAAGGAACAGGCCGCGGCCGTGCTGAGCGAGCTGCCCGACGCATTCCATGATCACGATGCCGGACTGCTGGCCTGGCCGCCGACACCGCCGGATCCCACCGGCGGACTGGTGGCCATCCTGGCCGCCGGGACCTCTGATCTGTCCGTCGCCCGGGAGGCCGAGTTCACCGCCCGCTATCTGGGCCGGCCGACCCAACTCGTGGTCGATGTCGGGGTGGCCGGTCTGCACCGGGTGCTGCGGCGGCTGGAACTGCTCCGCACGGCCCGCGTGGTGGTGGTCGCGGCCGGCATGGACGGGGCGCTGCCCAGCGTGGTCGCCGGGCTGATCAGCGCACCGGTGATCGCGGTACCCACCTCGGTCGGCTACGGGGCCGCGTTCGAGGGACTGGCCGCGCTGCTGGCCATGCTCAACGCGTGCGCTCCCGGCGTCGCCGTGGTCAACATCGACAACGGCTACGGGGCGGGCCACCTGGCCGCGCAGATCGCCGCGCCGTGACCGGGCGGCACGCGCTGGATCGACGCCTCCGCCGGTATCGCCGGCGACATGCTGCTCGGGGCTCTGGTCGACGCCGGCGCCGATCTCGGTGACGTCCGAAACGCTGTCCACGCGGTGATTCCGGACTCGGTGCGGATCACTGCGGCGCCGGTCACCCGAGCCGGCCAGCGGGCGACCAAGATCGAGATCGAGCCGATCGCCGCCGACCTTCCCCATCGGCACTGGAGCGGGATCCGGACCTTGCTGCAGACCGCCGAACTGGCCGAACCGGTACGCGACCGCGCACTGTGCACCTTCGAGAGGCTGGCCGCGGCCGAGGGCCGGGTGCACGGCATCGCCGCCGAGGACGTGCACTTCCACGAGGTCGGCGCGCTGGACTCGATCGCCGACATCGTCGGGGTGGCGGCGGCGTTGCACGGGCTCGAGATCCAGTCGCTGAGCAGCGGCCCGGTCGCGGTCGGATCGGGCCGGATCACCACGGCCCACGGCGACCTGCCCGTTCCGGTGCCGGCCGTGGTGGAGCTGGGCAGGGGCTGGCGGCTGCAGGCCGGCGGCGCCGGGGAATTGACCACGCCGACCGGCATGGCGTTGATCGCCGCACTGTGCGAGACGTGCGAGGACCTGCCGGCCCTTTCGCTGCTGGCCAGCGGTGCCGGGGCCGGGACCAGGGACTCCCCCGGTCGACCCAACCTCACCCGGGTGCTGATCGGACGGCGGGCCGAGACCTCGGACGACCGGGGCGAGTCAGCGGTCGTGCTGGAGGCGAACGTCGACGACTTCGACCCGCGCCTGTGGCCGTCGGTGCTGTCCAGCCTGATCGGCGGCCGGCGCCGCGGACGCCTGGCTGGTGCCGATCATCATGAAGAAGGGCCGCCCGGCGCACACGCTGGCCGTGCTCGCCCGGCCCGATCAGTCGGCGTCGCTGCGCGCGTTGATGATGGACCAGACCAGCACCATCGGCGTGCGGGAGACCCAGGTCAGCCGAGCAGCGCTGCCTCGGGGCTGGGTCGACCTCGAGGTGGAGTACGGCTCGGTGGCGATCAAGGTGGCCCATCGCGACGGCGGCGTCTGGCAGGCGACGCCGGAATTCGACGATCTCGATCGGCTCGCCGCCCGCCACGGCGTGCCGGTGCAGCGAGTGCTCGATCAGTGTCGGACGGCGATGCTCGCTGCCGGTCTGGTCGCCGGAGCGAAGATCCCCGAGCAGCTTCGGACCCGTCAGTAGCGCGTCACCGCCGCCGCCGATGCGCATCCCGCTGTGCCCGATCGGCCCCGTGGACTCCTCGACCGAGTAGATTTGCCCCCAGCCCAACCCATTCGTGTTGCCACTCCTGATCGCCGGGCTTCACCGCAGCACGTGCCCGAGAGGAATCGATGACCGAGCCCACGTCGTACGCCGGCGCGCCGGCCCCCCTGACGCCGCCGGAGGGTAACCCGCTGACGCTCAGCGCACCCGCCCCGCCGCCCCAGGTGATCGCCACCCAGGCGCCGGCCATGGCCCCCCAGGTGGATCCGGCCAGCCTGCCGCTGCTCGACGGCAAGGTCGACGGCTTCGTGAACGCGTTGATGACCGCCCAGACCCGATCGCCGGAGTTCACCAAGCAGGCGGCCGACGTGAGCAGCATGGGCGACGCCGACATCCGCCGGGCCGCCGAGACGTCGAACCGGCTGCTCCAGACCCCGGTCCGCGCCCTCAAGGAGGGCGGCATCGCCCAGGGCTCCAAAGTCGGCAACACGCTGATGGAACTGCGGCGTACCGTCGAGGAACTCGATCCCAGCCAGGCCACCGGCACCCGGAAGTTCCTCGGCATGATCCCGTTCGGCGACAAGATGGTCGACTACTTCCGCCGCTACGAGTCGGCCCAGTCGCACCTGAACGGCATTCTGCACAGCCTGCGCAACGGCCAGGACGAGCTGACCAAGGACAACGTCGCCCTCAACATGGAGAAGCAGAACCTGTGGGCGTCCATGGGCCGGCTCAATCAGTACATCTACATCGCCGAACGTCTCGACGCGAAGCTGGCCGCGATGATCAGCCAGTTCGAGATCTCCGATCCGGAGAAGGCGAAGGCGCTGAGCCAGGACGTGTTGTTCTACGTCCGGCAGAAGCACCAGGACCTGCTCACCCAGCTCGCGGTCTCGATCCAGAGCTATCTGGCGATCGACATCATCATCAAGAACAACATCGAGTTGATCAAGGGCGTTGATCGCGCCTCGACGACCACCGTCTCCGCGCTGCGGACCGCGGTCATCGTCGCCCAGGCACTCGGCAACCAGAAGCTGGTGCTCGACCAGATCACCGCACTGAACACCACCACCTCGGACCTGATCCAGCGCACCTCGGAGATGCTCCGCGACAACTCGGCGCAGATCCAGCAGCAGGCAGCCTCGGCGACCATCGGCCTGCCGCAGTTGCAGGCGGCGTTCCAGAACATCTACGCCACCATGGATTCGATCGACACCTTCAAGATGAAGGCCCTCGACACCATGGCCGTGACCATCGGCACCCTGGAGCACGAGGTGGTCAAGTCGCGCGACTACCTCGACCGGGTCAACCGCCAAGATCAACAACTCGCCACCGGCGCGCTGGATCTGTCCGGTGACGGCGGGACCCCGACCGGTCTGCGTTGATCAGATCCTGATCATCGCCACTGTTGATCAAGCACGACTGACCAGGATCGGCTGCCTGCATGGGTTTCAAGGATTGGCTCGACAAGATCACCGGGCGCGGCGCCCGGCGTCGGCGCCGGTGGCGGGCTGGTCCAACGACGCCGGGCCGGTCGCCGGTACGACGAGTCCGGCACCGCCGACCGAGGCCGACATCCTGGAGGCGCTGGACCGGTTGAACGCGAGCGTCAGCGGCGGCGTGGTGCCGGCGGTGGTGGCGTCCCGGGTGGCCAAGGTCAGCCAGACCATCCGCGACACCATGCCGCGGCTGCGCAACCTGGGGCTGGGCAGTCTCGATGCATACTCGGTGATGGCGACGGCGACCGACTACCTGCCCGAAGCGATCGGGGCGTACACCCGGCTGCCCCGGCAGTGGGCCGATTCCCGGCCGATCGAGAACGGTAAGACGTCACTGATGCTGCTGATCGACCAGCTGGACCTGCTCGGGGCGACGATGGACAAGATCTTCGACGCGGTCGTCCGGGTGGACGCCGATGCCTTGATCGCGCACGGACGATTCCTGCAGGAGAAGTTCGGCCACGCGTCCTCAGGAGGGACCTTGAATCTCGGCGATCAGCCCCCGCCGCCACCGCCCAACAGCCTGGACCTGCCATGAGCTCCGATCGAGGCCTCGAGGCCACCCTGCGGGCCGCGTACAGCTCCGCGCTGGAACGGATCGCCGCGCTGCGGTCGGCGCAGGAAGGCATCCGTTCGGCCGAACCGGGTGCCGTCAACCCGCTCGACCTGAGCCAGCTCGATCCGCTCACGCCCGGCGCCTTCCCCGGCATCGGTACGCCAAGGGGCAGCGCACCTGCGATGTCGCGCCCTGAGCCGTCCCTTTCGGGCTCGGAGCCCTCGCCATCGGGCCCTGAGCCTGTCGAAGGGCAAGCTGCGGCCGCCGCCCCGACGGCCCCCGAACCAGCAGAGCCGGAGCCGGAGCCGAAGACGCTGGAAGAGCTGCTCGCCGAGTTGGACGGGCTCACCGGGCTGACCGAGGTCAAGGCCGAGATCCACCGCCAGGTCGCGGTGCTGCGGGTCGAGGGCCTGCGGGCCAAAGCCGGCCTGCGTTCGCCGACGATCACCCGGCACCTGGTCTTCGTCGGCAATCCGGGCACCGGCAAGACCACCGTGGCCCGGCTGGTCGGCGGGATCTACCGCGCGCTCGGCCTGCTGAGCAAGGGGCAGCTGATCGAGGTCGACCGGTCCGAGCTGGTGGCGGGTTACCTGGGCCAGACCGCGATGAAGACGGCCGACGTGGTCACCTCCGCCGCCGGCGGTGTGCTGTTCATCGACGAGGCGTACAGCCTGGCCGGCGACCAGTACGGGCAGGAGTCCGTCGACACCCTGGTCAAGGAGATGGAGGACCGGCGTGACGACCTGGTGCTGATCGTCGCCGGCTATCCCGACCCGATGGCCATCTTCATCGCGCAGAATCCGGGTCTGGCCAGCCGCTTCCGCACCACGATCGAGTTCGCCGACTACACCGACGCACGAGCTGGTCGAGATCTTCCTCGGCATGGCGGCCGCGGCCGACTACGACGTCGGCGACGACTGCCTGGCCCGGTTCAAGATGATCTTGGCCGTCACCCCGCGCGGGCCGATCTTCGGCAACGGACGGTTCGCCCGCAACCTGCTGGAGGCCGCCGTCGGTCGTCACGCGTGGCGACTCCGCGACATCGCCGAGCCGACCGTCGAGCAACTGCGGCTGCTGATCGCCGCAGATCTGGATGATCACGACGAACCGCGGCCTGAGCCTGTCGAAGGCCAAGATCAAAGCCCTTCGACGAGTTCAGGGCCCCTAGATCCGAGTCCAGGGCACGTGAGCGGGGAAGACCAAGGCGAAACGCGGCCTGAGCCTGTCGAAGGCCATGAGGAGCAGTCCGATGACTCAAGCTAGCCCTCCGAGTGCGACTGCGGTGGCGCCGCCACCGGGAGCATCGACGACAGTGGCCGGACCTCCGGCCGCGGTCGGAGCCCCGGCCGATACGCCGGCCGCCGGATCCCGCATTCGCGACACCCCGCAACGCCTCCGGCTGCTCACGGTCGAGGTGATCGTGGCCGGCCTGGTCGTCGGCCTGGTCGGCGCACTGACCTTCGCCTACCTGGCCTACTCCTTGAACCGGGCCGAGGACGATGCCGCGCAGTTGATCAGAGTGCAGAAGATCCAGACCAATCTGCTGTCGGCCGATGCCACCGCGACGAACGCCTTCCTGGTCGGCGGCCTCGAGCCGCCCGCCCAGCGCGCGGCGTACGACCAGGCGATGCTGGCCGCGAGCACCCTGATCGCCGAAGCGGCCGAGGCGCAGCCGGCGGACACCGAGGCGTTGTCGGTGCTCAACCAGCAACTGGTCAGCTACGCGGCCTCGATCGAGCAGGCCCGGGCCAACAACCGGCAGGGTCTGCCGATCGGCGCCCAGTACCTGCGGGTCGCCAGCACCCAGCTCCGGGGCACCGCGATTCCGGTCCTGAACAACCTCGTGCAGACCAACGCCGATCGCGCCGGCGACGAGATGGACGTCCGGATCGGCTATCTCGCCGTCGCCATCGCGCTGCTCGGGCTGGCTGCGGTGATCCTGATCCAGGTCTGGGTGGCCCGGCGCTTCCGCCGACGGATCAATGTCGGCCTGCTGCTCAGTTCGATCGTCCTGCTGCTCACCGTGGTGATCGGGATGGTCGGTGTGGTGCAGCTGAACGGCTCGGTGAAGTCGATCAAGGACGGCAACTTCACCGCACTGAATGTTGCGGCTGCGGCGCGGATCGACGCCAACAACGCCAAGTCCAACGAGAGCCTGACCCTGATCGCGCGCGGTTCCGGCCAGGCCTTCGAGACCGCGTGGTCGGCGGCCGCTGAATCGGTGTCGAAGAATCTGAGTTCTCTGGTCGGCCAGGACGATCTGCAGACCAGGTGGCAGGCCTACACCGACGTGCACGGCGCGATCCGCAAGCTCGATGACGGAGGCTCGTGGGACGCCGCCGTCGCCCGGGCCACCGGCACCGGCGACGATTCGGCCAACACCACCTTCGGCAGCTTCGACACCGGTCTCGCGTCCTACCTCGACGAGGTCAGCCAGACCACCTCCGCCTCGCTCTCGGGGCTCCAGCCCGGGCTGGTGATCGGGTCGATCCTGATCTTCCTCGCCGGGCTCGCCGCCGCCGCTGCTCGGGCGCTGGGGCCTGGCCGCGCGACTGAAGGAGTATCGATGACCACCGGCGCCGGCCGGGCCACGAACCGGCCAACACGGCGATTGCCGAAGGTCCGACTGATGGTGGCGATCGGCTCGTGCCTGAGCGTGCTGTCGGCCTGCTCGCTGTTCGCCTATTCACCGACCCCGCTGCCGTCGTCCCCACCCAGTGGCCAGCCGACACCGGCGAGCACCAGCACGCCGGTCACCTGCGACAACGCCCTGGCCTCCTACGAGCCAACGGGTGCGCTGCCCAAGCCGAACGACCTGCCCAAGGGTTCGACCATGGCGAAGATCAAGGAGCGCGGCCGGCTCGTCGCGGGCGTTTCCGCCGACACCTACCTGCTGGCCTCCCGCAACCCGCAGAACGGCAAGATCGAAGGCTTCGACATCGACATGGTCAAGGCCGTGGCCAAGGCGATTTTCGGCGACGAGAACAAGTACCAGCTCCGGGTGATCACCGCAGCGCAGCGGATCCCGGCGCTGACCGAGCGCGACGTGGACATCGTGGCCCGCAACATGACCATCAACTGCGACCGCTGGAAGCAGATCGCCTTCTCCACCGAGTACTACCGGTCCGGCCAGAAGATCCTGGTCCGCAAGGGCTCCAAGGCCAACTCGATCACCGACCTGAACGGCCAGCGGGTCTGCGCGCCCAAAGGAACCTCCAGCATGGACAACCTGATCAAGCTGGCGCCGAAGGCGATTCCGGTGGGTTCGGACAGCCACACCGGGTGTCTGGTGCTGTTCCAGCAGGGCCAGGTCGACGCGATCACCGGAGACGACACCGTGCTCGCCGGACTCGCCGCGCAGGACCCGTACGCGGTGGTCCCGGAGCAGAAGGCGTTCACAGCCGAGCCCTACGGGCTGGGTTTCAACTCCGCGGACGTGGACTTCGTCCGCTTCGTCAACGCCCGGCTGGCCCAGATGCGCAGCGACGGGGAGTGGACCGCGATCTACAACCGCTGGCTGTCGGAGCCGCTCGGCCCGGCCCCACAGCCGCCGAAAGCCGTCTACGGCAGGAACCCGTGACCGTGGCCACCTCGACCGGTCAGGCGAGCGCACCGGCCGCACCCGGCAGCATCGGTGTCGCCATCGAGACGGCGGCCGCCGCGGCCTATCTCGACCAGCTCGGGCAGTGGCGTGAGGCCCGCCGGCGGGAGCTGGACGAGCTGGACCGGTCGGCGCTGGCCGCGTCCAACGGCGCGGCCGCGACCAGCGACATCCTGCTGTCCATGGCCCTGTGGAAGGCCGTTTCCGACCGCTACGAACTGTTGCTGGCGACCTGGGACTCCGGTCGCGTCGGCCAGACCGAACGGCTGCGGCTCGCGAGCCTGATCTGGGGCCGGTTGGATGCCGCCACGGCTTCGGGACTCTCGGTATCGCTGCCCGAAGCCTGCCGGCTCTCCGACGCCCTGGTCGCCCAGCTGCGGGTCCGCCTCGGGCTGGACCCCTCCGGCGCCGAGATCACCGAACGGATCCGGCAGTTGCGGGCCCAGATGGAGCGGATCCGGGACCAGGTCGATCTCGAGCCGGCCGGGCTCGGCGCAGCAGCGTGCGGCGATCGATCAGGCCCGGATGGCCCGCCGGCTCAAGGAGATCGCCGACAAGGCCGGCCGAGGCGGCGACGTCGCCGGGCTGCTCGGACCGCTGGAGATCGAGGCGGCCACGTTCGAGCGGGACCTCATCGTCAACGGCTCGCGGCGGCGGAACGCCGGTGCCCTGGTCCGCCGGGCCCGCGAGCAGCGGAGCGATCTCGAGGCCCGCGAGGCGGCGCTGACGGCCATCGTGCAGGAGGCGGTGCGGACCGTCGATCCGGCCCCGCGCTACGCCGTGCCGGACGTCGCCGCACTCGGCCCGGTCCCCAACACGCTCGACAAGCTGGAGGCCTATCTACGCCGGCTGGACCAGGTGTCGCGGGCGATGACCCTGGCGCAGGCCGCGTACAGCAAGGCGCTCCATGATCATCAGGAGCTGCGCAGCCGGCTCGAGGCCTTCCGGGCCAAGGCGGCCGCCACCGGTGTGGCGGACGTGCCGGACGTCGCCCGCGCGTACGAACTGGCCAGGTCGGCGCTGGCCGAGCAGCCCTGCCGGATGCTCATCGCCGAGCAGTTGGTGGCCCTGTATCAAACGTATCTCCAGACCACCCGTCCCAGCAGGGAGTCCTCGTGACCACGTGCACCCAGCCGGGCTGTACCGGCACCATCGTCGACGGCTACTGCGACATCTGTGGTAGCCCCGGTCCGTCGGAGACGGGCACGGCCACGGCCACGGCCTCGGTTGCCGCTCCTGCTCCTGCACGCCTACCCGCCCCGCCGCCCCGGGCCCAGCCCCGGCGGTCGTCGGCAACGGCATGCCCTGCTCACAGCCGGGGTGCACCGGCACCATCGTCGACGGTTATTGCGACGTCTGCGGCAGCCCCGCCGCCGCTCCGGCGGCCGGGTCGGCCGCCGATCTCGATCGGGGTCCGGTCGACAGTGGCCGGGTCGCCGGCGTGTCGTCGACCATCACCCGCGGTTCGAGCCGGCTGGGCTCGACGGCCTTCGGCTCGAGCCGGGCGGTCGCCAGCGGTTCCAAGATCACCAGGCGGGTCCATGCCGGGTCCCAGCGCCTGCGATCGGCCCGGCTCGGCGCCGGGCTGACCCGGGTGCCTCCCGCCCCCGTGATCGACGCGTCGCAGGCGATCATGAAGAACCCGGAGATCCCCGAGGCGAAGCGCAGCTGTCCGAACTGCGGTGCACCCGTCGGGCGGTCCCGCGACGGACGCCCGGGGCGGGCCGAGGGCTTCTGCGCCAAGTGCGGCAACGCCTACTCCTTCACCCCCAAGCTCCATCCCGGTGACCTGGTGGCGAACCAGTACGAAGTCGCCGGATGTCTCGCCCACGGCGGGCTGGGCTGGATCTATCTGGCCCGGGATCGCAACGTGTCCGATCGCTGGGTGGTGCTCAAGGGCCTGCTCAACACCGGCGACAAGGACGCGCTCGCCGTGGCGATCGTCGAGCAGCAGTTCCTGGCCCAGGTCGAGCACCCGCTGATCGTGGAGATCTACAACTTCGTCACCCATGACGACGCCGGCTACATCGTGATGGAGTACGTCGGCGGCACCTCGCTGAAGCAGATCCTGAAGAACCGGATGCGGGCCAACAACGGCAAGTTCGACCCGCTGCCGGTCGATCAGGCGCTGGCCTACATCCTCGAGGTGCTGCCGGCCTTCCAGTACCTGCATGATCTCGGTCTGGCCTACTGCGATTTCAAGCCGGACAACCTGATCCAGGTCGGCGACGCGGTCAAGCTGATCGACCTCGGCGGTGTGCGCCGGATCGACGACCAGGAGTCGGCGATCTACGGGACGATCGGCTACCAGGCGCCCGAGGTCGCCCAGCTCGGCACCACCGTCGCCTCCGACGTCTACACCATCGGCCGCACCCTGCTCGTGCTGATGACGGAGTTCCGCGGCTATCAGACCCGGTACGTGGCCAGCCTGCCGCCGGTCGAGGAGACACCGCTCTTCCAGCAGCACGATTCGCTGTACCGGTTGATCGCCAAGGCCTGCGCGTCGGACCCGGCCGACCGGTTCAGCTCCGTCGACGAGCTGCGGGTCCAGCTCCTCGGCGTGCTGCGCGAAGTCGTCGCCGAGAGGACCACCGGCACCGCGCTCACGTCGGCGGCCTCGGTGCTCTTCGAGGCGCCGGCGATCACCAGCGACGCGCTGGAGTGGGACGAGCTGCCGGCGCTGCGGCTCGACACCTCCGACCCGCAGTACGCGTGGCTGAGCAACATCTCCGTCGCCGATCCGGAGACCCGGCTCGCCGAGTTGCGGCGGGCCCCGGAGGCCTCCCCGAGGTCTCGCTGGCCCAGGCGCGGGCGGCCCTGGAACCCGGCCGCACGATCTGGTCGACCAGATCGTCAACTCGATGCTCGCCGAGGACCCGTGGGAGTGGCGGGCAGTGTGGGTCAGCGGGCTGGCCGCCCTCGACGCCGGCGACTTCGGAGCAGCGCAATCGGCCTTCAACGCGGTCTACGGCCAGGTGCCCGGCGAGCTGGCGGCAAAGCTGGCCCTGGCCCTGGCCTGCGAGCACGGCGGCGAGGGGGTGGTCGCCGAGGGCCTCTACCGGACCTGTGCCAGCACGGATGCGAACTACGTCGCCCCGGCTGCGTTCGGACTGGCCCGGATCCGCGCCGCCCGGCGCGACGTCGCGGGCGCCGTGCAGGCCCTCGATCTGGTGCCGTCCACCAGCCGGAGCTTCACCGAGGCGCGGCGGCTGCGGGCCGTGCAGCTCTACGAGTCGGGCCAGGGTCTGGAGTCACTGGCCCAGGCGATGGACAGCCTGCAGGGCGTACGCCTCGATCCGCGCGAGCAGGCGCAGCTCACCGTGGCGATCCTGGAACGCGCGCTGGCCGGTGTCGAGCAACTCGGCCCGAAGACCGCACTGAAGATCGGACCGTACCCGGCCCGCAACGAATCGCTGCGCGACGGACTGGAAGCCACCTACCGGCAGCTGGCCAGCACCGAGAGCGACGATCGGCAGCGGTACGCGCTGGTCGACAAGGCCAACGCCGTGCGAAGGTGGACCCTGACGATGACCCAGCCTCGATCAGCCGGTGTCGCCGGCTCGGCCCCGCCGCCCACCGAGACGCTGCGATGCCCGAACTGCGGCGCGGAGGTCACGGCCGAGGCCGCATTCTGCGAGGCGTGCGGCACCGCTCTGAGCCCGATCGCCGCCCCGGCCGATGATCAGCCGGACGAACTGGAGAGCCCGATCGAGCTCACCCAGTCGCTCCATCCGCGGATCGATCCCGACACCGAGGACACCATCCCGATCGCCAAGCCGTGCACGAACTGTGGCGGCGTGGTCGGCGCTGACGGCTACTGCGAGACCTGTGGCACGAAGGCGCTCAGTGTGCGCGACCACTACACCGAGCAGCCGGCGCCGTGGGTCGCCGCCTGTTGCGACAAAGGCATCCGCCACTACCGCAACGAGGACGCGACCGCCCTGGCGGCCGATCCCGAGCCCGGGTCGCGGGCCGTGCTGGTGGTCTGCGACGGGGTGTCCACGTCACTGGACTCCGACGTCGCCAGCCTGGCCGCCGCTCGCCGGGCCCGGGACGTGCTCGCCGCCAGCAAACCGGCCGGCATCGGCACTCCGGCCAGCCGGGCGGGCGCCATCGCGGCTGCGCTGGAGGATGCCGCCGCGCAGGCCAATGCCGCGGTCGTCGCCAATACCGCGGCGGGCAGTGAGAACGCCGCCTCGTGCACCTTCGCCGCGGCCGTGCTGGAAGGCGACCTGATCGTCTTCGGCAACGTCGGGGACAGTCGGGTCTACTGGATCCCCGACGCCGGGAGCGCGGAGGCGCCCGCCGAGCTGAGTGTCGACGACTCGGTCGCCCAGGCCCGGATCGCGATGGGCGTCGGGCGGCAGGAGGCCGAGAACGGCCCGCAGGCCCACGCCATCACGAAGTGGCTGGGACGCGACAGCCCGGATTTCGTGCCGCGTACCGGGTCGATCACCGCTCGCGGCCCCGGCTGGCTGCTGGTCTGTTCCGACGGCTTGTGGAACTACGTCTCCGAGGCCAGCGCCCTGCAGGCGCTGGTCACCGAACTGAGCCCCACCGACGTGACGCCGCTGCCGCTCGCCACCGCACTGGTGGAGTGGGCCAACGGCCAGGGCGGCAAGGACAACATCTCCGTCGCGCTCGCCCGGGTCGGCCCGCCGCTCAGCTGAGCCGCAGCTGGTGATCGGCATACTGTTCCGACTCGCGACCCGAAGGGAAGTTGATCATGGCCGAGTTCTCCGCCACCGTCTACCAGAACGAGTTCCTGCCCGACGGCGGCACGGACGTGAACGCCATCGTCACGGTGGCGTGCCGCGGCGCCGGGTCCGCCGGCCAGTCCGGCTCCGGCGACGCTGGCGAAGTCATCATCGTCGACACCTCCGGCTCGATGGGCCGGACCAAGCTGGAGGCGGCCAAGACGCGCCGCGTCGGCCGCGGTCGACCAGATCCTCGACGGCACTCTGTTCGCCGTGGTGGCCGGCACCCACCAGGCCTACCTGGCCTTCCCGCCGGTACGCGCCGGTGCCGGCCTGGTGCGGATGAATCCGGGCGCCCGGTACGCCGCGCACCAGGCGATCGCCCAGTTCCGGTCCGACGGCGGAACCGCGATGGGCACCTGGCTGACGTTGGCCGGCCGGCTCTTCGACTCGGTGCCGATGCTGGCCCAGCGGCACGCGATCCTGCTCACCGACGGCGAGAACCACAACGAGACGCCCGAACAACTGACCAGCGCCATCCTGGCCGCCACGGGCAAGTTCCAGTGCGACTGCCGCGGCGTCGGCGTCGACTGGCAGGTCGCCGAGGTACGACGGATCGCCCAGGCCCTGCTCGGCACGGTCGACATCATCCCCGACGCCGCGCAGATGGGCCAGGTCTTCGCCGAGCTGATGCAGCAGTCGATGGGCCGCGGCGTGGCCGACGCGCAACTCCGGGTCTGGGCGCCGCAGGGGGCCCAGGTGATGTTCGTCCGCCAGGTCTCCCCGACGGTGGAGGATCTGACCGGGCGCCGGGTCGAGGTGAACCCACTCACCGGCGGCTACCCGACCGGCTCCTGGGGCGACGAGTCCCGCGACTACCACGTCAGCGTGCGGCTCGCCGCCAAGGGGGTCGGCCAGGAGCAGCTCGCGGCCCGGGTCCAGCTGGCGGTCGGCAACGAGGTCGTCGCCCAGTCCCTGGTCAAGGCGAAGTGGTCCGATGACGAGGGCCTGACGACGCGGATCAATCCCGAGGTCGCGCACTACACCGGGCAGACCGAACTGGCCGAGGCGATTCAACAGGGTCTCGCGGCCAAGGCGGCCGGCGACGAGGAGACGGCGACGATGAAACTCGGGCGTGCCGTCCAGCTCGCCGTCGCCACCGGGAACGAAGAAGCCACGACGAAGCTGCGCAAGGTGGTCGACATCCAGAATTCCGAGACCGGTACGGTGCGACTGAAGCGCGCAGTGGACAAGGCCGACGAGATGGCCCTGGACACGGCGTCGACCAAGACGACCCGAATCAGGAACTGACCATATGAGCGCCGTCTGTCCGGCCGGCCACACCTCGGCCTCCGACGACTACTGCGACGTCTGCGGCATGCCGATCGACGCGAGCGCGGTGACCCCGACGGCCGCACCGGCACCCGTGGACGTTCCCGCCCAGGCCTCCGGCGACCCAGCCGTGCCCGAACTGCTCGACCCCGAACGCGCCCGACGCGTTGTTCTGCGAGAACTGCGGCTACGACTTCACCACCGGCACCATGCCGCGCCCGCTGGCCCCGGAACCGCTGACCGCGCCGGACGGTGCCGGCGCCGAGACGGCACCGCCGAGCGACCGGCTCCGCCGCTCCGCCGGATTCCGGCCCCGCGTCGAGCGGATTCGACTGGGTCGCCGAGGTCTGGATCGATCCGGGCTGGTACCAGGCTCAGGAGAGCCCGGACCCGATGCCGTCGCCCGGTTTGCCGATGGTCGTCCCGCTGCGGGGACGGTCGAATCTCATCGGCCGGGTCTCGGCCAGCCGTAACATCCATCCCGACGTGGACTGCGAGACCGACTCCGGAGTCAGCCGGCGCCAGGCGCAGCTGACCACCGACGGCGTCCGCTGGTGGGTGGAGGACCTGGAATCGGCCAACGGCACCTTCGTCGCCCCGGCCACCGGCGCGCTGCCCGAGGATCCGATCCCGGTCGGTGTCAAGCACGAACTGGCCCCCGACGACCGGATCTATCTCGGCGCCTGGACGCGGATCGTGATCCGGTCGGCCACCGAAGAGGAGCGATCGAGTCTCTGATCACCGGGGCTACACGCTCTGCGCGAACATCCGGACGATTTCGGAGGCAATCGTGGCACGGTTGCTACTGTCACGCTGGCGAACCGCACGCAGGACACAGCATCAGGAGGCATCCGTGGAGATCAAGGTCGGTATCCAGCACGTCAATCGCGAGATCGTCGTCGAGACAACAGATTCGGCCGCCGACATCGAGGCGTCACTGGCCAACGCGATGAGTCAGGAGACCTTCTTCACGGTGACCGACGAGCGCGGCCGCAAGGTGCTGATCCCCGCTGCCAAGATCGCCTACGTCGACCTCGGCGAGGAGAACGCCCGCCACGTCGGCTTCGGCTCCGTTTGATCAAGCGTGCCGGCTGATCAGGCTTGCAGGCCGAGAGCGGCCATCCGCTTGGTGTGGTTGTCCACCAACCGGGAGAACATCCGGCTGATCGCGGGCAGGTCCATACCGGGCCGGTCGACCGTGCCGGTCAGCAGGCTGGTCAGCGCCTCCCGGTCGGCGGCGACCCGCTGGGCCTGACTCAGCGCCTCACCGACGAGCCGGCGGCCCCAGAGCGCCAGTCGGCCCGCCACCCGGTGGTCGGCGGCGATCGCACCGCGGACCTTCTCGATCACGAATTGCACATGCCCTTCGTCGGCCAGCACGTGATGCACCAGGGCCCGGGTATCTGCGTCGACGAAGGCCGCCACCTCGCGGTAGAAGTCGGCGGCGAAGCCGTCGCCGACGTAGGTCCAGACCAGACCCTCCAGCCAGTCCTTGGGTTTGGTGTACTCGTGAAAAGCGTTGAAGGGCGCGTGAAAGGGCTGCATGGCCGCCATCACGTCCGCATCCAGTTCGGCCAGCCGGGCCCGCACCCGCTCGAAGTGCTCGATCTGCCGTGCGGCCATCGACGCCACATGCACCTTGTCGGCCAGCGTCGGCGCCGTACGCGCGTTCTCGGCGAGCCGGTCGAAGGCCGCCAACGCCCCGTACGCGAGGATGCCGAGCAGATCGATCGCCCCTTGCCGGTAGTCGCCGTCGTCACCCCAGGATTCGGTCTCGGCTCGGCCGTCGGGTTCGGTCTGATCGGTCATGGCCGCAGGATAATGCGGACTCCGGGCAAGTTGGGGCTAGACTGCCGGAGGTTTGCATTCCCCCCGATGCGCGCAAGTGGGCCAAGGCACCGTGACTGACGCGATGTGCCGACCTCTCGCGCCATCAGCACCCGCAGACTTCCGATGAGCATTAAGGCGAGACCCTGAGCGAAGCACTCACCATGAACGGTTCCGAACAGACGCCGGACCCCGAGACGCCGACCCCTGACGAGGGTGACACGGCCCACCCGACGTCGTTCAGCGAGCTGGGTGTGCTGAGCCCGATCGTCGAGGCGCTCGAACAGGTCGGCATCACCAAGCCGTTCCCGATCCAGGCCATGGCCATCCCGATCGCCCTGACCGGTACCGACATGATCGGCCAGGCGCGCACCGGCACCGGCAAGACCCTGGCCTTCGGCATCTCGATGCTGCAGCGCGTGGTCGTGCCCGGAGAGCGTGACTACGCCCAACTGGCCAAGCCCGGCGCCCCGCAGGGCCTCGTCGTGGCCCCGACCCGGGAGCTGGCGAGCCAGGTCAGCGCGGACATCACCACCGCCTCAGCACGTCGGCACGCCCGCGTGCTGACCGTCTACGGCGGCGTCGGCTACGACGTCCAACTGGCGGCGCTCAGCCGCGGCGTCGACGTCGTGGTGGGTACACCGGGCCGGCTGCTGGACCTCGCCAATCGCGGCTCGCTCGATCTGAGCCACATCAAGGTGCTGGTCCTCGACGAGGCCGACGAGATGCTTGACCTCGGCTTCCTGCCCGACGTCGAGCGGATCCTGGCCAAGACCCCCGAGCTGCGCCAGACCATGCTGTTCTCCGCTACCATGCCGTCGGCGATCGTCACCATGGCCCGCCGGCATCTCCGCCATCCGGTCAACATCCGGGCCGAGTCCGCCGAGTCGACGACCACGGTTCCGACCACGGCGCAGTTCGTCTACCAGGCCCACGACCTCGACAAGCCCGAAGTCGTCGCGCGCATCCTGCAGGCCGAGAATCGCCACCGGGTGATGATCTTCTGCCGGACCAAGCGCTCGGCGCAACGGGTCTCCGACGACCTGGCCGAACGCGGCTTCGCCGCGACCTCGATCCACGGCGACCTCAACCAGGTGGCCCGGGAGAAGGCGCTCAAGCGCTTCCGCGACGGCAAGATCGACGTCCTCGTCGCCACCGACGTGGCCGCCCGCGGCATCGACGTCGAGGGCGTCACCCACGTCATCAACTACGAATGCCCCGACGACGACAAGAACTACGTGCACCGGATCGGCCGCACCGGTCGGGCCGGTGCCTCCGGCATCGCGATCACCTTCGTGGACTGGGCCGACCAGACCCGCTGGAAGGTGATCAACGCCACGCTCAACCTGCCCTTCGAGCAGCCGGAGGAGACCTACTCGACCTCGGCCCACCTCTACCACGACCTCGGCATCGACCCGTCCGCCAAGGGGCGGATCGTGCCGCCGAAGGCGGTGGACAAGGATACCGAGAAGCCCCGGAAACCGCGGGCCGAACGTCAGCGTCCGGAGCGCAAGCGCAACCGGCGCCGGCTCCGCAACGGTGTTCCGGTCGACGCCGACGGCTCGACCGGGTCGACCGGCCCGGCCGCCGAAAGAGAGGTCACCGAGAAGGTCGGCGCGGATGGGCCGCCGGATGGATCAGGCGGCGACAAGCCGGCCGCCACCGGACGCGGCCGCCGCCGACGTCGTCGCAACCCGGCCGGCCCAGAATCACCGAGCAGCCAGCCCGGCGAATAGCCGACCGCCGTTCAGCGGGCCAGGCCCAGCGGCTTCCCGATCACCACGAGATTGGTGTCGTAGCCGCCACGGTCGCGATGGTAGGTCCCGGTGCAGGTGATCATCACCAGCCGGTGAGCACCGGTCTGTTCGAAGGCACGGCTGTCCGACGCCAGCGCCTGCTTGGCGACCAGTTGCACTGCGATGATCCGGTAGCGCTGCTCGAGCGGGCCGGCCCGCACGGTCACCCGATCCCCGACCTTGACCTTCAGCAGCCGCGCGAAGAACCCGATGCCCTCGGTCGCTGAGTCGACGTGCCCGGCGATCACCGTCGCGCCGAAGGGGTCGCCCGCGTACGCGCTGCCATCCCACCAGCCCACGTGCTGAACGCTCTCCGGAACCCGCAGCACGCCGTTGACGGTCTGCGCGGGGACCACCGGGGCGTCGGCATCGCCGGGCAGGATCAGCAGTTCGGGGATGAAGTGCACGCGCTCGCTGTCGGCCGGGTGGCCCTCCCGAGCGGTCGGGACGGCCGACGGCCGGGACGGCGCCGAGGACACCGGAGGGGGTTCGGGAGTGATACCCGCGCCCGTTCACCGGCGCGGCGCAGCCGGCCGTGACGGTGAGCGCGACGAGAAGCGAAGCGAGCAGTAACCGGCTGCCGCGGGGCCGACCGGCCTGGAATCGACTCAACGCACCAGGGGCACCACGAGGGACGGGCTCTCGCCGACGGCCTGGCCGCCCGTTCCGGTGTTGACCTCTGAGGGCTTGCCCGATCCGCTCGAGCCGGTCGCGATGACGTGAACCGCGACATTCATCGTCTTCTTCTCCGGGTCGCCCACCGCGTAGACGCGATTCACCGCGCCGCCTTGGACGGTGAGGCTCAACGGTCCGAGGAGCACGGGCTTCTTCTCACCGGCCGGCACGATCGCGACCTTGTAGGTCGCCACCGGGACCGTCAACTTCAACGACTCGCCGTTCGCGATGTTCGCGAACAACACCTTCCCGTTGACCCGGATATCGGCCGGCGGCACCGACGCCGTGTGGGCGACCACCAGCGATGCCTTGCCGGCGGGCACCGCCGACAGATCGTTCTTGAACACCGTGACGACCGGCTTGGCGCTGGACGACGCCGGCAGGTGCCCCACCACGTCCCAGCTGGAGTCGGCCTTCACCGTGACCATCCGTTCCAGCACCACCTTGCCGTTGTCGCTGAAGGTGACCTTTCGGCTCCCCGCCTTGACCTTGAACGGCCCGACCACGGCTGCGGTCTTGACATTCTTGGCGACGGTATCGCCGTCCACGGCGACATCGAGACTGTCACCGGGCAGGCCCTGGACGATGTAAACCTTGGCGTCGTCGGCGGCGTAGCTCGGCCCGACGGTCAAGCCGGCGATGCCGACGACCCCCGCCGACATCAGCGCCACCTTGGACCAGCGCGCGACAAACCCGACTCTCACTTCTCCCCCGTTTCGTCGTATCGGTTCTCCCGCAGGAGACGACACGTTCAGGCGTAATATAGGTCCGCAAAGCACTTGCGCGTCGGGGATACGGGAAAGCGTTCGCGATTGCGGCGATGTCTCGCGTTCTCGGGGGGAGATGCGTTGGCTGAAGCTCGCCGAAGATCCGCGGTGCTGCGCCGCGTTATCGGAGCGTCGCTGATGCTCGGCTTCACCGCCTCCGCCGTCGCCTTCTACCGGTTCGCCCCGGGCCTGCCCACCACGGCCGCACCCGCCCCGACGCCGACCGCGACCCAGCCCGCACCGTCGCATTCCCCCACCCCGTCCGCCGCACCCACCGCCGAGAAGCCACGAAGCCCGGTCGAACCGCGATCCGGAGACAAGCTGCCTTCCGGTCCGGGCACCACCAGGCCGGGCATCCTGCTGATCGCCACACCGGCCTCTGACGGCACGTTCGACGTCTCGGAAGTCGCGCGGTTCCCGGAGCCGATCTCCGGGCTGACGGTGCGGCCACCGGACATCGCCGCCCTCGGCGGGCTCTTCCGCCGGTCCAACGCCGTCGCCAAGCAGGTCCAGGTCAGCGCCGGCGACCAGCCGGTCGTGGTGCCTGACGGCCGAGTCCGCCACGCGACGAAGCTCGAGTTCGCTGAGCGGACCGACCGGGTCGAACTGCGCTACCGGCTGACCGGGGTGACCAAGCGGACGTTCCCGTCGCGGGCCAACCGGGCCCTCGCCGGCATCGGGCCGCTGATCGCCACCGGGCCGCGTGACTTTCCGGTCGCGATCATCGTGCCCGGCCGCTCGGTGCGCAATCTGACCTGCCCGCACCTCCGGCTCGCCGAACGGGCCTGTGCGGCCGGCGGTCCGTCCCGGCTCCGGGTCGACCGGCCGTTGCCGATGCGGGACGCGCGGATCCAGGTCCAGCTCGACCTGCCGAGACCGCAGTGAGGAAGCCTCGCCGGCCGGCCACGCGCGGCTGCCGAGCGTGATGAACCGGGAACTGGTCGAACTGGCCCTCGGCGCCAACCGGGTGATGACCTACGCGGGCTATGTGCTGCTCGCCGGAACCTTCACGTTCTGGAGCCTGGTCTGGCCGGAGGGCCGCAGCGACCGGCGGCTCGTGGTGCTCGCCGTCGCCGGGACCGGCCTGCTCTTCCTGGGCACGATCGGCGGCCCGGGGATCGAGATGCTCTTCGGCGCGAAGTTGCCCGGCGACGTGCTCACCCCGCTGAGTGGTGCCGCGCTGCTGGTCCGGCTGGAGCGCTCGCCGGCATCGCGTTCCTGCTGGCCGATCTGGTGCACTCCGCTGTCGTCGGCTGGCGGCGGATCTTCGCCCTCGCCGCCGTCGCCGTGATCGCCGGCACGATGGTCACCCAGTCGAACGCCATCGGCGGCCGCTGGCAGGTCGTCAAGATCATCGCCACCGCCGGCCACGTGCTCGCCACCGCCGCCTGGCTCGGTGGGCTCGTCGCCCTCGCCGCGGTGCTGATCCCGCGGGAGAACCTGCAGGAACTCGATCGGCTGATCCCCCGGTTCTCCGTGGTGGCGACCTTCAGCGTGATCATCCTGGTGGTCACCGGCACCGTTCACGCCCTGGCCGTGGCCGGCGGAATCGGCCCGCTGGTCAGCTCCCGCTACGGGCTGGTGCTGCTGATCAAGGTCGCCGTCTTCGGCCTGATGCTGCTGCTGGGCAACCATGGCCGCCACTACGCCGCCCGGGTGGCTTTCCGCCGCCGGCACCACCCGGACGAGCCGCTGCGCACCTCCAGCGGCGTGCAGGGCCTGGCCGTGGTGATGGGCGCTGAGCTGACCATCGCATTCGTGATCTTGGCCACCACCTCGATCCTGGTCATGGTCGCCCCGCACGGCTGAGTCACGCCGGGAGCCGTGAAGCTCCCTCAGAACCGTGGCGTCGACTATAAGACAGTCATGCCAGAGAAGCGGAGGAGTTCGACCCCGAGTTTCGGGAGGGGCGGTGTGGCTGGACCGGTAGACCGGAAGCCGATCGCGGCAATCGCTCGTGATCTTGGTGTCAACGGGGGCACCCTCTGCAACTGGGTGGTCGATGAAAGGCGGCGCCCGGTTGCAGGTCGATCCGCGTGACGCCGACTGGATCGTGACCGATAAGACTGTGGCCGACTCGATGCGCCGACCGGGTCCGGTCGCCGTAAAGTCAAGCGGAGGAGGGTTTTGACCAAGACTGCGACAGCGTTTCCGGATCTGGTGAGGCGGGACTTCGCCGCCACAAGTCCATGATCAACAACGTCGCGTTCCACACCAACCGCGGATCGACCTACCACCATCCCTCACCCGTTCTGCTCGGGCATAGGTGTTCATCAGTCCAGGGCCAAGCCAGATCGGGTTTCAGCTGTTAATCCGCTTGTTCCGTTGTGCGTGCTCCCGGGCCGTGAGGACGGCACGGATTCACGTGTTGATCATGGGTTTCTGGTCGCGGTCGACCCATCGGGGCGGGGTCCATTCGGGAGGCCGTCGGTGTTGATGCGGCAGGTCCAGCCGCGGGCCAGGAAGTTGTGATGGTGATAAGCACACACCAAAGTGAGATTATTCAGGTTCGTCAGACCACCATCGATCCATTCCCGCACATGATGTCTCTCGCAGTATTGCGGTGGGTGCGCGCAACCCGGAAACGAACAGCCGGCATCGCGGGCGATCAACGCCATCGTCTGCGGCCGACTGGCGATCCGCCGGCTCCGGCCGAGGTCGAGCACCGCACCTGACGCGGTGAGCACGGCGGGGATGATGTCGGCATTGTTGGCCAGCTGCAGCAGCTTTGCGGTGGGGATGGGTGTGCCGTGTGCGGTTCGGCCGTGCCCGATCCGGTTGGTGAGGTCGTCGGCGTCGATGGTGACGATGACGCTCGCGGGGATACCTCCGGCGTCGGGCACATCTCCGGCCCACAGTTGCCGGTCGCACACATCTTCCAAGGCGTCGTGCATGCGCTGGCCGTGCGTCCGGCCGTCGACTCTCCGGACGCATCGACCCGGGTTCTCGCGAGCGGGTCGAGCAGGGTTTTGAGTTTGGCGCCGGCGGTTCCGGTGAGCCGGAAGTCCCCGACGTAGGCCCCGTCCCGGGTGGATCGCAGATGCAGATAGCGCCGATCCTCATTCAACTGGTCGTTGGGCAGGGTGCCGTCGGGGTCGATCCCATCGACGACCCGGTTGGCGAGGATCCGCAGGTCCCCGGGCGGGAACATCGCCGCGTACTCGGTGAGCAGCGCCTCTCCGTCGGCGATGTCGGCCGGGTCGAAGCCGCGCCGATCGACCTTGTCGAGGGCGCTTTCGATGATGTCGACCTTCTCCGCGCTCACCTCACCGGCCTGCTGGGCTGCCGCCAACACCGGCCGGGTCGGATCCCGAGGGTTCGCCGAGCATCGAGGTGCGGGGTCCGACGGCCTCGGCCGCCCGCACCCGGCGGGCCGCCTCGATGCTTGGACAGACCCAACACCGACGTCAGCACCCGCCGCATGCTGCCCGCCTGACAGAGCACGGTGGGCAGATCCAACCGCTCCGCGGCAGCGATGATGTGGTGGTCGACGACCGACAGGCGATTCCGAGTCCGTTCGTACTCCTGCATGAACACCACCGACACCTATCTTGGCCCGCAGCCGGCCAGCTTCATCAATGTCGATGGGACCCCGCGGCGAGGGCATGAGCTATCGGCGTCAGCTCGCCGGTCCCCCCTAAAGTTATACCGACATTCTAGTCGAACTTATATTCGATTACTAGAGATTTCCCCTACAGATAACGAAAAGTAGTGAGAATGATCCGGGATCGAGCCCACATTCATCCCCGATTGTCCGGTCATCCCCGACCTACTGATGGCAGGACCGCACAACTGGAGGGTGACAGGACTGGCGCCGGGACTGCGTCCGACTACGTTGGCCCCATGGAGCTGTCAGAGGCGACGGGACCCGGCCAGCCACGCGCTGCTCGAGGAGACCATCGGGGCCAACCTGACCCGGACGGTGGCCCGGTTCGGCGAGCGGGAGGCGCTGGTCGAATGTGCGACCGGGCGCCGCTGGACGTACCGGGAGTTCGATGCCGCAGTCAACGTGGTCGCCGGCGGCCTGCTGGCCGCCGGGCTCACCAAGGGCGACCGGCTGGGCGTCTGGGCGCCCAACTGCGCCGAGTGGACCCTCACCCAGTTCGCCACCGCGCGGCTGGGGGTCATCCTGGTCAACATCAACCCGGCCTACCGCACCCACGAACTCAGGTACGCGATCAACCAGTCCGGGCTGCGGATGCTGGTCTGCGCCGATGTGTACAAGACCAGCGACTACCCGGCGATGGTCGAGCAGTTCCGCGACGACTGCCCGAAGCTGGAGCGGTGGCGGTGATCGGCCGGCCCGAGCTGGCAGGACCTGTTGGACGCCGGGGCGCGACGTCGACCGCGGAAGCGCTGGCCACGATCGGGAGTAGCCTGAGGCCGGAGGAGCCGATCAACATCCAGTACACCTCGGGCACCACCGGATTCCCCAAGGGCGCGACGCTCAGTCACCGCAACATCGTGAACAACGGCTACTTCGTCACCGAGACGATCGGCTTCACCGAGCAGGATCGGCTGGTCATCCCGGTGCCCTTCTATCACTGCTTCGGCATGGTGATGGGCAATCTGGGCTGCACCACCCACGGCGCGACGATGATCATCCCGGGTCCGGCCTTCGATCCGGAGGCCGCGCTGCGAGCCGTACAGACCGAGCGGGCGACCGCGCTCTACGGGGTGCCGACGATGTTCATCGCCGAGCAGAACCTCGAGAGCTTCGCCGAGTTCGACCTGAGCACGCTGCGCACCGGGATCATGGCCGGCTCGCCGTGCCCGGTCGAGGTGATGAAGCGCTGCATGGACGTGATGGGCATGACCGAGGTGTCCATCGCGTACGGGATGACCGAGACGTCGCCGGTGTCGACGCAGACCCTGCGCGACGACGACATGGAACGGCGCACCGAAACCGTCGGCCGGGTCCACCCGCACGTGCAGATCAAGATCATCGATCCGGCATCGGGTGAGACCGTGCCCCGCGGCACGCCGGGCGAACTGTGCACCCGCGGCTACTCGGTGATGATCGGCTACTGGGACGAGCCGGAGAAGACCGCCGACGCGATCGACCCGGACGGCTGGATGCACACCGGTGACCTCGCGTCCATGCGCGAGGACGGGTACGTGGCCATCGTCGGCCGGATCAAGGACATGGTGATCAGGGGCGGGGAGAACATCTATCCGCGGGAGATCGAGGAGTTCCTCTACGGCCACCCGAGCATCGCCGACGTCTCGGTGGTGGGGTTCCGGACAGCCGCTACGGCGAGGAGCTCTGTGCCTGGATCAAGATCAAGAGCGGCGCGCAGCCGGTGGACGCCGACGAGGTACGGGCGTTCTGCACCGGCAAACTCGCCCACTACAAGATCCCGCGCTACGTGATGATCGTCGAGGAATTCCCGATGACGGTGACCGGAAAGATCCGCAAGGTCGAGATGCGCGAGACCTCCGCCCGAGAGCTTGGGCTCGACTATTGCCCTCCGCTCGACAATAGCCTCCAATCCTGACGTTAACACCGCCTCGCCAGCAGCTACCCGCTCGGCCGCTTCACAGTTCGCCGGATCGGTTACGGCGCGATGCAACTACCCGGGCCGGGGGTGTTCGGGCCGCCGAAGGATCGGGCGCGCGGCCCTGGCGGTGTTACGCCGGGCCGTCGAGCTCGGGGTCAACCACATCGACACGGCGCAGTACTACGGACCCGACGTGGCCAATGACCTCATCCACGAGGCTCTGCACCCGTACCCGGCCGACCTGGCCCTGGTGTCGAAGGTCGGCGCGCGGTCGCGACAGCACCGGTGGCTGGATCCCACGGCAGAAGCCGGCCGAGCTCCGGGCCGGCGTCGAGGAGAACCTGCGCGCACTCGGCGTCGACCAGTTGGCGGCGGTCAACCTGCGGCGGCTGGACGCCCGATGGTGACGCGCCGGCGTTCGAGGACCAGTTCGCCGAGATGGTGGCGCTGCGCGACGAGGGCAAGATCGCCGGCATCGGGGTCTCCAACGTCAGCCGCGGCCCAGGTCGAGACGGCGATCGAGCTGGCCGGGATCGTCTGCGTGCAGAACCCGTTCAGCCTGGTCGACCGGACCGCGGAAACGATCCTCGACCGCTGCGGCGCGGCCGGGATCGCCTTCGTGCCCGTTCTTCCCCCTCGGC
The DNA here is from genome assembly GCA_963723815.1 of uncultured Actinomycetota bacterium. GTDB lineage: Bacteria > Actinomycetota > Actinomycetes > Propionibacteriales > Propionibacteriaceae > Microlunatus. The sequence goes on along the minus strand of CAVRSH010000037.1, from coordinate 46,780 downwards.
TCGGCCTTTCCCGGACTGCCGAAGGTGGTCGATCATCCGCGCGGCCCGCGCCGTCGCCGAGCGGCTCGGTGCCACGCCGCAGCAGGTCGGGCTGGCGTGGTTGCTGGCGCCGCGCGTCGAACATCCTGCTCATTCCGGGCACCTCGTCGATCACCCATCTGGAGGAGAACCTGGCCGTTGGCTCGGTCTCGTTGAGCGCCGAGGACACCGCCGAGCTCGAAGGACGCTGACCCGCGCATAGGCTGACCCCATGCGCGGCCTGATCTCCCGGCTGATCCGTCCGGCCGAACTGGTCGACCTCGACCCGCAGGACTCCTCACCTCCGGCCGATCCGGTGCGTCCGCTGCTGCTCAGGATCGCCGCCGAGGCGCTGATCCTCTCCGACCGGGCCGAGGCGGTGATCTGGCGCATCCGGGCCCGGGAAGGACTTGGCTTCGTCGCACCGCAGGCCGGCCCGCTGATCCGGCGCTTCTTCGAGCTCCGGGACCTGATCCCGCCGTCCGGCGCCGGGCCGCACGACGAGCAGCTCCGCGCCGAGCTGGACGCGATCCTGCACCATCACGCGATGCTGTTGTCGATCGCGATGGACCTGCTCGCCTTCGAGTGGCGTTCGGAACGGCTCAGCCGACAGCTCGACGCGCTCGACGGGATGGGCGAACCGTCGGCCCGGCTCGAGGAGATCTACGCCGATCTGGCCGCCGATCAACGGGTGGCGGGCTGAGCCCGACACGGTCAGCACAGACCCAGACGGGCACGCTCCCGTGTGCTCGTGCGCGCGCCGCGGGGGTTCGAAGGCGTCGCCCCCCTTGCCGAAAGCTCAGCGGCGTGCGAGGCGGCGGCTGATCTCGGCGAAAACCGCCGGCGCGGTGGTGTTGCAACCAAGATCGTGATCCACCTTGCCCGCGCCGTGATAGTCGCTGGCGCCGGTGATCAACAAGTCGAGGCGCTCGGCAAGATCACGGAGCTTCCGACGGGTCTCCGGGTCGTGATCTTGGTGGTCCACCTCGATCCCGTCCAGACCATGATCATCAGCCAGTGACTCAAGGGTCGCGGACCGGCATGATGCGTTCCCGGCCGCGACCCCAGGGATGGGCGATCACCGCGAGCCCACCGGCCTGATGGACCAGATCGATGCCGCGCTCGATGTCAATGGCGTACCGGTGGACGTGGGCCGGGCCGCCGTCGGCCAGGAAGCGGTCGAAGGCCTCCTGCCGATCGCGTACGTGGCCGGCCGCGATCAACGCGTCGGCGATGTGCGGACGGCCCACCGAAGGGCTGTTGCCGACCTGGACCAGCACCTCGGCCTCGGTGACTGGCACACCGAGCTCGGCCAGCTTTTCCAGCACGCCGGCGAGCCGGCCCATCCGCCCGCCGCGGACCCGCTGCATCTCGGCCGCGAGCCCCGGGCTCGCCGGATCCGCGCCGTAGGCCAGCAGGTGCACGCTGCTGCCGAGCCGCGCACACGAGAGCTCCATGCCGCGGACGACCTGGATACCGACCTCCTCGCCGGTGGCGACCGCCTCGTCCAGCCCGTCGAACGTGTCGTGGTCGGTCAGTGCGACGACGTCCAGCCCGGCGTCGCGCGCCTGCCGCACCAGCGCGGCAGGCTCATCCGTCCCGTCGGAGACCGAGGAATGGGTGTGCAGATCGACGCGCATGCTCGAATTCTTTCATGCGGCAGCGACCGGCACCCCGCTCAGCTCACCGTCGGCAGCAGTCCTCTGACGACCCGCAGCCCGACCGAGGCGCGGGCCAGGTCGGCCCGGTTACCGGTGATCGACCGCAGGATCTTGACCGACTCGGGTACGGCGGTGTTCGCCTTCTCCCAACCGACGATCAGCTCCTTCGCGCTCTTCGTCGCGTCGGGGGCGGACCTGAGCACATCCGCGGTGAGCTGGGCGTGCACCGCGTGCAGGTCGTCGCGCAGCGCGGCCCGGGCCATCGTCTGCCAGCGGTCGTCGCGGGGCAGTTCGACGATCCTGCTCAGTAACCGGTCCAGCCCGAGCCGCTGCCCCAGCGTGAAGTGCACCTCGGCCACCTTGTGCACGTCGACCGAGTTGCGGGCGGCGGTCTGGACGATCGTGAGCGCGGCGTACGCGGTCGGCAGCACCCCGATCGCCACGCCGACGTCGTCGGGCACGCCGGCCGAGCGGTAGCTCTTGAGCCGCTGGTCGAGGGCATCGCGGTCACGACCGGTCAGAATGTCGGGCAGCGCCTGTTGCACGCTCCTGCACACCGGCGGCGAGCTGCTCGACCGCCGATCCGATGTCGATCGGCCGACTGGCGGTTGTTGATCAACCACCGGGTGGCCCGCTCCACCAGGGTGCGCACCTCCATCCGCAGCTGGGTCTGCACATCGGCCCCGACCTGATGATCGAGAGCCTTGATCGCATCGTAGAGTTCGGCCGCACCGAAGATGGCCCCCGCGGCGATTTGAGCCCGCAGCACATCCGCGGGTCCGGCCCCGGTCTCCCCGGACAGCCGGTGGAAACAGGTGATGCCGGACTGGTTGACGAAGTCGTTCACCACGACGGTGGCGATGATCTCCCGGTGCAGCCGGTGCTCGGGCATCTGGTCGGCGTACTCCTCGCGCATCCGGCTCGGGAAGTAGGTGATCAAGCGATCGGCCAGATAGGAGTCGTCGGGCAGGTCGGTCTCCAGGATCTCGTCCTCGAGAACGATCTTGGTGTAGGCCATCAGGGTCGCCAGTTCCGGCGCGGTCAGGCCCTTGTGGTTGGCGCGCCGCACCTCCATGGCGTCGGTGGACGGCAGGAACTCGATCTCGCGATCGAGCAGCCCCTGGTCCGACAGTCGCTCCATCCAGTCCTCGTGCACCCCGGCCATCGAGACGGACTGGTAGACGCTGTTGGCCAGGGCGAGGTTCTGGTCGTAGTTGTGGGTGAGCACGAGTTGGCCCACCTCGTCGGTCATCGAGGCGAGGAAGGCGTCGCGGTCGGCCATCGACAGGCGGCCGGCGTTCACCTCGCCGGTGAGCAGGATCTTGATGTTCACCTCGTAGTCGGAGGTGTCGACACCGGCGGAGTTGTCGATGAAGTCGGTGTTGATCCGGCCACCCTGCATCGCGTACTCGATCCGGCCCAGTTGGGTGAGCCCGAGGTTGCCACCCTCACCGACGCACTTGGCCCGCACCTCGCAGCCGTCGACCCGCAGTCCGTCGTTGGCCTTGTCCCCCACCTGGGCGTTGGTCTCGGTCGTCGCCTTGACGTAGGTGCCGATGCCGCCGTTCCACAACAGGTCGACGGGTGCCTTCAGGCACGCGTTGATCAACTGTGCCGGTGGCAGCGCCTCGACCGACTTGTCGATGCCCAGCGCAGCCCGCATCTGGGGCGTGACGGTGATGGACTTCAAGGTGCGCGGGAAGACGCCGCCGCCCTCGGAGATCAACGACTCGTCGTAGTCCGCCCAGCTCGAGCGGGGCAGCGCGAACATCCGTTCCCGCTCCTGGAAGGTGCGGGCCGGGTCGGGATCGGGATCGATGAACACGTGCCGGTGGTCGAAGGCGGCGACCAGCTTGATGTGCTTGCTGAGCAGCATGCCGTTGCCGAACACGTCGCCGCTCATGTCGCCGATGCCGACGCAGGTGAAGTCCGTGGTCTGGCAGTCGATGCCGCGCTCCCGGAAGTGCCGACGCACCGATTCCCAGGCCCCTTTGGCCGTGATGCCCATGGCCTTGTGGTCGTAGCCGGCCGAACCGCCGGAGGCGAACGCGTCACCCAGCCAGAAGCCGGCGTCGACCGAGATCTTGTTGGCGATGTCGGAGAAGGTCGCCGTTCCCTTGTCGGCGGCGACCACCAGGTAGGGATCGTCCTCGTCGTAGCGCACCACGTCGGCCGGCGGCACCACGTCGCCGTCGACGATGTTGTCGGTGACGTCGAGCAGGCTGGTGATGAACAGCTTGTAGCAGGCCACCCCCTCGGCCAGCCAGGCATCGCGGTCAACGCTCGGGTCCGGCAGTCGTTTGCCGTAGAAACCACCCTTGGCGCCGACCGGCACGATCACGGTGTTCTTCACCATCTGGGCCTTGACCAGGCCGAGGATCTCGGTCCGGAAGTCCTCGGCTCGGTCCGACCAGCGCAGCCCGCCCCGGGCCACCGAGCCGAATCGCAGATGGACACCCTCGATCCTCGGGGAGTAGACGAAGATCTCGAACTCCGGACGCGGCTCGGGGAGCTCGGGAACCTTGCGGGGCAACAGTTTGAACGCGATCGCCTCGCGTCCGGACTGGAAGAAGTTGGTCCGGATCACCGCCTCGATCACCGCGAGGAACAGCCGGATGATCCGATCATGATCAAGACTGGCGACGTCGTCGAGCCCCTTCTTGATCTTGTCGACCAGCTCGCCGGCGCGGGCGGCACGGGCGTGGTCGTCGACGCCGAGATCGGGGTCGAATCGAGTCCGGAAGAGGGCTGACCAGCAGCCGGGCGATGTCGACGTTCACGCTGAGCGCCTGGGCGACGTAGGTCTGGCTGAAGGTGACGCCGACCTGTCGCAGATAACGGCCGATCGCCCGCAGCACGCTCACGTCGTGCCAGTCGAGGTCGGCGCCCATGATCAGTGCGTTGAAGCCGTCCGACTCGCTGAACCCCAGATAGGAAGCGGAGAACGCGTCCATGAACTGCTTCCGGGCCTCGGCTGTCCAGCGCGATCGCACCGCTCGGGCGCCGCCCGGCACGGTGAGCCCGAAGTCATAGATGAAGGCCCGCTTGTCCGGGCCGAGCTCCAGCTCGTACGGCCGCTCGTCGATCACGTCGACGCCGAGTCGGGAGAGATGGGGCAAGATCATCGACAGCGACATCGGGACGCCCAGGCGGAAGATCTTGAGCCGCAGATCGGCCTCGTCGACCGCCCGATCCGGCACGAACATCGCCATCGACATGTCATGATCACCGGCGAGCGCGGTCAGCGCCGCGAGGTCCTGAGTGGCCTGCCGAGGGGTGTAGTCCTCCTTGTAGCCCTCGGGCAGCGTCCCCACCAGCGGCGCTATCCGCTCCGGATTCTCGACCTCGTTCACCTGGTCGGCGAACTCGTCGTTCCACGACCTGGTGGCGAGGGTCAGCTCCTTCTCCAGGGCGCGGATGTCCAGCTCACCCATCGCCTCACCGACGGGCATCCGCAGGACGAAGTGCAGACGGGCCAGCACCGACTCCGACACCCGGGCGGTGTAGTCGATGGAGGCTCCGCCGAGCTTGCGCATCAAGATGTCCTGCATCCGGTTGCGCACGGCGGTGGTGTAGCGGTCGCGCGGCAGATAGATCAGGCAGGAGAGATAGCGGCCGTACGGATCACGGCGGACGAACATCCGGACCTGGCGGCGCTCCTTGAGGTGGGCGATCTTCTCCACCACCGGGGCGAGCTCCGAACGTGGCGTCTGGAACAACTCGTCCCGCGGATAGGTGTCCAGCACATCCATGATGGCCTTGCCGCCATGGCTGTGCTTGTCGTAGCCGGAATAGGCGAGGACGGCGGCCGCCTTCTGGCGGATCACCGGAACCCGGTTGACGCTTTCGGAGTAGGCACTGGAGGAGAACAGCCCGATGAACCGCCGCTCGCCGACGACGTTGCCGTCCGCGTCGAACAGCCGGAAGCCCAGATAGTCCAGATAAGCCGGCCGGTGGATCCGCGACTTGAAGTTGTCCTTGGTGACGATGGTCAGGTAGTGCCTGGTGCCCTCCTGTGGCAGCGCATGGAATGCCCCGGGCGCATCCTGATCACCGCGCAGGATGCCCAGTCCGGTCGCCGGCACCGGCTCCATCCGGTAGCCCGCCCGATCCTTGGTGATCTTGTACTCGCGGTAGCCGAGAAACGTGAAGTGGTTGGCGTTGAGCCAGCTGAGCAGTTCGCAGGCCAGCGCGGCATCCTCCTGCCGACCGTCGATCGCCGCCGGGTCCTTGAGGAGCTCGATCGTCTCCTCGGACCGGGTGATCATCTTCTGCCAGTCCTCGACGGCCTCCTCGACCAGCCGGAGCACCTCGAGCAGTCCTTGCTCGAGGTCGGGCACCAGGAGGTCCGGCGCCGTCGGCCGCTCCGGCGGCAGAATCTCCAGGTGCATCCAGGACTCCCGGATGACCGTCGGATCCGCGCTGGCCACGCTGGATCGGACGACGCCGTGCAGAGTGCCGCCGAGATCACGCCGGACGTTGAACTGGGGATGGAACACCTCGCGGATGCTCCAGCCCTGGCGCAGCACCTCCATGGTGACCGAGTCGACCAGGAACGGTCGGTCGTCGGTGACCACCTGCACGACGGTCGCGCCACCTGCGGTCCATCCGTCGTCGGTCTGGCTGGGGGTCCGGATCGTGATCACGGCCCGCGCGGCCGGCCGTTGCAGGGCCGCCCGGTAGTGACTCTCCACCAGCCCGAGCAGGTCGTCGACCGTACGCGCGTCCACGTCGATGGCATCGACGTGGCGGAAGTAGTGCCGGACGAAGGTCTGCACCGCCTCCGGTTCCTCGCCGAGCTCGGCGGCCAGACTGGCGCCACGGGCGGCAATCTGGGCGATCTTCTCGGTCTTCTCCTGCTCGAGTTCGACCTCGAAAGTAGTCACGTCACAATCCGATCGTCTCCAGCCGGACTTCCCTGTCCGACTAGTTCCGACCCTAATCCTCCCGGGCCGGATCGCCTCGCGCCACTGACATCATGGGCCCATGGATATCTCCACGCACCTCGATTTCGCCGCCGAACCCGACGCCGTCTTCGCCATGATGACCGACCAGGCCTATCTCGAAGAGGTGAGTGTGGCCAGCGAGTCGATCCGCTACGACGCCGCGGTCTCGGGCTCGACGACCAAGACTTCCCGAACCCTGGCCGCCCCCGAATCAGCCGCGAGGTTCACCGGCCCTGAGCTCACGGTGATCGAGGAGGTCGTCTGGGGCCCAGCCGGCGCGGGCGGTGCGCGGACCGCTGACCTGACCATGACCGTGCTCGGTCAGCCGGTCACCTTGAAGGGCCGGCTCCAGCTCGGCGCCCGGGCGGACGTGGCACCGTGGTCGACCTCACGGGCGACCTGAAGGTCGCGATCCCCTTTCTGGGCAAGAAGCTCGAGCAGGCGGCGGCACCGGCGGTGCTGGCCGGCTTCCGGACCCAGCAGCGGGTCGGCGATCGGCTGGCTGAGCCGATAACCCTTTGACCCGCGCATCGACGGTTGGTTGACTCGAAGCACATTCCCGCCGAGCCTCACAGCCAAGGAGATGAAGATGCGGCGCTCTCTCGTGTTCGACCCGACAGTCAGCAACGACTTCAAGGACATGAGACTGAGTGAAATTCCTGAATCTTGGCATCCTGGCGCACGTCGACGCCGGTAAGACCAGCCTGACCGAGCGGCTGCTCTTCGCCGCCGGAGTCATCGACGCTCCCGGCCGCGTCGACGACGGCAACACCCAGACCGACTCGCTCGACCTCGAGCGGCAACGCGGGATCACCATCAAGTCCGCCGTCGTCTCCTTCATGATCGACGACGTCGCGGTGAATCTGATCGACACCCCCGGTCACCCGGACTTCATCGCCGAGGTCGAGCGCGTGCTGAGCGTGCTCGACGGCGCGGTGCTGGTCGTGTCGGCCGTCGAAGGCGTCCAGGCTCAGACGAAGGTGCTGATGCGCGCCCTGCAGCGCCTGCGCATCCCGACGATCATCTTCGTCAACAAGATCGATCGCCTGGGCGCCCGACCGGATCTGGTCGTCGACGCGGATCGTCGACAAGCTCAGCCCGTCCGCGATCGCCCTCGGCTGGGTCGAGCGGGCCGGCCGCAAGGCGGCTGCGTTCCGGCCGTTCGACCAGCCGGGCCGGCGGCGTCTTGCCGAGCTGACGCGGGTCGGCTCGGCGTACCCGATCTTCTTCGGGTCGGCGCTCACCGGCGCCGGTGTCGACTCGATCATGAACGGGTTGACCACCTTGCTGCCGGCCGCCGATGGCGACAGCGACGCCGACGTCTCGGGCAGCATCTTCAAGATCGAGCGCGAACCCTCCGGTGCCCAGGTCGCGTACGTCCGGATGTTCGGCGGCACCGTTCGGGTCCGGGACCGGCTCGCGGTCGGTGTGATCAGGTGCGCAAGATCACCGGCATCGGCGTCTTCGAGCACGGAGCGCGTGTCGAGCGCCCGGGCGTGTCCGCCGGCCAGATCGGCAAGCTGCGTGGGCTGTCCGGCATCCAGATCGGAGACCCGATCGGTTCGGCGGTTCCCGGGCCGGATCCACGTTCGCGCCGCCGACGCTGCAGACCATCGTGGTGCCCGACCGGCCGAGCGACGGCCGGTCGCTGCAGGTCGCGCTGGATCAGCTCGCCGAGCAGGATCCGCTGATCGGCGTACGCCGGTCCAGTGACGAGCATCCACTGCTGTCGCTCTACGGCGAGGTGCAGAAGGAGGTCATCCAGGCGACGCTGGCGTCCGACTTCGACCTGGCGGTGAGCTTCGAGGAGACCACGACCATCTGCATCGAGCGGCCGGTCGGCACCGGATCGGCGGTGGAGTTCATCGGCACCGAGACGAACCCGCTGCTGGCCACGGTCGGGCTGCGGATCGATCCGGCGCCGGTGGACAGCGGGACGAGCTTCCGGCTGGCATCGGTGCTGCACGGCACGATGCCACTCTCGTTCTTCACCGCGGTCGAGGAGTCGGTTTTCGCCGGTCTGCGGCACGGCAACTACGGCTGGGAGGTGACCGACTGCATCGTGACGATGACGCACTCGGGCTACTACCCGCGGCAAAGCCACGCGCACGCCACGTTCGACAAGTCGATGTCCAGCACGGCGGGCGACTTCCGCCAACTCACTCCTAAGGTGCTGAGCCTCGCTCTCGCCCGAGCCGGCACTCGGGTCTGCGAACCGATGCACCGATTCCGGCTGGAGTGCCCGGCGGCTGCGGTCGGCACCCTGCTGCCCGTGCTCGGCCGGCTCGGCGCGATGCCTGACGTGCCGACCATCGACGGGCGCGACGCGCTGCTGGAGGGCGTGCTGCCGGCGTCGGAGGTGCACCGACTGACCCAGCAACTCCCGGGTCTGACCAGCGGCGAGGGTCTGCTCGAGTCGACCTTCGACCACTACCGCGCGATCCGGGGACCGGCGCCGTTCAGCCCAGATGCGGAGACCCGTGAGCGGTCCCCGGCCGCAGAGTCTCCTTGATCGAGCGGGGACCGGCGGCTTGACTCCGGCCTCCGCTAGGCTCCGCGCCATGCGCCTGGGAACCCGTCTGGCCAGCGTCTCGCTCAGTGTCGTGCTCACCGGGGCCACGGGTGTGACGGGATCGGCCAGGGCGACGAGGTCTGCTACTTCGGGCCGGGGACGGCTGCGCGAAGTACCCGCCGAACCGGCAAGGTGAACTATCTCGGTCAAGATGTACCGGCTTCAAGGAGCGCGAGCGGCGCTACGACTACTACTTCGTCGACGTGACGGCCAACACCTAGCGCGCAAGGGCGACGGCGACAAGGGGGCGATGTCGATCACCCTCGACCCTGACCTCGACATCACAGCCTGAACCGGTTCCGCAACTGGTCGGTACAGAAGTGGGTGCGCGTGGCCAAGGGCGCCAAACCCCGCTTCAAGGTGACCGTCCGGTGGCGGGCCGACAACTGCACCGTGCTCCGTCGCGACGTCAAGGCGTTCGCCAACGTCAAGACCAAGACGAAGGTCATCAAGATCAGCGCGCCCCGGTAGCCCCTCCGTCGAGCGTTTCCGGCCGGATGGCGGGTGGGCGCGAAAGGCCTACATCGCCTTGGCGCGTTCGGCTCCCTCGCGACGCTTCTTGGCCGCCTCGACCGACGCCCGCAGCGCGGCGACCAGATCGACGACCTCGGCCTCCCGTGGCGCCTCAGCCTCCTCGACGATCGGCACGCCTTCGGCCTTGCTCTGCGACGACCGTCTCCAGCGCCTCACGATAGGAGTCGGTGAACTCCTCGGGGTTGAAGTCGCCCGCTCAGTGCATCGATGAACGACTGCGCCATCGTCACCTCGGCATCGGACACCTTCACCTCCGCCGACGGCGCGGCGAACGACCCGTCGCGCAGTTCATCCGGCCAGAGCATGGTGTGCATCCGCAGCACGCCGTCCACCGGCCGGATCAGGGCGAGTGCCTCGCGGGATCGCAGCGCGACCTTCACCACCGCGCAGTGGCCGCTCTTGAGCAAGGCGTCCCGCAGCAGCACGTACGGCTTGACCCCAGGTCCGTCGGCCTGCAGGAAGTACGTCTTGTTGAAGTAGGTCGGGTCGACCTCGTCCTCGGCGACGAACTGCACCACCTCGACCGCCTTGGTGGTGGCCAGCGGCAGGTTGTCGAAGTCTTCCTTCTCCAAGATCACCATCCGTCCGTCGGGCAGCTCATAGCCCTTGGCGATCTCGCTGAACGGGATCTCCCGCTCGCACTTCTCAGCAGACCCGCTTGTACTTGATCCGGCCACCGTCTTCAGGGTGGACCTGACGAAAACTGATGTCCTTCTCCTCGGTCGCCGAGAAGAGCTTCACCGGGATCGTCACCAGGCCGAAGGAGATGGCGCCCTTCCAGATCGATCGTGGCATGGGGTCAGTCTGCCACCTCGAGACTGTCGAGTTCGGCTGGTAGCGAACCAGAGCAGGTCGTACGGAGTCGAGCAGGTCCCCGACGGCGGGCGACGCCAGCGCCTGGGCGAGGCCCGCTCCCGCCGCCTCACGCCGGGCTCGTGTCACCGCCTCACCGGCGGCGGACTCGTCGGTGAACAGCGACTGCACCTGAGACCAGCTCAGCCGGCTCGACGTCGATCTCGCCGAGTTCGGTTCGGCGATCGGTCACCTGATCGTCGGCCACCTCGGCGGCGAGCACGAGCCGCGGCGACTCAGCGGTGTGCATGATCGCCAGCACGCCGGCGTTGTTCAGCGCGGCGTACTCCGCCTCCTCGGCACTGGTGCCCGGCCCCAGTGCCGCGATCAGGGATTCCGTCGCCGCGCAGCCCGGAGCGGCGGCCAGCTCCCGACCTGCTCGCAGTGCCCGGGCATCCTCGTAGCTCGGTCGGTACGAAGATCATCATCGCGGCGTTCAGCCGTCCGCCGATTTCTTGGGCGCCGCCTTCTTGCGCGGTTTCGCGGTCGACGCCGGCTGAGTAGATCCAAGATCATCATCGACGGACTCCGGGCGCTTGGCCGCGGGCTCCCTGCGCTTGGCTGAGGACTCAGGGCGCCGGGCGGCCCGGTTGACGATGGTCCGGACGGCGGCGCGCTTCTGCGCGGTGGCCTTGCGCGCGGCGTCGTGCCGCGCCGCTGCCTTCTTGGCGGCGGCCCGGCGGGCGGCTGGCGAGGCTTTGCGGGTCGGCTGGCGGACACCGCTGGCGCGGACGGTGGTGTCGAGCAGCTCCTCCAGCGCGTCGCGCAGGCACTGGGCCAGCACGTCGATGTCCCGGATGGCGTACCGGTCGGCGGTCAGCCCGAAGAACACGTCGCCGTTGTACGAGGTGACCCCGATGGTCAGCAGGTGCCCGGCCGACAGCGGCAGCACGGGGTAGCTCGCGACCAGTTCGGAGCCGGCGGCGTACAGCGGCAGCTGCGGGCCGGGCACGTTGGTGATCACGATGTCGTGCGGCTTGCGCATCACCTCGGTGGAGACCCGGACCCCGAGGGCGTGCAGGGTCGTCGGAGCGAAACCGGCGATGTCGGACAGCGACCGGGCCCCGACCGCCCGGCCGGTGTCCTTGTGGGCCTGGGTGGCGTACGCGACCTGGTGCAGCCGCATCAGCGCATTGGGCTCACCGATCGGCAGGCTCTGCAGGTGCGGGGCCACCTGGCTGCCGAGCGAGGTCGGCTCGCCCTCCTCCTCGGTCACGCTCATCGGGACCAGTGCGGTCAGCGAGCTTCCCGGGGTGACCGACTCGCCTCGGGTCAGCAGCCAGGTCCGCAGGCCCCCGGAGATCACCGCCAGTACCACGTCGTTGATGGTGTGCTCGTGCTCCGCGCGGACCGCCTTCAGATCGGCCAGCGAGACCCTGACCGTGGTGAACCGCCGCTGCTCCGAGACCAGCCCGGCCAGCGGCGACCCGGCCGGCGGCCGCCGGCCGCGCAGCGCATCCCCGGCCAGGTCGCCCAGCGCGCCGCCGAACCCGCCCCCGACCGCTTCCCCGACCGCCACCGCGACGCCCAGCGCACCGGTCAGCGTGCCGCGCAGGTTCTCGATCGCCTGCACCGGATCCTGGACGCTCTCCCACAGCGCGCCCACCAGCAACTCCACCGGCGACGGCTCCGGCAGCGGATGCCAGCTGTCCGAGTCACCGCCGCCCGGCACTCCGTGCGGCTGTTCGACGGCGTCCAGGACCACCTGACCGAGGTCGACCGTGTCGATGCCGTCGACCAGGCTCAGGTGCGACTTGCCGACCAACGCGAACCGGTTGTTCGCCAGTCCCTCGACCAGGTACATCTCCCACAGCGGCCGCGAGCGGTCGAGCCGCCGGGCCAGCACCCGGCCGACGAACTCCCGGAGTTGTTCGGGTGTTCCCGGTCGCGGCAACGCCGAGCGCCGCACGTGGAAGGTGAGGTCGAAATTCTCGTCGTCGACCCAGACCGGCCCCGCCAGCCGCGCCGGCACGCCGCGTACCCGCTGCCGATAGCGGGGCACGAAGGCGATCCGTTCCCGGATCAGGCCGATCAGCCGCTCGTAGTCGAAGCCGTCCGGCCCGGCGTCGAAGATGTCCACGGTTCCGACGTGGCCCGGCGTGTGCGCGGTGTCCAGAGCCAGTAACGACACCTCCAGAGGAGTCAGTCGCTGGGGCATGGAACATCCTCTCGCTGCACGGGCCTGGAGCTTTCACCGTACTACCGCCCACCGCCCGAAGCCGTCTCGATCCGAACCACCCCGGGAACGCCGACGCCTCGAGCTGCGTGGTGGACGTTAGGGTCAAGAGGTCAGTTCCGGCTCGCGGTCGAGCCCGGAAGATGATCAAGAGAGCAATCATGATCAGGACTCGGGGCCCTCACCGGATCGCAGGAGGATCGTTACGTGAAGCTATGCAACAGTGGTCGGCTCAGACTGACCGCGGCGCTCGCCGGCGCCGCACTCGGCCTGCTGGCCGCCGGCTGCACGAGCGCTCCCGATCCCGGCCAGGTCAGCCCGTCGGCCGCCGCCACCAGCGCTCCGGCCAGTCCAGAGGCGTCCGCCTCCAGCGCGTCGCCCACGGCGGAGCCGACCGGTGACCTGACCATCGACATCACCATCGCGGACGGCAACGTCGATCCCAACGGCAAGAAGATCGACGTGCCCGTCGGCACAACGGTCGTCTTCAAGGTGAGCAGCGACATCGACGACGAGATCCACGCCCACACCGGCGGTGACGGATACGAACTGGAGGTCAAGGCCGGCGAGCCCATCGCCGGTGCGGTGACCGTGACCAGCCCGGGCAGCTTCGAGGTCGAGTCGCATCATCTGGAAAAGGTGATCGTGATCTTGAATGCCCGCTGATGGTCAGTAGCCTGCGGCAATGCTGATCCCGCTGCACGGGATCGCCTCCAGGCACGACCTGCCGCTGCCGTTCTCCTTCGTCGTGCTGGGCGCGGCGCTCGCCTTGGTGCTCTCCTTCGTGGTGTTGATCTTCGCCTGGCGCGAGCCGCGTTTCCGCACGGTCGGCGGTCGTCCCCTTCCGGGTCTCACCCGGATCATCGACGATCCCTGGGTACGCCGCATCGCGCGACTGCTGGTGCTCGCGGTCTACGCCTGGGCGGCGATGGCGCTGATGCTGGGTCAGGACCTGCTGACCAATCCGATCTTCGGCTTCGTCTACGTGTGGATGTGGGTCGGCCTGGTGCCGATCTCCTTGCTGCTGGGCCAGTTCTGGCGAGCGACCAATCCGCTGCGCACGCTGCACGGCGGGCTCTGCGCGCTGGCTCGCATCGATCCGCGGCAGGGTCTGGTGCGACTGCCCCGCCGGGTGGGCGTCTGGCCCGCGGCGCTCGCCCTGTTCGCCTTCAGCTGGCTCGAGCTCGTCCAGCCGGATCGCACGTCGCTCGCGGTGCTGCGGGTCTGGGCGCTGGCGTGGCTGGTGATCATGATCATCGGAGCGGTCGTCTTCGGTTCGCGCTGGATCGGCGCGGCCGATCCGTTCGAGACCTACTCCAGCACCGTCGCCCAGCTGTCGCCCTGGCGCCGGGTCGGTGATCTGCTCCGGCTGGTGAATCCGCTGGCCGGCTTGAATGCCTGGCACCCACCGCCCGGAGCGCCGGCGGTGGTCGCGGTACTGCTCGGCAGCACGGCCTTCGACAGCTTCGCCAACACCAGCTGGTGGATCCAGACGGTGCAGAACTCCGACGTGATCACCGTCGTCTGGGGCACCGCCGGCCTGATCGCCATGATCACCATCGTCCTGATCACCTTCAGCCTGGCCGCCGCCTGGATGGGTCGCTACGGCGACCGGCCGGCCTGGGCCTACCCGCGACTGATGGCCGGTTCGATCGTGCCGATCGTCATCGGGTACGCGACCGCACACTACGCGACGCTGCTGCTGGTCGAGGGCCAGCGGACGGCGATCAACTTCTCTGATCCGCTCGGTCGCGGCTGGAACGTCTTCGGCTCGGCCGAGATGGGGGTGAACTCCGCGATCTTCAACCAGCCAACGCTTATCGCCCTGATCCAACTGCTGGCGATCGTTGGCGGTCACGTGCTGGGCATCATCTGCGCGCACGAGAAAGCGATCGCCCTGCTGCCGCCGGATCGGGCGCTCCGCGGCCAGTGGCCGATGCTCGCGGTGATGATCGGCTACACCTGCGCCGGTCTGGTCCTGCTCTTCTCACCGTGATCAGTGCTGTGCTTCGATGAACCATGGCTGCTTCGACGCCACGGGACACGGTCAGTGACTGGCAGCTCACCGAGGACCTCCTGAGCCGCGAACCAACCCGGTGGGGCAGCCTGTCGTGGACCTCGGCGCGCACCCTGATCGACGGGGTCAACCAGGCGTTGAATTTCGGCTCGGACAACCTCGTCAAGCAACTCCGCAACCGGTGGACCGCACCCGAGGGACCGGGAGTCGTCCAGCAGCCGGGGGTCGACACCTTCATGATCATCGGTGACACCGGCGAGCAGGATGCCTCGCAGTACGTGGTCTGCCCGGCACTGAGCGACGCCGTCCGCGAGCACTCCCCCGGTTTCGTGATGATCATGAGCGACGTGATCTATCCGGCCGGACATGTCGACGACTACGTCGACGGCGTCTACCGGCCGTACCGCGGCGGATCCCGCACTTCTTCCTCGACGCGCCACTGTTGGCAATTCCCGGCAACCACGACTGGTACGACGGGCTGGCCGGGTTCATGTACCACTTCTGCGACCGGGACCGGCTGCCGCTGGACGCGTACACCCCGCCGAGCATGACCGCCAGATCGCTGCTGGCCCGGCCGTTCCGCATCCTGTGGCGGCGGCCGACCGAGCCGATGCGGCAGACCCGGCAACGCCATGACCAGTCGGTCATCCCCGGCCACGCCCTGACCGGCCTCATCCGCCAGCCCGGCCCGTACTACGCGATCGACACCGACCACCTGCGGATAGTGGCGATCGACACCGGTATCGACGGCAACCTCGACGACGAACAGGGTGAGTGGCTGAAGCGTGTCTCGGCTGACGGAAAGCCCAAGATCCTGATCACCGGCAAGCCGCTGCTGGTCAACGCCACGGTGCATCCTTGCTGGATCGGCAAGCGGCAGCGCGGCAAACCGCGCAAGTCGGTCTGGGAACTGGTCAACGACCCGGACAACGGCTACGTCGCCACGATCGGCGGTGACGTGCACAACTTCCAGCACTATGACCGCGGAATCGGGTTCGGTCGGGATGCGGCGGCCGGACCGGCCGGACCCCGGCACCACATCGTCTGCGGCAGCGGCGGCGCCTACATGCATGCCACCCACTCGTACGCGATGGCCGACCGTGACTCCCGCATCCGGAACAGCCCGACGCACCCGTTCCACTCGATGCCCGTCTCCTCCTTCCCCGACCAGTACGAGTCGTTTCGCTACTTCGCCCGGCTGCTGGTGCCCGGCATCAAGCGGATGCTCCGCAACGTGATCCTGTTCCTGCTCGGCGTGCTGATCGCCACCTCGGCGTCCCTGGCCGGCGACTGGCGCGGTCTCGGCACGCTGGGCGCCCGCACCGCCGGCTGGGCGGCACTGGCGAGCATCGGCACGCTCGTCATCGTCCGCACGCTCAGCCGCGACATTCCGCGGACGTCGAAGCTCGCCCGGGGCCTGGTGGCGACCGGCGCATTCCTCGCCGGTGCGCTGTCAGCGTCGCTGGCCTACCAGCTCGACCCCGACCGATATCTGATCTATCTGGCGGCGTGGAGTGGCCTGACCGTCGCGCACTGCGTGTTCCTGGCGGCCATCCGCCGCTCGGGCTGGTGGTGCCCGGCCGACGAGCAGGCGCAGAACGTGTCCTGGCCGGCGTTCCTGGTCGGCCTCTTCGGCCTCTGCCTGCTCACCGTCTCGCTGCTGTGGGCGGCCGGGCCCGCCGCCGGCTGGCGATGGCCGTTGGCCGGCGCCGCCCTGGTCGCACTGGTCGGCGTGATCGGGGCGGTCTGGCGCCGGCGCCGGTTCACCCGCCCCGGCATCGTCGTCCCCGAGGCCGAGAAACCCAGGCTCGGCAAACGCAATCGCTCCTGGTATCGGTGGGCCGCGATCCTCGCTCCGGTCGTGCAGTCGATCATCTTCGGGATCGGTCTCTTCCAGCTCGCGGACCGGGTCGACCGGCCGTGGATCTTCACCGGGGGCGCGGCCAGTCTGCTGCTGATCATCGGCCTCGTCCTGGGCGGGCTGCTGGCCGTCACCGTGCTGACCGAGGTGGCCGCCGGGCTGGGTGCCATCGGATCCAGGCGCTACGCCGAGACCTGGGGCCGGGCGGCGGCCGTCAGCCACCACCTGATGACCCCGCTGATCCTGATCGGACTGGTGCTGTGGATCGGACTGGCCGACTCACCGGTCACCCGGACCGCGTCTGGCCTGGCGTTCGTCACCGTCCCGATCGTTGGCTACCTGATCTTCGTCGCGTGGCTGCGCCAGCGGCATCCCAAGGCCTACCTGTACGCCGTGCTGACCATCCTCGCCGCCGCCGCGACGGCCCTGGTGATCGGCTATCGCGCCGACCTGTGGGTGGTCCGGACAGGCTTGGGCACGGCGATCGTCATGGTCGCGCTGGGCACGAGTGTGCTGATCGGGCATCTCTTCTTCCTGGGCGCCCAGTTCCTCCTCGGCTCGGCGGGGCGGCAGGAGCCGCAGTTCACCGACGAGGAAATCAGCGAGATCTTCCGCGCCCGCCGGGAGCGACCGCCGCGCGTCCCGGACGGGATCCCGAAGCACGTCATCCGATGGGCGCAACTGGCGGCACCGGGGCTCGGCGAGGCGGGCGGAATCCTGCAGAAGGGGGTGTCGGAGATCTACTCGAGCGACGTACCGCCCTTCTACAAGGGCTTCCTCCGACTCGACACCACTGCTGACCGGCTGACCATCAGCCTGCACCAGGTTTTCGGCCGGATCCGATCGACCTCGGTCGAGGTCGCGACGATCGATCTCCAAACGGCTGAGCGGCCAGTCCCGGCCGATTTGTCTTGACAATTCGTCGTGATGCTCCGCTATCGTCGGACCGGACCCTATGCTTCTTGCATGACCGAAGGGCCGGTGGCACGCGAACTCGACATCACGCTCGAGCGGAACTCGCCGGTGCCGCTCTATTACCAGTTGGCCCAATCCATCGAGCACGCCATCAACACCGGTGCCCTCGCCCCCGGCGACCGGTTGGAGAACGAGCTGTCGTTGACCAGCAGGCTCGGGCTCTCCCGACCCACGGCCCGGCAGGCGATCCAGGAACTGGTGAAGAAGGGTTTGCTGGTCCGCAAACGCGGGGTGGGCACCCAGGTGGTGCGTTCGCAGTTTCGCCGCGACGAGCGGCTGAGCAGTCTCAACGAGGACTTGGCGAAGGCCGGCCGGACGCCGAGCACGCGGGTGCTCGAATATTCCGTCGGCGAACTCGATCCCGACATCCGCGACGCCATCGAGGCGGCCACGCCCGTCGACGTGGAGTTTCTCAAGATCAGAAGGCTCCGGCTCGCCGACGACGTGCCGCTGGCGATCTTGACCAACTACCTGCCGAACCGGTTCGAGATCACCGAAGCTGATCTTGAAGGCAAGGGTCTCTACGCCTGCCTGCGCTCGCTCGGGGTGAACCTCAAGATCGCTCACCAGCAGATCTCCGCGCGGCTGATGACCGACGAGGAAGCCGAGTTGCTCGACGAGGAGACACCCGCGGCGTGCCTGACCGTCGACCGGATCGCCTACGACGATGTCGGCCAGTTCGTCGAGTTCGGCCGCCACATGTACCACGCTGCGCACTACTCGATCCAGTCCTCCCTGGTCGTCTAGCACTCCGGTTCCGGCCGCGGTCCGAGCTCCAGGGCCCGGCAGAGCCAGCGATCGCCGAGCGCCTCGAGTCGGAACGCCATGGCCATCGGGCGTCGGCCGACGATGAGCAGGGCGGCCACCTCGGCCGCCTCGGGTTGCGGATGCTGGACTCGGAGCGAGCGCACGGTCACCCGGACGGCCGGTCGGCGGCCCTGGGCGAGCCGGCGGCGCTGGTGCCGGCTGATGTCGGCCAGCACGTCCTCGGCCAGCCATCGATTGAGCTGGGCCACCGGTCGTTGAGCGAGCAGTGCCTCGACCATCGCCGCAGCGAGCGAGCTGCTCCAGGCCACGGCGTCGGGTAGCCCGGGCCGCGGCTTGGCCGTCCAGCGGGCCTTGACGAGGCGCGCGCCGCCGATCCGGCGATCACCGGGTGCCGGATCGGGATCCTCCGAGCCGGTATCCCGCAGGTCCAGCGGCGGCTGGTTCGGCACCAGCTGCAGCACCGGCGCCCGGGACGGGCTGACGCACGGCGGTCGGCTCTCGATCAGCGGACGGACCTGCGCGGGCCGCGTGGCCACGGACGGGAGGGTCATCAGGCTTCTCCTTGCTCCTCGAGGAGACACCACAATGGCGCCTCCAAGCCGCCGCTGACCGGGGTGGGAGAAGATCTGTGGATAACTCACCGTCGCGCTGCGCGCTCAGTTGGGCTGACGACGCGCGCTCGGCATGGATCGATGCTTTCGCAAGCCCGGCCGGGCACGAAAGACTGCTGGCAGACTGCTGGCATGCAGGCCCTACCGTCGGAGATCGAACAGGTCATGGCCGCGTTGCAACAGCGGATCGATGCCCTGCCCCCGGGACTGTCGCATCGCCGGACCTTCATCGAGACGTATCGACGCACGACGCAGGCGGTCGGCACCGCCGTGGCCGGCGGCGGGTTCGAGGATCCCGACTGGGTGGTGCGCTGGGACGTGGTGTTCGCCGAGTTCTTCCTGGACGCGCACGACCGCGATCAAGCCGGACCTGACCATGCTGCCGCCGGCGTCCCCCGTCCGTGGCGGCTGGCCTTCGGCGCGAGCGACGACCTGCCGACGTTGGTGCACCTGCTGCTCGGCATGAATGCCCACGTCAACTACGACCTTCCGCAGGCGATGGTGGCCGTCATCGACGACGACGACTTCACCGATCCGGTGCGGCTGGATCGACGACGCCGTGATCATGAACGCATCGATGCGATTCTCGCCTCCCGGGTGGCGGCGGAGGACCACGCGATCGGTGGCGCGCGCAGCGTGCTCGACAAGATCCTGACCCCGGCCAACCGGCTCAGTTCACGGCGAATGCTCCGCGAGGCGCGGGGCAAGGTGTGGCTGAACGTGGCCCAATTGCACGACGCACGGCTTCACGGGGTCGAGGCCTACGCCGCCCGGGTCGCCGAGCTCGAAGTGCTGGCAGCGGCCAAGATCGCCGATCTGCTCCGACCGGGCCAGGTCCTGATCCGGCTGGCGGTGACCGGATTCGGCATCGTGCTGCCGCCGCCCTCCTGATCAACTCGAGAAGATGATCAACCCTTGAGCAGCACCCAGGTCTTGCCCGGCTTGAGTGCGATGATCTTGCCACTGTCGTCGGTGAAGCGCAGTGGGCCGGATGCCTTGGTGCGCCGCCAGTTCCCGGTGATCTTGGTCCGGTCGCGATAGATGGTCACCGGTCCGCGGCCGACGGTGTCGGACTGCACCGACGGTGCGCCGAGCACGTCGCGGTTGCCGTCGGCGTGATTGTGCACCTTCATGATCACCACGTTGTCGGCCCTGGCCAGTTTCCCGGTGTCGCCGTCGGCATAGGTCCTGCCCTGCCAGCGAATCAGATATCCCGACTTGGCGTAGCTGAAGCTGAACGTGTCGTTGCCGACCGCAGAAATGATCTTGGTCGCCCGGGCGCCGGCGGGATGATCACGATCGAAGGTCCAGCCGATAGAGCGCGACTTGCCGACCGTTGTCGTGCGCGCGATCTGATCCAGGTTGACGAACACGTTGTGCGGCGCGACCCGCCGGTTGTCGCGGGTCGATCGCGCGATCGGCACGATCGAGGCCCGGTCGATCCGGCGCTGGACGCGGCTGTTCGCGCCCGAATAGACCAGGCCGGGCCGGCCGAAGAGCGGCAACAGTTGGACGTCGGTGCCACGGGCGCTGCGGACCGGCCCCAGCCGGGACGGGAAGGCCGTGTGATAGACGGCGACGAGCCGGGTCTGGCCGCCCTCCACCTCCTCGACGAAGACGATGTCGGCCCGACGCAGACCGACCTGCGGGCGAGCGGCGTCGATGTTCTCGACTTTGACCGCGATCACCTCGCGCTCGCTGACCGGCCCGCCGGTGAGCGGATCGACGGGCTGCGGTTTCGCCTCCGGTTCGGACGGGGCCGACGCCGTCGGAGCGGCACTCGCCGGCGGTGGACTGGTCGCCGGCGCGGTCAACGGTTCGGTGCCGGCCCGGCCGATCCCAGCCCCGACGGCGATGCCGCCACCGATCAGGATGAGGACGGCCACAGCACCGATCGTGTGCCCGCGCTTCCAGACGAACGTGCCCATCGCGTCGGCTAGCCGCCGCCGGCGCGCCCGTGGCACATCTTGTACTTCTTGCCGGATCCGCACGGGCACGGCGCGTTGCGGCCCACGCCCGCGTACGGGTCGTCGGCGTTGCTCGCCGGCTTGCCGGCCGTCTTCACCGAGCCGTCCTCGGCCGGCGCCGAGTAGCTGAGCGCCTGCGGCCGCCGGCCGGACAGGCCCTTCGCCTTGATCTGCGGGGCTGCGGCCGGCGCCTCGACCTCGTCGGGGAGTTCATCGACGGCGTCTGAGTCCTCCGGGACTTCACCGTCCTCGTCGACCACGTGGACGGCTACGCCGGGTCCGTCGGGATCCGGGCCCGACTCGATCAGGTGCCGGGCCCCGCGGTCCCCGTTGCGACTGCTGGCGCCGATCTGCACCGCCTGCCCTTCGGCATCGGTGACCACCCCGACCTGCGGAGTCTCGGTGACTTCGACCTCAAGGTGGAAGACGAACCCGACGACCTCTTCCATGAACGCTTCCATCATGGCGTTGAACATGTCGCCGCCCTCGCGCTGGTACTCCACCAGCGGGTCGCGCTGCGCCATCGCCCGCAGGCCGATGCCCTCGCGGAGGTAGTCCATCTCGTAGAGGTGCTCGCGCCACTTCCGGTCCAGCACGGTGAGCAGCACCCGACGCTCCAACTCGCGCATCACCTCGCTGCCCAGTGTCTCTTCACGCTTGTCGTACGCGGCCTGCGCGTCGGCCTTGAAGTCGTCGATCAGCTGCTGCCGATCAAGATCATCGTGTTCCTCGTAGTCGGACCGCTTCAGCGACACCGGGTAGAGGGTGTTCATGGTGGTCCAGAGCTGCTCGAGATCCCAGTCCTCGGTGAACCCCTCGGTCGCGCCGACGACGTACTGCTCGACGACCGTGTCCACGGTGGCCCGCAGTCGGGGCTCGACGTCGGCCCCCTCCAGCACCTTGCGCCGGTCGCCGTAGACCGCGTGCCGCTGGCGGTTCATCACGTCGTCGTACTTCAGGATGTTCTTGCGGATCTCGAAGTTCTGCGCCTCGACCTGACCCTGGGCACTGGCGATCGATGCCGAGACCCGCTTGTTCTCGATCGGCACGTCGTCCGGCATCTTGAGCGCCTGCAGGACCCACTCGACGATGTCGGACTTGAAGAGCCGCATCAGGTCGTCGCCCAGCGACAGGTAGAACCGGCTCTCGCCGGGGTCGCCCTGACGCCCGGACCGGCCGCGCAACTGGTTGTCGATCCGCCGCGACTCGTGCCGCTCCGAGCCGACCACGTAGAGCCCGCCGGCCGCGACGACCTCTTCGTGCTCGGCCGCGGTCGACGCCTCGAACTCCTTCAACAGCTCCGGATACTGCGACTCGTACTCCTCGGAGTGCTCGACCGGGTCGATGCCGGCGTCGTGCAGCTTCTTGTCGGCGAGGAATTCCGGGTTGCCGCCGAGGATGATGTCGGTGCCTCGTCCCGCCATGTTGGTGGCCACCGTCACGGCGCCCTTCCGACCCGGCGAGCGCGATGATCGCCGCCTCGCGCTCATGCTGCTTGGCGTTCAGCACCTCGTGCTTGACGCCGGCCTGCTTGAGCTGCTTGGACAAGATCTCCGACTTGGCGACCGATGCGGTGCCGATCAGCACCGGCTGGCCCTTCTCGTGCCGGGCGGCGATGTCCTCGACGATCGCGGCGAACTTCGCCTCCTCGGTGCGGTAGATGAAGTCCCGCTGGTCTTCGCGGATCATCGGCATGTTCGTGGGGATCGGCACCACGCCGAGACCGTAGATCTTCTGGAACTCGCTGGCCTCGGTCATCGCGGTGCCGGTCATCCCGGAAAGCTTCTCGTACATCCGGAAGAAGTTCTGCAGGGTGATCGTGGCGAGGGTCTGGTACTCGTCGCGGATCTCCACCCGCTCCTTGGCCTCGATCGCCTGGTGCAGGCCCTCGTTGTAGCGGCGGCCGATCAGAGTCCGGCCGGTGTGCTCGTCGACGATCAAGACCTCGCCGTCGATCACCACGTAGTCGCGGTCGAGCTTGAACAACTCCTTGGCCTTGATCGCGTTATTCAGATAGGAGATCAGCGGGGTGTTGGCCGATTCGTACAGGTTGTGGATGCCCAGCCGGTCCTCGACCACGTCGATCCCGTTCTCCAAGATCGCAACGGTGCGCTTCTTCTCGTCGACCTCGTAATGATCATCACGGCGGAGCCGGTCGACCAGCTTGGCGAACTCCGGATACCACTTGTGCGAATCCTCGGCCGGACCGGAGATGATCAACGGCGTCCGCGCCTCGTCGATCAGGATCGAGTCGACCTCGTCCACGATGGCGAAGTGGTACTCGCGCTGCACGCAGTCCTCCAGGCTCAGGGCCATGTTGTCGCGCAGGTAGTCGAAGCCGAACTCGTTGTTGGTGCCGTAGGTGATGTCGGCGTGATAGGCCTTGCGCCGCTCAGCCGGGTCCATCTGGGACAAGATGGCGCCGACCTCCATGCCGAGGAAGTGATGGACGCGGCCCATCTGCTCGGACTGGAACTTGGCCAGGTAGTCGTTGACCGTGACCACGTGTACGCCCCGGCCGGTGATCGCGTTCAGGTAGGAGGGCATGGTGGCGACCAGGGTCTTGCCCTCACCGGTCTTCATCTCGGCGATGTTGCCGAGGTGCAGGGCGGCGCCGCCCATCACCTGGACGTCGAAGTGCCGCTTGTCGAGCACCCGCTTGCTGGCCTCGCGTACGGTCGCGAACGCCTCCGGGAGCAGCGATTCCAGCGTCTCGCCCTTTTCGTAGCGAGACTTGAAGTCGGCCGTCTGGCCCTGTAACTCCTCGTCGCTCATCGCGACGAAGTCGTCCTCGATCGAGTTCACCTGATTGGCGATGCCCTTGAGCTGCTTGAGGATCTTGCCTTCGCCGATGCGCAGCAGCCTGTCCATCAAAGCCACGGAAACGGGCTCCCTTACCTAGTCGTCACCTACGTGCACGGTCTTACGCGCGTCCGAGTTCCCCGTGCGCGCGCCACCCATCGTAAGCCAGGCCCAGCACGCCCCCCGTCAGGCGAGCGCCAGCGTGGGCGCCAGATCTCCTCGCGGCATGACCTGCACGTCGCTCAGTCCGAGCCAGCCGGCCATCACCTTGAGCTCGGTGGCCAGCTCTCCGGCGACGTAGTGAGGGTCCTGGCCGGGCTCCAGCCAGGCCGAATTCACCCGAAGCACACCCCGAGTCCGGTCGGCCTTGAGGTCGACCCGGGCGACGAACGACTCACCCAGCAGGAACGGATAGACGTAGTACCCATGGATCCGTTTCGGTTCCGGAACGTAGATCTCGATCCGGTAGGCGAAGTCGAACAACCGTTCCAGCCGGCTCCGCTCGAAGACCATCGAGTCGAACGGACTGAGCAACGCCCGAGCTGCGATCCGGCGCGGCAGCCGGGCCCGATGCCACAGGTAGCAGGAGCCGTCCCGCCCAGGCCGGGACGGTGACCGGAATCAGCTCCCCGGTCTCGACCAGGGTGGCGATCGCTGCCCGGGTCATCGCCGGACGGGTGCGGAAGTAGTCGCGCAGACAGAACTCGCTGGCCACCCCGAGTGCCTGGGCCGCCCGCCGGACCAGCCCGACCACGGACTCCTCGGGCGTCGGAGTCGGTACGGCCAGCACGGCCGGCGGCAGCACTCGCTCGGGAAGGTCGTAAACCCGCTCGAACTGGGAGTTGCGATAGGCCGAGGCGACCTCCCCGCAGTAGAAGAGCCACTCCAGGACCGTCTTGACCCCGGACCAGTTCCAGCCCCAGTTGCTGCGGTCGCGCTCCTCCTCCACCTCGAGCTGCCGGGCGCTGATGGGGCCGCGGGCCTGCGACCTCGCTGCGAACGAACTCGACCAATTCCGGGTTCGACCGGGCGACCCGTTCAACGCCCGCCCAGACGTCGCGGAAGCCGGCCTGCATCCGGAACCGGAGCAGGGGCTGCAGGGTGACGTCGATCAGGCTGGCGGCGTGGCCCCAGTACTCGAACAGCCGGCGTGGCGGCCGGTGCACCGCCCGCTCGAGCAGGCGCATGTCGTACGGCCCGAGCCGGGAGAACAGCGGCATGAACTGCGCCCGGGTGACGACGTTGATCGAGTCGATCTGGAACTGACCCAGGCGGCTGGTCAGCGCCTGCACATCGCGGGTGGTGATCGCCCGGTCCGGTCGCGGCACGCCGAAGCCCTGAGCGGCCAGCGCGACCCGCCGGGCCTGTGCGTTCGTCAGCCGTTCCCGCATCACACCGTGAAGGCTAACGACCGCCACCGACAGTGACTTGCGACGCGCGGCGCGCCGTATCCCGGATCGCGCGTCGAATGAGAAGAGTGTGCGAACAGCTCCGGCGCGCGACGGCCCTGACGTGACGAGCCGGGAGCGCGCGACGCTACGAGCCGGAGGCGGCCAGGAACGCGGCGGTGTCGAGCCGGATCACGCCGTAGTCGTAGGCCTTGCGGCGGTACACCACGCTGGGTTGGCGATGTTCGGAGTCGATGTAGAGGTAGAAGTCGTGGCCGACCAGTTCCATCTCCATCAGCGCCTGGTCGAGACTCATCGGGACCGCCGGGTGGACCTTCTCCCGGACCACCATCGGGCCCTCACCGTCGACCTCCATCCCGGCGATGGTGTGCGTCGACGAGCCGTTCGTCTCCGGCGCGCCGCTCTCGATCAGCGGCAGTTCGGCGGCCGCCTCGTGGAGGGAACGGGGGGCGTGCTGGCCGCGATGGACCCGCTTGCGATCGGCGGCCTTCCGCAACTGGGCCATCAACTTGTCCAGAGCCATGTCGAAGGCGGCGGACTTGTCCTCGGCCGCCGCTTCGGCCCGGACCACGGGCCCTTTGGTCCTCAGGGTGATTTCCACCCGACTCGCCTGGTCATGCTGTCGTCGGTTCCGCTCCGCCGAGACCTCGACCTCGACCCGAATCACCCGGTCGTTGAGTTTCTCCAGTCGGGTGATCTTCTCGTCGACGTACGAGCGGAACTGCTCCGACACGCTGCAGTGCCGGGCCTTGACGACAACATCCATGACGACCTCCATCGCTGTTGGGCTGTTCCGAACCGCGTCAGCTTCCCGGCGCACACCCCTCAGTCACTCGCGCCGGCCCCCCGTATTGCCGCAGATCGGAAATGACAACGGCACTCCGCATCCCGTGAGGCCCGGCGGAAGCCGGTATCACGCTGGTGCAGGAGCGCCATACAGCGACGCTAGTCCCTCCCCGAGTTGTTTTCCACCGGATGCCCGGATCCACATGCAGTTCTCAGCGCGGATCCGCCGGCCGATCCCGGCCCTCGCCGACTCACGACGTCACCCGCCGCCTGGTTGCCGCCACCGTCGCCGCGCCCAGGACGGTGCCGCCGCCGGAACGGACGACTCGGGCCGCTTCGGTCAGGCTGCTCCCGCTCGTGACCAGATCGTCGACCAGGATCACGAGCGCGCCGTCCAGGTTTCGGCGCTGTCGAAGTCCGCCAGCCAGATTCCGCCGGCGTTGCCCGGCGTCGAGGCCGGCCTGGTCGCGCACCGATCCGAGCTGAGCCAGTGCGGGCACGACCCGGACGGGATATCGGGTTCGCAGTCGGCGGCCGGCCAGTCGGGCCAGCGTGAAGGTCGCGTCGAATCCTCGCTGCCGGACGGCCCGGGCCGCCGACGGCACGGGCACCAGCACGATCACCGCGTCCGTGGCCCGGTGGCTGACCAGCCGGAGCAGGCCGCTGACGCTGACCGCCAGGCGATCGCCCAGCAGCCGGCTGAGGCCGAGTGCCTGGCGCTCCTTATGGGCGATGATCAGCCGCTGCAGCAGCCGGTCGTACGGCGCGGATGCCACGGTCGTGGGGAAGCCGGGCGGACAGGGATCGGGCGTGGTCGCGAACGGCTGCTGCTGAGCCAGCCGGCGCCGACAGCGCGGACAGGTCCCCCAACCTGGGGTGCCGCAGCCATGGCAGCTTGCTCCGAGCAGCAGGTCACCGGTCGCGGACACCCAGCGCTCGACCCACATGAGCCGAGTCTGCCGTCAGCGGCCGATCCGGAGCCGGCCGACGCGGTGATCTGTGGACAAGCTCAGCCGGGGTACGCCAGGGCGGTGATCTTGTCGACGTAGGCCACCCAGTTGCTGCCGTCGTATCGCCAGGTCCGGCCGGCCCGGCCGGCCCGGATGATGGCCGTCTGGGTGCGTAGCAGCACAGTCACCTCGACCGCGTCCCAGTTGTCCGATTCGCCCCGCACTGGTGATCTGCGAGGCATCCTCGCTCACCCGGAACGGTGCGATCGCCGCATCATGGTTCGGTGCGCCGAGCACCAGCAGGTCGTTGGGGTCGATCCAGGCGACGTCGACCATCCGGGTGATCCGCGGCGAGATGCTCTGCGTGGTGTTGAGGCCGCGCCAGCCGTCGACCATGATCTTGTCCGCCCGGGAGATCCTGGCCATGCCCAACTCGGAGCCGGTGGCCGTCTTGCGGATCAGCGCCATCTTGGCGCCGTCGGGCGAGACCTTGAAGGCGGTGATCCGGCCGCCGCCGAGCATCGAGGCGATCCACGGTACGCCGCCGACCGCCGTCGAACACCCACATCCGCTGGCGGCCGGCCTGTCGGCCGATGACCCAGAGCTCGCCGTAGCGGGTGAACTGCGGACGTAACAGGTCGGTGGCGTCGTCCATCAGCGTCTCCACCTCGCCGCTCGCGGTGGGCGCCCGGCGCAGTACCGTCCGGCCGTTGGTGACGACGGCGAGATCGGTGTTGGCGACCGAGACCGCCATCGAATTCACGCTGTACTGGCCGTCTCCGAGCGGACCTTTGACGGGCTTCGGATTGGGGGCGTCGGAGTTGCTGGTGATCAACTGCATGCGCCCCTCGCGCACCCCGTAGAGCTGCTCGCCCGCAACGAAGGACACCGGCTCCATCTCCCGCGGAATCGCGTCGACCGAGATTACCTGGCTGTTCGGATCCGCCTCCGGCACCCGAAGCGTCTGCTGGTTGACCCTGATCACCACCCCCTTGATCCCGATGCCGGACTGCTTCAGCGTGTAGACGATCTGGGCGGCCACCAGCGACCGCCGAGCGTCTGTGAGGGCCAGCAGGCCGTCGCTCAGCGGCACGTCGGCGATCCCGTCGGTGATGGTCACCGAACTGACGCTCAGCGTGGTGCCGGTCGGGATCGCCGTGGTGACCGCCGGCTTCAGCCATCGGGACGGCCCGCTCAGCAGGGCCGTGATCAGCGCGGAGGCGATGTTCTGCGGGCTGCGCAGCGACGGCAGGTAGATGGGGTCGGGGACCAGTGAGACACCGTTGCCGATGAAGTACCGGTCGTAGGCCTTGTAGAAGGTCCGGAACGAGTACTCGGCCACCATCAGTCCGGGCGGCGGGTTGTCGATCCGCCACTCGCCGTTCTCATTGACCAACTGGAAATCCCACTTGAACTCCTGATCCCGGGCCGCAAAGGTGCGGTCCTTGGCCAGCGAGCCGACCAGCGTCGCGGTCAACCGCACCTCGTTACCGGAGGCGACCTGCGACGTCGGCCGGAAGACCGAAACGCCGGCCTCGGGGCTCCACTTCTCCAAGGCCACCTTGGACAGGAACTGCTTGGCCACGGTGTAGCCGGGCTGGAAGTTGGATGTGGCGCGAAGATAGCCCTCGACGATCTGGCCGGGGTCATCGCCGGCCTCCGGTGGCGCGACCTCGACATTGACGCAGTTCTGGCAGGCCGGCTGCTGCCCGCTGATCCGCTCGACCGGGCCGGACGTCGGCACGGACACGCAGCCGGCCAGACCCAGGAGCGCGCCCAGCAAGGCGATGAGCGAGATCCGCCCCAGCTTCGTCGCCGCGTTCATGCGGTTCCCACCGGCGCGCTGCCCGATCGGGCCGGGAGTTCGGCGGCGGCCGTGCCGGTGGCTGCCGCCGATGGTCCCGGTCCAGCCGCTGCTTCCATCGGGTCCACCGGGTCGGGTCGAGCCGCCAGGGCCGCCGCCACATCGCGCGGCACCAGCGGCAGAGGCGAGGTCTCGAGGATGTCCCCGGCCTTGCGGGGCAGGGTGAGCCGGAACTGCGCCCCCATGTCGGGCCGTCCCCAGGCGGTGAGCCAGCCACGGTGCAGGTTGGCATCCTCCATGGCGATCGCCAGACCCAGCCCGGTGCCGCCGACGGTGCGCGCCCGCGACGGGTCCGCCCGCCAGAAGCGGTGGAAGACCTGCTTGGCCTGGTTGGCCTCGAACCCGATGCCGTGGTCACGGACTGCCACCGCCACCGCCGCGCTCGTCGCTCTCGATCAGGATGTCGATCGGATTCCCCTCGCTGTGCTCGATGGCATTGACCAGGAGATTGCGCAGGATGCGTTCGATCCGGCGGGCGTCCACCTCGGCCTTGGCGCTCTCGGCCGGGTGCACGAGGATCTCGCAGTGGTACGTCTCGGCCAGCCGACTGCTGGCCTGGACCACGCGGTCCACCACGTCGCGTATGTCGACCTCATCGACCGTCAGCACCGCGGCACCGGCGTCGAACCGGGAGATCTCCAGCAGATCGGTGAGCAGTGCCTCGAACCGGTCCAGCTCGGTCTGCATGAGTTCCGCGGACCGGGCGGCGACCGCGTCGAAGTCCTCCCGCGCTTCGTGCAGCACCTCGGCCGCCATCCGTACGGTGGTCAGCGGCGTACGCAGCTCATGAGAGACGTCGGAGACGAAGCGCTGCTGGACCGCGGACAGTTCCTCCGAGCGTGGTGATCTGCTTCTCGAGCTCGGAGGCCATGTAGTTCATCGACGTCGCGAGACGGGCCAGGTCGTCTCGGCCCCGGACCTGCATCCGGTCGTGCAGATTGCCCGATGCGATGCTCTCCGCGGCGCGCCGGGCGGCGCGGATCGGGGCGACCACCTGCCGGCTGACCAGGGCCGCGATGAAGGTCAGCAGGATCACCAGGATCGCGCCGGTGGTGACCACCGCGTACTTCAGCACGCCCAGGGTGGCCACCTCCTGGGTCAGCGGGAAGATCAGATAGATCTGGTAGCGGCCGGTGCCGGGCAGTGTCAGCGATGCCCCGGCGGCCAGCCCGGGGACGGTGCTGCCGTCGCCGTAGACCACCTCGGTCGGGGTGATCAGCAGGTCGTTGCTCTGCTCCACCTCCTTCACCAGCGTCGCCGGGATGCTGCACCACCGACGCATTCCCGGCGGTGATCGTCTGGCCGCCGGCCAGGATGATCATCTCGATCCGCTCGCTGCCGCCGGACCGGCTGGCGAAGCCCGTGGCCAGGTCGAGCAGCAGATTGTCGACGGCGACCGCGCCGGTGGGATCGGCCGCGATGAGTCTTTGCTGAGCATCGTTGATGGTCTGCCGGGCCTCGATCTTGGCCGCCGCCTTCTTGCCGTCGATGACGCCGATCGTCGCCTGCTGCATCAACAGGAAACCGCCGAGGACCAGGACCAGGACCGATGCGACGAGGACCGTCAGCACCACCCGGAGCGGCAGTGACCTCCACCACCAGTTGACGGGGAATTTCCACCAAGGTGATTTGAGGGCCCTCAGGATCGATGACATGTTCGGGGGTGCAGGCGGGAACTCAGGAAGATTCGGTTTCACCGGCTTTGTAGCCGATGCCCCGCACGGTGACCACGATCTCGGGATGTTCCGGATCTCGCTCGATCTTGGATCGCAGCCGCTGCACGTGGACATTGACCAGCCGGGTGTCGGCGGCGTGCCGATAGCCCCAGACCTGCTCCAGCAGCACCTCGCGACTGAAGACCTGCCACGGCCGGCGAGCCAGCGCCAGCAGCAGGTCGAACTCGAGCGGTGTCAGTTGGATCGGCGTTCCGTCCGCGCTTCACCGAGTGACCGTCCACACTGATCGACAGGTCCCCGATCCGCAGCGTCTCGACGTCGGACTCCTCCGACCCGGACGTCCGTCGCAGCCGGGTCTTGATCCGGGCCACGAGTTCCTTGGCCTTGAACGGCTTGGACACGTAGTCGTCCGCGCCGGCCTCCAGCCCGACGACGACGTCGATGGTGTCGGTCTTGGCCGTCAGCATCACGATCGGTACGCCGGACTCGGCCCGGATGTCGCGGCAGACGTCGACCCCGTCGCGCCCGGGGAGCATCAGGTCCAGCAGCACCAGGTCCGGCTTGGCGTCGCGGAAGGCCGCGAACGCCTTATCGCCATGAGCACACCAGATGGGCTCGAATCCCTCGTTGCGCAACACGATGGACAGCATCTCCGCCAGTGCCGCATCGTCGTCAACCACCAGTATCCGGCTGCGCGCTGGTGTGTTCCTGGCTGTTTCTGACACCTGGATCCCTTCGGTGACGCGTACGGTTTCGCGGTCCAAACTCACTCCGCCTTGACTCCCAGTTCTGCGACCCTCGCGAAGTCATCCTATGCATGAGACCAACGAAGGGCGGTTTGGTGGAATTCCCGGGCGCGGTCGAACCTCGTAATAAAAACGCGGATCAAGTGAATCAGACGGGCCTGAATGACACACTGGCGCCGTGGCCGTCCCGAGACCGATGCCCGGACCCGTGTCCGGTCCGGGCCCGGCGGATGGGCCCGCCAACTGTGAGGTGGATGGCGGCGTACGCGCGGCACTCACCTCGCGATATTGCCGCTTACCGCGGCGAATTCTCCGCGGAAAGGCGATGGTTCGCCGTGACAGTGCAAACCAACAGCGCACTAATTCAGTTCCGGGTTCTCCAGCCAGGTCGAGAACAGCGCCAGGTCGGACTTCTGACGCCGGAGCACCCTCCGCCACAGCTCCAGGGGGCGGTCGCCGAAGACGTCGGCGTACTCGGCCGACGCCACGTGCCACATGCCCTCGGCGATCTCCGCCTGCAACTGACCCGCCCCCCAACCGGCGTAGCCGGCGAAGATCCTCAGATCCCGGTACGCCCCGGCGACGATCTCGATTGGCGTGTCCAGGTGCAGCAGCCCGACCGTGTCGAAGAGCGGCCGCCAGCCCGGGGGCTCCTCGCCGGGGACCGCGATGCTGGCCAGGCAGATCGCGCCGTTCGGCGAGACGGGGCCGCCGTGGAAGAGCAGCCGTGGCTTCGAGACCGCGCCCACCCAGTCCGGCAGCACCGCGTCGAGCGGGGTCTGGGAGATCTCGTTCAAGATCACGCCGAGCGAGCCGTCCTCGTCGCAGTCCAGCACCAGTACGACCGTCTGGTTGAAGACGCCGTCGGCCAGCAGGACGCTGGCGATCAGGACATCACCGGCCATCGGGTCGCGGCGGATCATCGGGCGCGGTTCTCCCGCTCCGCATGGCGACCGCGGCGGGACGACGATCAGGAATCCGCACACGCCGACGATGATGCCCGACCAGTCGGCGAGGACGTCGAGCGGATCGCCGGAACGCTCACGATAGAAGGTGTGCTGGATGATCTCGCTCAGCACGGCGTGAACGGCGAAGACCACCGCCACCACGACAATCGTGCGGGTCCGCATCGGCCGCCCGAGCCAGCAGGCCAGCAGGACCAGGAACACGGGTACGGCGAAGCCGACAAAGTGCTCGACCTTGTCGGCGTTGGGGAACCACGGTGCCGTCGGCGGCCCGGTCACCCGATAGAGCCCCCACAACTGCACCAGCACCGCGAGGACGGCAGCCACGACCGCGACCGGCCGACCCCGGGTCGAGGAGACTGAGCGTTCCCTCGGCGGAGCGGCGTGCGTCATGACCTCATTAAATGACGACTTCGGTATCGGTGGGCAGTTCGACGGGTCCGCCGGCGGCGCGTCGGACGGCGGCGGCCACCACGGTGTGCACGTCGGCGTGGAAGACGCTCGGCATGATGTAGGCGGCGTTGAGCTCGTCGTCGGTCACCACGCCGGCCAGCGCCTTGGCCGCGGCGAGCAGCATCAGCGGAGTGATCTCGGCCGACCGGGCATCCAGCAAGCCTCGGAACACCCCGGGGAAGGCCAGCACGTTGTTGATCTGGTTGGGGAAGTCCGAGCGGCCGGTCGCCACCACGGCGGCGTGCTTGGTCGCCTCGGCCGGATCCACCTCGGGCTCCGGATTGGCCAGGGCGAACACGATCGACCGGTCCGCCATCGCGGCCACGTCCGCACCGACCAGCACATTCGGCGCCGACACCCCGATGAAGACGTCGGCCCCGACCACGGCCTCCTTCAGCGACCCGGTGATACCCAGCGCGTTGGTGTGCTCCGCCAGCCAACCGAGCTCCCCGGTCAAGCCCTCGCGGCTCCGGTGCACCACGCCCTCGATGTCGGCCACCACGACGTGCTGGGCCCCCGCGGCCAGCAGCAACTTGATGATCGCCGTCCCGGCCGCACCCGCCCCCGACATCACGATCCGCACCTCGGTGATGTCCTTCTCGACCACCCGCAGCGCGTTGTACAGCGCCGCGACGACCACGATCGCGGTGCCATGTTGATCGTCGTGGAAGACCGGGATGTCCAACAACTCGCGCAGCCGGCGCTCGACCTCGAAGCACCGCGGCGCCGAGATGTCCTCCAGATTGATGCCGGCAAAACCCGGGGCCACCGCCTTGACCACCGTGATGATCTCGTCGACATCCTGGGTGTCCAGGCACAGCGGCCAGGCATCGATGCCGGCGAACCGCTTGAACAACGCCGCCTTGCCCTCCATCACCGGCAACGCGGCCTCCGGCCCGATGTTGCCCAGGCCCAGCACGGCCGAACCGTCGGTGATCACCGCGATGCTGTTGCGCTTGACGGTGAGCCGCCGCGCATCTTCTTTGTTCTTGGCGATCGCCAGGCAGACCCGCGCGACACCGGGGGTGTAGATCATCGACAGATCGTCCCGGTTGCGGATCGGATGCTTGGAGTTCATCTCGATCTTGCCGCCGAGGTGCATCAGGAACGTCCGGTCGCTGACCTTACCGATCACCACGCCCGGCACCTGGCGCATCTCCTCGACCAACTGGTCCGCGTGCTCGGTATCCCGGGCCGCGCAGGTGACGTCCATCCGCAGCCGCTCGTGACCCGACGCGGTGACGTCCAGTGCGGTGATCGCCCCCCCGGCGTGCTCCACGGCCGTGGTCAACTGACTGACCGACGCCCCGCCGGCCGGAACCTCAAGCCGCACGGTGATCGAATAGGACACGGAAGGAACGGCGCTCACAGGGGCGATCCTCTCACGGCGGTTGCCGCCAGGGCCGCCGGCAAAGCGTTGCGTACATAACGGTCACGACTGGCCACCGGAGCGCGAGGCGCTCGCGGCGGCGGTGGTCGCCGCCCACTGGGCGATGTCGCCGCGACCGATGGCCACCGCCAGCAGGTCGGGGAACTGATCCGGGGTGCAGGCGAAGGCGGGAACGCCAAGCTCGGCCAGGGCGGCGGCGTGATCATGGTCGTAGGCGGGCGCGCCCGAGTCCGACAGCGCCAGCAGCACGATCACCGTCACTCCGCTGCGGAGCAACTCGGCGATCCGGCGCAGCAGCTCGGTCGCGATGCCGCCTTCGTAGAGGTCGGAGATCAGCACCAGGATCGACTCGGTCGGCCGGGTGATCAGCTGCTGCGCGTACGCGACCGCCCGGTTGATGTCGGTGCCGCCGCCGAGCTGGCAGCCGAACAGCACGTCCACCGGATCGGTCAGCTTGTCGGTCAGGTCGACGATCTCGGTGTCGAAGGCGATCAGCGAGGTCCGCACCGACCGGATGGAGGCCAGCGTCGCCCCGAAGACGGCGGCGTAGACCACCGACTCGGCCATCGAACCCGACTGGTCGATCGCCACGACGACGTCCTTGCCGACGGCCTGGGCGCTGCGACCGTAGCCCACCAGCCGGTGCGGCACGACGGTGCGGTGCTCGGGCAGGTAGTGCGCCAGATTGCGACTGATGGTGGCGTTCCAGTCGATGTCGCGCGGTCGCGGGCGCCGGGTCCGGGTCGCCCGGCTGACCGCTCCGTTGACCGCCGCGCGGGTGCGGCTGGCGATCCGCTTCTCGATCTCGGCGACGACCTTGCCCACCACCAGCCGGGCGGTCCGCCGCGTCGTCTCCGGCATCACCTGATTGAGACTGACCAGCGTGCTGACCAGGTGTACGTCGGCCTGCACCGAATCCAGCAGCTCGGGCTCCAGCAGCATCGACGTCAGGTTCAGCCGCTCGATCGCGTCCCGCTGCATCACCTGGACGACGCTGGTCGGGAAGTAGCTGCGGATATCGCCCAGCCACTTGGCCACCCGGGGTGCTGAGGATCCGAGCCCGCCGCTCTGCCGCGGACCCGCTCCTTCGGCGTCGCCCGGCTCGTAGAGCGCGGCGAGCGCCCGATCCATGTCCCGCTCCGTCGCGGCTCAGCGACGCACCGAGCGGCTCCTCGGCCGCCTCGCCGAGCAGCAGTCGCCAGCGTCGACGCTGATCAGCATCACCGGTGCTCATCGGCCACCGACCAAGATCAGCTCCACCGTGGCGAGCGCGATCGCGGCCCGCTCCTGATCGAGTTCGTCACCGACCGCATCGAGATCGTGATCGTCCCCGGCCGAGATCCGGCCGGCCAGCGTACGGCGTTCCGCTGGGCTGAAGGTGCCGAAGGTACGGCGGACGAGTGGCAACAGCTCGACGAACTCACGCTCGTCCAGGCCGGCGACCCAACCGTCGAGCAGGGCGCGCAGCCCGGCGTCGTGGATCAGCAACAGCGCACCGTCGGCGAAGAAGCCGTCCACCCAGCCGGCCTTCGCCTTCGCCTCAACTCCGTGGGACAGGGCCCGCTCCACCCGGACCGTGACGTCGGTCAGTTGTTCGGCGTCGAGCAGGAGTCGGACGATCCGGCCGAGGAGCACACCCGGCAGGTCGGTGCGGTCGACCAGCGAACCCAAGGTGGTCAGCCACTGCCGGCGGAGGTCGTCGCCGCGGCCCGGCACCTCGTCGGTCGTCGACTCTGATTCGGTCAGCAGTCCCAGCGCGCCACTCACCCGGTCGATCCGGCGGCGCATGATGACCGCGCCGTCCTCGTCCAGGCCGGCGACGGCCCGCGGCAGGCCGGCGCAGATCCGCACGACCAGCACTTCGGCGACCTGACGCAACGCGGTGGTGTCGGTGCCGCGGACATCGCCGTAGCGGTGCGCCCGAGCCAGGGGTGGCAGCGCGTCCATCAGGTGCACGACGTCGGCGTCGAGCGCGGCGCGGTCGGCGAGCGCCCGCAACAGCCGATCGAGGGCCTCGGGGAGTTGAGCGAGCAGGCAGCGTTCGACCGATTCGGTGAGCTCGCAGCAGGCTGCCCTGCTGCGCGATCCGGGCCACTCGTTCGGTGGCCGCGGACTCCACCGTCGTCCCCCAGACGGCCGCTTCGACGATCGCCACGGCGTACTCCGGCTCCCAGCAGCGACTCCCACGTCTCGCGGAAGGTGCCCTGGCCCTGGACCGTGCTCTCGGCCGGCTGGATCCAGTCCAGCCCCAGCAATCGGAGCCGATGGAACAGCCGGGACCTGCGCCTGGTCGATGGAGCGGCGCAGGTCGAGATCGTGGATCCGCGGCACCGGCTGCCGCCTGATCAGCAGGGTCCGGCAGGTCGCGACCAGATCGGCCTCCAGCGGCACGGTCGGCACGTCGGGGCTGACCGAGCCGAGGGCCTGACCGACGACCAGATGATCGGTGACGTAGCGGACGGCCAGTTCGTCGCCGTCGCAGAGCACGGCGCGCGTCGCCTCGGTCACCTCGGCCAGACCGGCCAGCGGACGCCCGCGCAGGCTGGCCAGGGTCTCGGCGAGCCGGACCGCTTCGATGACGTGGGCGCTGGAGGTCATCAGATCCTTGGCCCGCAGAGCGTCTGGGCGACCTTGGTCAGCCATCGGGCGATCGGCTGGTCCGGCGCGGTCCACAGGTGGTGGTACCAGCCCGGCGAGGCGACGCCGGCGCCGTAGCCGGTGCTGCTGGCCAGCCGCTCATGGGTCCAGGGCACCCAGGTCAGCCGCACCTTGCGCTTGGGCGTGCCCCGGCAGGATCTTCGCGTCCCGGACGAGCGGTGGCAGGGTCCCGGCGAGCGCCGGGGCATGCCAGGCGCCGCACACCACGGCCACCCGCTCGCGGCCGCGCTTGAGGGCGGCACGGATGGTCTGCCGCATGTACGCCTCGCGGCGAAGCTCCCGCTCGGAGCCCGCCGTCATCGACGGGCGGAGCTCGGCCATCGCCTCGGTGATCATCGGGAACGGCGACGAACCGTCCAGCCGCGACTCGACGAGATCGTCCCACCAGCGTTCGGCATCGTCGTAGCCGGCGGCCTCGGCGAGCGCCCCGAGCGGGTCGTGCACCACCTGGTGCCGCGACGACGCTCCAGGATCACGGCGATCACCATGATCATCGTCATCGTCTCGTCGTCGTCATGATCATCGACGTCCAGCAGGGTCTTGGTCCGCGGTGCCAGCACCATGGCGGCCGGAAGGTCGCAGAAGGCCGTCTCGACTCCGGCTCGGCGGCCCAGACCATCGCCTGCCATTCGGGCGAGAAGCTCGCGTACGGCCAGAACGCCGCGAGCTTCGGCTGGTCGGGCGCGTACGCCAACAGCGCCAGCGGCGGCTCCATCCCCTCGGCCAGAACCCAGCGCAGCAGCGGATCCGCGTCCGCCGGTCCCTCGATCAGCACCGCATCGGGCTGGAACGCCTCCAGCGCCGCGACCAGCGACCGGGCCGACCCCGGCCCGTGATGCCGGATGCCGAAGACCTCGACCCGTGCTCCGATCTCGTGTCACCCAGCACGAACTCTGGGCGGGCCACGACGAGTTCGCTAGGAGACATCTCGGCAGGCGCTGTAGAACTCCGACCAACCGTCGCGCTCCCGAGCGACGATCTCGAGGTATTCGCTCCAGGCGACCTGGTCGGCGACCGGGTCCTTGATCACCGAACCGACGATGCCCGGCGGCGATGTCGGACGGGCGCAACTCGCCGGTGCCGAAGTGCGCCGACAGGGCGAGACCACTGGTGATCACCGAGATCGCCTCGGCGGTGGACAGCGTGCCGGACGGGGACTTGATCTTGGTCCGGCCGTCCTCGGTCACGCCCGGACCGCAGCTCGCGGAAGACCCGTGACCACCCGGCGGATCTCCTCCACCGCCGGCGGCACCGGCGGCAGTTCCAGCGCCGACGACAGGTCGGCCACCCGGCTGGTGACGATCGCGACCTCGTCCTCCTCGCTGGCCGGCAGTGGCAGCACGACCGTGTTGAACCGCCGTCTCAGCGCCGACGACAACTCGTTGACGCCCTTGTCGCGATCGTTGGCGGTGGCGATCACGTTGAATCCCTTGATCGCCTGCGCCTCGTCGGCCAGCTCAGGGATCGGCAGCGTCTTCTCCGACAGGATGGTGATCAAGGCATCCTGGACCTCGGCCGGGATCCGGGTCAGCTCCTCGACCCGGGCGATCGCCCCGGTCCGCATCGCCGTCATCACCGGCGAGGGCACCAGGGCGCCGAGGGCTCGGGCCCTCGGCGAGCAGCCGGGCGTAGTTCCAGCCGTAGCGGATCGATTCCTCCACCGTTCCCGCCGTGCCCTGCACCAGCAGGGTCGAGTTGCCCGAGATCGCGGCGGCCAGATGCTCCGACACCCACGACTTGGCGGTGCCCGGCACCCCGAGCAGCAACAGCGCACGGTCGGTCGCCAGGGTGGCGACGGCGACCTCCATCAGCCGGGTGGATCCCACGTACTTGGGTGTGATCACCGTCCCGTCGGTGAGGGTCGTTCCCATCAGGTACCTGACGACCGCCCACGGCGACAGCCGCCAGCGGGGCGGCCGTGGACGATCATCCACCGCATCGAGTGCGGTCAGCTCGGCGGCGAACGCGTCCTCGGCGTGCGGCCGCAGTTGATCTTGGCTCACGACAGCGGCTCCCGATGATCATGGTCGGCGAACGCCTGCTGGATCTCGAATCGCAGCTGGGCGATCGGATCCAGCTCCGGGTCCTGTGATACCTCCTCGGGAGCGGCGACCGGTTGCTGCGTCGGGGGCAGCGCCGGTGTGGCGCTGTGGGCACCGCGCAATGTCGTGGCCAACCGCAGCCACTGCGGGTTCTGTTCGCAGAACCACAGGCCGCGAGGACCGAGAACCCGGGCGAGCAGGACCCGGTCGAGATCGGCTCGGTGAGCCGCCAGCAAGATCACGGCGGACCAGAGTGGCGGTGCCAGTCCGAGACCGCGCGCCGCGGCGAGGGCGAACCAGAAGTTGATCAACTCGATCACCGGTCGGGCCAGCAGCCGGCTCATGATCGACTGTGCCGCAGTGGGAGCCATGATCAACTCATCGCGGGGTCCCGATGGCGCCGCCGGCACCTGGGGCAGGACGACCCCGGCGCGCAGTGCGACGGCGGAACGAGCGGCCTGGTCCAGCAGCAGTGTCGTCGGCTCGTGCTCGGCCGACCCGCCGAGGAAGTTGGGTGCCCGCCGGTCGGTGCCGAGCAGGGCGGCGGTCACCAGGTCGCTGCGGTTGAGCATCAGGCAGCCTGGCCGAGCATGGCGGTGGAGAACCCGATTCCCTGATCATCGGGCAGCACGCTCAGCGGCCGGAAGCCTCGTGGCGACCACTCGCCGAACACGGTGATCGGGCCACCGCCCGAGCAGGCCAGCAGCAACCATGGATCCCCCGGCAGTCCGGTGAGCTCGACGGCCGACCCGGTGGCGTCCCGCAGCCGCCAGCCCTCTCCCGGGCCGGTCGGTCTGATCGGCGTGACGCCCAGGGCGGCCGGCATCCGGGTGGCCCACGGATCGGCGGCGAGCAGTTCGGCGAACCGCCGCTGGGTTTCGGCCAGGGTGAGGGGCGCGGGATAGACCGGCGGCTGGGTCGTGCTGGTGCGAGCGCCGACCAGCGCCCGGAACTGGCCCGAGCCGGGATAGAAGTGCAGGGCCGCCTTGAGCTGATCACCGGCGAGCGCCTCGGAGGCGAGGAAACCGCCGACCGGGGCAAAGCTCAGCAGGACAGCCCAGCGGCCGGTTTCGGCCCCGTACAGCCAGATCCGGCGCGTTTCCAGCCGATATTCCACGGTCTCCACCATGCCCAGGGCGAGCCAGTGGTCGGTCACCGCTGGTCCGCCCAGCACGTCGTCCTTGGCGACCGGATAACCGATCCGGGTCCGCACGGTCGCCGCCAGTTCCGGATCGAGCCGGTCAAGGCGGCGATGAGCCTGGATCAACAGGTGCAGCAGGCCTAACTGATCGAGCAGCCGTCCCGGCCAACCCTCGCCGGCGATCTCCCCGGGCAGGGCGCGCAGCAGGCCCGCCACGCCCGGCGCCTGGGCGTCCACCATCCGGGCGGCGATCGCGTCGAACGGCGCGTACCCGGCCCGCTCCAGACCGGCGAGCCCGCTGCGAAGCTGGTCGTGCAGCCAGCGATCCAGCTCATCCAGCCCGCCGGCGACCCGCGCGACCCGGGCCGCGGCTCGTTTCGCGGCGGCCTCCGGATCGGCCAGCTCACCGGGAGTCCGCGCCGGGACGTCCGGTCGACCGGCCCGGTCCGCCCGGCGCTTGAGCCATTCGGCCGCGTACGCCGGCGGCTCACCCGCGGGCAGTGTGCCGCCGCCGGCCAGCAGCATCAGGGCCAATGCGTGCTTGCACGGGAACTTCCGGCTCGGGCAGGTGCACGAGTACGCCGGGGGGTCGTCCAGCACTACCGCCGTGAGGTAGGGCGTCGGGCCGTTGCCCTGGCAGCGCCCCCAGATCACCGAGTCCTGCCGGCCCGTCTGCGACCAGCGGTCCGTACGCGCCAGCGCCACCGCGGCAGCTCGGGAGCCGGCATCGGGCGCCAGAGCGAGCACCTGCGCGCGCTGCCAGACCGTCATGGCGTCAGCGTAGTTTGACCGGCCGACAGTTCAGTCCGTGATGGGTCAGCCGAGGTTGTGCCGCTCGTACGCCGGCTCGCGGAAGCCGAGGACGGCTTCGACCAGTTCGGCGGCGGCCACCGACGCGGCGACGTCGTGCATCCGCAGGATGCGGGCTCCGTTGAGCGCGCAGATCGTCGCGGCGGCGATCGACGGCGGCATCCGCTCAGGCTTGGGCCGTCCGGTCGCCTCGCCCACGAAGTCCTTGTTGGAGACCGCGGCCAGCATCGGCAGCCCGAGATCGGCGATCTCGCTCAGCCGGCGGGTCAGCTCGAGCGAATGCCGGGTGTTCTTGTTGAGGTCGTGCCCGGGATCGACGACGATGCTGGATTCCGCCACGCCGAGATCGACGGCGAGGTCGATCCGGTCGGCCAGGAAGGCCTTCACCTCGGTCACCACGTCGGCGTACGTCGGACGCGGCAGGTGCTGCCGGGGCCGGGCCAAGCTGTGGGTGATCACCAGCGTGGCCGTCGAGCCGCCGACGACGCGGGCCAGATCATGATCATGAAGCCCGGTGGTGTCGTTGATCACCGCGGCACCCGCCTCGATGCTCCGGGCCGCGACTTCCGGCCGGAAGGTATCGACCGAGATCACGACGTCACTGCCGGCCGCGACGGCCGCGACCACCGGAACCACCCGGTCGATCTCCTCGGCCTCGCTGACCTCGGCCGAGTCCGGCGAGAAGGGTACGCCGCCGATGTCGATCCAGCCCGCGCCCGCCTCGGCGGCGGCCAGTGCCGCTTCGACGGCCCGGTCCAGGCCGAAGGTGGCGCCCTGGTCGAAGAACGAATCAGGGGTCCGATTGACGATGCCCATCACCACGATCTGCCGATCGAAGTCGAAGCGGCGACGGCCGATCGTCCGGATCGGGTCGCGGATCGGCGGCAGATAGGTCACCCGGCCCATCCTCCACTGCTTGGATGGCGGTGTGGGTACGCGCGCAGGCGACTTCATCGCACTGACCGAACAGCTCGAGGAAGTGGAGCGGACCGATGGTGCCCGCTACTCGACCTTCCGCGTGCACGGCCACACGTTCGGCTATCTGTGGGAGCCGACGCAGACCGTCGGCCTCAAGCAGCTTGTCGCCGAGCAGCTCGCGTTGGTGGCCGAGCGTCCGGAGGCGTTCGAGGTGCAGTTCACGGCGGGCGGCTTCGGCTGGGTCGTGGTCTACCTGGAGCAGGTTGATCGCCGGGAACTGGCCGAGCTGACCTACGAAGCCTGGCGGCTGACCGCTCCCAAGTCGCTGGTGGACGCCCGCCACGACCGGCTGCCGCGCTGAGCGGTCGCTCAGCCGTCGAGGGTGTAGTCGAACCACACCCGATGGGTGCCGTCGTCATCGACGGTCATCCCGCCGCTGCCGCTGATCCCGGCCAGACCTTCGGTCCCGCTGGCATCGACGATGGTGAAGAACTCGCCGTACCGGTCCGCACCGTGGGTCGAGGCCGCATGAGTGAAGTTGAAGGAACCGGGCAGACCGTTGAGGCTGCCCTGGAACGCCTCCAGAGCCACGTAGCTCGCCGCACCGGTGTCCGCGTTGCGGCTCGAGGTGAACAAGGTCGCGGAGCGGCCCTGGACGTCGCCGGCGTACCGCTTATCCATGGTGGCGAGGC
Source organism: uncultured Actinomycetota bacterium (assembly GCA_963723815.1). Classification (GTDB taxonomy): domain Bacteria; phylum Actinomycetota; class Actinomycetes; order Propionibacteriales; family Propionibacteriaceae; genus Microlunatus. The sequence continues at coordinate 4,520 of CAVRSH010000037.1, read as the reverse complement.
CGGTTTCCATCGCGGTGGTGATCGCTCCGGCCAAGGGGACCTCGACCGCATCGAAGCTGACCACTTCGAACGTGCCATCGGCTCGGATCTTGCTCATCTGACACCTTTCGTCCGCACTGCTGCGAAGTCTGCCAGCGGGCACCGACAAAACGACCCCGCCACCGGAGTGGACGGGGTCGTGCGGACGTACAGGGGTGGAGGTGGCGGGAATCGAACCCGCGTCCTCGAGCGACGAACCAGGTCTTCTCCGGGCGCAGCTGGCTAGTCGGTTTCTCGGCTCCTGCACTCGCGCCAGCACGTTGCAGACAAGCCCAGTCTCAGTTGATGTCCCCGCTAGGTCCTCAGACGACTCCTAGCAGGTAAGCCTCCTTGATGAGGCCAGGACCCGGGACGGAGGCACGCCCGGACTGACCCTTCGATCACTGCTTAGGCAGCGAGAGCGAAGTGTGCTTGAGTTTTATTCTCGGCACTTATTGGTTTCCAAGGAACATTAACGAGTTGACCTTGGATTCTCGGCCCGCTTCACCTGGGACTATCGACCCAAGTCGAAACCGATCACCCCCTGTTGAGTTGTCACACGGCTCGCGCATCGCGCTCGCCGTGCGTCATCAGCTTACCTGTCGGTGAACGCCGCGGCACCGGAATTGATTCCGGAGGACCCGGCGGCCGACGTGCGACGGCGCCGACCCCCATCGGGAGCCGGCGCCGTCACCTCGCTACTTCTCGGAGAGCACCTCGAGCTTGACCACACTCTTCACCGGGTTCTTCCAGTCCTCGCCCTGCAGGGCCTTGGCGCCGCCGACGATGGTCAGGATGAACCAACCGAGGGCGAACAGACCGAACAGGCCACCGACCAGATCGCTGTTCGTGATTCCGCCGATGATGAGCAGGCTGAAGAACGCGATGGTGGAGATCAGCTGGAAGTTGAACGCCTTCGCCGCCTCCCGACGTGCGTACGTCCCCGGTGAGGACAGGGCGAAGACCAGGCCGGGCCCGAAAAGCCACATGAAGAAGAACGAGAAGTGCGCGAAACCGGCGACTCCGCGTCCGGCCTGCTGCCGGGTCTCGGGCCGGATGAGCGGCTGGTAGGCCGGATGCACCCCGAGCGCCCGGGACGGTGTGGGGACCTGCACCAACCCGTAGAAGGCCTCGTTCAGATCCTTGCGACTCACCGCGGAGATGACCTGTCCGATCCGCTGGTCGAACTCGAGTTCGCTGATCCGACCGTCCGCGTACGCCTCTTTGAGCCAGGACTCGGCTCGATCGCGCTGCTCGGGGGTGACATGCATTTTGAGGCTGGGATGCTCGTAGATGGCGTTCATGCGTAAAGCATGGTCGCCACGAGCGCGATGAACCATCAGGCACTCCCCGGAGCGACCCCTCATCTCGTCGGCCCGCCGGCGCAAGCACTAGGGTTGCGGGATGACCGACAAACCGGAGATCGACTTCCCCGACGGCGCTCCTCCAGACGACCTGGAGATCACCGATCTGACGGTGGGTGACGGCGAGGAGGCGACTCCGGGCCGGCAGGTCCGCGTGCACTACGTCGGAGTCGCGTTCAGCACCGGTGAGGAGTTCGACGCGTCCTACAACCGGGGCGCGCCGCTGGACTTCCCGCTCGGCGCCGGACGGGTCATCGCGGGCTGGGACAGCGGTGTCACCGGGATGAAGGTCGGCGGACGGCGCAAACTGGTCATCCCGCCCCACCTGGCGTACGGGGACCGCGGCGCCGGCGGCGTCATCGGTCCCGGGGAGACGTTGATCTTCGTGGTGGATCTGGTCGACGTCCGCTAGGAAGATCCAACTCGCCTAGTACGCCCTCTCCCGACCGGCGCTGCGCGGCAACCGGCCCTGGGCCTCGGGCGGTGCGCTTACCAGCTGCTGCCGCCGCCGCCACCGCCACCGCCGCCGGAGAACCCGCCGCCGCTGAACGAGCTGCCGCCGCCGAATCCGGAGCCGCTGCTGCCCGAGGATGCGACGGGCGTGGCCGCGGTGGCCAGGCTGCTGGTCGACGAACCCGGTGTTGAAGTTGGACATGTGGTAGTTGCCGACGTACCAGTAGGGCACCGCGTCCGGCAGCCGGCCCATCGCGCACCAGGTCGGCGCAGATCTTGGCCCACCGGTCGGCCAGCTCGAAGATGATCGCCCAGGGCAGGTACCGGGAGAAGATGTCCTCGCCCTCCTCGAATCTGAGCTGGTCGGCTTCGGCGGTGGCCAGATAGGTCTGGAATCCCTCGACCTGGTCGCAGACGGCCCGACCTTCGGCGGTCCGCTGGCCGCGGCGGAGCTTGGTCCGGATCACCAGCATGGTGATGACGATCGGCAGCAGCGGGACCAGGATCCACAGCACCCAGGCGCCGAGCGAGAACGCGCCGAAGATGGCCAGCGCGATGACGCCGAAGCCGAAGCTGCCGGTCGCGGTCGCCGACGGCATCTTCCGGAACCAGCCGCGTGACGGTCACCTGGTTGCGGACCGAATCGCTCATGGCCGTATGGGCGGTGAGCAGGCTGCCCTGCGTGGACAGATCCCTGATGGCGCCGGGCGGCTCGCCGTTGAACAGGCTGGTCAGCAAGCACCATCTCGTGCGGCGCGGCGGCGCCATTCGGGTCGATCAGGGTGACCCGGAAGTCGTCCTCGTTCTCGCTCTCGACCTTGAGCCCGCCGCGGACGGCGAGATCGATGATCGTCGCCGCCGTCTCCCGGGTGTCCACCTGGCCGTCGATCAGCAGGCCGGCCTCGGCGACCGGGATCCGCGGCGGCGAGAAGGCCACCGGGATCGGCAGGTCGGGGTCGCTCGGCACGATATGCGCCTCCTGACCGGCCAGCGGTGTCGTGCCGGGCGCCAGACCGGCGTACCGCTGATCCCGGCCGTTCTTCCGCCACCACAGGACGCCGACCACCGGTGAACCGACGACCACGACCAGCGCCGAGCGCGCCGAGGATGAGCGCGCCGAGCTTCTCGCCGGAGGTCAGCTTGGAGCCGTCGGGCTCGAGGTGCGGCTTGTTGTCGGCGACCAGGCCCGGCTCGATCTTGACCCCGATCGAGACACCTCTGATTGGCCGGCAGGTCAGTTCTCGCCGAAGACGGCTGTGCCGTCCTTGTCGATCTTGTCGACGTCACAGGTCTGCGTGCTGCCGGCCGGGCCGGCGAAGCAGGAGCTGTCCTGGGCGCCGCCGGGCACCTTGGCCGTGATCGCCACCTTGCTGATCGCCGGGATTCCGGTGCCGATCGCGTCCCAGAAGAACTCGTCGTACGGGGGCTTCTCGTCCGGGAAGGTACGCATCGCCCCGGTCACGTCGTAGGAGATCGTGTAGGTCGCGGTGTCGGCCGAGATCGTCGTGTTCGGATCGCCGATCTTGAGTTCGAAGATCTCCAGCCGGCCGTCCTGCCTGCTTGTCGATCGACGAGCTGAACTGGTTCGACACCCCTGCGGACGTCTCCACGTCGATGTTGGTGATCGTGTAGACGGCGTCCTGGGTGTCGTCGTACTTCTCCCGGACGACGAAGTTCCGCTTGATGCCGTGGCGGCCCGAGTTGCTTCCGAACCGCCAGACCAGCGTCTCCTTGACCTTGAGCACACCGCTCGGCTGCATGTCGTAGGCGATCGTGAACGAGTCGATCTGATCATCGGCGGCCTGCGCTGGCGAGGCGCCGGCCCACAGCACCCCGACGGCGCCGGACAGGGCCAGGAACAGCGCGAGCAGCAGGCGCGCCGGTCGCTGCGGCACGGCCGACCGCACGGGGGCGGGCGTCGACCATGGTCACTCGCCGCGGTTCCGCGCGGCCAGGGCTCGCTCGGCCTCGCGCTCGGACTCGCGGGTGGCGATGGTCTGGCGCTTGTCGTACTCCCGCTTGCCGGTCGCCACAGCGATCTCGACCTTGGCGTACCCGTCGGAGAAGTAGATGGCCAGCGCGACCAGCGTCGTGCCGGAGTTGACCAGCTCGCGCTCGATCCGGGTGATCTCCTTGCGGTTGAGCAACAACTTGCGGGTGCGCCGCGCCGTGTGGTTGGTCCAGGTGCCGTGGCTGTACTCGGGAATGTGCGGCGGACCGCAGCCACACCTCCCCGTCGTCGACGGTGGCGAACGCGTCGGTCAGGTTGGCCCGACCCTCCCGCAACGACTTGACCTCGGTGCCGCTGAGCGCGATCCCCGCCTCGTAGGTGTCGTGGATGTGATAGTCGTGCCGAGCCTTGCGGTTCTGCGCGACCAACTTGCGGCCCTTCTCCTTCGCCATGGCCCCTATCCTCCCCATTCCTGCGCTGATCCCCAGCCCGGGCCGTCGCGTGTCGGTTCCCGCCCCGCCCACGCCCGCTCCTGCCGAATGCGCCCTGCTCGCTGTCCAATTAGCCCGGCTCGCTGTCGGATTCCCACGTATACGTGGGAGTCTCGCACTGTACCCAGGAGACTTCCTAGGGGCCGCGCGGATTTGGGTGAAGCGGAGGGTCGGCCGGACTGATCAGGCGATGACGGTGCGATTGCGTGTGTGCGACTGGCGCGAGCGGGCAAGCGATGGGTC
>CAVRSH010000036.1:0-32337 GCA_963723815.1 uncultured Actinomycetota bacterium | reverse complement strand
TGACCGACTCGTCCCACACGGACCAGTGGTGTTGCGAATCGACGCCGTCGATCCCGGGGTCACCGCCGGTGCCGATCGGCCACGGCGGGCCCGACGACATCGTGTTGTCGGTGTTTGACGGCGAAGGCCGGCATGAACTCGCGCGACTGGACGGCCGCTACCTCTCCAGCGAAGTCGCGTCCGGTTTCACCGGACGAATGCTCGCCCTCGGCGCGACGACCGGACCGGCCCATGTCACTTCCGTCGCCTACCGACCATCTCGTCCCCTCGTGGATTCCGACCTGGGCCACGCACCCGTCACGACAAAGGAGTACGCATGACAGGACCACGTTCATCACCGCGCCTGGCCCGCAGCGTCGCTGCCCTCGCCGCCGCTGCAGTGGGGCTCAGCCTCGGGCTTAGCCCCTCCGGTCCGGCCGCTGCCGCACCGGTGGAGTGCAACATCACCCAGGAGCCGGTCCAGGTGACGGCGACCTGCGAGGACTCCACATACGCCAAGCCGGTGATCGACAGCGAGCAGGACGTGACCACACCGGTGAACCATCACCGTGTGTCAGGCCACTTCGACGGCACGAACATCAAGTTCGCCATCTACCTGCCCCCGGCCCAGCAGTGGAAGGGCCGCTTCTTCCAGTACACCTACCCGCTGACCGATGAGAAGGCGACCGACCGGGCCATCGAGTTCGGCGCCGCCAGCGGCGGCTACACCGTTCAGGCTGGAAGCTTCGTCGCACTTGGCTACCGCCACGCCGCCGCCGCCGCCAAATTCGCCAAGACCATGGCGGCCGAGTACTACGGCTCCGGAGACCGGCCGATCCACGGCTACCTCTACGGACCGAGCGGCGGCTCGTACCAGACCATCGGGGCGGCCGAGAACACCACCGGCGTGTGGGACGGGTTCGTGCCGATGGTGATCGGGACGCCGATGTCGGCTCCCTACATCTTCGATATCCGGGCGATGGCCCAGCTGGTGCTCGCGGACAAGGCCGAGCAGATCGCCGACGCCGTCCGCCCGGGTGGCAGCGGCCACCCGTACGCCGGGCTCGACAAGGCCGAACGCACCATGCTGAAGGAACTGACCAGGTTCGGTGTTCCGCTGGCCGGCTGGCAGAACCCCGATACGTCCTCGGTACGCCGAAGTCGACCAACCCCTTCACCTGCACCAAGTCCAGCGACCAGACCTACGTCGATGCCTTCTGGACCAAGCCCGGCTACCTCGGCACAGCCAAGAGCCCGCTCGGCCGGGTCTTCCGGGCCGCCCTCGTGGACCGCAAGGCGACCATCGCCTCGGTCCAGGGGACTCCGCCGACGGCCGTGACTCTTCGCGGCGTCCCCACTGTCAGCAGCGCGACAGCACTGGACTTCGCGGTCTACGCGGCCGACGGCCGGACCAGGATCGGTGCCCTCAACGGCACTCTGGACCGGGCCACGGGAACATTCACCGTGGGCAGCGGCAACAGCGCCGAGGTGCTCGACGCCTTGGTGGTCGGAGCGCAGGTCCGCATCGACAACCGATCGTCGCTCGCCGGATGCTCCTTCCACCGGCACAATCTGCCGGCGGCGAGCGACGGCTACGCCGGCTGGGACCAGTTCCGCGATACCTTCGGCGATCCGCTCTATCCGCAACACGCCCCCCTGCTGGGTCCGGCGTTCACCCAGGGCATCTCCGGCAACGCCGCCTTCAGCGGCAAGGTCACCAGCAAGGTGATGGTCGTCGACAACCTGGTCGACGTCGACGCACCAGCCACCGCTGCGAACTGGTACGCCAAGCGGATGCGCGACTCCCTGGGTGGTGCGGGATACATCAACAACGTCCGCATTTATCTGAACGACAACGCCGACCATCTCGACGCACCACCGGTCGATGGCATCCGCGCCACCTATCTGGTCGACTGGTACGACAGCGTCTATCAGGCTCTTCGCGACCTGAGTGCCTGGGCTGAAGACGGCGTCGACCCGCCCGGCTCAACCGCTTACCGGGCCGACGGGGCAGTCATCACCGTTCCGAAGCGCGCAAATGCCCGGCAGGGACTCCAGCCGGTCGTTCACCTGAGCGCCAACGGCCGGGACCGCGTCCAGCTCAAGGCCGGCAAAAGGGTGCGGTTTGTCGCGAACGCCAAGACCCCCCGCCGGGTCGGAAAGATCACCTCCGCAGCCTGGGATTTCGACGGCGACGGCACCTACGACCCGGCCCGCATCGGCACACCGAAGGGCCACAAGGTCCTCGAGGGCGCGCACCGCTTCACCAAGTCGGGCACCTACTCGTGTCCGTCAAGGTGACCTCGTCGCGGACCGGTTCGAAGCGCGACGTCGTTCAGGTCGAAAACCTGGACCGGGTCCGCGTCATCGTGCGCTGATCCACCTCAGATCGATCCGGGGGGCGGCCACCCGCCGTCCCCTGGATTCACCTTCACTATCCAGGAGTCCTCATGCTCACACCCCTCATCGACTTCGGCCAGGTGCTCGACGCGCCGGGTGGTCGGGCCGTGCTGGAGCGGCACCTGCCCGCCACGCTGACCGTCGATCCGACGCCATTCGGCCGCTGCTCGTCGGCGCCTTCATGCGGGTCACCCCCGGTCTGCGTGACGATGCCGATGCCCGGGCGGCGTTCTGGGCCGACATCGATGAGGTGATGGCTCGATCCTGCTCCGACCTCACCCGCCGGTACCGACGCCGGTCCCCGCCGACCCGGAAGCGGTGCCGTCGTCGGCGTCATGGCACCTGGTCGGGCGGCCGACCCGGTGGGGGGTGCTGGAGATCGCCCTGACTGGTCCGGCCACCGGAACCCGTTCGTCGACGTCGACCTGTCGGCCGAGTTCGTCTGCGGCGACCAGAGCTGGGTGGTCGGCGGCTTCTACGACGGCGCCGGGATCTACCGGCTGCGGGTGCTGGCCGAGGCGGAGGGATCGTGGTCGTTCGTCACCTCTTCGACGGCTCCGGCGCTCGACGGCGTCGCGGCGAGGTCGTCGTCGCCCGCCCCAGCCGGGTGCCCACGGGCCGGTCCGGGTCGACGGCTTCCACTTCGCGTACGCGGACGGGTCGCGTTACCGGCCGTGGGGGACCACGGCGTACGCCTGGAACCACCAGGACGAGCGGCTACAGGCAGCGACGCTGGCCACCCTGGCCGACTCCGCCTTCACCAAGCTGCGGATGTGTCTGTTCCCCAAACACTTCATCTACAACCACGACGAACCGACGCGGTTCCCCTTCCCGCGCAACGCCGACGGATCGTTCGATCTCGATCGCTTCGACACCGGGTTCTTCGCCCAGTTGGACGAGCAGATCCGCTCGCTGGCCGACCTGGGCATCGAAGCGGATCTGATCTTGTTCCACCCCTACGACCGTTGGGGCTTCGCCGACCTCGGTCCGGATCTCGACGACCGGGTGGTCCGCTATGTCGTCCGCCGGTTGGCCGGATTTGCCAACGTCTGGTTCGCGCTGGCCAACGAGTACGACCTGATGATCACCAAGTCGACCGCGGACTGGGACCGGATCGGGGAGCTGGTGGTCGCCGAGGACCCGCACCGGCACCTGGTCTCCATCCACAACTTCAGCGAGCACTTCGACCACACCCGCGGGTGGATCAGCCACGCCAGCGTTCAGCGCACCGAGGACTACCGCACCGCCGAGAACACTGACCGCTGGCGGCGGCAGTGGGGCAAGCCGGTGGTCGTCGACGAGTGCGGCTACGAAGGCGATCTCGAATACGGCTGGGGCAATATCAGCGGCGAGGAGATGCTGCGTCGCTTCTGGGAAGGAGCGGTCCGCGGAGGCTACGTCGGGCACGGCGAGACCTACTGGGATCCGGCCGAAGAGCTCTGGTGGTCCAAGGGCGGCGAACTGCGCGGCACCAGCCACACCCGGATACTCTTTCTCGAGGCCGTCGCCGCCGCCTCGCCGACTGGTGTCCTCGAACCACTGCCGTCGGATTTCGACCTGCTGTGGGCCGGCGTCCAGGATCAGTATCTGGTCAGCTACCACGGCTTCGGTCACCCGCGGGAGCGGCACGTCCTGCTGCCGCCCGGCCGCTGGCGCGTCGAGGTCCTGGACACCTGGGACTGCACGATCACCCCCGTCCCGGGTGTCCACGAGACGCTGGTCGTGGTGCCTCTCCCGGCGAAGCCCTATCAGGCCGTGCGTCTGGTGGCGGTCTGATGACCACCACCGCGACCTCGACCTGGCTGAACGAGCGCCTCGACCCGGGCCAACGGGCCGATCTGCTGCTGACCGAGCTGACCACGGCCGAGAAATGCCACCGAACTGACCGCCCGGATGGCCTGGTCGGTGATCAATGCCGACGGTTCCGCCGCAGCCGCCGCCGAGCAGGTGCTGCGCAATCCGCCGGGCCACATTGCCCAGCTGATCATGGACGATGCGGCCGCCCTGGCCGCCAAAGTCGGCATCATCCAGCGCCGGATCATGGCCGCCAGCCGGCTGGCCATCCCGGCCCTGTTCCACGCCGAGGCGCTGAGCGGCTTCCTGGCCGGCGGGCACATGGTCTTCCCGTCTGGCACCGGACTCGCCGCCGGCTGGAGTCCCGAACTCGTCGCGCGAGATGTCGGATCTGATCCGTCGCCAGATGCGCCGGACCGGTCTGCACCACGCGCTCTCGCCGGTGCTCGACGTCGCCCTCGACCCGCGCTGGGGCCGGGTCCACGAGACGTTCGGCGAAGACCCGTACCTGTGCGCCGCCCTCGGCGTCGCGTACGTGCGCGGTCTCCAGGGCGACGACCTCAGCCACGGCGTGATGGCCACCGGGAAGCACTTCCTCGGCTACGCCGTCACCCAGGGCGGACTCAACACTGCGGCCTTCGAAGCGGGCAGTCGGAGCACCGGGATCTGTTCGCCTACCCGTTCGAGGCGGCGCATCCGGATGGCGGGTCTGCGCTCGGTGATGAACTTCCTACGCCGATGTCGACGGCATCCCGGCCGGCGCGTCGCCGGAGGTCCTGCAGGGCCTGCTCCGGGACACCCTGGCTTCGACGGCTTCGTCTCCTCCGACTACGGCACCATCGACAAATCGTCGGCCACCAGAGGATCGCCGAAGACGCGGCTGCTGGCGGTCGGCTTGCCATCGAGGCGGGACTCGACGTCGAGATGCCGATCCAGTTCGGCTACGGCGACATCCTGACCGGCGAGGTCGAGCGCGGTGCCATTGATCTGGGTCTTGTTGATCGGTGTGCCTGGCGGGTCCTTCGAGCGAAGTTCGAAGTCGGCCTGTTCGAGCAGCCGTATCCGACCGAGCAGATCGACGTGCGGACGGTGTCCGCGGAGGGTGCCGAGCTGTCTCAGGAGCTGGCCCGCCGGTCCATCGTGCTGGCGAAGAACGATGGCATCCTGCCGCTCGCGCCGGGCGGGTTGACGGTCGCCGTTCTCGGTCCCCACGCCGATGCGCCGTCGCTGCAGTTCCCCACCTACACCTACGCCGCGTGGCGCGAGGCCAACGAGGCGATCATCAAGGGCGAACTCGGCACGATGAATGGCGCCGACGATGTGGTGACCGCCTGGTACGCCGGCATCTCCGATGGCCAGGACGTCCACAACCTGGTCCAGGAGCGCTACGGTGCCCGATCTCTCGCCGCCGAGATCGGCGAGCGCGACCACCGGGTGAGCACGGAACCGGGCTGTGCGTTGACCCACGATCTCGAGGCCACCGACGTCGAGCGGGCCGTCGCCGCCGCCCGCGAGGCCGACGTTGCCGTGCTGGCCCTGGGTGGCGCCAGTCTGTGGTTCACCGGCGAACGGACCGAGGGCGAGGCCAGCGACACCGCCGACATCAGCCTGCCGGCCGCGCAGGTGCGGCTGGCCGAGGCGGTGGCGGCCACCGGCACGCCCCTGGTCGTCGTCCTCGTCCAGGGTCGTCCGTACGCCCTGCCGGAGGTCATCCAGAGCGCGGCGGCGATCGTCGTCGCCCCGTACGCCGGACCGTTCGGCACCCGGTCGATCGCCGACGTGCTGTTCGGTGGGGTGAATCCGTCCGGCAAGTTGCCCTACAGCCTGCCCCGGCACAGTGGGCAGATTCCGGTCTATCACCACCAGAAGGCCGGGTCGGGCTATCGGATGCCCCTGCCACCGGGAACGAGCCACTATCTCGATCTGGAGGCGACGCCGCTGTGGCCGTTCGCCCACGGACTCAGCTACACCAGCTTCGGCCTGAGCGACCTCGACTGCGGGTCGGACATTGACAGCTTCGGCACCGCCCGGATCAGCGCCACCGTGACCAACACCGGCGACCGGTCGGGCGCCACGGTCGCTCAGCTCTACCTGCGGGTCAACACGGCGCCGGTGACCCGACCGTCCCAGCAGCTGGCCGGTTTCGCCCGAGTCGAGCTGGCCCCAGGGGAGCAGAACCGCATCACCTTCGAGGTCGGCGCGTCCCAGCTCGCGTACACCAACCTCGCTCGGGAGGTCGCGGTCGAGCCGGCCCGGGTGGACGTCTTCGTCGGTTTCGACGCCCACGACCGGTCGTTGTCCGGCTCGTTCGGTGTCACCGGTGCGCCGCGGGTCGTCGCCGGGGCCGACCGGTCCTTCCTCTCCCGCACGCATGTCGCATCCCCGAACCCATCCGGCGCCGGGCCCCAACCTCACGGAGGCCAACCATGAGCTCCCCGAGTAACGGCGATGGACTACGTGGAAGTCAACACGGCCAACCGTCGGCTCGGCCGCGGATCGGCATCGCCGGCAATGCCCACACCCGCCGGTTCTACCTGGATCCCGAAGATCTGCGCCGCCTCCAGCAGGTCGGCGACGTCGTGATGATCGATTACGACGTGCCCGTGGACGGCGGCATGTCCGCGGTGCCGGAGATGCCGGAGATCGAAGACGACTTTGTCGCCTCCGTCTCCGGACTCGACGTCCTGATCCTCGGCCACGGCAGCACCTCGGGTCACCGAGCGCGTGATCGCCGGGGCACCCCAGCTGACGATGGTGGGCGAGCTCGAAGGCGATCGCCGCGCGGGTCGGGTCGACATCGCGGCAGCCGCCGCGCTGGTGTGACCGTCGTCGACACGACGAATGCGGCTTCCGCGCCGGTGGCCGAGTGGGCGCTGGCGCTGGCGTTGCTCGGCCTCCGGCAGCACGGCCGGTTCCGCGACATCATCAGCGGTCAACAGATGAGCTACGCCGACTACAAGACTGATCCACCGGGCCGGGAGCTGACCGGAAAGCGGGTCGGCATGATCGGGTTCGGGCACATTGCCTGGCGGCTGATGGAGTTGCTTCGACCGTTCGAGGTGAGCGTGGTGGCGTACGACCCGTACGCGCCACGGGAACTGGCCAACGCCTTGGCGGTCGACTTCGCACCACTGGACACCGTCATGGGCTGCGATGTGGTCTTTTGTATGGTGCCGGCGACGCCGACGACCAAAGGCATGATCGGTGTTGAGCAGTTCGCCCGGCTTCCGCGGGATGGGGTCTTCATAAATGTCGCTCGCGGGCAGGTCGTCGACCTGGATGCGCTGGTGGCCAAGGCGCGGCTCGGGGACGCGTGGTTCGGCATCGACGTGCACGACCCGGAACCGATCGCTGTGGACTCTCCGCTGATCGGGTTGCGCAATGTCTTCCTCTCCCCGCACATCGCAGGGAACACCGTCGAAGGGCTGCCCCGATTCTTCGGCCTCATGGTCGACGAGGTGATTCGTCACCTCGCCGGGATCGAGCCACGCGCCATGATCAACGACCGCGTCGTGGCGCACCGTGCAACCTGACACCAGCCTCCGGTCCGATCGGAACGGGTCACCCCACCTATGGAGTTTCGTCATGACTTACAACCCCACCCTGCCGACAAGCTCTCCTCTGGTCTGTGGACCATCGGCCGGGTCAGCCAAGACCCATTCGGCAGTGCCAGCCGTGCCCACTCGACCTGGTCGGAGGCGGTCAACACGCTGACCTACATGATCTTGAACCACCCAACATCAACGAACGGAGACTCTCACCATGAGTGACCTACCAGCCTTTGGCGCGGGCATCTGGCACTTCGCCACCTACGTCGACCGCTACGCCACCGAGGGCTACGGCGAGCCGGTCGGTCTATTGGAGCGATTGACAAGGCCGGCGCCGTCGGCGACCTCTCGGTCGTCGACCTCAACTGGCCCTTCGCCGGCTTCGACGGCACCCTCGACGACGTACGCGCGGCCCTGACCCGCAACGGCCTGCGTGCCGTGGCCATCACCCCGGAGATCTACAACAAGGACTACATCAAGGGGTCGATCACCAATCCCGATCCCGCGGTGCGGGCCAAGGCGTTGACGCTGCTCATCAAGGCCACCGCACTGGCTAAGGAACTCGGCTGCGAGTACGTCAAGCTGTGGTTCGGCCAGGACGGCTGGGACTACCCGTTCCAGGTCAACTACCACGACATCTGGAAGCTGGCCGTCGACGCGTTGCGCGAGCTCTGCGAGGCGCACCCGGACATCAAGTTCGTCATCGAGTACAAGCCGCGCGAGCCGCGCAACAAGATCATCTTTGGCAATGCGGCCCGGACCCTGCTGGCCATCCAGCAGACCGGCTGCGACAACCTCGGTGTGCTGCTCGACTTCGGGCATTCCCTGTACGGGTTGGAAACCCCGGCCGACGCCGCCCAGCTGTGCATCGACGCCGGCAAGCTCTTCGCGATCGACGTCAACGACAACTTCCGCGGCTGGGACGACGACATGGTCGTTGGCTCGGTGCACCTGGTCGAGACCTTCGAGTTCTTCCACACCCTGCGGAGGAACCACTGGGAGGGCGTCTGGCAGCTCGACCAGTTTCCGTTCCGGGAGGACTCGGTGCAGGCGGCTAAGCAGGCCATCACCTTCCTCAAGGCGATCCACCGGGCCCTCGACGCCCTGGACGAGGAAGCGCTCGCCGCGGCGCAGGCCAATCACGACGCGCTGGCCGCCCAGAAGCTGGTCCAGAAGGTGCTGCTCAGCTCGATGCTCAGTGAGGATGACGAATGACCGCCCTGGCGACAGAACACGCGACCATGCCGGTGCTCGGCCGGCTTGCACCGTACGCCATCCGCGACGAGACGATCGCCCACATCGTCGAGGCGGCCCGGCAGATCCGGATCCAGGATCTCAAGCTGGTCCACTACGCCGGTGCCGGGCACATCGGTGGCGACTTCTCAGCGATCGACGTGCTGGCCACCTTGTACGGTGCGGTCCAACCTGTCACGCCGGAGACGGTCGACGACCCCGAACGGGACTGGTTCATCCTGTCCAAGGGCCATGTCGCCGGGGCGTTGTACACGACCCTGGCCGCGTTCGGTTTCCTCGCCGGTGGAGGAGTTGGCCACCTTTCTCAAGCCGCTGTCGCGGTTGAACGGGCACCCCAATCGCAACAAGGTGCCGGGGGTCGAAGCCAACACCGGCCCCCTGGGTCACGGCCTGCCGATCGCGGTCGGTCATGCCCTGTCGGCCAAGCTCGACGTGTCCCGTCGGCGGACCTACGTACTGACCGGCGACGGCGAGTTGCAGGAGGGCAGCAACTGGGAGGCCATGATGGCCGCTTCCCAACACGAACTCGATTCGCTGACCGTGATCGTCGACCGCAACCGGCTGCAGCAAGGGGCCACTACCCGGGAGACGAATGATCTTGATCCCCTTGATCAGAAGGCGGCTGCCTTCGGCTTCGCCGTTGTCGAGGTCAACGGTCATGATCACGGCGAGCTGTTCGATGTGTTGTCCTCGGCACCGTTCCGGCCGGGCAAGCCGACCTTCGTGATCGCCCACACACACAAGGGACATCCGATCTCGTTCATGAGCAACAACGTCGCCTGGCACCACAAGGTCCCGAACGACGGCCAGTTCGCCCAAGCCCTGGACGAGCTCGAATCCACTGCCGTCCCACCGCTGAAGACAGGACCACCACCTCATGACAACCTCTGCACCAACGCCGATCCGTCGAGGTTCGATCACCGATCAACCCGATTCGACTGCCGAGACGCCTACGTCGCCACGCTCGCCGATCTCGGCCCAGTCCGATCACCGGATCGTCGGCGTGGTCAACGACTCGGTCGGCTCGTCGAAGCTCGACGCGTTCAAGAAGGCGTTCCCCGATCGGCTGATCAATGTCGGCATCGCCGAGCAGGACATGGTCGGTGTCGGCGGCCGGCCTGGCCAACGGCGGGCGGATCCCCTTCGTCTCCGCGGCATCGTGCTTCCTGACCGGCCGCGCGCTGGAGCAGATCAAGGCCGATGTCGCCTACTCCGAACCGCAACGTCAAGCTGTGCGGGATGAGCCCGGGGATGGCGTACGGCGAGCTCGGCCCGACCCACCACTCGATCGAGGACATCGCCTGGTTGCGGGCGATCGACAACATGATCATCGTCGTACCGGCCGACCCGATCGAGACCGCGGCGGCCATGCGCTGGGCGGCGGCGACCGAGGGCCCGGCGTTCATCCGAGTCAGCCGGATGGGTGTGCCGGTCGATCTACGACGCGGACTACCAGTTCGTGCCCGGTAAGTCGATCACCCGTGCGAGCCGGTGACGACGTGACGATCATCAGCAACGGCACCGTGCTCTGGCGATCGTTGGCCGCGGCCGAGAAGCTCGCCGAGGCAGGGATCTCGGCCCGGGTCATCTCCATGCCGACGGTCAAACCACTCGATGTCGAGGCGGTGGTCGCCGCGGCCCGGGAGACCGAAGGGCATCGTCACCGC
This sequence comes from uncultured Actinomycetota bacterium, assembly GCA_963723815.1. Lineage (GTDB taxonomy): Bacteria > Actinomycetota > Actinomycetes > Propionibacteriales > Propionibacteriaceae > Microlunatus. Next base: position 21,695 of record CAVRSH010000036.1, on the reverse strand, counting down.
CGAAGAGGCCACATCGGCCGGCGGCACTGGGCGGGGCGGTTGCCGAGACCGTCGTCCAGCACCATCCGACCCGAGTCACCATCCTCGGCGTCCCGGAGTTCGCGGTGACCGGATCGGCCGGGTTCCTGCTCGACCGCTACGGCATGTCCCCCGAAGGCATCGCCGCCGCCGCCCAGGCCCTCGCCGTCCGATGATGGCGGCGGCCCGATGACGACTCGGGGGAACCGGTTGATCCTGGCCATCGACCGGAAGGGCGATCGCCTCGCCCCAACGCAGGCCGGCGTACGCGCCGACCAAGATCAGCGCCGCGTACTCGGGAGGCATTTCGGAGACGAGGCGTTCGACCTCGACCTGGGACAGGTATCGCGCCGGCTTCTGCCGTTCGGAGGGAAGCGGGACGACCGTCGCGGGGTTAAGTGAGATGCGTTCGTCCTCGACCGCCGCGCCGAGGCACTGCCGCAAGGCGAACACCGCCTTCCGGGCCGTTGCCGGCGAGCAGCCATCCGCGAGCATGGCCGTCAGCCAGCTACGAACATCGCTGTTGGTGATCTTGTTCAAGGGTATGGATCCGAAGCGGGGAGGACCTGCTTCGCCAGAGTCGACTCCATCCGGGCGAACGTGGTCGCTCGCAGATCATGACGCGTCGGTAGCCATTGCTCTGCCCAGTCCCCGAACAGGATCTCGCCCCGTCGTGGATCCCGCCACCGGTCGGTGGCCAGCTCGAGCTCGATCTCGGCCTTGCGCCGCTCGGCATCGACTAAACGCGTCCGCGTCTCGCAGTGCCGGCGGCCCGTGCGATCGCGATAGCGGACCTGGTACCGCGTGACCAGCTTCACCCGACCGGAGGCCGAGCGCCGTTCGATCTGGCGACGTTCGATGTAGGCCATCGTCACACCGCCCATCGGCGCCGGGGACTGAGTCTGCACATCGGGTGCTGTCTCAATACGTCCTCGAGAGGCCACTCAGGAGTCAGGCTGTGGCCCAGCAGTTCCAGAAACCTCGGCACCCGAGGGCGCGACTCGCCGGTAAACCCTGCCCCCTCAGTGCCCCCTGGGACTCGGTCGGCGACTGCTGGTCGACCGCCATCTAAGGCAAAGCCCCTAGTCAGACGCCAGTCACGATGGCATCCCCAACGGGATTCGAACCCGTGCTGCCGCCTTGAAAGGGCGGTGTCCTAGGCCGCTAGACGATGGGGACCAGACGAGCAAGCACTATAGCCCGGATCGGTTCGTTCGCGCCGGTCGTGCGCACGCGCGCGTCAGGGTTCGCACCGGTCCCTTCCACCTAGACCGGTGCGTACCCAGCCGCGTACACGGTGATGTGCACGTGGTTCTTGTGGTTGGCCGAGTCGCTCCCGCGGCCGGCCATATAGCGCCAGCCTTGGCTGTCGCGGCGCTTGTTCCAGATGTGCTGGTCCCAGATGATGTAGTTGATGCCGAGCTTGTCGGCGTTGCGCCGCGCCCAACGGGACATCCGGAAGCCGAGCGCCTTGCCGTGGGCCGACCTGTAGTTCGGGATCATGCAGTCGAGCGCCCGCCCGGTCGGGTGGTCGGGGATTGCATCGGCTCGGACTCCGTAGAACGTGACGATCTCCGGGAACTCCTTCAAGATCGCCCGATGCACCTTGATCGCATTGGGCTTGAGGCCCTTCTCCACCTTGTATTGACCGCCAGGACTGGCTTTCGGCTTGCTCTTGGACAAGTACTTGGCCGTCACCCAGCGCGCGGCATTGCCGTAGACGATCTGCATCCGCTTCTGCTTGATCACGCCGGTGATGCTGAGCCTGGTGCCGGTGGGCACCTCGGCGATCAAGGTGTACTTGTCCTTGTAGGTGGATCGGATGTTCAGTTCCGTGGTCGCGTAGCGGTGCCCGGTGATCTTGGGCAGACCGGGGGGCGCCGGCAGATTGGTGCGCGGGTTGGCCAGGTACTTCGCCGTCACCCAGCGGATCTTCTTCCTGTAGATGATCTGCGCGCGACCGTTCTGCGTCGCACCGGTCACGGACAATACGGTGCCCTTCTTCACCTCGGCGACGGTCTTGGAATCCGAGCCGCTGGTGGTCCGGATGTCGAGGTCGGCGGTTGCAACCCGGGTGCCGACGATCGCGGGCAACCCGTTCCGTGATCTTGCCAGGTATTGCGTGCTGGCCCAGCCGGTCGACTCGCCGTTGATCAACTCGGCGAAGCCGCGGGCGGTCTTGCCGGTCATGGTGACGCGCGCGCCCTTGGGCAGCACCGTGATCACCGCGTACGAAAGTCCCGGGCCCTTGCGCAGGTTGAGCGCCGCCGTGGTGATCTTGACGGTGCCGGCATCGACCTTGCTCGCGGTCGGCAGATCGCTGCCACCACTGAGGTAGCGGCTGGCTACGTACGCCTTGTCGCCCTGGAAGCTGATCTTGGTCCAGTTCGCCGACCGGCTGATAGCGGTCACGGTCTGACCCCGGTACAGGGCGCCGATGAGCTTGGCCTTGGTGCTGGGCTTGGCGCGGACATTGACGTTCTCGGTAGCCGTGACCTGGGTGGCGGCGCCGGCCGACATCGGGGCGAGCAGCCCGGCGCTGAGAGCGATGCCGACAAGCAGCACCAGTGCGTGAGCACGACGAGCGCCCGAGTGACCGCGGAGAGAGCGGTTCGTGGTGCGCACGTGGTCCTCCTGGCGGACCGTGGGGTCCTGGTTTGGCCTACCTATGCAGGGCAATCGGCGCATCTGTCACTGCAGATACTTTTCATAACTACAACCCCATGTTGCTCAGGACTCTAATCACGTCACACCCGTTACGGCAAGTCGTGAGTGGACTTTTGGTCGGAAATGCAAGTCGACACGCGGATTACACGAGAGAAATTTCACCGTTGTCATTCATGGTCGGCTAGAGTGCGACCGTGCAGGCAACCCGTACCCCGGAACGGCATCACGGCATCCGGCTGCGCTATCAGGCCGGTGGGAGATGAGCGTCCCGTGGCTGGAGATGTCGGCCGAGGAATTCGAGATGCACGTCGCGTCGGCGCTCGATCAGATCCCGGACGAACTCGCTGCGTTGATCGACAACTGCGTGATCTTGGTCGAGGACTACCCGCCGCCGGACATCCCGGACACCCTGGGGCTCTACAGCGGAATTCCGCTGACCAAACGCGGACAGTTCTACACCGGTCTGCCTGACCACATCTTGATCTTCCGCTTTCCGATCCTGGCCATGAGCAACAGCCGCGATCAGGTGATCGAGGAGATCCGGATCACCGTGGTGCATGAGATTGCACACCACTTCGGCATCGACGACGAGCGGCTGCACGAATTGGGCTACGGATAGCTAGGCCTGGCGCAGCGCACTAGACGATCACCACATAGAGCACTGCCCCGACGGCAGTGATGATCACCAGTCCGCTGACCAGCGCGTTGGCCCGGCCGTCGCCGACCGGGTCCGAACCCCGGAGCGCCGCGTCGTTGCGGCGAAACCGGCTGATTGCGATCCAGCCCAGGCCCGCGGTGCAGAGCATGGCCAGCAGACCGAGGATCGCCGCCATAGTGATCGACACGTGGCCAGCAACCGCGCGACCAGCATGCTGCAGGTGAGCCCGGACAGCATGGTGCGTTGCCAGGCGAGACCGGTCCGCTCGTTCTGCAGCCCGGGATCCCAGGGGCCGGCCGTCATCCGAGGCTCACCACGACCAGGGCGACGACGCCGACCACGGCGACGACCGAAGTGAGGACCAGCAACAACCGCGACGACGGAAGCGGTTGGCCCAGTCGCATCGCCCGTTCGTTGACCATCCAGCGGCTGAACGCGCCGAGGCCGCAGACCAAACCGCAGACCACCAGGATGATCGACGCGATCCGGACCTCCATCGCCGAGCCGTGCCGTCAGCCGGGCCACGGCGGCGATGGCGACTCCCGGCGGCCAGGAATCCCAGACCGGTGCGGATCCAGGCGAGGAAGGTGCGCTCGTTGGCGAACGTGAAACGCGGGTCGGGCTCCGAACCGGTGGCGTAACAGGCTGCGGGGCCAGCGCTCACGCGGCGGCTTCGGCTCCAATGCGCTCACACGCGTGATCCTAGGGCGTGTCCTCTGTTTGCTGCTTGTCACGCCTGCGGGGGTTCAAGGGGTCGTCCCCCTTGCTGATCATCGCAGCGACGGCGCTGATCGGCGGTCGACGGAGGCGGTCGTACGACAGCGGCTGGCCGAGGACGACCGAGATCAGCACGATGATCGCCCCGAAGATCTGCCAGCCGTTGAGCCGCTGGCTGAGCACGATCCAGCCGAGCAGGGCGGCGACCACCGGGTTGAGCAGGCTCAGGAAGGTGACCGAACTGGCGGTCAGGCGTTGCAGGCCCCAGAACCACAACGCGTACGCGAGAATCCCGCTGATCAGCACGAGGTAGATCAGGCCGGCGATGTTCCGTGCGCTCAGCTCGTGCGGAAGTCCTTCGAAGATCAACGTGAACGGCAGCAGGGTCAACCCGCCGAGGAGGAAGGTCCAGCCGGTGACGCCGATGGAGTTCATCCCGTCTGGCCGGCCCCAACGCTTGGTCAGCACGGTCGCCGTACCCATCATGGTGACCGCACCGACCATGGCGAGAATGCCGAGCGCGTCGAGGCGGGCACTGGAGCGCAGCACGAGCAAGGCCACACCGCCGATGCCGAGCAGGCCCGCGATGATCTGCAGTGATCTGATCTTGGTGTGCAGCAGAGGGACGGAGAGGACCACGACCAATAAGGGGCTGAGTGAGTTGATCACCGCGGCCACGCCGCCGGGCAACCGGTAGGCGGCGACGAACAACAGCGGAAAGAGGGCGGAGCAGTACAAGACCGAGAGGACGAAGAACCTCAACATCCAGGTGCGGGAAGGGATTCGGCTGCCGATGATCAACACCAGTCCGGTGGGCAGTGACCGCATCAACGCGGCCAGCAGCGGACGATCCGGCGGCAGGAACTCGGTGGTCAACAGATACGTCGTACCGAAGATCATCGGCGCGAGCGCAGTCAGATAAGCCCAGCGGCTGACGCGGGCGTCGGTCACCTCGACTGCTCGAGATCGGCGGCGACGACGACGTGGCTGGCCGTCGGTGTGCTGACCCACCGGGCGCACCGGCCGAGTCGCTCCAGGTCGAGATAGCCGGCCTGCCGGTCGGCCCGGTCGATCAGCCGGGCGTGCGTCGCCCCGGCGATCACCCGCAGGTCGCCCTCCGGTGCGGTCACCGCGACGACCTTGATCAACTGCCGGATCTTGTTGACCTCCAGAGTGGTCCGGACCTCATCGGCGATGGCCGGCGCGATCAGCACCACCGGCGTGCGGCTGATGATCAACTTCTCCACGACGGCGAGCAGTTCGCGCATGCTGGTCACCGGATCGGCGCAGACCAGGACGCGCGGGGCCTCCAGGACCGCCCAGCCCGAGGATCGGTCGGTGGCGAAATCCTTCGAGGCATAGCCGGCACGGATCGTGACGGTGGCCGGATCGGAGAATTGAGCGGTGATCACCTCCCGCTGGGACGGGGTCAGATCGGTCGGCTCCGCCTCCGGCGGCGCACGGCGGGCTTGGAGATCCGACAGGTAATGCGGGGGCCGGGAGTCGGAACTGAACTGCGGTATGGTCCGCGTCGGCGGTGCCAGCATCTCGGCCGCGCGCCGCCGGTTGCGGGCTCGATCGTGCAGGGCGCCGAAGACGATCACGCCGAGGCCGACGGCGACGAGCACGATCAGCCCGATGATCCAAGGCTCCATTCCGCCAGCCTGCCATAGCTCATACGCTGGTCCGGTGGAACGGTTCGAGACCTGGGTCGAACGACAGATCCGCGAGGCAACCGAGCGCGGCGAGTTCGACAACCTGCCCGGCGAGGGTCAGCCGATCCCGGGCCTGACCGGCCGCGATGACGAGGACTGGTGGGTGAAGGGCTTCCTCGAGCGCGAGAAGTTGCCGATGCCGTTGCCGCCCTCCCTGGCGCTGCGCCGTGAGGTCGCCGGCCTGAGGGAATCGCTGGTCGATGTCGGCAGTGAGGAGACCGTGCGGGCGATCGTCAGCGATCTCAATCATCGGATCGTCGACTCGCACCGACGACGCATAGACGGTCCACCCGTGATCCTCAGGCTGGTCGATGTCGAGCAGACACTGGCCGACTGGCGGGCGGATCGGGATCGTCGCTGAACTCAGCGCGCATTCGCTCCGTCACAAGTAGCAGCCTTCGGATGGAAATCTGGGCGGGCCCAGCGCTCCGCCCGGACGGGCGAGACGGAATGACTGTGCTGGTGGTGCGGTCATATGGTGGTCGAACGGCGGCCTCCGGCCCCCGCCCCAGGTCGGGACCACCCGCTCGCTGTCCGAACGAACCGATACGAGACCGATGTCGACCACCCTCACCGTGACCCACACCGAGCGCTGACCCCGAACCTACGCAGGGTCTGGTTTCACAGTGACGACCTCTCGGCTGGAGGCGGGGCGGACGGAGGAGTCGTTTCGGGAGTGGAAGTCAGCACTGGCCCGATCCGAGGGTGATGATCGCGGCCGGCGACCGGCCGGAGCCCCGGCAGACGGCACCCGCGAGAAGGGCCTGGCCGATCGCGTTGATGCGGGCCCGCGGGCTGCGGGGACCCCCATCTAGCAAATGCTGGAGCATCAGCCGAGGTACTCCGCTTCGGTGACGTGCTCGCCCCACTCGGACTCTGCACCGGATTCAGGCGCCTCCCAGATCGCCAGGTGCGTGATGAAGTTGTCGGGGGCTGCACCGTGCCAATGCCACTCGCCGGGCGGGGTGTTGATCGTGTCTCCGGAGCTGACCGGGGCCACGAGACCGCCGCGTACTTGTACTCGCCCATGGCCTTCGGTGATCCGAAGCGTTTGGCCTCGCGCATGGCAGTGCCAGGCCGTGCGGGCACCGGGGCTCAACCGCACGATGTTGACGCGCAGTCTGGAGGGCACGTCGCGGTCGGTGATCTCATCGATGTACACCGCACCGGTGAACATCTCAGCCGAGCCGAGTCGGGTGGGTCTCACCTCTTGAAGGTGCACTGCGTCCTCCCATCCGTCGCTCCTCAGGCGTGTCACACCGTAGCCGGTCGCGACGGCCGGGAGCCGTGGCCGTTGCGACCCCATGGGTTAGGTTCTTGACGTGTTCCAACCGCCGGCGGGCTCGCTCCGGCGACGTGATGCTGCCGGTCGCTGACGGTGCGTTGAGTTTGCACGCGGTTGACCGGCGAGGTGGTCGGTGAGGGACCTCTGACTGAAGGCAGGACGGCCGAGGAGAACATCGCTGCCTTGCGCAGGCTGCACAGCTCCGCGGCGCCCGACCAGATTGCTCGCTGGCAATCGATGGTCGGGCCGGATCTCGGCGCCCGCCTGGGATCCCTGGTCACTGAGCCGTGGGTGACCGGGCCATACGGCGAGCCGGCCCGCGTCGCCATCGCCGACCGGCTGGCCGATGTCCGGGCCTGGACCGACCGCTGTGCCGAGCTCGCCGCAATGGTGGTCGACCGCCCGTGGGTGCCGACTCATGGTGAGACGCACACGTCGAACCAGGTCCGGACTGCCGAGGGGATCGTGTTCGTCGACTGGGAGTCGTTGAAGCTGGCGCCTCGGGAGCGGGACCTCAGCACGCTGGTCCAGGCCGGCTACGGCGATCGGCTGCATGCCGATGTCGCCATGGTGGAGCTCTTCGACCTGGAATGGCGGCTGTCGGAGATCGACTCGTACGCGGCCTGGTTCGCCTCTCCGCACACCGGAACGACCGACGACCGGGTGGCGTATGAGGGCTTGCGGAGTGAACTTCATCGCGACCGCTGGTGGCGGGCCTGAGCGCGCCTCGGCGGCACTCCACGGGACGTGAGTTCAAGAGGTCAGAGGCCGACCAGGCACTGGTGGTGAGGGCGGGGGGACCGTGGTGTGGAGTCGACAGCTGACGCCGGCGACTCGGGTGGTGAGGCTGGGGCAGCGGCGCCGGATCTGTTCCAGAATCTCGGCCTGGCCGGTCGGGAACGTCATCTCCAACGCGGTGCCCGGAGGCACCTGCATGAGATCGATGACTGCGTCGACGAGTCGTGAGGTGGTGCCCGGCGCGATATGTCCGGCCTCCACCCGAAGCATGGCCTCGACCAGGTCGGGGTTGGATTTGACGACCGCCTCGGCCAGAAGACGACCGTCATCTTCGATGACGATGTGCTGAAGGTTCGACATGGGATTCTCCGTGCATTGGGCGCCAAGCAATAGTTCGGCGCACTTCGGTCGACACCGACCCTGGGAGACTGACCGGCTATATGATCAATAGCGTACATAGCGCGTCCGGCGGATGCCAGGCTCCGCCGTGGAGATGTTGATCATCGATGTCTGGCGACGGTGGGAAGTGCGCGACAGACAACCGGCTCGATCCAGGCAATGATGGATGAATGGTCGATGCGCCAGCCATCCCGCCGCTGGCGGTGGGTCCTGAGATCGTGCAGGGGAACCGGCTGCTGGCGGCGCTACCAGTGGAGGAGCAGCGGCGGCTGGCTGCGGATCTAGCGGTCGTGGACCTCGGCATGCGGGACCAGATCTATGACATCGACGCCACGATTACCGAGGTGTACTTCCCGTTGACCTGTGTCTTGTCGGTGGTGGCGGCGGTCGATGACGACGTGGCGGTCGAGATCGCCACCATCGGCTTGGAAGGCATGGCCGGCCTGCCGGTGTTCCTGGGTGCCGCGGCCAGCCCGCATCGGTGCTTTTGTCAGATCCCGGGACAGGCGCTGCGGCTCGACGCTGTCGCCTTGCGCCAGTTCCTGGCCGATGATGGTGCCCTGCACAACCTGTTGCACCGCTACACCCACTCGATGATGACCTTCGTTGGCCAGAACGTGGCCTGCAACCGGCTGCATTCTGCGGAGGAACGGACGGCCCGCTGGCTGGCGCACACCCACGACCGGGTCAACGCCGACAGTTTCCCCATCACTCAGGAGTTCCTCGCCTTGATGCTCGGCGTCCGCCGCGCCACCGTCTCGGTCAGCGCCGGGATCCTGCAACGCGCCGGACTTATCCGCTACAGCCGGGGCCGCATGACCATCGTCGACCGCGACGGCTTGCACTCCGCCGCCTGCCAGTGCTACGGCGTCATCCGCCGCGCCTTCGACCAGCTCACCGAACTCTGAGGAGCCCCGAAACTCGCCGAAGTCGTCAGTCCGAGACGACTGGAGACTCTCCCAACCTTGTCCCCGCTGGGGTCTGCCTTCTGCCACGGGTAGCGTTTCCGCTAGCGAGTCAGCACAGGACGAACCCGGCATGGAGATTCAGCTGGACGCAGCTCCGCGGTCATCACCCCGCGTACGGATTGAAAGGGATCCGGATGCTCGACGAGGCCTTCCGCCACCAGGTGTGGACCCAACTTGAGCCGCGCCTTCGGCAGAGCACGACGATCGATGGCTACCTGCAAGCCGCGGCCGACATGGCTGCGGACGTGATCGAGGTGGTGGGCTCCTACAGCATCAGCACCAGCCTGTACGGCCATCCAGCGACCATCGGCACCAGCGATCGCGCGGCGTGGGAGGCCGATCAGGTCGAGTTCGACACCGACGACGGCCCCTGTGTGGAGGCCCTGCGGACCGGTGCGGTCTTCACCGGCATCGATCTGGCTGAGGAACACCGTTGGCCGGCGTGGTCAGCGGTAGCCACGTTGCTCGGCTTCGCCTCGGCAGCTGGCATTCCCGCCGAGGTCAGTCCAGGTCACCGGATCGCCGTCAATCTGTACGCCCCCGCACCCGAAGCTTTCGACGAGGTGACGTTGCGTCGGGCGACGCTGTTCGCCGAAGAGGTCGCCCGCACCATCCCGGCGGCGGTCCGGATCATTGAGGCCGACGAGCGGGCGTCCCAACTGGAACAGGCACTGGTCGCCCGGTCGATCATCGACCAGGCCCTCGGCGTCTTGATGAGCCAGAACCGCTGTACCCGGGAGGCCGCCCTCGGGATCCTGCGACGAGCATCGCAAAACCGCAATGTCAAACTCCGCGACGTCGCCGCCACCATCATCGAACGCTTCACCGGCCACCCAGCCGCCGACCCCCCGCCCTTCCGACCGCCGACCCGCCCCACCGCGCCGCCGAAGCCCCCGGAGAAGCAGTAGCTCAGGTCAACTGAGCACTGGTCAACGACCGCCAGCGCGATCCGCTGGGTGCAGCCGGCTCACGGTTTCAGCGTCTCGGGCCAGGATGCTCAACTCGTGGGCAACCCAAGCGTCCACGGCCAGCCGGGACACCAGCATGGCAAGCCGCCAAGTCGTGTCGGTGGTGGGTTTGACGCTGAGATGCGCCAGTACGCCGTTCGCTCCCTGTTCGACTTCCAGGCAGCAGCCCAGGTCGAGGTTGCCAGCGAGTTGCTGCCGCCACACCACGGCCGGCCTCCGCCGCGGGCTGGTCGACCCGAACCAAGACACGACCCAGTCGTCTGGTTCAGTGGAACGGCCATCACGGTGCTGGCCCGGATGACGCCGCTGGGCCTGGTCGAGCAGTACATCCGCGGTACAGCGGACAAAGCGGTGGCGAGTCATGACGCTCTTCCTCGTGAGAAGCCGGGACTCGCTACTGAATCCGCCGATCAGGTTAACACCGCGGTATGGGTTCCGGACAGCCACCTCGCTAGGCGACCGGCAGAGGCCGCGCTTGGAAGTCGAGTTCGCAGGAGTTCTACCATCAGGATCATCGGCCGCCAGCCGGCACAACCGGGCAGCGCGACACGAGGGTCCACCTGAGGCCGGGTTCCGGGGTGCCTGCCGCCTCAGATCCGCTCGGATGGCTGGTTTTGCCGCTGCTCAGCCCGGCGGCGCCCCATCTGCCGCCGCCTGCGCGCCCGTTTCGGCCAGCTCCGGCGGTTGCCCGCCTGCCCGGACCTCCGCCAGGGCGGCGGTCAGCGACGCCACCGCGTAGAGGGCGATTGCCTGCAGGTACAGCACGAACATGATGCCGATGGGCGCCGAGAGCGCTCCGTACTTGGGTTTGTCGATGACGAAACTCAGCAACAGCGCCATCGCCTGGTTGAGCAGCTCGACGGCAACCGCCCCGACGGCGGCCCCGACGATCAGGGGTGTACGAGGGGGACGAATGCCCCCGAGCCTGCCGAGCATCAGGCGCACGACGACAAAGTTCAGCACCATCGTCAGCACGAGGGCGGCGGCACGGAGCGGCAGCATCGGACCGTCCCAGTGCACACCCAGGGCATCGAGGCTCCGGGCGGCGAGGTTGGCCGTAAAGCTGGTGCTGACGAACGACAGCAGGACCAGCGGCGCGAGGACGAGGAACCAGCCGGCGGCCCAGAACCGTATCCAGACGACGTTTCGGGTGTTGTTCGGTGCGCCGTACACGGCGTGGAGGGAGCGGCTGGCGCCCATCACTGATCCCGTGGCGCCGTACAGCAGCCCGACGGCGCTGACGATCGAGGTCGCCTGAGCGGCGCTCCGCAACTGGTCCGGGTCGATCCCCGACCCGCCCACGAGACCCGGGAACGCCTCCGACAGGGCCTCGGTGATGTAGGCGGAGAGCTGTTCAGCCCCCAGGACCGCCGTCAGGCCGTACGCCAGCGTGAGGATGGAGAACAGTGCGAGGAAGAGGTAGTAGGTGGTGCCGGCCGCGAGCAGCGTCGCCCGCGATTGGGTGAACCGGACGGTCGCCCGCATTCCGAGGTCGACGGTCGCCCCAACCCGCCCCCCACGTGACTCGAGGACGCGAACGCTCTTCGGCAGCTCCTTGAGCGGCGGATCGACGAGGTCGCCGGGCATCGGAGGGATGGCTGGCGTGTCCACGCTCTTGACCGTACTGTCTGGGCCACTCACCATCGACAGCGGAGATCCGTGGCGTGACGTGCCAGGGCGCCCTACCTTCCGACATCTCGCGAACGGGGACTTGTAGTGCTCTGCTCCTCCTCGTCAGGTCTGGAGTGCACCACATGTCCTCATGGCGAGGTACTCAGAACGGCGCAGCGCGAACAGCAACGCTGCAGTCTGATTGGCATAGGAGCGAGGGACTCTCACGAGCCGGCGAAGTCGATCGCTTGGGCCGGGGGTCTGCCTCCGACATGATGTGATCGTGGATACCGTTCCGGGGCTGCGCAGATCGGTCGCGAACGAGTATCGGCGGGTCGTGAGACCGCCGTGGGAGATACCGACGGTTTTACTCACCAACGGCGCTTTGATGGTAGCGGCGTGGTTTTTGCTGCCGCCACGTCTGCATGACGTCCTGTTCAGCCTGAACGGGCCGCTCGCCTTCCCTGTGATCTTGGCGTCTTGGATGCTGGCCGACACCCCTGCGACCAATGCCATGGGCTCCAACCCGGCTCTGGCCCTGTCCGTTCTGGAGAATCAGCCTGCCTATTGGCGCTGGCTGGCTGCTCGATGCATTGTGATCGGCTCCATCATCGGGGTGGCCTGTGCCATCGGGGTGTTGTATGTCGGAATCGGCAACTACCCGTGGACGGAAATCCTCTGGGCCTGTGTGCTCATCGCGCTTTTGCCGATCGGGGTGCTTCCAGTGGCCGGCTGGCTCGGGATCGTGTTTCCCTACCATCCGCGTTCCCTGCGTTGGCGGTGGCAGCACCGCCGGGCCTGGCGAACCCATCTGCGGTGGGCCGCGCTGGTGTTCGCCCCCTTCTTCTATGTGCCGTTGATCGGCGTCGCCATTCTGAGCCCAGGCGTGCAGCTGGCCCGTTCGGTGAAAGCGCCTGGACAGCGGCTGACACCTGTCCAGTTCGGCATCTGCGCCGCCGTGGTCTGTGCTACGGCGATCGCCGCAGCAGCCGTCGGTATCTGGGGGGCGCGTCGGCTTCTGGCCTGGCGGATGAACCGTCTGGCTGCGTACTTGGCCAGCACCGAAGCCGGCTGATTTCGGTGTGCTATCGACAAGCAGCAGGGCTTCAGCCGCGCCCGATACAGCCGGCTGGCGATCCCGATGGTGCGCTGGCCGGGGTGGGGGCGCCCCGGCGGGCGTCGACGATGCGGCGGCTCGTCTGATCTGCGTGATGCAGGGATTTCTGCTGTGTCAACAATGACTGTGTTCCTGTTTTGCGCCATCGTTTCCGAAAGGTGTGCGCCCTTGGGCAGTGCTGCGCCTGCTGGCGATCAACGATGAACATTTTCGCAGAGCACTTGGCAAGCGTCGAGCCGGTGCAGCTGTATCCGAAGACAATGGCGGTGGACCACATCTCGGCACTGGTCCGGTCAGTCGGGATGACCTGACAGCCGTCGACGCTGTTGCTCACGGACAGCGGGTCAGCACGGGATGCGCCGCATGCACGGTTGACCGGCGATGTGGTCAGGGATTTGCTGGCGCGCCTGCTACGGCCGCGTGCACCGTCGGATAGACGTGGTCTTGACCGACGAGGTCGAGCAAGCCGGCTTGTCGGAGGTGTTCGACCATCGGGCTCTTCAGTCGGGCGAACACGAAGACGATGTCTTCCTCTCGCAGCGATTCGATCAGGCTGGTCAAGAATTCGACACCTGTGGCATCGACGTTGCTGAGCCCTTCGGCATCGAACACCAGCCAATGGACGGGGGTAGGTGCCCCGGCGATCGCTTCTCGTAGTCGCGACTCCACATAGTTGACGTTGGCGAAGAACAGCCGGTCGTCGAGGCGATAGACCAGCACTCCGGGAACCACCGTCGCCGAGGGATGAAACCTCACGTCGGCGTAGCGGTCGAGGCGCTCGACTCGGCCAAGGACGGCGTCGTGCGGTTTGGCGCTTCGCCGGATCGCGTCGATGACCGCCAGGGCCACGGCGAGCACCAGGGCCTGCAGGACGCCGACGGTGACGACTCCGATCAGTGTGATGGCGGCGATCGCGACCTCGACCTTGCTGACCCGGGCGAGTCCGCGCCAGGCACCCAGGTCGATCAGGCCGATAGAGGCTGTGACGATCACCGCGCCGAGGGTTGCCTTGGGCAGATACTGCATGGGAGCGGTGAGGAACAGCAAGACGAGGACGATCACGCCCGCAGCCAGCAGACCGGAGACCTGCGTTCGGCCACCCATCTGGTCGTTGACCGCGGTGCGAGAGCCACTGGCGCCGATCGGCATCCCTTGGCTGATGCTCGCCGCGAGGCTGGCAGCGCCCATGGAAGCCAACTCGGCGTCGGCGCGGACATGCTGGCCGTGTCGCCCGGCGAACGACCGAGCGACAAGGATCTCGTCGGAGAAGCTGACGAAGAAGATTCCCAACGCGACCGGAACAAGATCAAGAATCGCCTTCAGGCGCAGATCAGGAAGCGCAAGGCTGGGCAGGCCGGCTGGGATCTCCCCGACGACCGCCACTCCGTACGCGGCCAGACCGAGTGCGGCGGACGCCACGATGGCAAGCACCACAACGATCAGCGGGGCGGGCAGCTTGGGAACCAGCCACCGCGCGAGCAGCAAGAGGGCCAGGCAGATCAGGCCTACCGCAAGGGTTGCCCCACTCACCTGGTCGAGCTCGCGAATGGCTTCGATCACCTGGGCCGGTGGCGTCTCGGCGCTGATGCTGAGGCCGAGCAGCTTCCCCAACTGCCCGACAATCATGACCACCGCCACGCCTTGCATGTAGCCAATGAGCACAGGGCGGGACAGGTAGTCGGCGATCCAGCCAAGCCGGATGACGAGTGCGGCGAGGTAGGCCGCACCGACCAGCAGGGCGAGCAGCGCCGCCAGTGAAGCGCGTTCGGTGGGGTCGGGGGACATCGGGATCAGCGCTGCGCCAACCATGGCGGCGATCGCGCCCTCCGGACCGACGATCAGCTGCCGGGAGGAGCCGATGACCGCGTAGGCGACCGCTGGCAGTAGCAGCGTGTACAGACCGACCACCGGGGGCAGGCCGGCGAGTTCCGCGTAAGCCATCGCCGCCGGAAGGGCCAGCGCGGCCACCGTGATAGCCGCAAGCGCGTCTCGCCCAAGGGTCTTGCCGCGATAGCTCCGCACGTGTTCAGCGACCGGTACGATCCGGTCGAGGACTGGTCGACGAGGCGGTGGGAGGAAAGGCGACTTCTCAGCCTCATAGCCACTACTGGGCCCGGTCGCCGATCGGTCGTCGTCCATACCTCAAATCCAGGAATCCTGAACCTGGATCGTCCCACTCCGGCCGGGCGCGCACAACTGACCGGTGGACGGGATCCGGGGAGTCTCCATTCGTGCAGGACCATGTGAAGAGGCTTCGTGCCAGCCTGAGTCGGTAGTTCAGACCGCATCGGCACGGCTCGGCATCTCGCGGCCCAACCGACCGGCTGCGTTGGGCGGGCGCCCGTAGCAGCCGGGCAGAGACCCCTTCTGACGGGGGATTTTCCGGCGATGCCTGCGAACCCAAACTCCTCGAGCGCGAAAAGTGCCCGATCCGTTGCCGTCACGAGTCAGACCTTTCCCGAACATCTCACCGGGCGACAGCGAACATGCTCAACGTTGAACTCGGCGCGGCGGGGTTCATTCGCTCCCTGAGGGGCTGAGTGGCGATCGGTGATCGCCGACGGTTAGATCAGGCGTCGCGGGTCAACGCGGCGAGCAGCGTCGCCTTGGGCTTGTTCGACATGCCCGCCAGGCCGCGGGCGCGAGCCTCGGCCCGGAGCTGAACCACCGTCCACGTCTGGTTCGGGATAGTGAGGCCTTCGGCGTCCGTGGGCTCAGCCGCCGGACGACCTGAGGCAGCCGCCTCCACCGGCCCGACGGCCCGAACAGGCTTCAGGCCGGCCGAGGTCTGGTCGAGCTTTCTCCGCAGCTTCTCCACCCGGGCATCCGAGCGTGAGGCGGCCGTACGCGCCGCTGCTGCCTCGCTCTTCCACCGCTGCGCCTTCTCGTTCGCTTTGCTGAGCTTCGTCTCAGTCTTGGTCAGCTGAGCCCGCACGGCAGACAGCGTCTTGGTCAGCTCCTCGTTTGCCGCGGTGAGCTTCTTGGCCTTCTTCTTGCCACCCACAAGGTTCCCGTCGCTAGATCCGAAGGTTTTAACACCGAGACCACAACATATCGTCAGTGCGGGCGTTGCGGGCTGTGAACTGCTTAGAAGGGCTTCGGAATGTGGTGCACCCGGCAGATCTGGCACCGAGTAACGCCGCGGGCTCGGCTTCCTCGGCATCGTCACGCCTTGCGCCGCGAGGGGCTCGTACGGGATCTGGCTCAGCAGGGCTGATGATGTTGAGCCGACCACGCTTCTTGTCGTTGTTGTCCACCACGTACCACGGCGTCGATCCGGTGTCGGTGGCGGCGATCATGACGTCGCGGGCCCGGCTGTAGTCGAAGTGCCCGGCAAGCATCACCGGCAGGACGAATACGGAACGGAGATCGCGATCTCGACCCATGCGCGGAACGGAAGGTTGTTCTCGACCACATGCAGGATGACGTTGGCGTTGTCGTGGCGAGCCTTGACCAGCAGGCAACCGCCGCGCAGATCAACGATGTCGCGTGGTGACGAGCGAAACATCAATCGTCGCGCCCGGTTCTTCATCACGGCTCGCACACGCCCAGTTCTTCGGAGGACGCTGCGCTCGACGCGCCGCGGAGTATCCGGAGTCGGGACCGAGCCCGGGAGCGCTCCGGCACGGAAATCTGCAAGGAGCGGCCGGTTGACTGAGGCTGTTCCTCTCGCTGGCCGCCACCACCAGCGCCCATGCCGATCGTGACGACGATCCGTTCGGCGGCCAAGGATCCAGCGGCCAGCAGGCGCTCGGCGGCCGCCTTGGTCCGGCCGTGCTTCTCGACCTCGCGGGTCACACCGTCGTAGTCCCGGTAGCCGTACGAGCCCGCCACCCGGACGCGGTGCGATAGGTTCGGACGCGGCCGAACGTACCGATGGGAAGGGGAGGGCGAACCATGATCATTTTCTCCCGCTTAACTCCCGGAAGAATGGTGCAAAATGCTGACAAGCAAAGACCGGAGCTCGTCCTGACGCCTCTGCGAGACAAGCACTATCGCACCTAGTCAGAAGCAGATTTTGACAGGTGATGCAAGACAATGCGGGGCCTCTAGCTCAATTGGCAGAGCAGCGGACTTTTAATCCGCGGGTTGTGGGTTCGAGTCCCACGGGGCCCACAAACTACCTAGTCAGACGCATATCGGGCCGGAATCGGCACGATCAGCCCTCACTTTACCCTCACTTTATGTCAAAACGGATGCCGACGAGAGATGTCCACGCGAGCGAAAGATCGCCGTGCGGCTCGCAAGTTTGGCCCGCCTATGAGCTCGAGGGATCGTGCGCTCAGCCGTGGTCCCATGGCTTCGAGTCTTCAACAGTCGGTCGATTCTGCGCTGACCCATTCAGCAACGCGAGTCTGGAACGATAGCGAGCGAAAAGCAACAAAGAGCGATGAACGCGCGCGCCCCGCAGCCCGCTGTGCGGGAAGACAATCGGTCGAGGCGGGCGCCGCGAACCTGACAGGAGACGGCGGCGCAGCAGCCGACTTGGCTGGGCGGCTGACGTCCGGATCTGCGGTCGGGACTACCGTCCCGGGTGCGGTGCCGGGGATGGCCTCGTGGCTACGGGCGGCTGACGGCGAGCGGTGCGCTCGCGCGCGGGCGCTCTCGGCGTGGTGGCTGCTGGTTGCCGCACCCGGTCGAGGATGGCGGACCCGGCCAGGGCTTCGCCTGTTTGTACGGCGATGTTGCTGCAGGTGGCGCCGATGTGTTCTCGCAGGGGCCGGGGGAGGGCGATCAGGTGGTTGCGGTTCAGGGCGCGGGGGTCGACCCAGGCGATGTCGTCGCCGGCCAGCGTGAGCGCTCGGTGGGCCAGGTGTCGTGCAGGCCCGCGGATCGTCGATTTCGCTGTATGTGTTGTGTCGCGGATGGATCGGGCCAGGTTGGCTCCGTGAGCGAGTGAGTCCTGGATGGCGGGGCAGGCCTGGCGGACGTCGATGGCGAATGCCAGTGCGTATGCGGGGTCGGCTCGGCCGGGCGGTCGGCCGATGAGCTGGTTCGTGATGGCTCGGATTCGGTGGCTGGCGCGGATGAGTTCGGGGTCGAGGTGTTGGTATGCGTCGCCGGTCAGCATGGAATGCCATTCGGCGGTGAGGTCGCGCCAGCCGGCGGTGGCGTCAGCCAGCGGTGGGAGTACCCGGGTTGAGAGGTCGTCAAGGTCGACGCCGCCGGTCACGGCCGTGGATTGAAACACTGCGCCGGCCAGCTTTCCGAGGCGTGCCTGGGTTTGGGCGATCATGAACAGGTTGGCGGTGGTGGGGTGTTGGGCGAGGGTGCGGTGGGATTGAATCTGCCACTGCGGCGAGGCTCACGGCGAGTTCCCGGTCTGCGGATGTGACTTCGGCAGCTGGCCGTGACTGGTAGAGGCCGCCGGCCGCGGCGCCTGCTACCTGTTCGAATCCGTACAGCCGGTCCGCCGATTCGGCGACCAGGTCGCTGTGGGGGCGTCGGTGATGGTGGGCGCCGCTGTTGGTGAGCATCGCGGCTTCGGCGACGTAGTGGTTCGCGACAATCCGGACGGCGTGGGCGCCCAGTTGCATGGTGGCCGCTACCGCTGCCCGGACCTGGTGCGCATCGTCCCGGCTCAACTGGCCGCGGCCGGCGCGGAGCAAATCGGCCGCCTGGGTGAAGGTCTCGGACAGAGCGCGCATCTGTTCGTCAGTCTGGTGCCGGTGTCGGCCAGGGTGCTCGCTGCATCGAGTCGTGCAGTGACGTCGACAGGCCGGTAAGCCGCTCCATCAGCAGTTGCGCGGGCGGAGTCGTGGGTGGCAGCGCGGACCACAGATTGGCCGCGCTGTCCACGACCTGCGTGCCAGGCCAGCAGCAGGGCGGGTGCTTGGCCGCCGAAGCTGGCGCCCATCAGCATCGCTTGGACTCGGGTCTGATTGATGCTGACCAGTGCGACCACGCCGGCGCCGGCTGCGTTGTCGTCGGTCATGGGGTGCGCTCGCGGATCTCGTCGCAGAGCGCCTGGATGACCCCGACGATGCCGAACGGAAACTTGCCGATCGGTGCGGCCCGGGTCAGCTGTTCGGCGGCGCGGAGCTGTTCCAGCGGGTCCGGCGAGATCTCGCGGGGACCGATCAGCGTTCCTGACGGGAGGAGTCGGGCGGCGTCGAACCCGAGCAGGTACAGCCCCAGGCTGTCGCCGGAGGGGTTGCGGTCGAGCAGCCCCAGGTTGCGTTCGTGTGCGGCCACCTGGTCAGCGGCGCTCAAGATCAACTCGACGATCTCGACCAGCAGCGCGTCGGCGTCCACCATGATCATCTCCTCGAAGCAGATCGTTCTTAAAAGCGTCATGGACCCACATCGGCGTCGCTCCTGGTGACCAGCCACCGAACCTGTGGACATCTCACGTGAGCCGGCGACGCCGGAGGTGGACAAACTCCGCTCACTCCGAGTAAGCCGCCGCCCGACCCTTCGAGGGTCATCCGGAGTTCGAGACGGTTTGGAAGAGCTAGTCCCTTTTTATCAATGGTCGCGTGGTTGTCTTCGGCTCGCGAGGCAGAGGTTGGAAGCGCCGAATGAAGATTTCTTGCCGGGGTTGACTTCAGGAGCCAACCATTGCGGCCTATCTGGACATGACTGTTCAGCAGCGCATCCCGGGAGGGCGGGTCGAGCCTGAGCGATGGACACGGTCGGCGCCGGGCACGGCGCGGTCGCGAGCGGACTTACGCGGGCAACCTACGCCGAGTGATGACCAGCCAGCGAGGGGCGAGCGGTTGATGACGACCGCCGAGGTGGCCGAGATGCTCAACATCCCGCTGGAAACGCTGTACGCGTGGCGTCAGCGCCGACTCGGTCCGTTGGGCTACCGGGTGGGTCGGCACATCCGTTACCGCCGTTCAACCGTCGAGTCCTGGCTGGAAAGCCAGGTGGACCAGCGTGACTGACCGGTCAGCTCGCCGGCTCATCTCGGGATGCACCGTCAGCACAGACGCAGTGCCGGGGTGCGCCCGCGCTGCCGGCGGCCGATCAGCCCGGCTGGTCACAACAGCCGTTTACCCACGGCTCGGATGCGCATCAGGCGAGGGGGGACGGTGACAGCATCCGAGGCTGTTGCGCCGGTCAGCTATCAGCGGCTCGCCGATCTGGTCGCGTTCGAGTACCGCTCACTGGTCGTGGGTCGACTCGGGGTGCTGGCGGAGTGGCGTGGGCTGGAGTGGACGGATTCCGCGGCGTGCGCCGATCTGCCGGCGGTCGTCCCCGGCGTGTGCGGTCGGTGTCCGGTCGTCGCCGAGTGCCTGGCCGCGGCGATCGTCAGCGACGATCCTGGTGATTGGCGCGGAGGCCTGAGCCGTACCGATCGCGATCAGCTGTGGGTCGGCCTGGAACGCACCTATCGGGATCTGCGGGATTTCGACCTGATGCGGCTCGATGTCGACGTGCTGATCAACCGCCGCAGGAACGCGAAACAGGCGCCGGTGAAGCTGAACCGGACACGGCGGTGACCGGCGAGCCTGCGGCTGGAGTCCTGTCGTGCGGGGTCCGTCCGGGTACTCACCGCCGCCGCTCACCGGTCACGTGCGGACGGCACGCCGGGCGATTTCGCGGACTTCCTGGCCGGCGTTCTCGCCGCGACGGCCGCCAATCTGGGCGGTGTTGAACCGCTGCTGGCGGGCCGCCCCGGTCGGTGGGAAGCCGCGTTGGTGCGGTCGCTGGTGGCCGGGACGCTCGGCGACGATCCCGGCAGGCTGTGGCGGGCGCGCACCGAACCGCTGGTCGTGCCGCTGAACGTGGCCGAGACGCTGGAAGGTCTCGACCTGCATCCGGGTCTGTTGACGGTGGACGAGGCGTTGGAGGCCTGCGACGACCGGCACCACGGTGATGACCCACAATCGACGGTCGCGGAGGAGTGGGCCGCGATCGAGGTCCGCTACCAGCGGGAGTTCGCCGCGTACGCCGAACGGTTCGCGCAGCCGTGCAGGCCGCAGCCGCCGCGACCACCGGGCTGGCCGTGCCTGTGCAGCTGCGTGCCGACGCCGATCCGCGGAGCCGGTGGTGGACACCCGACGCAACAACCAACCCCACCGCCCGCGACGACGATCCGCTCGTCGTCGACCTCTGGCGGGCCGCGCACCAGAACCGTGCCCCTGCCCAACGTCGACATCGCCATGCCGACAACCCCAACCGCGTCCACAACCAATCCAGGGAGCCTTGGTGTCCAACAATCATGATCAATCCGTAGATGCTGCTGATCAGCTCCGCGGCGTCGCCGATCTGCCGCTGATCATCGAGCAATTGCTCGACCAGCTCGATGATCTCCGCGCCATGCTGGCGGCCCAGCAGGCGCAGCTGGACCGGCAGGCGGCACGGATCGACGCCCTCGAACGCCGGTGACCTCCGATGGGCGACACCAGGCGCCAGCCCGCTCGGAGCAGCGTCGGCGGATTCGTCGGTCTTGGTGGAGGCGTTGCATCGGCAGCTCCGGGACGCGATCGACGCCCTCGAGTCGGGTGAGCAGTGGCAGGCCTGGCTCGATTTCGGTCGCAAGCTGCATCGGTACAGCTTCAACAATCTGATCCTGATCTTCGTCCAGCGACCCGATGCCAGTCAGGTCGCCGGCTACCGCACCTGGCAATCGTTGGGCCGGCAGGTCCGCCGGGGCGAGAAGGCGATCCGGGTGCTGGCGCCGATCATCCGCAAGGCCCAGGTCGTCGACGCGGACGGGAAGCCGCAGCGCGACCCGGACGGCAAGCCCACGTTGAAGCAGCAGGTCGTCGGCTTCCGTCCCGCCCCGGTGTTCGACATCGCCCAAACCGACGGACCCCCCGTCCCCGCCCCGACCGCCCCGGAACTGCTGACCGGCGGAGGGCCGGACGGATTGTGGGAGGGCT
>CAVRSH010000035.1:0-96171 GCA_963723815.1 uncultured Actinomycetota bacterium | reverse complement strand
ATCTTCTCCGGGCTCTGTGTTCCGCTGCGCCGCCGCACGCTGGCGACGCGGTACGAGGCCGGCATGGTCGCGATGGGCCAGGCCCTGAAGCGCCGCGTCGAGTCTCGAGCGGACTGGGGAGCCCTAGAAGGGTCTCCCAGGTCCGCATTCTAGTGTGGTTGCCTAGAACAGGTTCGAGGAGATCGGGCCGGGCAGCCCACCAGACCAAGACATTTGGACTGTCCCATCTCTTCACCCACCGGCGAGCCGCGGTTCGACGCGGCTGCTTACGCATCAGTTGCTGCGCACCAGCCGAGAGACGCAGCAGCCAACACTTTCAGAGAGGTTGCTTCAATGCGTGGAGTCGTCATGTACGCCCCCGGCGACGTCCGGGTCGAGGACCGCGACGACCCGACGATCGTCGAGCCGACCGACGCGATCATCCGGCTCACCGCCACCTGCATCTGCGGGTCCGACCTGTGGCCCTACCGCGGCGCCGAGAAGCTCGACGCACCACCCCGATGGGCCACGAGTACGTCGGCGTCGTCGAGCGAGATCGGCGCGCAGGTCAAGAACGTCAAGGTCGGCGACTTCGTCGTCGGCTCGTTCTTCGCCTCCGACAACACCTGCGAGATCTGCCAGGCCGGCTACCAGTCCCGCTGCGTGCACGCCGATCTCATGGGCGCCATCGGCACCCAGGCCGAGTACGCACGGATCCCGCTGGCCGACGGCACCCTGGTCGCGACCCCCGGGCATCCCGACCGCGACCTGATCCCGTCGCTGCTGGCCGCCTCCGACGTGCTCGGCACCGGCTGGTTCGCCGCCGTCGCGGCCGAGGCCGGCCCCGGCAAGACCGTCGCCGTGGTCGGCGACGGCGCGGTCGGCCTGTCGGCAGTCCTGGCCGCCCAGCAGCTCGGCGCCGAACGGATCATCGCGATTCAGCCGCCACGCCGACCGCCAGGCCCTCGCCCGCGAGTTCGGCGCCACCGACATCGTCGAGGAGCGCGGCGACGCCGGCGCCGCGAAGATCAAGGAGCTCACCGGCGGCTCGGCGCCCACGGCGTGATCGAGGCCGTCGGCACCCGGAATCGATGTGGCAGGCCATCCGCTCCGCCCGCGCCGGCGGACACGTCGGCTACGTCGGCGTCACCCACGACGTCGAGCTCGACCGGCGACGAGCTGTTCTTCTCCGGCGTGCACCTGGACGGCGGGCCCGCCCCGGTTCGCCGGTTCCTGCCCGAACTGATCCAGCTGATCTGGGACCGCAAGATCGACCCCGGCGCCGTGTTCGACCTCACCCTGCCCCTGGACGAGGCCGCCGACGGCTACCAGGCCATGGACGAGCGGCGCGCCACCAAGGTGCTCCTCACCTTCTGACAACCGGTCTGACAACCCTGCCTCACCCGCTACCACGAAGCTAGGAGACATTGTGCGCGGAGGTGATCGTGCGCGCCCCCGGGGATGTTCGTGTCGAGGAGCGCGACGACCCGCATCATCGATCCCACCGATGCGGTCATCCGCGTCACCGCCAGCTGCATCTGCGGCTCCGACCTGTGGCCCTACCGCGGTCTCGTCCCGCTGCCCGAACCGACCCAGGTCGGACACGAATACGTCGGCATCGTCGAACAGGTCGGCGACGCGGTCACCACAATCAAGCCCGGTGACTTCGTGGTCGGCCCGTTCGTGGCCGCCGGTGACGGCTGTGAGATCTGTCAAGCCGGGTTCCAGTCCTACTGCCCGAACCGGGTCGAGATGCCCACCATCGGCACCCAAGCCGAGAAGGCCGCATCCCCTTCGCCGACGCCTCCGCTGATCGCCACCCCCACCCAGCCCGACCCCGCTCAAGGTTCCGTCCCTGCTCGCGTGCTCCGACGTCCTCGGCACCGGTAGTTCGGGCCGTCTCCGCGCAGGCCGCGGCCGGGCGAGACTGTCGCCGTGGTCGGCGACGGCGCTGTCGGTCTGTGCGCGATCATTGCCGCCCGGCACCTCGGCGCAGAACGCATCATCGCCTTCTCCCGTCACCCCGACCGGCAAAGCTCGCCCGCGACTTCGGTCCCACCGACATCGTCGAAGAACGCGGAAACGCCGGCGCCGCCAAGGTCAAGGAGATCACCGGCAGGTACGGCCGCACTCCACCATCGAAGCCGTTGGCGCCAAGAATCCATGGCGCAGGCAATCCACTCCACCCGACGCGGCGGGCGCGTCGGCTACGTCGGAGTCTCATCGGCGCCGAGATCAACACCATGGACCTGTTCGGCGCCGGAGTCCAGCTGGCGGGCGGGGTCGCCCCCGTCCGACGCTTCCTCCCCGACCTCATCCAGCTGATACTTGGACGACAAGATCAACCCCGGCGCCGTCTTCGACCTCACCCTCCCCCTGGAACAGGCCGCCAGACGGCTACCAAGCCATCGATCAGCGGCGGGCCATCAAGGTGATGCTCACCGGCTGACGACGAGAACCCGCCCACCCAAACCCAGCGACGCCAGTGCGAACCACGACCCGGCGTAAACCTCACGGTGAGCAAGCACGCGAGATTTCTGGAGTCAGCTCAGCTCATTCCGAGCTGTCAACTGAGAGCACCGTCAGCGCAGCCCCCTGGTCTCCCGGGCAGCTTGCCGGCGAGGAAGTAGGGGCTGCGGTGCGGGCGTTTGGGGGTCGAACTCCCATCGGGGGCGCGTTACTGGACGGTGCTGACTGGTGATCTTCGTCCACATCCGGAGGCGGACGCGTTCTTGCAACACGTTCGCTGGGGTCGAGATGGTGCGGAATCGACCACTCAGGCCTACGCCGGCAGTCTCGCGTTGTTCTTGACCTGGTGCGCCGACTCCGAACTTGATTGGCGCCAGGCGGGCGGTCGGCTGGGCTGGTTCATCTCCTGGCTGCAAGCCGTGCCGGCCGATCAAGCCGGTCGCCGGCCCCGCCCGCGCGGACCCCGGCGGGTCAACGCGGTGCTGGCCGCGGTCCGTGAGTTTTCCAAGTTCTCTGTGGCCGTCGGCGCTGCCCCGCCGGAGGTGTTGAGCGCGCTCTACGAACAACAAGGCGACGACCGATGGCTGCCGACCGAGGTGCGGTTGGTCAGGTCGCGGCGGAGAACATGCTGGCCGGCAACCCGGACGTCGACCTGTGATGGGGCTGAACGACTCGATGGTGCTCGGTGCCTACAACGTCATCAACGGCAAGGACCAGTACAAGAACGTCTACGTCGCCGCCGCAGCGGACGGCCAGAAGGAGGGCGAGGCGTTGATCAAGTCCGGTGGTTGCACACCCGGCCCGTCGACTCCGGCGAAACCCCGCCCGACGATCAACGGGCGCACAATGACCACATGGCCGCGACGACGACCCCAGTTGTGCTCTTCGTCGGCAATGACGCGAGCTCCACCCAGATCGCTGAAAGCCTGCTCCGCCACCGCGTCGACGACGACCGCGTGGAGATCCACACTGCCGGCGCGCAGCCGCCCAATCCCGGCGGCCGTGAGGATCAGATGCTGGTCATGATGGGACTGAACCCCGCCCACGAGGAACGGCTCAGCGTCCGGGCGCTCAACACCTCAGACCGCGTGATAGTCCTGGGCGCCGGGCTGGGACGTGGCCCGGATGCCCGGGCCGGCACTACGAGGAATGGGACCTGGACACCATCAGCCTCGAGGAACGGATCGACGGCCTGGCCGCCGACCTGATCAGCGGCGCCGGCGCCTCGACCAGCGTCACCCGCGTCGAGGCCCCTCGGATCCGGCTGGTCGCCCAGCAGATTAGGCGACGGGCAGCCAGCAGCGCATCCCGACGACGGCACCAGCTCGCGAGCCGGCTCACCTCGGCTCGACGTTGCGTCAGGTTCCGGGCCCATCGGCGCCATCGCAGGGGTGGCGCGAAGCCCCCGGCTAGGAGACTCCTGAACAAGGCGTTGTTCGGGCCTAAGGACTAATGCAGGCGCAGGCCTGCTCGTATCAGATCCCGGAGCGGGTTGGTCTTCGACCTGCCGGATAGTGTCTCGTCGCGACAGGCCCCGGTTGCTTTCTGGTCGAGGGTCGGCGCAACCTCACTGCCCTTTAGGTGATGTTGCTCCTGACCTGCAGCCCCGGGTTTGGAAGGGCTCGTATGCATCCGATAGGGCGCTGCCAGGGCTGGGGTCATCGGATCGAAATGCGCGATCATCTGTGTGCCCCCTGTGTGCCCCCGGATGTCTACCACCAAGATCACATGCACGCGATGCACCTGAAATCACGCTTGTGAACATACGAGATTAGGCCCGGTGCCACCTTCGCAATGAGAAGGTCAGGGGTTCGAATCCCCATAGCTCCACCCATTGAAAATCCGGTCTGACCAGGCCTGATGCTCGGATTCACCGGCGATTCCGCCAGTGTCATTCCGACTCCAGAGCGCCGCGTGTGCCCCTGTGTGCCCCGGCGGTTCAGCCGGTCCACACCGGCCCGATCGGCGGCGGTCCCCAGGTGGTGCAGATAGAGGTTGGTGGTGGCAATCGGCAACGGTCAGACTCCAAATCCGAATCACGGCACGTCATCTCTGCCTGAACCATCGGAGGACTTCTCGGGCAACACCACACTATTGCGGTCCACGCTGGGCACAAGACCCATGTATACGGTCACGGCCACGAGACTTCCGCGGCAGAGTCTTGCTCTGCCCGACAAGTCTTGCTGGCGATGGGTCGACGAGCTCCGGGGAACCTCCGGCGCTCGTCGTAGCCCTTCCATTGGGCGTTTCAATCCCGCCCTCAGGGCTTGGTTACAGATTGACATCCCAACTGGTCAATGAGAGCTCCGGGCGCCCGGCGCCGGTCCGGGAGCGACGTGTCATCGATGGAATAGGCAGGTTTCGATGTAGGTTGTTGCTGTCATGGAGCTTGAGCGAGCGATGGTGGCGGTCCGCGCGTCCCACCAGTCGGTTCTGACCACGATCCGCGGCAGTGATGGCCTTCCGCAGTTGTCGAACGTCGGGCACATGGTGGGGCCGGACGGGGTGATCCGCGTTTCGACGACGGCGGATCGCGCGAAGTACGCAAATCTTCGGCGCAGGCCGTGGGCGGCGCTCAAGGTCGACGTCGGCACCTTCTGGTCGTACGTGGTCGTCGAGGGCCGGTCGAACTGTCTGCGGTGGCCGCTGCACCGAATGACCCGGCCGTCGAAGAACTGATCGAGGTCTACCGGGCGATCGGTGGCGAGCACCCGGACTGGGACGACTATCGACGGGCCATGGTCACCGATCGGCGTCTGGTGATTCGACTACGCCCGGACCGTGCATACGGGCTGTTGAGGTGACCTGTGGCGATGGCGTCTTGACACCGACCCGACTGTGATGCCGTGGATTGGCCGGCCGTCAGCACCGAGAACCATCCTGGAATCAAGGCGGTCGAGTAAAGATCGGTTCAACGGCTCAGGGTGATGACCCACGATTCTCAAGAACGAACCCGATAGCGAACACTCGCGGTACGGCCCGGATGGCCCGATTCGCCATATCCGTGCCACGGATGGGTGGGGTGGTTAGCAGCACCTACTGAAGGTTCGCCTCATTGAAGATGCTCACATGGGATCGCGAGCGAACCGGTCTGTTGGTCGTCGTCGCGGTGATACCGACCTCTTTCCTGCATGCGTGCAACGTAGTCGCGCATCCCGGAGGGGCCGACGCAGTGGGCAACATCCGGGTTAGTGCCTTGGCAGTCTGAGCGGAGCGTCGCGGGTAGCCCACTCGGATCCGGCTCGGCTATGTCGATCTCGGCGCGTCGGCCGAGGAGCGCGATGCCGAGGTAGACGGCGGTTTCGGCGTAGGCCGGGTGGGCAAACGCGGAGCCGATCGCCTGCAGGATGATCGCGAGTCCGAGGGCGGGCAGCACGGCGATCAGCAGCACGGCGCTGGGCCGCAGCTGGCGCACCCGCACCAGGCAGAGGCCTAGCGCGACGGCGAGAAGGAACATGCTGGCGAACGCCACTCCAGCGACCGCGCCGACCGCCGCGTCAAGGCTGACCGGTCGGAGGGCTCCCATCAATGGGATGCCGATCCCGAACACGGCTGCCAGCACCGCGAGGTCGGCTGCGAGCAGTCGCCTCACCCAGCGACGCAGCCGGCTGCCGCGGTCGATCCGGATCCGCTCGATCACCAGGATGGCAGCGTTAACGATGAACGACACCGCAGCGACGATGCCGATCGTGATGGTGGCCCAGGTCGTACCGTACTTGTCGGAGAAGACTGATCCTTCTCCGGTGACGCCGTGGTGGACGGCGTCGTAGAGGGACATCGCTGAGTAGATCGTCGCGGCGGTGATCGCGACCGTGTAGCTGACCGTCATGTCGACTCCTTGATCTTCCTGACCCGGATGGGTGCGCTGATCTCGACGCTAGGTGGGTCCCGCCAAGGGGTCATCCGCCGCGGGCCACCGTCTGGCCCGTCGCGGGAAGGATGCCAGCATCGTCCTCGAGGAGGACGCGTTGCGGCGCCGAAAAGGGTTAGCGTCTGAGGATGCGACCGTGGGCGTTGTTCGTGGCCGTCGTCGTGTTTCTGGCGGCCTCGTTCGCGGCTGCCGAGAGTCTGGCCGAGGGATCCGGTTGGCTGGACTGGTTCTTCGGCGCCGTCGTCTACTCCGCAGTGCTCGTCGTCATCGGCGCGTGTGGGCACGCGATTCGGGTGGCGCGCCGGGAGCGTCGGACCGATGGCGAGGCTGAAGGCTGTCGACCCTGACGCCGTGGCCCGGCAAGCGGTCGATGAGGAGCGGCAGCGGCTCGCTCGCGACATCGAGGCCTGCGTGCGGGACTCTCTCGCCGCGATCGCTCGGGACGCGGCCGCCATCGACGCCACCGCCGACCCGCGCCCGGTGCTCGTCCAAATCCAGGGCGAGGCGAACCGGGCCACCACCGAGCTGCGGCGCCAGCTCGGGCTGCTCCGCGCCGAGGACACTGCAGCGCCGGAACCGGTCCCCGACGCCGAAACCGCGCCCAGACTGCGGCGGGGAGTCGTCGTCGCAGCGTTGGCGCTGCTGCTGGCCGCGGGCTGATCTGCTCCTCTTCGGCCGGATGGAAGGTGCGCAGCAAACACCGCTGACCGTGCTGCTCACCCTCACCCTGTCCGCCTTGGTGATCTGGTCGCGAGTCGCGCCGGTGGCCAGCGCCATGGCTGCGGCCGGACTGCTGGCTTTAGGAGCGGTCATCGATCAGCCCGTGCAGGACGGATTCGCCCTCGTCCTGGTCAGCGGGGTTCTCGTTTGGTCTTGCGCGACGTTGGCTACCCGACGGGCCTGGGGAGCGATCATTGTGCTCAGCGGAGCGTTGCTGGTCAGCCGGCTGCTCAACCACCCAGAGAACGCCCCCGTGACCATGGCGCTCGTTGTCCTCGCGCTCGTCGGGGGCGCCACCGTGGGCCGCAGCCGTCGTCGACGTGATCGGGCCCTGGTTTCGGCCGGTGCACGGCGACGGATCATCCGAACGGCCGTCGACGAGGCCGTTGGTGCGGAGCGACGAATGGTCGCCCGGGAACTGCACGACGTCGTCTCGCACGCGGTGAGCGTGATCGCCGTCCAGTCCGGAGCCGCGGAGCTGTCCTGGCCAGCGGACCCGGTCGGTGCCGGTCGTGCCATCGAAGTTGTTCGGACCACCGCTGAGCAGACCATGACCGAACTGCGACGGCTGGAGCCCGGCCTCGGCTCCATCCGCCACGACACCGACGACCTGCGCGCCCTGGTCAACCGGATGCGCGCTGCCCGGCTATCGGTGACGCTTGAGGTGAGTGGCAACCCTCGGACTGAACTCCCCGGCACCATCTACCGCGTGGTCCAGGAGTCACTGACCAACGCGCTGCGCTACGCACCGGACTCCCGAGTGCTCGTGCAGATCGACTGGAGCCCAGACCGGATCGCGGTACGGGTAGCCGACGATGGGCCGGGCTCGGTACAGGGAACCCGTCGAGGGTACGGCCTGATCGGGCTGACCGAGCGACTTAACCAAGCCGGCGGCGCCCTGGTCATCCGAAGTGCCCCGGAGGTCGCCGGGTTCGAGATCGCCGCGGTCTTGCCGACGCAGGTCGTCGGTGCATCGTGACCGTGCGCGTCCTGCTGGTCGACGACCACGATCTGCTGCGGGCCGGCCTGGCCACCGTCCTCGGTGTCGACCCGGAGATCGAGGTCGTCGGCGATTGTTCCGACGGTCACGCCGCCGTCCGGCTCGCATCCGAGATGGAACCAGACGTGGTCTTGATGGACATCGAGATGCCCGGCGGGGACGGCATCACCGCGACCGCAGAGGTGCTGCGCGTAACCCGACAGACCAGGGTGCTCGTGCTGACGACCTTCGACGTCGACGACTACGTCCTCGAAGCGCTTCGGGCTGGCGCCTCCGGGTTCCTGTTGAAGACCACACCGCCGCGGGACCTCATTTCGGCCGTCAAAGCGTGTGCTCGCGGTGAGACCCCACTCGCCCCGACCGTCATCGATCGGCTCGTCGACCGGTATGTGGCCAGTCCCACCCGGGCCGCCGATCCCGCCCTAGCCTCTTTGACCCCCCGCGAAACCGAAGTGCTGCGAGTAATGGCGCACGGCCATTCAAACGCCGAGATCGGAGCCGAGCTGTACCTGGCCGAAACCACCGTCAAAACCCATGTCGCCCGCATCCTGCACAAACTCGGAGTACGAGACCGGGTACAGGCAGTAGTCATCGCCCACGAAAGCGGCCTGGTCGGCTAACCTCAGCGAGACCGCAAACCAACCCATTGGTGACACGTCCATCGATCGTGGCACGGGAAGGACCCGCACGATACTGAGAGCCTGGCCCAGTATCGTCCTCGCATGGCGAATCGATACGAGTACGCGGTAGTCGAGCTCCGCGAGGGCATGCTCGGCGGCAAAATGTCTGGCGAAAAGCTTCAGAACATTCTCAATCAGCAGGCTGCCCAGGGCTGGCAACTCAAGGCGATCACGGCCGTTGAGGTCAAGGGTCGGGTCGGGCCGGGTGGCGTCGAAGGTGTCCTGGTCACTTTTGAACGCCCGGTCGCCTGACGGGAGCTAACTAACCCGCGGCGTCATCTCTGCAGCCCTGGACGGACCGGGCGGCGCTCACGACGCCCACGAGAACAAGGCTCAT
Organism: uncultured Actinomycetota bacterium; assembly: GCA_963723815.1. Taxonomy (GTDB): domain Bacteria; phylum Actinomycetota; class Actinomycetes; order Propionibacteriales; family Propionibacteriaceae; genus Microlunatus. The sequence goes on along the minus strand of CAVRSH010000035.1, from coordinate 87,115 downwards.
CCAGCGAAGCAAGTCCTTCGACATAAAGCGCCTTAAGCCGACCGTCGTGCGGACGCACGCGGTAGCCGACAGTCGCGGTCAGGCAGTCACTGCTCGCCCGATATCGGTCCCCGGATGGAGGATGTTGCCGATTGGATGGGCAGCATTCCGCTGCAACGGGTCGTGGTGTCGGCCGTGCCGGGCTGTGCTGGCGAGCCTCACAGTTCACCGGTGAGAAGGTTCAAGATGTTGCCGTCCGGGTCGGTGAACCACACCGCTCGCATCTGGCTGCCCATTGACCCGATTCCGTCGTCCCAATGCATGCCTTCCATCTCGAAGGTCATGAACTCGATGTTCTTGGCGCGGAGTGCGTCGACCTCGGCATCAAATTCTGAGGCCGGCACGTCGAAGGTCACCGACGTGGCCTTGTTGGTTCCGGCGTACGCCGACTCGTAGACGAACAGATTCCCGCTTCCACAGGTGTAGGACACTCCGCCCATCCCGTCGCGCTGGACGGTGAGGCCGAGGGTGTCTTCGTAGAAGCTGCGCGCCTTGGTCAGATCCGAGGCGGGCAGCGTTGCGACGGGTGTGTAACGCGACAGCATGGGGACTCCTTTGCTCAGCCAGTTCCCAACGACGTTACGCCGGACGGGGCGGTTCTGCAGCCAAAACGACGCGCCCGAATGAGTGCCGCCCGCCGGCGTGGGATCTCTCGGCTCGAAGTCGACCGGATGCACCCACATCGGCCACGCTCCGTCCTGCGAAGTGGCCTGAATCGCACCTGGTCTGGTGGAGGCTCTCATTCCAGGAAGGATGAGAGCTGTGGTAGCTCCGAAGAAGTACAGCGGCGAGTTGAGGGGTCGGGCGACCCGGATGGCGCTGGAGGCCCGCCGGGATCCGGCGACCAGCACGGGGGCGATTAAGAGGATCGCCGACCAGTTGGGGATTCACCCGGGAGGCGTTGCGGACCTGCGCGAGGCAGGCCGAGATCGATGGCGGGTTGCGGCGGGGCGCCGCTCCGAACCGTCCGACTGGCCGCGCTGATCACGCAGGTACACCAGCCAGCGCTCGATCTCGCTAGGTAGCACCGTTGCCACCGATCGCATGCCGAGCGCTGGAGAGCGGTGGACCCGCCGGCCGGTCACAAAACGATGTTGCCCTGCGGGATCACTAGGCCGCGGACCTCGAACTCCTCGATGGTCGGGGCTGGGATCGAAGGCGACGTACCAGCGCCCGGGTTGTTCGCGATGGAGGCCATCAGTTCGCGTTGGTAACGGTCGTATTGTGCCCGGGAGTCCCAGACCTCCACAACTTCGAAGCCAGCCGGGGACGGCCGTCCGATATGGAGCAACAATCCCTCGATTTCGATGGCTGCATTGCCAATCACCCCACTGTGGATTTGGTCGTACACCTCGATGGTGCCGAGAGGGAAGTGACCACTCCGAAAGGCATGTCGACTCCTATGAAGTTCGGTTGAGCTTGTCCAAAGGATGCGATGGCACCAGCCGTGACCTGAGGTCGTCAACTCCGTCACCATCGAGCTGATCGAGGGCTGCGGCACGGCCGGCCAGAGTCAAGAGGAGCTCGGCGATCGCTCCGCGAACCTCCAGTCCGCTCCCCGCCGTCCAGGGCACATCCGTGGCAACGAACCGCAACCCGCGGAACTTCTTCTGCGTCCACATCGGCCACCGCAGGTTCCATATGGTGTCGGCGGCTGACATACCAGCTGAGGAGGGAACTGCTAGCTCGAGTCCCAATGGCACGGTGACGTCTTGGCCGTGCACGAGCACGTCGAACAGAATGTTCCGATAGTTCGTGACAACGGGCACCACACGGCATGCTGCGCCCGGCGCAGCTCGGCTACCAACACCCGGGTCGGTCGACTGGCATATGCCACCGCCATATCGCGGTTCATCCGGTTGAAGTTACCGCGCGCACGGACTGCGCCCTGCAGCATCACAGGTGCACGGAGTCGCTGAGAACCCAACACGAGGTGGGCCACCACGTCACGAACCCGCCATTCGGCACACAGAGATGGCAGCTCCCAGCGAGCCGGGTCCAGCGCCTCCATGATGTCGGCTATGGCGTTCCGCTGGTTCTCGACGATCCGCCAGCTCTCCTCCGGTCCCATGCTGCACATCGCCCCTCACCCAGGTGGTAAACTTTCCTGACGATGATAGTCAAGAATCCTGACGGTAGTCAAGGAGCGGGGGTCACGCCAGCCGAAGTCGAAGAGGTGAACACGGGCCTCCTGCTCTACATCCCCTATCGGGCGATGGAGACCAAGGTGTTCGCCGCCGTGGCTGCTGCCGGCTTCGAGGACTTGACGCTGGCACGAGGACGAATCTTCCAACGCATCGGCCCAGCTGGCACCAGATTGACTGACCTGGCCGAGCAGGCACAGGTCACCAAGCAGGCCGCCGGAGCTCTGGTCGACGAACTCGAGCGTGCGGGATACGTGACGCGCACACCCGACCCCACCGACAACAGAGCCCGCCTGGTATGCATCGCCGAGAAGGGCGCAGCCGCCATTGAGGTCGCCTCGACCGTCGTCGCCGAAGTCGAAGCCGAGTGGAACACGCACGTAGGAGCTCGTCAGATGGCGCAGTTGCGCCGCACTCTCAAGAAGCTCCGCGAGATCACCGACCCCTACCAGTAACTCGCGCCGACACCATGCCGGCCGGGCCTGCATGGTTTCGTCACTGCCGGATACGGCTCTACTCAATCAAGGCGCCGGCTCCGCCAGCGCACCCGGCGCGTGTCCTCGCTTCGCTGCGGGCCGCGCCGTCACCCATCCCGAATCTCGCACCGAAGCCGAGCCCGGACTGCGGCACCGTGACGATCCTGCTAGCCATCGCTTCAGCGGTCAGATCCGAGCTGTCCAACCACCAACCGCGATCACCGATCTCGTTACGCATCGAGGCCTCCATTGCGTCGTAGCCGGTGAACTCCCAACGCTGCTGCGTATCCCGATCTCGTTCCGCTCTCGACACACCTCGCTCCCAGGTGCAAGAACGACAAAGACCATCTCCATCGGCGACAGTTAGCGAAGCGCGTTCAGCTCGTCGAGGGCGCGATGGCCGCGCTTGACCACCCCTGGAACGACATCGTGGCGCCCGTGACGGATGGGGATCTCGAGCATGTGGAGGATCTGTGCCGCTGCGAGCACCGCCGCTCCGTCCCAGCCGACCAGGTCGAGGATTCTCGTCCACAGCCGCCTTCGGACACCGTCCAGCAGCGGATCCTGGAAGGTGTACCACACGAGGGTGGTGAGATCAGTCGCCCGCGTGCCGCTACCTGCGTTCCCGATATCCACGACCGCCACCACCGCTCCGTCACGGACCAGGACATTGCTGGGGGTTGAGAGATCGGTATGGACCATGTCAGGTGCCTCTCGTGGTGGTGGGACGTCGGCACACACGAGCCGCAGGCGCTCGACCAAGGCCGACACCACGGAGGAATACGCTGAGAGCCTGGCCACGGACTGGCGGAGACGCGACTGTTCCGGCGTCTCGTTGAAATCCAGCCCGGTGACAGCCGATTCCTGACCGGTGGCGACCCGCCAGGCGTACGACCAGTGGTCGTAGGGCTCGGAGGCTTGGCCAGCCTGGAGTTCGATGATCTCCATCAGCTGCTCAACGAGGGACGGGGTCAGCTCTGGCGCGGGAGCCGCGTCAACGAAGTCCATCAGATGCCATACATGGGTGGCTGTGGCCCCCACTCCGAGCCAGGCCGGGGTGGGATAGCCGCGCCTACGCATGTGCTCGACGACTCTCTGGGCTCGCAACGTCTCGTCGAGGTGGTTGGGGTGTGCCCGGGGCTCTGCTTTGAGCACTGCATTTGCCCTTCCGGCCAACTGGACGCGCATGGCACCCGCATTGACGCCTCCGGGTAGGCGACTGAGAAGAGTGACCTCTGCCCCGACCACGCTGGCCACGTCGTCCAGGACCTCGGCCGGCAGCTCTTCGGGATGGGTTCCCTGGTTCATCGGCTCGAAGGGCCGATCACCGCTCGGATCGGCAACGGATCCAACAGCTCGTAGAACAGATCGAGCTGCTGACGGTCCGGAACGACCCAATCAATGACAGTCGTAGACCCGGGCGATACGAAACTCCGGGCGAGCAGGCACAGGTTCCGGTTACACAACTCAACCTGCCGGACCGCTTCATCCGCCGGCTCAGCCAGAGCCCGAACTCCGCCGGAGACGATCATCCTGACCAGATCGTCACCGTCGACACGAGCCGATCGCGCGAGAGCCGAGGCAACCATGCGCGTAACTGTGGACTTCCCGCCGCCGGCATTCCAGTAACGATCAAACATTCCGGGCGATCTGATCCAAGCCGAGGCACGGGTGCACCTTGCCATACCGAACGACATCCTGCCGCCGAGTTATTGGGGGTTTCGTCAATGTTCGCCGCGTCCCCTCTCCGGACCAGTCTCCGATCTCCGGGTCGTGTGTCAAGGGGCGCTGCGCGTCCTTCGGATTGAAACCCTTGACAGCCGGTGCTAGCGCAGATCTTAGTTGCCGACCGAGGGCGTCGGTGTCGGCGATGTGTCGAGCGGAGCGGTCGTTGTACTCCAGGCACCAGAGCAGTTGGTAGATCGGCGTCCGCTGCTGCTCTCCTGCCGACCTGGGAATCTCCGCCCGGTAGACCTCCCAGAATCCAGGACCGGACAGACTGCATCGCCAGCACCGCCGAGGCGATTTGTCGGTGAACGGACTTCACTTCGCCGCGGGCGAAGTCGGCCAGCGCCGGATCGGCCTGGATCACCGGCGTCCGCTCGATCGTTGCTCACATCGACCACGCCCCGAGCCTAGGCACATCCGTCACCCCGTAACCCGATCGGCTCCCCTCACGCCCGAACGGCAGAAGACGAGCAATGCTTCCGGACACGCGTGAACATCCGATGGATTGTCAGGTCGAAATGGTAACCTCCGCATCAATCATGCCGCGCCCTCCACGTCTGAATTCGACGGTCCTGACCACCTCAGTGGAGTTGCTGAAGGGCGACGACGGCAAGCCCCTGTCGCGCGAAGCGCTGCTCCAGCGGGCGTTCGGCAATCGATACACGGTGCAGGAGATCGGTGCCACCGCCGAGCTGATGACCCACCTGGACACGGCTGACTGGCGGCTGCGCAAGGGAGGTATCGACCTCGCGTTCGTACCGAGTTCGGGCCAACTCGTCGCCCACCGCGGCAGCTCGCTCATCGCACAGCCGGTCGGCCCGATCGGCTGGCCGTCGCTCATCTCAAACATTCCGGAGGGGCCGGTGCGGGACCTGATCCAGGACGTCGTCTGGGTGCGAGCCCTGCTTCCGTTCGCGACCAGTCAGGATCACTGCAACAGCTTCGCCGTGCTCAACACCGACGCGAAGACCGTGGCCCGGGTGAGGTGGCGCGAAGGGTCGGTACAGGCCCCGCAAGAGCGGCGGCTTCCCGTCCGAGTGCAGGTCGACCCACTGCGCGGGTACGCGGCGGACGCCGCGAAGGTCGAGCGGCGGCTGACGCTCGGTACGCCGCTGTCAGCGACCCGCGAGACATGGTTCGAGGCGCTGTGGGCGATGCCCGGCCTAGGCCCGGCCGGGACGGAACGCTTCGGCATGCAGCGCAGCCAGGCCGCGGACTTGGCCGTGGCCGATGCGCTACTCGGCTATCTCGCCGAGATAGAGGCCAACGTCACGGGCATCATCTCCGATATCGACACGGAGTATCTGCACGAGTTCCGGGTCGCCGTGCGGCGTACCCGGTCGGTGTTGAAGCTGCTGGGTGACGTCTTGCCCGACGGCCTCGCAGATCGGGTGGGCGCCGAGTTCCGGTGGCTCGGAGACGTCACGTCGCCGACCCGCGACCTGGATGTCTATCTCCTCGGCATCGACGACATGGCAAACCTCGTGGCTCGTCCCGGCAGCCTGGACGCGTTCGGCGTGCATGTCCGGAAACGCCGGGCCGTTGAGCACCGCGCTCTGGTGCGGGCGCTTCGGTCGGCGCGATTCGTCGACCTCTGTGCCACATGGCGGTCCGAGTTGGCCGCCGTCATGTCAGCACCCTCGCGGCACCGGGAGACTGCCGCTCAGCTGGCGCAGGAGCGCCTGCATCGGATCTTCCGCAAGGCGACCAAGCGAGCGAAGGCCATCACCCGCGACTCGCCGTCCGAGCAGGTGCACGCGTTGCGCAAGACGTGCAAAGAGATGCGTTATCTGCTCGAGGTCTTCAAACCCCTCTGCAATCCCAAGGCCTACAAGGACGTGATCAGCGACTTCAAGGAGTTGCAGGGCGTGCTCGGCGACTTCCAGGACGGCGAGGTCCAGGCCGCCGCCCTGCGCGAGTTCGCGCAGGAGATGATGTCTGACACCTCGGTCGACGCCGAGACCCTCCTCGCCATGGGGGAACTGTCCGCACGATTCGATGTCCGGCAGCGTCGCGCGCGCGACATCTTGACCAAGCGGCACGAGAAGTACCTGGGCCAGCGGGCATCGACCCATGTCGACCGGCTGCTCAAGGCATGAAGATCATCGCGAGCTACAACCTCAAGGGCGGCGTCGGGAAGACCACCGCGGCGGTCAACCTCGCCTATCTGTCCGCGCAGCAGGGTCGACGGACCCTGCTGTGGGACCTCGATCCCCAGGGCGCCGCCACCTATCTGTTCCGCATCAGACCGCGCGTCAAGGGCGGGAGTCAGCGGCTCGTGCGGGGCGCGCGGCCGATCATCGACGCCGTCAAGGCGACCGACTTCGAAGGACTCGACCTGCTGCCGGCCGACTTCACCTATCGGCACATGGACATCGACCTCAACGGCCGGCCAAAGCCACAGCAGACCCTGCGCCGACTGCTGGCCCCGCTCAACGAAGAATTCGACGTCGTCATCCTCGACACGCCGCCCAGCCTGTCGCTGGTCTCGGAGAACGTGCTGCGCGCCTCGGACGTGGTGCTGGTTCCACTCATCCCGACGGTGCTGTCGGTGCGCACGTTCGACCAGCTCTCGGGGTTCGTCGCCGAATTGAAGGGCGCCAAACCCGTGCTGCGCGGGTACTTCTCGATGCTTGATCGGCGACGCAAGCTCCACCTCGAGATCCTGGCCAGCCTGCCGGCGGAGCGATCCCAGATGAGCGCGATCGCCATCCCGTCGGCCAGCGCGGTCGAACAGATGGCCGTACGCCGTTCACCGGTCGTCGCGTTCGCGCCGCAGAGCCAGGCGGCGGCGGCGTTCAAGGCTCTGTGGGTTGAAGTAGCCGCCCTCATCGACTGACTCGGAGCCTCCCGGCGTCGACCGGTTGCCGGGTTCCGAATCGCCCTAGGCTGGACTCATGACCCAATTCAACGACTATCTGACGTCAGAGGTCGTCGAGGATTACTCCGACGGCATCATCAACCGGCGTGAGGCGCTGCACCGACTGAGCCTGCTCGGCATGGCGGTGGCCGTAGCCCTGCCGCTGCTGGCCGCCTGCGACGCCGCCGGACCGGGTGGGACCGCTGGGCCAACGACGACAGGTCCGGTCGATGCGACCCCAGCCGGTCCGTCGGCGCAGCCGACCGAGGCCATCACGTTCGCCGGCCCCGAAGATCGGGAGCTGCAGGCCGCCTGGGCGGCCGCCGACGAGCCGCGTGGAGCCGTCCTGGTGGTGCACGAGAATCGCGGTCTGACCGACCACATCCGCTCGGTGGCCGGACGGCTGGCCACGAGCGGCTACTCCGCGCTGGCCGTCGACCTGCTCTCCGCGGAGGGCGGCACGGCCTCGTTCGAGAACGAGGCGGAGGTCTCCGCGGCGCTGAACAACGCACCGGACGGCAGATTCGTGGCCGACATGAAGGCCACGCTCGACGAGCTCGAGCGGCGTGCGCCCGACGCCAGGATCGGCGCAGTCGGGTTCTGTTTCGGTGGCGGCATGGTCTGGACGCTGCTGGCGTCGGGCGAACCCCGGCTGGCCGCGGCCGCACCGTTCTACGGCCCGCTGCCGGAGGGGGCGGACTTCGCCGGCTCACCCAATGCCGCCGTGCTCGGCGTCTACGCCGAGCAGGACGATCGGGTGAACGCCAGCCGCGACGCCGCCAAGTCGGCGCTGGAGAAGGCCGGCCTGACCCACGAGATTGTGACCTTCCCGAACGCCGGCCACGCCTTCTTCAACGACACCGGCCAGCGGTACAACCCGACCGCCGCGGCGTCCGCGTACCAGCAGCTCATGGACTGGTTCGGCACCCACCTCGGCTGATCCCCGACGACTGAACCGACCCATCGTGCCCTGAGCTTGTCGAAAGGGCCGACAATGTACACCGTGCGATCTCAGTAGCCGGTCACCTGTGGCCAGTGCAGTTCGACGCCGTCGGCGAGCAGGCGCTGCTGGAAGGCACGGAGATCCGGTTCTCGGGAGCGGACCTGGGCCGGTTCCTTGCCCGAGTCGAGGCAGTGAGCGGCCAGGGTTCCGGCCACCTCGCCGACGTTCCATTCGACCGGGTGCAGCCGGTAGCAGCCGTTGGTGATGTGGGTGGTGCCGATGTTCTTGCCCGCGGCGATGAGGTTGGTCAGCCGGCCGGAAGGAGCGCACCGAGCGGGATCTCGAACGGCGATGCGCCGATGTCGATGTACGCGTCGCCGCCGGTGGAGGGATGTAGGTCGATCCGGTACATCCCGACGCCGACCGAGTCGGGATAGCTGACCGCGCCGTGCTCACCGCGTACCGCGAGGGACAGGTCCTGCTCCACGATGGTGTATTGCGCCCGGATCCGCCGGCTCTCCCGGATGTAGGGCGCCATGGCCAGCCCGTCCGGCCCGCCGGTCACATCGCCGCGCAGCCGCAGTCCGGGAAAGCCGGTACCGCCGTCGGGGCGCGGCGCCTCGGTCTGCATCCAGTAGAGAAACGACACGGCTGAGCTCGCGGGCTTGCTCCAGATGCTGCGCGGCATCAGCCGCCTCGATCACCGGGCCCCGAAGTAGTCGATCTGGGGCCAGTTCACCAGCGTGATGTCGCTGTCGTACGAGCCGTCGGTGAAGTTCTTCCGGGCGGCGATCCGGCGGAAGATCCACAGGTTGAGGTCACCGCCCTCCTTGCTGAGGTCGGCCTGGACGTCCAACGGATCGTCGTCCGGATTCGGGTCGAAGATCCGCCGCTCAGGGTCCCCGGTGCGCGGGTTGGGCGCGACCCAGGAGAACAGCGGCGCGCCCCAGAAGTCGGGCTGGTAGCCGCGCCAGAAGTCGTAGTCCGACGGCTTGTCGATCGTGTAATCGCCGTCGACGTGGTCCACCGCGAAGCAGACCGAGACGGCCTGCATGTTCAGCGGCTGCGGCTCGTCCGGCGCATGCGGTTCGCCGGTCTCGGCGCTGGACTCGAAGCCGGTGACGTACTCGCAGCCGGTCAGCGGCAGCAGGTCGCCGGTCTCGGTGGCGTCCAGCACGTAGTCGGCGTGTGACCACCGTCTGCTCCCCGGTGCCCAGATGCCGGACCGTCACCGACGTCACCCGGTCGCCGTCGGTGGTGGCCGCCACCGGCATGGCGGGCTGCAGCACCTGGAGCCGTCCCGACGAGCGGTACGGCGCCAGCATCGCGTCGATCACGGCGACCGCAACCCGCGGCTCGTGGCAGAGCCTGCTGACCGCGCCCGCCCCCGGGTTGAGTTCGCGCCAAGCGTCGAGCGCGTTCGGTCAGCGGATAGTGCCGCCGGTAGTAGCGGCGGATGCCGTCGCGCAGGTCGCGGTAGCTGCGGGTGATCCCGAACTGCTCCACCCAGCGGTGCTCGTCCGGCGGCACCGCCTGGCTGGTCAACTGCCCGCCCAGCCAGTGGTACTGCTCGGTGAGGATGACCCGACGACCGGATCGAGCGGCGGCCAGAGCGGCGGCGACGCCGCCCAATCCGCCGCCGACCACGAGCACGTCCGTGTCCAGCTCAGCCATCCGGCTTCCCTCCGCTCGAGATCGATTACACTCAGACTCCCATCGGCCGCACGGGACGCGAGCACGGGAGGAGCTATCGCTCGACTCGAGCCGTTGGACTCCCGCTCGGGCTGCTGAATCGCCCGCGCCTCGACGGCTCTGGTCTTCCGCTGGGCAGCATCCAGGCGGCCGCCATGCCGAGCACGGCAATCAGGGCCGCGCCGATGAACCCCGGACGCATCCCGTCCAACAGCTGACCGGGTCCCTCGGCATCGGCGGAGCTGAGCGGAATGATCACGGCGAGGCCGACTGCCGTGCCGATCTGCGCAGCGGAATTCAGCAACCCCGATGCGACCCCACGCTCGGTGGCCGGCGCGGCGCTGGTGCCGACGGTCGTCGACGCCACCGAGGCGATGCCCAGCCCAACCCCATCAGGGCGAAGCTGGTCAGCAGTCGACCGGTCGGGATCCCGTGGCTGGGCAGCGTGGTCAGGGCCAGCGCACCGGCCGTGACGAGTCCCAGGCCCGCGATCGCCGCCGACCTCGGACCGAGTCGGGTGAGCAGCCGGGGACCGGTGAGGGATCCGGCGATCACGGTGATGTTCAGCGCGGGGAAGTACAGCGCTGCTCGCCCGGGCGACAGACCGAGAACGTTCTGCACGTAGAGCACGGCCAAGAACATCGCCGGAGTGGTGGAGGCGGTGATCGACGCGGCGAGGAGATTCGCCCCGCGCATCTCGGCGGTCCCCAGCAACCCGAGCGGGATGCAGCGGATCGGTTGCGCGGCGCTCATGCCGCACCATGCCGATCATGATCGCCACGCCGGTCAGCAACGGCACCACGACGAGCAGCGGTGCCGCGGCGACCTCGGTCACCCCGGCCAGGCCGTACACGATCAGACCCAGTCCTAGCGTCACGCCTACCGCCCCTACCGCGTCGAGCCGGGCGCCCGGCCGGGCTCGCTGCCGCGGCAGCACGAGCGCGATCAGCGGTAGCGCGACCAACCCGATGGGGATATTGACCAGGAACACCCATCGCCAGCCGAGAGAGTCGGTGAGCAACCCGCCCAGCACCCACCCCGCCGCCCCGCCCCCGGCCGCCGCGGCCGTCCAGATCCCGACGGCCCGTTGCCGCTCCTGACCCTCCGTGGTGATCACGGTCAGCATGGCCAATGCCGCCGGCGACAACAGGGCCGCCGCCGCGCCCTGCGCGATCCGGGACGCGATCAGCATTTCAGGCGAGGACGCCAGCCCGCAGCAGAGCGAAGCCGCCGTGAAGCCCAGACCAGACCCACGGCGAACGCCCGCCGTGACCCCACCAGATCGGCGACCCGGCCGCCGACGATCAGGAACCCACCGAAGGTGAGCGTGTACGCGGTCACCACCCATTGGAGACCGCCGGCGGTGAAACCCAGGTCGCGGCCGAGCGCCGGCAGCGCACCGGTCACGGCGGTGGCGTCGAGGACCACCACGAACTGCGCCACGCACAGCACGGCCAGACCCCAATCGCGTTCTGTTACCGGCAAAAGCTATCACGCTGGCAACACTACGACGCCTTCCCTACCGATGTCGAGGCGGGTAAACTCCGTTTTGATGGAAACACAGATGCTTGACGTCCCGACCCGGCCGCTGCCGATCGTGGCGGGAAACCTCGCGCTTGGACTTCGCCAACACGGTCGACGATCCCGGTGGCGTCGCCCACTTCGACCACATCCACGACCTCGCCGGCCTACTGGGCTGGGCTGATCGCCGGGGTGTGCTGCCGATCGGCGACCGCGACGAGTTGCTCGCTCTCGCCGAGCGCAACCCGGACCGGGCGAGTGCCGGCCTGCGCGCAGCACACCGGTTGCGCGAGTCCATTCAGTCGGCCTTCGGCGCCGTCGCCTCGGACCGTCCCGTCCCGGAGGCGGCGTGGCGAGGCATCCGCCGTGCCGGCGGCGGCGGCCGTCGCTCATTCCCGCTTGGAAGCTCGACGCCGACCGTGTGCACCTCGGTTGGGATTTCACCACCCTGGAGGCGGTCACCTGGCCGGTCGCGTACGCCGCCCATCGACCTGCTCACCGGCAACCTGCTGCCTCGGGTCAAGCAATGCGCCGGATGTCCGTGGCTGTATCTTGACCAGTCCAAGAATTCCAGCCGCCGCTGGTGCTCGATGGATGACTGCGGCCGGCACGAGAAGATCGTCCGTTACGTCGAGCGACGGGCCGCTCGCCGGATGTCCAGCAGGGCGGAGGATCGCAGAATCAATCAGTAATGCCGCCGTACATATTAATGGGGTCGGAACCTCACTGGTCTGGTGCCCGCTTTACGCTGTAAACGAATCGTCCGCAAGCACCAGAGGCTCCATCGCATGTCGGTGAAATCCGAAGAAGTGGCTGTCGCCGAACAAGCCGTACCGGGCGGCGCCGCCGAACGCCCCCAGGAGATTCCCCCGAGGCTGGCTCCAGGTCGTCAAGCGGGCTGGGCGGAAGCGAAGGCGGACCAGGTTCCGCTGCTCGCCGCTGTGGAGCGCTTCGGCCGGCGTTGTCAACCTGATGACCGACGATCAATACCGCCTACGACGAGGACGAGACTCGCAGCTTCGTCAAGAAGCGAGGCGTCACGGCGCTCATCGGCCGGCATCGTCGTGCTGCTGTTCTGGCTCTGGATCACGGCTTACGCGGTCCTGCTGGGTGCCGAGATCAACGCCGAGTCGGAGCAGCAGACCGTGGCTGATACGACAACTGGACAACCTCGGCCGCTCGGCGACCGCGATGCCGTGAAAGCCGACTCGGTTCCTGATCCAAATGACGTGGATCGGCAGAAGGGTTCTGGAAACAGACGACCGATGGACCGGCCCGCAGCGAGTCGGTTCCAGCAGAAGTTAAGGAGCAACGCATGACGACAACAACAAACGACGACGGATCGCGGGCTCACTGCGGTGACCGATCCGGCGGACCGGTCCCTGGGCGACCTGGTCAAGTTCGTCACCGAAGATCTGAGCCATCTGATCCGCAGCGAGATCAAGTTCGCCCAGGTGGAGGTGACGGAGAAGGCGAAAGGCGTCGGTGCCGGGATCGGAGCCTTCGGGGCAGCCGGCGTACTGGCTCTCTTCGGTCTCGGACTCCTTCTGACGACCGCTGTGCTCGCCCTCAGCCTCGTGGTGGCGCCGTGGCTCGCGGCGCTGATCGTTGCCGTGGTGGTATTTGTGGTGGCCGGGATCGCGGCCCTGATGGGCAAGAAGAAAGTGACCGAGGCCGCACCGCCGGTGCCGACCCGGGCCGTGGAGAGCGTCAAGGAAGATGTCCAGGAGATCAAGGAGTCGATCAAACGATGAGCGAAACGACCAACGACACTCGTCCGCCCGCCGACGATCGAACGGCTGACGAGATCGAGGCGGATATTGCCGAGACCCGGGATCGGCTCGCCGAATCAGTCGATGCACTGGCCGCAAAAGTAGACGTCAAGGCCCAGGCGAAGGAGAAGGTCGACGGGGCCAAGGCTCAGGCGAAGGAGAAGGTCGACGAGGCGACGGCCCGGGCCAAGGACAAGTCCGGTCAGGCCAAGGAGCAGGTTGTCGTCACCTCGCGTAGCCTGGTGGATCGCTTCAAGGCGGCGTCACGTCCGGTACAGATCGCGATCGGCGCCGCGCCACTGGCCCTGCTGATCCTGATCATCGTCCGCCGCTCGAACCGCTGAACGACAACACACTCAAGGAGACACCATGGGGAAGACATCCAGCCTCGCCTACCGGCCGGTCGGTCTACTGGCCAGCGTGGCCGCCGCAACCATCGCCTCCGCTATCTTCAAGCAGATCTGGCGACGGGTGGCCGACGAGGACGATGCCCCGGACGCGCTGCAGTCGGAGTATTCCTTGCCCAAGATCCTGGTGGCCGCCGCAATCCAGGGTGCGATCTTCGCCGCAGTGAAGGCTCTGATCGATCGGCTCGGGGCGCGTGGCTACGAGAAGGTGACCGGGTCGTGGCCGGGCAACTAGTGCGAACCGCGCTCAGCCGGCGATGACGCCGGCCGCCTGAACCGCCGATCCGGAATTGCTGACGGCAACACTCGGACTCGCCGCTTCTTCGGCGGCGTACGCCCGGGAGGGCTTCGCGAGAGCGGCGAACGACGCGAGCAGGATCGTGATCAGGATCATGATGGCTACCACGGCAAGACGGGTCCAACCCAGCCTCGAATAGGTGCGCGATCGGACGACTTTTCCGCTCATTCATGCCTCCGCGGGTTACTGCCGCCCCCGCGGCGAACTTCCAGGCTGTGCTGCCAGCCTGCCGACATCAATATCGCCGCACGCCCAAGATGTCGGGACACATTGCCAGAATCGGGAACGCGACGACCCGTGCCCAGATTAAACCGCGCTTCCGCCATCTGATAGGCCCGTGCTCGCCAAAGCAGTCCTTGTTCCCCGGCCGTAACGCAATTTTCCCTCAGCGGAATCTTGGGAGCATTCAAGTCGGCGGCGCGAATTGGCTGATGGTCAATTCAGCGCCCTGTGGATCGCGGATCAACGCCTCCTTGGTCCACAACGTGTCTGTCGCGGCCAGCACGGTGGCACCCAGGCTCTCGGCGCTGGCAACGCTCGAATCCCGGTCGGCCACGGTGAACCGGACATGCCAGCCGGGCGCACCGTCGGTGTCTTCCAGGCCCGCGACCGCATCGGCGAATCCCGGCGGAGCGCCGGCCTGGCGCTGGTAGATGTGCGGATCAATAGTCGAGGCGAGATGGTCGCCGTAGCCGGGCACCCGAATCATGCCGACGGCGAGCCCGCTGTCCACCTGCCAGCCGAAGACCGCGGCATAGAACGCCAGTGCGCGTTCGCGGTCGGTGGTGTGCAGGTCGCTGAAGTTCCAGCTGCCCGGCGCATTGGCCAGCTGAGCACCCAGCCGTCTTCGGGCCTGCCACAACCGGAACTCCGCGCCGATCGGATCAGCGCAGGTGGCTGCCCGGCCGCCTGGGCCGGCGTCCTGGGGTGGTGAGATGACGGTGCCGCCGGCATCGACCACCGCGGCGGCCGATGCGTCGGCATCGACGCATGCGATGTAGGTGTTCCATGCCGGCGTAGCGTCCCCCTGAGTGAGCGCGGCCACGTCGTGGCCCTGGAGTCGGGCGATGAGATACGACCCCGGAGCTCCCGGTGGCATGGCCTCCTCGAAGGTCCAGCCGAAGAGACCGCCGTAGAACTGCTGGGCCTGTTCAAGATCCGACTGCCCCGTGTCGACCCAGCACGGCACCCCGTGCGGGTAGGTGCGATTGTCGTTGAGTATGACGCTCATCAGTCCTCCTTTCGCGACGATGCTGGCAGGGGCCACTGACAAAAAGCGGCCGCGCACCGATCACGTACGCCACGCCCTCACAGGCCTGCGGCATGCGGATCGGTGCGCGGCCCCCCACCCCCGAATCAACGCACCTGGTACTCCGTCGTCAGCGCAGCCAGCAGCACTCGCAGATGCGCGGCGGACCTCCAGTGGCGGCGGCCACCGGAGTCGTTCGCGATCTTCATCTAGAGGGCCTTCCAGTCGGGCGACTCGATCAGCGTCAGTCTCGCCATCCAGGCTTGGCCCCGGCCGCTCACGGCGCCCATCTTCAGCAGACCTTCAGCCGAGAGACTCGGGTGACGCTGTGTCGACCGGTGAGTTTATGGTGTAAACGTGCGCACTGACGGTCGGGAATGCCGTCAACGACGAGTTGGTCGCCGCGCTCGGCCTGCATCCGCGTCGGACGCGAGCCGAGTTCGTGATGGCCTCCGCCGTCTCACCAGTCGTCGCCTGAATACCGAGCTACCGAGCCCATTTACTGAGAAGGAGCAATGACATGCGAGCCGTCACGTGGCAGGACCGGCGCAAGGTCAGCGTCGAGACCGTACCCGACCCGACGATCGAGCAGCCCACCGACGCCATCATCAAGATCACCAGCACCAACATCTGCGGATCGGATCTGCACCTCTACGAGACGCTGGGCGCATTCATGACCCCCGGCGACATCCTCGGTCACGAGCCGATGGGCATCGTCGAAGAGGTCGGCAGCGATGTCGTCAACCTCAAGCCCGGCGACCGCGTGGTGATCCCGTTCCAGATCTCCTGCGGCCACTGCTGGATGTGCGACCAGACCCTCTACACCCAGTGCGAGACGACCCAGGTCCGTGACCAAGGCAGTGGGGCGGCGATCTTCGGTTACTCCAAGCTGTACGGATCGAGTCCCCGGCGGGCAGGCGGAGTACCTGCGCGTCCCGCAGGCCCAGTTCACCCACATCGCCGTCCCCGAGGGACCCCCCGATGAACGGTTCGTCTACCTCTCCGACGTGTTGCCGACGGCCTGGCAATCGGTCGAGTACGCGAGCGTGCCCGACGGCGGCACGCTGGTGGTGCTGGGTCTCGGGCCCATCGGTGACATGGCCGTGCGGATCGCCCAGCACCGGGGATCGATCGAGCGGGTGATCGCAGTCGATCTGGTCCCGGAGCGGTTGCAGCGGGCGGCCGATCGAGGAGCCGAGGTGGTCGATCTCAAGAATCACGAGAACGATCTCGGGGACGTCATCCGCGAACTGACCGGCGGGCGCGGTCCCGACGCGGTGATCGACGCCGTCGGCATGGAGGCGCACGGATCGCCCGGTGCCTCGATGGTGCAGCGGTTCGCCGCCCACCTGCCTGACTTCGTGGCCGAGCCGATGATGAAGAAGGCCGGCGTCGACCGGCTTGCCGCCGTGTACTCCGCGATCGACATCGTCCGTCGCGGCGGCACCATCTCGTTGATCGGCGTGTACGGCGGGATGGCCGACCCGATGCCGATGATGACGCTGTTCGACAAGCAGATCCAGCTTCGGATGGGGCAGGCCAACGTCAAGAAGTGGGTGAACGACATCATGCCGCTGCTCACCGACGGCGACCCGCTCGGCGTGGACGAGTTCGCCACCCACCGGCTGTCGCTCGACGAGGCGCCGCACGCGTACGAGATCTTCCAGAAGAAGGAGGACGGCGCGGTCAAGATCGTGCTCAAGCCGTAAGGAGCGGCTAGGCGCCCAGTTCGACCAGGACGCGCGGGAGTTCGTCGAGAAGTTCCCGGGCCAGGAACCCCATAGCCCCGACCGACACCGCCAAACGGTCTCCGGCGGCCGCGTGCACATGGCTCGCCCAGCACGCGGCCTGGGCCGGCTCGGCCCCCCGAGCCAGCAGCCCGGCGACGGTTCCGGCGAGCACATCGCCGCTGCCTGAGGTGGCGAGGCCGCCGTGTCCTGAGCCGATCCGCCAGACCTGCCCGTCCGGGTCGGCGATGATGCCCCGGCAGCTCACCACCGCCCGGTAGCGCTCGGCGATCTCGGGCACGTCGGTCTCGGTCCGGTCAAGCTCGCGACCCAGCAGGCGGGATGCCTCTTCGGAGTTCGGAGTGAGGAGCAGCCGACCGCCGACCGCACCGGCGACATCGGAAAGCTTCGGCAGCACCCCGAGCGCGTACGCGTCCAGCACCAGCCAGGTCTCCTCGCCCAGCGCCGGTACAGCCTGGCGCAGCAATTCCTCGGTGTGGTCAGGGTCGTCCAGGCCGGGTCCGATGACGACCACGTCGGACTCGCCGAGCGGGTCGGCGATGGCGCTCAGATCCTTCCCGCGGACCGATCCGGCGGCGGTCTGGGCCAAGCCGATGACTCCGGCCTCCGGCGTGGCGACGGCGAGGGCGACAGCCGCGGACTCGGCGACGGCCAAGGTGAGGTGGCCCGCCCCGACCCGCAGCGCGGCGAGGCCGGCGAGCGCAGCGGCGCCCGGGGTGCCGGCCGCCCCGCCGACGACCAGCACCTGTCCGCGTCCGTACTTCGAGTGGCCCACGTCCGGCAGCGCCCAGTCGCGGAGCGTGGCCGGGGTGACGTCAGTGATTCGGGTGGACATGGGGTTCACCGCCGTGCCGGGTCACGGGTGCGTCGGCCGCCTCGAGATGGGAGACGTCGTTGAAGCGCTGCACCTGCCATCCGTTGGTCGTCTGGTCGCGTACGAGTTGGGTGAGTGACACGTTCAGCACCGGCGTGGCGGAGCCGATGGCCAGCAGGTCGGCCTCGGTCAGGTGCTCGCAGACGTAGCGGACGACGAGCACCAGCGCATCGTGGCAGACGAGCACCGCCCGACTCTGATCCGGCAGCGCGTCCAGTTCATGCAGGAATGACCGGATTCGCAACGCGACATCGGCCCAGGACTCACCGCCCGGCGGCCGGTGATAGAACTTGCCGAGCCATCGGCGCCGCTCGGCCTCGACCGGGTAGCGGTTCGCGACTCCTTGAGTGGTGAGCAGATCCAGGATGCCCAGTTCGCGATCGCGGAGGCGTTCGTCGACGGCGATCGGCAGTGACTGGCCGGCGGCCTCCAGGGCGATCTGCGCGGTCTGCTGGGCGCGGACATACGGCGAGGACCAGACGAACGTCGGCCGCTGATCCGCGAGCAACCTCTGAAAGCCCAGGCCCAGCGCCTGCGCCTGCTCGACCCCGACCGGCGACAGCGGCACATCGGCATCGCGCTGCCCGACTTCGATGACGTCCAAGCCGGCGGTGTGCGCAGCCGCGGCGGCCGCGTTGCCCATGCTTTCGCCGTGCCGGACCAGCACCAGCTCAGAGACGGCCATCATGGGCTCCTTCGACAACTAGCTCGTGGTGGTCCGGGGATCGTGCCGGCCGGGATACAGCGTAAACGGACCCGTGTCGCGGCAGGCAGACGGCTCAGATCGCCCGGGCGATCATCACGATCGGGGCCAGGATTCCGGCTCGGGTGGCGTTGACGTTGTTGGCGATCCGCTCGGCGAAGCTGGGTCCGAAGACTGCGGCCGGGCTCAACCGCGGCTCCGGCCCAGGGGGCCCGGCCATCGCCCTCGTCCGGTCCTCCGTGCGTTCCACGAGGAAGCCGGCCGAATGCAGAGCCTTGGCGTACGCCTCCGAGGTGTCCACGAACGACGACCGTTCGTCCTCGGCCCAGGGCAGCGGATAGTCCGGTACGCCGCCCCTGACCTGCATCTGCTCGTACACACCGAAGATGCCGCCGGGCTTGAGCACCCGCCGAACCTCGGCGAACACCGCCGGCTTGTCCGGGATGTTCATCCCGACATGAATGATCATCGCGCGGTCGAAGGACGCGTCGGCGAGGTCGATCCCATCGCCGGGGGCGACCCGAAGATCAATCAGTCCAGCGAGTCCGACCCGCTCGGTCAACTGCTGGCCGACTCGGATGAAATCCGGTGACAGGTCGATCCCGACGACCGGGCAGCGGTAGGTTGCGGCGGCCACCCGCGAAGGTCCGCCGATGCCACATCCGACGTCGAGCAGCCGGGTCTGATCATCGAGTTCGAGGAGCTCGAGCAAGTATCGGGTCGCCGGCAGGAAGCCGGCGTGCAACTGGTCGAGTGCAGCCAGATCCTCGATGGTGAGCCGGTCGGTGTCGACGCCGACCTCGCGTAGACCCTCGAGGATGCGATCCCCCAGGTCATCGTCGCCGTAGTGCTGCCGCACCAGGTCCTGCACGTCCATGATCGACCCCCTCCGGCCCGACCTTAACCTGATCCGTCGGTCGCGGAGCCGAGAAGCGGAGGAGAACGAGAAATGGGGTGAACACGAATGCTGCCGACGACCGGGCCCGGCCGGTGAGTTGGAATCGCGGCGGCTTCGGCAACAACGGCGCATAACTGGTGCCGGTGACCCCCCTCGGCTGACGCGAGACCGTCGTCCCCCACTCGTCCGTTCGTGCCCCACCTTGAGCTTGGCGGCGACCGGACAAGTGGGGACGACGTGGAGAAACGGCTGTGGATCAGTCGTCGTTCGTGATGGTCCCGATCCCGCCGCCCGCCCGCACGCTGAACCCTCCGGTCGGCGAGCTCAGCTTGACCGAGAAGGCTTCGGTAGGCTCCTTGACTCCGTCACCCCTGATGGTCACCGGAACGAACTTGGTGGTCTGACCGGCCGCGAAGCTCAGCGTTCCGGAGGACGCGGTGTAGTCAGTGCCGGCTTTGGCCGTTCCGTCCGCCGTGGCGAACTTCACCGCGACCGTGGCCGGGCTCGGTGTGCTGAGGGTGACCGGCACGCTGATGATCTTGGTCGATCCGGCCTTGCCCTCGGTGGCGGACGCCGACCCGGCGATGATCTCCGGCTTGACGAGCTGGTAGTCGATCACCGGAATCCGGCCTCGCTGCCGGCTCCGGTCAGGGCGATCTTGTAGCTGGTGCCGCTTCGCCCGGAAGTGCCGGCGCGCGGCGATCGCCGGCGACCTGGTCGTCGTTGAACGTGATGCGGGTCAGCCCATCGCACCCGTCACCGGTGTAGACGGCCAGGATCGAGCTCGAGGTCGACTTGGTCGCCTGGAAGTCGTGATCCCTGGCGCTGTCGTCACGATACCAGACCGACGTCAGCGCGGCCTTGCCGGAGTGCCGGTTCGCCGAGCTCTGGAGTCGTCCTCGCGTGGTACGGCCGAGTCGAGAAGCTGCCGCCGTCGGCCCGGCAATGGCTGCGCCGTACGAAGTCGTCGTTGGTGGTCCAGGTCAGGTCGCGAATGTTCCCGGTCGCGGTGCCGAATCGTCCACCGCGATGAACAGAGACGTCCGCCTTGATTGACCTTGGTCCGGAGCTGGCTGGTCTGGGATGGTGTTGTCTGGACCACCACGTCGTTGGCGGCCGCGGCCGAGGTTTGTGGTGCTCACTGGCATCCGGAGCGGATCAACGATGTCCTGGTGTTCGTCCTGCTCGGCTGCGCGATCTGGTTCGTGGTGCGGTTCGTCCGGGCCCGCGGGGCGACCCGGCAGCAGTTCAAGCCGCTGCTGATCGTGGTGGGTGTGATGGCCGCCGGGCTGCTGATCCAGTCGTTCGACGCCACCCGGCAACTGGGCGTGGTGGCGCTCGTCGCCAGTGTCACGATCGGGCTGCCGGTCGCGCTGGCGATCGCCGTCCTGCGGTATCGGCTGTGGGACCTGGACCGGGCGATCGTCGCCACGCTGGTCTACGGCGCGCTGGCCATCGGAGTGATCGGCGTGTACGTCGCGGTCGTCGTCGGGATCAGCGCACTGATCGGCCGGGCCGAGCCGCCGTTGGCGCTGTCGATCGCGGCCACCGCGCTGGTCGCGCTCGGGTTCGCGCCGGCTCGGGAAGCACTCACCCATCGGGCCCGTCGGCTGGTCGTACGGCAAGCGTGCCTCGCCGTACGAGACGCTGACCGCGCTGCCGCATCAGCTCGCCGACGCCCCGGACGTCGACGTGGTGCTGCCGCGGATCGCCGAAGCCCTGCGCGCCGGACTCGGGCTGTCGGCCGCCCGGGTTCGCGTCCTCGGCGAGGACGCGACCCTGACGTCCTGGTCCCCGCCGGAGGCGAGCGTCGAGACACGCGGACCTGCATGTCGTCGAGGTCCGCCGAACCTCGGGCGAGTGGTCGGCGATGTCGCGGTGGTCCAGCCGACCGATCGATCTGGCCCGGCACCGATTAACGGCTGCTCGACCGATCTCGCGGCCCAGGCCGGACTCGCGAAATCGACACGGCCGGGCGCAGGGAACTGCTCCGGTGCGCGGGATCGACGGCTCCATGAGTTGGTCTGACTGAGCCGCGGGCCAGCCTCGGGCGCTTGCGACTGCGACGATCGCGGTCGGCGAGTCGGACGACATCCGGACGGTGGCGAGCGCCTGTAGTACTTCTGTTGCCTGGAAGCATTACAGGAACATTGCCAAGCACGCCCCAGCCAGCAGTGGGCGGATCTCGCTCCGGTTGGAGAACGACGCGCTGATCTTCGAAATCGCCGACGACGGACCTGGCTTCGACGTCGATGCGGCTTCGGTTCCGGGCTCCGGCCTGATCGGCATGGCCGACCGGATTGGCGCTGCCGGGGGAGAGCTGAAGATCATCTCCAGTCCCGGTACGGGCACCCTGATCCGCGGCCGGTTGCCGCTCGACACGTGAACGTCAGCCTGCGTAGGCCGGTACGCCAAGCAGTTGATCGACGGTCGTGAAGACGTATCCGCGATCGCTGAGCCGGTCGATCAGCGGGCCGATCGCGGCCACGCTCTGATCACGCGGACCACCGCGGGCTTCCCGGCCGTCGTGGAAGATCAAGATCGTGCCCGGCCGGGTGATCCTGACGGCGGCGGACGTCATCAGTTGCGCGGGCGGCTGGAAGACCTCCAGCGGGTGGGCGAAGGTGCCGGACACCACCTGAAGGTGGTGATCGCGCACGCTGCGCAACACCCACGGCCAGTGACATAGCCACGGCGGACGGTAGAGCGCTGGCGTCACACCGGTGATGGAGCGCAGGACCTCCTGAGACTGGCTGATCTCGCGCTGCTGACGCGGCTGGCTGAGATACCGGCGGAACGAATGGCTGTAGCTGTGGTTGCCCAGCACATGCCCGGTCTGGACCACCCGCCGGGTCGTCGACGGGAAGCGTTGGGCGCAGCGGCCGACCTGAAAGAACGTGGCCTTGACGCCGCGATCGTCCAGCGTGTCGAGCAGCCGGGAGGTGTACGGCTCATTGGGCCCGTCGTCGAAGCTGAGGGCGACGAGCTTCTCGGTCGTCGGCCCGCGGAAAGGAAAGGAGCCGAATACCTGCGAGCGGGGCCGGAATCCGGTCCAGTACGCGACCGGTTCCCGCTGCGGACAGGCCGAGGGCGACGCTGCAGGCCTTGCTCGCAAGCCGTCACGGGACCGTTCCAGAACTCGCTCAGGCTGGCCGCGGCCGGCCCGGCGAACTTCGGCCACTCCCAGCGAGGTCAACGCCACGACGACGCCGATGCCGAACAGGGCGCGCCGACCGCACGCGCGAGAGCGGCCCCTCGTGCTCCGATTCGCCGGATCGGCTCTGGCCGCTCGCATCGGGCCGGAACGCCGGAGCCATGCCGATGGTCCGTCGGGCCGAGACCCGGTTCAACAGGTAGCCGAGCAGTAGTAGGCGAAGCAGGTCACGAACAGGTTGTAGATCGAGCCCGCGCTGCATCCGGCGGGCCGAGGTGGCCACGACATTGCGCCGGTCCCAGACCACCTTCCCACGCCGGCGGAGCCGTCTCAGCAGGTCGAGCTCATCGCCGCCCTGGGTCAACCGGAGGTCGTAACCGGGGAACGCCGATCGGCGCATGGCGATATTCGGTCGCGCTGACATAGCCGACGAACCCGGTCAGCGCGAAGATGCCCGCCACCATCCCGAACAACAGGACGGGGTAGAGCTTGGACCACCAGGTCGGATTCTCGATAACGGCACGGGCCAGCGACGGCCACGATCTCCTCGGAACCGGCGAATCGCGCGTCGATGGTGCTCAACCAGTCCGGCGGGTAGACGGTGTCGGCGTCGACGGAGACGATGATCTCGCCGTTCGAGCATTCTGCGCCGCGCTGCCGTGCTGAGCAGACCCCCTGCTCTCGTTTCGTGGACAACGCGAACTCCGTAGCTCGCCGCGACCTCGGCCGTGTCGTCGGTGCTGTTGTTGTCGACCACGATGATCTCGTACGGACCGCTCGAAATCCTGGTTCTGGAGGGAGGTCAACGAGCACCCCAGATAGCCGGCCTCGTTGTACGCCGGGACGACGATCGAGAACCGTATCCGATCGTGTTGGTGCATCCCACTCCTTCGCCGACACGTCGCGCCTGCCCGTTCGGCGCGCAACGCCTCGATGCGATCACCGCGCTGACGAACTGTGACAACCCTAAGCGACGAAGCCGTTCCGCCGTCCAATCGAACTGGCTGACACGGGCCGAATTTGACTCTCAGTGGCGACTGGGGAGACGGACGTGAGCGTTGTGCAGGACGCCAGGGATTCGACGCCGAGGTGTTCGCGATCGTCGCCGATTCGACTTACCATCGAGGCACGCCGAACGGTCCGCAACGAGCCTAGCCTCGCAGCCCGATGGACGCGGGGGATGCTCGCCGGTGCGCAACGAGGGTCACACCTCATTCGGCAGCTCGGGGGACGCCAACGTCCGACAACTCCAGGAGTCTCGGTGCTCGCCCCCCGTCGCGCGCGCTCTGTTGCGCTGCTCACCGCCACAGCCTCGCCCTGCTGGCCGGTCCGCTCGTCGAACCGGCCAGGCTTCGGCTTCGATCAGTGCGAGGTATGAGAACAGCGCCATCGCGCACACGAACGCCGAACGCGCGCACCGCGACCGGGTGAAGCTGAAGAAGTCGAAATGCCTCGATCGATTCGCCGAGAAGCAGGCTCGCGCGATGGCCGCCAGCCACACCCTTCATCACCAATCGATGAAGCCGATCCTGGACAGCTGCCACCTCAGTCAGGTCGGTGAGAATGTGGCCTTCGGCTACCCCAGCGGCAAGGCCGTGGTGAACGCCTGGATGCACTCAGCGGACCACAAGAGGAATCTGCTCAACTCCCGGCATCGACTGATCGGGCTGGGCGCCTATCAGGACTCGGAGGGCTACTGGTACGTCTCGCAGGTGCTCGGCCGCAAGCTCTAGGCTTGCTGCTAGATCCAGCTCCGGAACCACATTCGGGACAGCCAGGCCGGGTAGGGCAGCAGCTGGTCGGTGAGGATCGGATACAGGTACGCGAAGTTCGCCGCGACCAACGCCACGAAGGCCCCGGCGACGATGGCGCCGATCATCCGCCGGTCACCGTCACGGGCGTCACCCAGCAGCCGGCCGATACACAGCGCGATCGCCATCACCGAGAACGGGATCATCGCGATCGCGTAGAAGAAGAACAGCGGTCGGCTCCGTGTACTGGAACCACGGCAGCCAGCCGGCCAGCACCCCGACCACCGGGATGCCGAAGCGCCAGTCCCGGCCGCCGCACCCACAAGATCGCCGCCGCGATCAGGGCGAAGACCGCCACCCACCACAGGGCCGGCGTGCCGATGCCGCTGATCACCCGGATGCAGTTGTCCGGGCCGACGCAGCCGTCGGTGCCGGGCTTGATGGCGTTCACCGCGTCGATGCCGATCGGCCGCGCGACCACCAGCCAGCCGGCCGGGTTGGCCCGGTACGCGTGCTGGGCGTGGTTGATGAAGCTCGCCGGTGTGGAAGTTCCAGATGTCCTTCTGGTAGTGCAGCAGCGAGGCGAGCGGCTGGCCGAGCAGCCTGGACGCTGAGCTGCGTCCGGGTGCTTGGCGCCCCAGTCGCGGTCGTAGCCGCCGCTGGTCGCCAGCCAGCCGGACCAGCTAGCCACGTACACGACCCCGCTGAGCACGACCAGCGAGACGAAGGCCGGCATCCCGTCCCGGATCACGCGCGAGGTTGGCCCGGACGCCGGCCCCGGCCAGCCGGCGGGCGCCGACGTCCCAGGCCAGCGGCAGCAGGGCGAAGGCGGCCAGCAGGTACAGGGCGTTCCACTTGGTGCCCAGCGCGAGCCCGAAGCTGATCCCGGCCGCGATCCGCCAGGGCCGCACCCAGAGCGCCGGGCCGAACCGCCCCCCGAGGTCGGCCAGCTCGCGTCGCTCCAGATGGTCGGCGAGCCGGTTGCGGAACCAGTCCCGGTCGGCGGCCAGGCAGGCGACCGCGGCGACGACGAAGAACGCGAGGAAGATGTCGAGCAGAGCGGTCCGCGACATCACGAACGTCGAGCCGTCGAGGGTCAGCAGCAGCCCGGCCAGGCCGCCGATCAGGGTCGACCGCGAGACCCGGCGGACCAGCCGGATGGTGACCAGGATCAGCAGCGTGCCGAAGACCAGCGGCGCGACCCGCCAGCCGAAGGAGTTCATCCCGAAGAAGCTGCTCACCGGCGGCGATCAGCCACTTGCCCACCGGCGGGTGGACGATGAACGACGCCGTGTTCTGCATCACGTCGACGCTGCCGCGAGCGATCTGCGCGTTGGCGCTCGCTCGGCCAGTTCCGCTCGTAGCCGAACTTCAGCAGGGCGTACGCGTCCTTGGCGTAGTAGGTCTCGTCGAAGACCAGCTTGTTGGGGTAGCCCAGATTGACGACGCGGATCGCGAAGCGCGATCGCGGTGATCACCAGGGTGACCACCCAGCCGGTGATCCGGTCGGCCGGCATGGCGACCCGGAGCCGCTGAACGGTGGTCTCGGTCGGGACGGGGCGGCGGCGGGGTCGGTCGGGCGCCGGCGTTCGGCCGGCGGGTCCCTCGGCGTACCCGGGCTCCACCTCGAGGACCTGGCGCGTCACCGGGCCATAGTAGGTGGCGACTGGCCGTGCAGCAGGGATCCGGCGATGCTTCGGTCCAGGCGGTCGGGAGGCTGAGCCGGTGAGCGCAGCCGGCGAGCGGGCGTCCTGGTGGTGGCGGCGACGCCCATCGGCGACGTCCGGCCGACGCCTCGCCGCGGCTGGTCGCGGAGCTCACCGGCGCCGACCTGATCGCGGCCGAGGACACCCGGCGGCTGCGCCGGCTGCTGGACCGGCTCGGCATCTCCACCGCGGCCCGGATCGTGTCCTACTTCGAGGGCAACGAGGCGGCCCGCGACCGACGAACTGGTGGCGGCGCTGGCCGGCGGCGCCCGGGTGGTGCAGGTCACCGACGCCGGCATGCCGTCGGTCTCGGACCCCGGATACCGGCTGGTGATCGCCGCGGCTCGACGCGGGCATCGCGGGTCACCGCGGTGCCCGGACCCTCGGCGGTGCTGACCGCGCTGGCCGTCTCGGGGCTGCCGTCGACCGGTTCTGCTTCGAGGGCTTCCTGCCGCGGAAGGCCGGCGAGCGGACCCGGCGGCTGGCCGAACTGGCCGACGAGCCGCGCACGATGGTGTTCTTCGAGGCGCCGCATCGCACCGCGGAGGCCCTGGCGGCGATGGTCGAAGCGTTCGGGCCCGATCGGCGGGCGGCGGCCTGCCGGGAGCTCACGAAGACGCTACGAGGAGATCCGCCGCGGAGCCGCTGGCCGAGTTGGCGGCCTGGGCGACCGGCGAGGTGCGGGGCGAGGTGACCCTGGTGGTGGCCGGCGCCCCGCCGCGTCCGATCGATCTCGATACCGCCGTCGAGGAGGTGCGGGCGCTCACCGCGGGCGGCATGAAGCGCAAGCCGGCCGTCGCCCAGGTGGCGGCCGCGTCCGGCATCGCCAAGAACCTGCTCTACGCCGCCACCCTCCGCTGACTTGTCAGATTCTCAAGTCGCTGTAGCGCGCTGAGCATCTGACAAGTCGGCCGACTCGGCGGGCTGAGAATGAGGCCGGTGGAGTTGCCCGAAGCGCCTGAGCCGTTGCCGTCGCCGGTGGTCGATTCGCACTGCCATCTGGACTCCACGATGCGGATGTCGGGGCTCGACCCGGCCGACGCGATCGCCAGAGCCGCCGAGGTCGGGGTCACCCGGATCGTGCAGATCGGCTGCGACCCGGACGGCTCGCGGTGGGCCGTCGAGGCGGCCGAGCGCTGGCCCGGTCGTGGTCGCCGGGGTGGCGATCCATCCCAACGACGCGGCCCGGATGGGTCCGGATCTCGTCGACGGCGCTCGCAGGTGATCGAGGCGCTGGCCCAGCACCCGCGGGTCCGGGCGGTGGGGGAGACCGGCCTGGACTACTTCCGGACGACCGACGCCCACGGCCAGGCGGTGCAGAGGGAGACGTTCGCGGCGCACATCGCCTTCGCCAAGACGTACGACAAGACCCTGGTCATCCACGACCGGGATGCCCACGCCGAGGTGCTCGACGTGCTCGACGCCGAAGGCCTCCCGGACCGCATCGTGATGCACTGCTTCTCCGGCGACGCCGACGTTCGCCAAGGAGTGCCTGAGCCGCGGGGCCCACCTGTCGTTCGCCGGAACCGATCACGTTCAAGGCCAACGACCAGCTTCGGCAGGCGCTCGGCGTGACGCCGCTCGACCGGATCCTGGTCGAGACGGATGCGCCCTATCTGACCCCGATGCCGCTCCGCGGGCGGCCCAACGCCTCCTACCTGATCCCGCACACCGCCCGCTTCATGGCCGACGTGCTCGGCCTCGACCTCGACGGCGTCTGCCAGGCCCTGAACGACAATGCCGACGTCGCCTTCGGCGGGGGCTGGTGATGGAGTTCGACGCGGTGCTGCGCCGCCGCCGGATGATCCGGGCGTACGACCCGAGCCGAGCCGGTGCCCGAACGCTGCGGTCGACGCCGTGCTGGCCGCCGCCGTACGCGCGCCCTCGGCCGGATTCACCCAGGGCACCTCGTTCCTGGTGCTGTCCGCGCCCGAGGACCGCGCGGCGTACTGGGCGGCGACCGCGAACCGCGACTCCGGTTGGCTGCGGGGCATGCGCACCGCGCCGGTGCTGATCCTCGTCTGGACCAGCCGGGAGGCCTACCTGGACCGCTATTCCGAGCCGGACAAGGGCTGGACCGATCGTGATCTTGCTCACTGGCCCGCCCCGTACTGGTACGTGGATGCCGGGATGGCCAGCATGGCTGCGCTGCTGACCGCGGTCGACCAGGACCTGGGGGCCTGCTTCTTCGGCGTGCCCACCGCTCAGATCGACGCCGTCCGGGCGGTTTTCGGGGTGCCGGACGACCAGCTCAGCGTCGGCGTGATCAGCCTCGGTTACCCGGCGCCGACCGAACGTCCGAGTGGTTCGCCGACCCGTCGGGCCCGTCGTCCGACCGGTCAATTGCGTCCATCACGGCCGCTGGTAGCCGGTCCATCGTTTTGGCGCGTGTCGGGCCGACCGTTATGATTTCGTGACACTACGGGCTGACGCTGCGGTCTGCCCTGCCATCCAGATAGTCCAGTTCCACCGACTGGACCACCTTGGGAGACCTGTTGCGCAAGATCATTCCCGTTGTCGTCGCCGGAGCCACGGCCTCGCCCTCGCCGGCGGAACGTTCGGCTACGCCACCATGAACAAGGCCGTGACGCTGTCCGTCGACGGCCAGGCCAGCGAGGTGCGTACCGGGGCCGGCACGGTCGGCGACCTGCTGCAGAGCGAGGGCATCGAGGTCAGCGACCACGACGTCGTCGCCCCCGGCCTGGACCGCCAAGCTCGACGAGGGATCGCGGGTCGCGGTCAGTTCGGCCGCGAGGTGACCTTCAACGTCGACGGAAAGCCGCAGACCATCTGGACCACGGCGACGACGGTCGACCAGGCTGTGGCCGCCCTCGGCATCGACACCGCCGGCGCCGAACTGTCGACCAGCCGCAGCTCCAGCATCGGCCGCGAGGGCCTGGACGTCGACATCGCGACCGAGAAGACAGATCGTGATCAAGGTCGCCGGCAAGAAGCGCTCCGTCACCACGACCGCGCAGACGGTCGGCGAGGCACTGTCGGAGGCCAAGATCGCCGTCGACAGCGACGACAAGATCAGCGTCGCCAAGACCGCCGCGCTGGTCGACGGCGCCAAGTTCAGCTACACCCGGGTCGACGTGAAGCGGGTGACCAAGAAGCAGAAGGTCGCCTACGGCACCGTCCGCAAGGAATCCGGCAAGCTCGCCAAGGGCGTGACCAAGGTCGACAAGGCCGGCGTCAGCGGCGCCCGCGCCGTGACCTACCGGGTCGTCCGGCACAACGGCAAGATCATCAGCCGCAAGAAGGTCGGTTCCAAGATCACCAGGAAGCCTGTCGCCCAGATCGTCCTGGTCGGCACCAAGGCGCCGAAGACCGAGCAGTGCGCCGAGCGTGGCCGCCGGCAGTGTCTGGGACAAGATCGCCCAGTGCGAGTCCGGCGGCAACTGGTCGATCAACACCGGCAACGGCTTCTACGGCGGCCTGCAGTTCACGCTGAGCACCTGGCACGCGTACGGCGGGTCCGGCATGCCGAACCACGCCAGCCGCGCCCAGCAGATCGCGGTGGCCAAGAAGGTCCAGGCCGCTGCAGGGCTGGGGAGCCTGGCCGGCCTGCACCAGCAAGCTGGGTCTTCGTTAGCGCCCAGCCGTTCGGTCTGCTCGACCCCAGCTCGGTCCGTGAGCTGGTCGGGCGCCTCGGGCTGCGGCCCAGCAAGCAGCGCGGGCAGAACTTCGTCACCGACGCCAACACCGTGCGGCGCATCGTCGCCGCCTCGGGTGTCGGCGCCGACGACGTCGTGCTGGAGATCGGGCCGGGCCTCGGATCGCTGACCCTCGGACTGCTCGAGGTCGCCGCGCCGGGTGGTCGCGGTGGAGATCGATCCGCTGCTGGCCGGCGAGCTCGCCGGCGACCGTGGCGGCCCGGATGCCGGACCGGGCGGACGCGCTGACGGTGATCACCGCCGACGCGCTCCGGATCGAGGACCTACCGCTCCAGCCGACCGCCGTGGTGGCCAACCTGCCCTACAACGTCTCCGTGCCGGTCCTGCTGCACCTGCTGGCCACCTTCCCGAGCTGGCAGCGGGGACTGGTGATGGTGCAGGCCGAGGTCGCCGACCGGCTGGCCGCCGCCGCCCGGATCCAAGATCTACGGCGTCCCCTCGGTCAAGATGGCCTGGTACGCCGACGTGACCCGGGTCGGCAGCGTGCCGGCCACGGTGTTCTGGCCGATGCCCAATGTCGAATCGGGTCTGGTGTCGATCAGGCGCCGGCCGGCGCCGATCACCACCGCGACCCGGAGCCGAGGTCTTCGCCATCGTCGATGCCGCCTTCGCCCAGCGCCGCAAGATGCTCCGCTCGGCGCTGTCCGGCCTGGTCGGCTCCTCGGCCGCGGCCAGCGACGCGATCGTGGCCGCCGGGCTCGATCCGCAGGCCCGCGGCGAGGTGCTCGATGTCGTCGACTTCGCCCGGCTCGCCGAACAGTTCGTCCCCCGCTCGACGCCGCCCGCGAGACCGGGTGACCGCAGCGATCGGGTAGGGCAATAGCCTCGATCGCGTGGCCTCACCCCTCCCGCCGAGCCCGGTCGGCGTCCGAGTGCGCGTGCCGGCCAAGATCAATCTCGCCCTGAAGGTGGGGCCGCCGCGGCCGGATGGCTACCATCCGCTGGCCACCGTCTACCAGGCGGTGTCGCTCTACGACGAGGTGCATGCGGCCTGGGCCGACCCCGACGAGTTCGAGGTCGTGGTCACCGGCGAGGGCGCCGACCTGGTGCCGCTCGACGACTCCAATCTGGCCATCCGCGCGGCACGGCTGCTGGCCCGCACCCACGGCGCCCCACGACTCGCTCGGCGTCAGCCTGTCGATCAAGAAGTCCATCCCGGTCGCCGGCGGTCTGGCCGGGGGTTCGGCCAACGGTGCCGCCGCGCTGCTGGCCTGCGCCGCGCTGTGGGACATCGACGTGTCCGCGGAGAACCTGCGGGCGCTGGCCGCAGGAGCTGGGCAGCGACGTGCCGTTCGCCCTGATGGGCGGCACGGCGGTGGGCAGCGGCCGGGGCGAGGAAGTCGCTCCGGCCCTGGCCCGGGGCACGTACCACTGGGTGCTCGCCTTCGGTCACCACGGGCTCTCCACCCCCGACGTCTACCGGCGATTCGACGAGCTCAACCCCGACGCGCCGACCAGCCCGAGATCCCGCCCGACGCTGATGAACGCGCTGCGCAGTGGCGACGCCCGGCAGCTCGGTGCCGCGTTGAGCAACGACCTGCAGCCGGCGGCGCTGGAGCTGCAGCCCCGGCTCCGGCTGCTGCTGGAGGCCGGTCTGGAGTACGGGGCGCTGGGCGCGCTGGTCTCCGGCTCGGGTCCGACCTGCGCGTTCCTGGTCGACAGCGAGTCCGCCGCCGTCGACCTGAGTGTCGCGCTGAGCGCCGAGGGGCTGTGCCGGACCGTACGCCGCGCGACCGGCCCGGTGGTCGGTGCCCGGGTCGATCGGCTGAGACCCGCCTGACGGACGCCAGTCCGGTGACTTTGACCGGGTAGTCGCGGCCAGAATTCACCGGGCTGGTGGTCGCGCTTCAGGCGGAATCGCTGTAGGGCAGCAGCAGGGCGCGCAGCTGCCCGCCAGGTGCGCCTGATCGGCCGGGTCCAGCGGCACCAGCAGGGCGCGTTCCGCGTCGAGCAGGTCCGCCATCGTCGCATCGACGGCCAGTTTGCCTTCCGCGGTCAGCCGCACCAGGACACCGCGACGGTCCTCGGGATGCTCCTCACGACCAACGAATCCGCGCGACGTCAGCCGGTCGACCCGGTTGGTCATGGTGCCTGAGGTCACCAGGGTCTCCTTCACCAGTTGACCGGGCGTCAGGTGATAGGGACTGCCGGCCCGGCGCAGGGCGGCGAGCACGTCGAACTCCCAGTACTCCAGGTCGTGCCGGCTGAACGCACCGGCCCGCTCCCGATCGAGGTGCCGGGCCAGCCGGCTGATCCGGGACAGCACCTGCATCGGCGTCACGTCGAGGTCGGGCCGCTCGCGCCGCCAGGCCTCGACGACGCCGTCGACCTCGTCCTGCTCGTCACCCTCGGCCACGGGCCTGATCGTATGCCGGGGCTCCGGCGTTCAGGGCAGGGCCGGGCTGAGGTCCTCGTCGGTGCGCGGCATGGTCGACGCCAGACGCGACGATGCCGGCACACAGCACCGCCGGGACGATCATCGCGTGATGGATGCCGAGTCGGTTGACGAGGAAGCCCACCACCGCCGGGCCCATCAGGAACGCCGCGTAGCCGAACGTGACCACGACCGCCAGGACCCGACCGCCGCCCATGTGGCCGGCCACGGCGTAGACCTGCGGGGCGATCATCCCGACCCCGAACCCGACCAGCGCCCAGCCGGCGACCAGCAGCGGCAGGCTGCTCACCAAGGTGACGGTCAGATAGCCGAGGCTGGCGCAGGCGCCCCCGAAGCGGACGACGGCCCGGCGGCCGAAGCGGGCGACCAGTCGATCGCCGAGCAGCCGGATGACCACCATGAAGCCGCTGACCGCGATCAGCCCGAGCGCACCGGTGGTGGGATCCACCCCGGCCACGTCGGTGACGTGCAGGGAGGACCAGTCGACCGCCGTGCCCTCCGACAGGCCGAAGGCCAGGGCCATCAGGCCCAGGACCCAGGCCGCGCGCGGGATCCGGGTCCGTACCGCCGTCGACCTTGTGGTCGATCACCTCCGCCTCCGGGGCGATCCGGATCAGCAGCACCGAGCACGATCGACGGCGACCACGGCCAGCGTGATCATCAGCGGCGTGACGATGTTCCCCGCCGGTGATGTCCAGCAGCTTGGCCAGCAGCAGCACCGCACCCGCTCCGATGAAGTTGCCGACCGAGAAGAAGGCGTGGAAGAAGCTCATGATCGGTCGCCGGCGGCGCGCGCTCGACCTGGACGCCGAGTGCGTTCATCGCGACGTCCATCGCGCCGTTGCCCAGCCCGATCAGGATTGCTCCGAGCACCGCCACGGCGAAGTTGCCGGCCAGGGCGATCGTCACGGACGCGGCGATCAGGATCGGCAGGGCCGCCAGGGTCACCTTCCGGGCACCGATGGCGTCGGCGAGCCGGCCACCCACCTGCATCGACAAGATCCCGGCCGCCGCCGCCGATGAACAGCATGATCGCGATCTGGGTCGCGTCGATGCCGATCTTCTCCCGCAGCGACGGCAGTGAGCCGCCGTACCCTCCGAGCAGCATGCCGTTCACGGCGAACATGACGGTCACGGCGGCGGCGGAGGTCCGCGTCGCCAGGGGCGTGGAGATAGTCACTGGACTCAATCTGGGGCAGGCATTTCGCATCGAGCGCGCGGTCGGCGCAGAGCCTACTCGTCGCGGGCCTGGTCGGTGAGGGAGCGGCGCAGCCGGCGGCGGGTGGCGCATCTCGACCTGCAGCCGCCCGCCCGACGCGGGCGCTCGGATGCGAAGATGGGCCGCGTCTTGCATTCCCCGGTTGGTCTGCCGGCAGGGCCCGCCTGACTTTGAATCAGGACTAGCGACGTAGGTTCGACTCCTACCCGGGGAGCGGATCGTCAGCTTTGGGTGAAGGAGCGAGTTGTTGCCTGAACAATCCGACCGTCCGCCCGCACGCGGTCGTCATCCTGGCCGCCGGTGAGGGCAAGCGGATGAAATCCTCCCGATCCAAGCTGCTGCACGAGATCGCCGGGCATTCGATGCTCAGCTATGCGGTGACCGCAGCGACCAACGTGCGGCCGGAACACATCGTGGTGGTCGTCGGGCATCGACGGGATCAGGTCGAGGCCCATCTGGCCGAGGTCGCGCCGCATGTGCTGACTGCGGTCCAGAGCGAACAACTGGGCACCGGCCATGCCGTACAGATCGCGCTCGGCCAGTTGGCGGACCTGAGCGGTGAGGTCATCGTCACGCTCGGCGACGTCCCGATGCTCACGGCGGACACCCTCGCGGCGCTGCTCCTCGAGCACCGTCGGCAGCAGGCGGCGATCACCGTGCTGACCGCCCGCGTGCCCGATCCGAGCGGGTACGGCCGCATCCTGCGCGACGCCGACGGGCTGGTGACCGGCATCGTCGAGCATCGCGACGCCGACGATGTCCAACGGGCGATCGACGAGATCAACTCGGGCACCTTCGTCTTCGAGGCCGATGTGCTGCGCGCGGCCCTGGCCCAACTGGCCCCGACCAACGATCAGGGAGAGCTCTACCTCACCGACGTGCTGACCATCGCCCGCGAGGCCGGCCAGACCGTCGGCGCCTACCTGATCGACGATCTCTGGCAGACCGAAGGGGTCAATGATCGGGTCCAGCTGTCCCGGATGAACGCCGAGGTCAACCGGCGAATCCTCGAACACTGGATGCGCGAAGGAGTGACGGTCGTCGACCCGGGGAGCACCTGGGTGCACGCCTCGGTCGATCTTGGGCCTGATGTCACGCTGCTGCCGGGGACGTCGCTGGAAGGCGCGACCTCCGTGGCCGCCGGGGCGACCATCGGCCCGGACACCACCCTGGTCGACGTCGAGATCGGTGAGAACGCGACGGTGACCCGCACCCACGGCTCGCTGAGCGTGATCGGCGCCGATGCGACCGTCGGCCCGTTCGCGTACCTGCGGCCCGGGACCACCTTGGGTACCGGCGGCAAGATCGGCACCTTCGTCGAGACCAAGAACGCCCAGATCGGGGCGGGCGCCAAAGCCCCCCACCTGAGCTATCTGGGCGACGCGGTGGTCGGCGAAGGCGCCAACATCGGGGCCGGGGTGATCTTCGCCAACTACGACGGGGTCACCAAGTCCACCACGAGCGTTGGCGCGTTCTCCTTCGTCGGCAGCAACTCCGTCCTCACTGCGCCGCTGGAGATCGCCGACGGCTCCTACGTGGCCGCGGGCTCGACCATCACCTCCGACGTCGGGATCGGCGAACTGGCCGTGGGTCGCGGCCGGCAGCGCAACGTGCCCGGCTGGGTGGCTCGGAAGCGGGCCGGCACCAAGACCGCCCGGGCGGCCGAGGCCGCGCTCGATCAGCGCCGGCTCGGCGAGACCGAGCTCCAACGATCAACAGACCGAGAGCGCCCCGCTCCAGGGTCAACAGGTCACGTCGGAAGGCTCCCACCAGTGACGGGCTTCAAACGTCCCAACGTCAAGCACCTGATGCTGTTCTCCGGGCGGGCCTACCCTGAGCTTGCGGCCGAGGTGGCGACCTTGCTCGAGGTCGACATCGTGCCGACCCGGGCGATCAGCTACGCCAACTCCGAGATCTACGTGAGGTTCGAGGAGTCGGTGCGCGGCTGCGACGCGTACGTGATCCAGAGCCATGCGGCACCGGTCAACGAGTGGGTGATGGAGCAGTTGATCATGGTCGACGCGCTGAAGCGCGCCTCGGCCAAGCGGATCACCGTCGTCGCGCCGTTCTATCCGTACGCCCGGCAGGACAAGAAGCACCGCGGCCGGGAGCCGATCTCGGCCCGGCTGATCGCCGACATGTTCCGCGTCGCCGGGGCCAACCGGCTGATGTCGGTCGACCTGCACGCCGCCCAGATCCAGGGGTTCTTCGACGGCCCCGTCGACCACCTCTGGGCGCTGCCGGTGCTGTCGCAGTACGTCCAGGACAAGTACGACACCGCCGAGATGACCGTCGTCTCACCGGACGCCGGCCGGGTGCGGCTGGCCGACATGTGGACCGACGAGCTGGGCTGCGCGCTGGCGATCATCCACAAGCGCCGTGACCACAGCATCGCCAACACCGTCGTGATGCACGAGGTGGTCGGCGAGGTCGAGGGCCGGGTCTGCCTGCTGGTCGACGACATGATCGACACCGCCGGGACCATCTGCCAGGCCGCCGAAGCCCTGCGGGCCCGCGGCGCCAAGGCCGTGATCGCCGCCGCGACCCATGCCGTTCTCTCCGGGCCGGCGATCGACCGGCTGAAGGCGACCGCCTTCGAGGAGGTGATCGTCACCAACACGCTGCCGATCCCCGAAGAACGCCGGTTCGACTCACTGACCGTGCTCTCGATCGGCCCGCTGATCGCCCGTGCGATCCGCGAAGTCTTCGAGGACGGCTCCGTGACCAGCCTCTTCGGCGGCCAGAGCTAGCTCACCTCGTCCCGGTTCCCGCGGTCAGAGAACCGGGTACAACCAGGGCGCAGAACGCAGCGTGGGCTCCGGAGACACTTCTCAGTTGGCGGCACAGGAGCCACTCGGCTAGAGTTGCCAGGTTGCCTCGGCGAGGGTCCGCAGGACCGTGATCGACAAGGTCGGACGTCTGCGTTCGTCCTCGCTGGGTCTCAGCTTGATCATCAATCGCCAGTTTCGAGGAGTTCGTTCGTGCCCGAGGTAAAGCTCACTGCTGAATTGCGCACAGAGTTCGGCAAGGGTGCTGCCCGCAGGATCCGCCGCGCCCAGAAGGTGCCCGCCGTCCTGTACGGCCACGGAACCGATCCGATCCATATCGCGCTGCCGGGTCACGAGACCCTGCTGGCGCTTCGCACCGCCAACGCCCTGCTGTCGATCGAGCGTCAACGGCAAGTCCCAGCTCGCGCTGCCCAAGCAGGTGCAGCGTGACCCGCTGAAGCACACGATCGAGCACGTCGACCTGGTCATCGTGCGCTCGCGGCGAGAAGGTCACCGTCGATGTGCCGCTGCACGTCGAGGGCGAAGCCGCCTCGGAGACCCTGGTCGTGGTCGACCGCAACAGCATCACCGTCGAGGCCGAGGCCACGCACATCCCGACGCAGATCGTGCGTGTCGATCGAGGGCCTGCCCGCCGGCACGCAGATCCTGGCCGAGCGATCTCGAGCTGCCCGAGGGCTCGACGCTCGGCATGGAGCCGGACACGCTGATCGTGAACATCACCGCCGCGCAGTCGGCCGAGGCCGCCGAGGCCGAGCTGGCCGAGGCCGAGGCCGAGGCCGGCATCGAGCCGACGGTCGCGGCGGAGACGGCACCGGACGAGGCGCCCGCCGAGTCCGAGCCGAGCCCGAGGCGTAAACCGCCTGATCGACTCGTCATGCAGCCCTGGCTGGTGGTCGGGCTCGGCAATCCGGGCCCGACCTACGCGCGTCACCGGCACAACGTCGGCTACCTGGTGGTCGAGGAGCTGGCGACCCGGCTGTCGGCGCGCTTCACGCGTCGCCCGGGGCATCCGGGCCGAGGTCGCCGAGGGTCGGCTCGGACCACCCGGGCCGGACGCGCAGCCGGCTGCTGCTGGCCAAGTCACGGACGTTCATGAACGAGACCGGCGGACCCGTGGCCAAGCTTGCTCGACTACTACAAGATCGACCTCGACCCGGCTGATCGTCGTGCATGACGAGCTCGACATCGACCCCGGACAGCTCCGGGTCAAGTTCGGCGGCGGCGACAACGGCCACAACGGGCTCAAGTCCATCCGGAAGTCGCTCGGCACCGGTGACTACTTCCGGGTCCGGGTCGGCATCGGTCGACCGCCGGGCCGTCAGGATCCCGCCGACTTCCTGCTGAGCAACTTTCCGTCGAGTACCCGCGAGGAGGTCGCCGTCGAGATCAGCCGTGCCGCCGACGCGGTCGAGTCGCTGGTCCAGGTCGGCCTCGAGACCACCCAGAGCGCCTTCAACTCATGACTTCCGGACCAGTTGTCGCGGCACAGAAAAACGTCGGTTCGCGCCTGTAGGTTGTGCCGGTGACCCTTTCGGGACTCGTCGACCTCTTCTGCACCGAACCCACCATCGTCCGCACCATCGCAGACGCGCGCGGCGGTCGCCAGCCGGTGCTCGACCTCACCTCACCGCCCCCGATGCGGCCCTTCATCGCGGCCGCCCTGGCCGCGACCAAGCAGCACGGGGGCGCCGATCGGCCGGTGCTGATCGTCACGTCCACCTTCCGGGAGGCCGAGGGCGTCACCGCAACGCTGGAGTGCCTGCTCGGCGAGGACGAGGTCGCCTACTACCCGGCCTGGGAAACCCTGCCCGCACGAGCGGTTGAGCCCCCGCTCGGACACCGTCGGCCGCCGGCTCGCGGTGCTCCGCCGGCTGGCCGGCCACGCCGGCGTGACGCCGCCGAAGATCATCGTGGCGCCGATCCGGAGCGTGCTGCAGCCCCAGGTCAAAGGGCTGGCCGACCTGCGAACCGGTCCGCCTCGCCGTCGGCACGGACTTCGATCTCGGCGACCTGACCGTCGCCCTGGTCGGTGCCGCGTACGTCCGGGTCGACCTGGTCGAACGGCGCGGGGAGTTCGCCGTACGCGGTGGCATCGTCGACATCTTCCCGCCCACCGAGGAGCACCCGGTCCGGGTGGACTTCTTCGGCGACACGGTAGAGGAGATCCACTACTTCTCGGTGGCCGACCAGCGATCGAGCGACCTGTCGCTGACCGAGGTCATCGCCTCGCCGTGCCGCGAACTGCTGCTGACCGACGACGTCCGCGCCCGGGCCGCCGCGCTGGCCGAGCAGCACCCCGAGCTGATCGAGATGCTCGACAAGATCGCCCAGGGCCACGCCGTCGACGGCATGGAGGCCCTGTCGCCCGGCGCTGGTCGACGGCATGGAACTGCTGGTCGAGCTGCTTCCGACCGGCACCCAGGTGCTGATCTGCGACCCCGAACTGGTCCGCGGCCGCGCCATCGATCTGGTCAAGACCAGCGAGGAGTTCCTGCACGCCTCCTGGGCCGCGGCGGCGGGCGGCGGTCAGGCCCCGATCGATCTGGGCGCCTCCTCCTACCGTTCGCTGGCCGAGGTCCGCGCGACCGCGCTCGACCGTGGTCTGACCTGGTGGACGCTCTCGCCGTTCAGCGCGGCTCCGTCAGCGGACGGCCCGGACGCCATCCGCACCGACGACGGCGAGATCATCGACTTCAGCGCCCGGATCAGCGGTGGCGGTGTCGAGTCGCGCACCATCCCCGGTCGAGTGGCGGAGCTGTATCGCGGCGACACCGAGGCGGCGATGCGTGACATCGCGGGCCGGGTCCGCGACGGCTGGCGGGTCGTGCTGGTCGCCGAGGGGCGCGGCACCAGCCAGCGGTTGTCGGAGGTCCTCGTCGAGCACGAGTTGCCGGTGCGGCTGGTCGACCGACTCGACGACCTGCCGGCCGCCGGCATCGTCTCGCTGGTCACCGGTGAGCTCGAGCACGGCTTCGTGGTCGACGAGATCAAGCTCGCCGTGTTCACCACGGCCGACCTCTCGGGTCAGCGGTCCGCCGACAAGGCGAGTCGGAAGATGCCGGCGCGCCGGAAGAACCAGATCGATCCGCTCGAGCTCTCCTCCGGCGACGCCGTGGTGCACAGCCAGCACGGTGTCGGCCGCTACGTCGAGATGGTCCAGCGCTCGGTCGCAGGCTCGGTACGCGAATACCTGGTGATCGAGTACGCACCGTCGCGGCGCGGCCAGCCGGGCGACCGGCTGTACGTGCCGATGGATGCCCTCGACCAGGTGACCCGCTACGTCGGCGGCGAGAATCCGACCCTGGACAAGATGGGCGGTGCGGACTGGGCCAAGCGCAAGGGCCGCGCCCGCAAGGCGGTCCGCGAGATCGCCGCCGAGTTGATCAAGCTGTACGCGGCCCGCCAGGCCACCCGCGGTCATGCGTTCTCACCGGACACGACCTGGCAGCGCGAGCTCGAGGACGCGTTCAACTTCGTCGAGACCCCCGACCAGCTCGCGGCCGTCGAGGAGGTCAAGCGCGACATGGAGCAGATCGTCCCGATGGACCGGCTGATCTGCGGCGACGTGGGCTACGGCAAGACCGAGATCGCGGTACGCGCCGCGTTCAAGGCGGTGCAGGACGGCAAGCAGGTGGCGATCCTGGTGCCGACCACGCTGCTGGTCCAGCAGCATCACGCGACCTTCGCCGACCGTTACGCCGGCTTTCCGATCAACGTCGCGCCGCTCAGCCGTTTCCAGTCCGACGCCGAGACCAAGGCCACCATCTCCGGTCTCAAGGACGGCCAGGTCGACGTGGTGGTCGGCACGCATCGCCTGCTCAGCGGGGAGATCGCGTTCAAAGACCTCGGTCTGGTGATCATCGACGAGGAGCAGCGATTCGGCGTCGAGCACAAGGAGCAGCTCAAGCGGCTGCGCACCCACGTCGACGTCCTGGCCATGTCCGCCACCCCGATTCCGCGGACGCTGGAGATGGCGATCACCGGCATCCGGGAGATGAGCACGATCATGACGCCGCCGGAGGAGCGGCACCCGGTGCTGACCTTCGCCGGCCCGTACGACGAGAGCCAGGTGACCGCGGCCATCCGCCGCGAACTGCTCCGCGAGGGCCAGGTCTTCTACGTCCACAACCGGGTGCAGAGCATCGACAAGACCGCCCGGCGGATCTCCGAGCTGGTCCCCGAAGCCCGGGTGGTCACCGCGCACGGCCAGATGAGTGAGCAGCGGCTGGAGCAGGTCATGATC
This sequence comes from uncultured Actinomycetota bacterium, assembly GCA_963723815.1. Lineage (GTDB taxonomy): Bacteria > Actinomycetota > Actinomycetes > Propionibacteriales > Propionibacteriaceae > Microlunatus. The sequence continues at coordinate 46,829 of CAVRSH010000035.1, read as the reverse complement.
GACTTCTGGGAGCGGCGCGCCGACGTCCTGGTCTGCACCACGATCGTCGAGGCGGGCCTGGACATCTCGACCGCCAACACGTTGCTGGTCGATCGCGCCGACCTGCTCGGTCTCTCCCAGCTGCATCAGCTCCGCGGCCGGGTCGGCCGCAGCCGGGAGCGCGGCTACGCCTACTTCCTCTATCCGCCGGACAAGCCGCTGACCGAGACCGCCCATGATCGGCTGGCCACCATCGCCGCCCATGCCGATCTCGGTGCCGGCATGGCGGTGGCGATGAAGGACCTGGAGATCCGCGGCGCCGGCAACCTGCTGGGCGGCGAGCAGTCCGGGCACATCGCCGACGTCGGCTTCGACCTCTACATCCGGCTGGTCGGCGAGGCGGTCGCGGAGTTCCGCGGCCACGACACCGAGCCCGACCCCGAGGTACGGATCGAGTTGCCGATCGACGCCCACCTGCCCGACCGACTACGTCGAGTCCGAGCGGCTGCGGCTGGAGATGTACAAGCGGTTGGCCGAGGTACGCGCCGAGGCCGACGTCAAAGCGGTCGAGGCCGAGTTGCACGATCGGTACGGCCCGCCGCCGGAGGAGGTCGGCAATCTGCTCGCGGTGGCCCGGTTCCGGCTGCTGGCCCGCTCGGCCGGGCTGAACGAGATCGTCGGCCAGGGCACGTTCATCCGCTTCGGACCCGCCAGCCTGCCCGAGTCCCGGGTGCTGCGGCTGCAGCGGCTCTACCCCCGCAGCGTGGTCAAGGATGTCGCCGGACACATCCTGGTGCCGCGACCGATGAGTGCGGTGATCGGTGGTCCGCCGGTGAAGGACACCGACCTGCTGGATTGGTGTTCAGCGGGTGATCACCGACATCTTCAGCACCGGCTGATCCGCCGGGCTGTCGTAGGATCGGCCCCGATGTTCGTGGATTGGCGCGGCAAGTGCAGATGGGATGGTCAATGAAGTCTCGGAATCGCCGGACGGCTCGCTCGGCGAAGTTCACGGCCCGGCTCGCGGGAGTGGCCGCTGCTGGCCCTCGTGGCGTCGGGTTGCAGCGGACGCCGAGCCGGGCGTGGTCGCCTATGTCGGTGACACCAAGATCACCCAGCGCCAGTTGGACGAGGCCTTTGACGGCGTCACCGCGGCCCTGCCCGATCAGCAGATCCCGAGCTCCGCCGTGGCCGACGCGCTCATCCAGGGAGCCATCGCCGACCGGATCGCGGCGGCGAACAACATCGTGATCACCGACGGCGATCGGGACGTCCTGCTGAAGGGCAGCAATCTCGCCCCGCTCCTTGATGATCCGCGGGCGAAGGTGCTCGCCTACGACGCCGTCGATCCGGAGTTCGTGGCCCGCAAAATCGGCGCCGACGCCTACGTGGCGGCCCGCACCAAGGAGCCGGTGACCCTCAACCCACGGTTCGGCGTACTCGACCCCGATCAGAAGACGATCGTCAGCGACCAGTCCGGTTCGCTCGCCCGACCGGTCGCTCCGCAGACGCAGTAGCGACGAGCAAGCCAGTGGTTGGGCCCGGACACTCGTCGACCGAGATCGAACGACTCGTCGCGGTGATGGGCCGGCTGCGTCGGGAGTGCCCGTGGGACGCCGCAGCAGACCCATGAGTCACTGGTGCAGTATCTGGTCGAGGAGACCTGCGAGGTGGTCGAGGCGATCGAGAGCGGTGACCAAGATCACCTTCGGGAGGAGCTCGGAGACCTGCTGCTGCAGGTGATCTTCCACTCCGAGATCGCGTCCGAGACCGAGGACGGCTTCACCGTGGCGGAGGTCGCCGGCGGGATCGCCGACAAGCTGATCGCCCGCCACCCGTACGTCTTCGGCACCGATCGCGTCCCCGACGACCTCAACTTCACCTGGGAGCAGCGCAAGGCGACCGAGAAAGGACGAACCTCGGTGCTGCAGGGCATCCCGGAGCAACTCTCCGCGCTGGCGCGGGCCAACAAGATCATCAGCCGGGTGCGGTCCCGGCGGCACGAGGTGGACCTGCCGGACGAGGTGATCACCGCGGACCAGGTCGGGCAGCAGATGCTCGCCCTGGTCGCCCGGGCCAACCGCCACGGGATCGATCCCGATCAGGCCATGCGGACGGCGGTACGCGGGCTGGAGTCCGAGATACGCCGGGTCGAAGGGCCTCATCCCGGCCCATAGTGGTCACGCCTGCTGATTCGCCCACGGGCGACCCCTCCTCGGCCAGGCACGCACCCGGACGACGCGGACCCTCGGCGAACTTCCAGGCGCAAGCACTAGCCGAGCTAAAGTGTGGTCATGTCGCAGCCGGCGGTGCCACCCCGACCCGGGCCGCCGCCGTCCTATGGACCGGGGCCGTACCCGCCCCAGCCGCAGTACCCGAACCAGCCGCCGCAGCAGTTCCAGCAGCCGCCACCTCAGCAGTTCCATCAGCCGCAGCCCAGCCCGGAAACCCGCAAGGACGTCGCCGCCGCCTGGGCGGCGCGCCTCGAACTGGGAATGGATTTCGAGGATCAGATCGCCGCCGGCCTGGCCCAACGAGTGGAAGAACTCGCAGCCATCCAGGCTGGAGAGTTGCGTTATCAGGCCGAGGCCGCGCGACGGGCGGAGAGCGGCGAGCAGTCGGGCCGCGGAAAGCAGTTCGCGCTCGGCATCGTCTCGCTCTCGCTCGGGGTGCCGATCACCGCGATCACCGGCACCGGGATGGAGTCAGGCAACCTGACCGGGATGGCCATCGCGTGGGCCGGCATCGTCGGGGTCAACCTGGCGCACGCGCTGAGCCTCCGCAAGCGCCGCTCCTGAGCGGTCGCCGGAGTTACCGGCCGCAGCCGCGGAGTGCCTGGGTGGCAGCCGCCGCCCGCGCCGATAGGCTGATCGCACCATTCGATCTCTCGTGCCCAAAGGCCCTCGCGAAGCCGCGAGTCCGGGCAGCAGCGGAAAGGCAGCACACTCGTGGCCAGTATTGAGTTCATCGGCGCGCGCGAAATCCTGGACTCGCGCGGCAACCCGACCGTGGAGGTCGAGGTCATCCTCGACGACAATTCCGAGGGGCGCGCCGCGGTCCCCTCCGGTGCCTCCACTGGCGCCTTCGAGGCCGTCGAGTTGCGCGACGGCGAGGCTCGGTACGGCGGCAAGGGCGTCAGCAAGGCCGTGCTCGGTGTCGTCGAGACGCTCGGCCCTGAGTTGATCGGCTACGAGGCGAGCGAGCAGCGGCTGATCGATCAGGCCATGCTCGACCTGGACGGCACCGACAACAAGGCCAAGATCGGGGCGAACGCTATTCTCGGTGTCTCCCTGGCCGTCGCCCACGCCGCCGCGAACTCCGCCGACCTTCCGCTCTACCGCTATGTCGGCGGCCCGAACGCGCACACGCTGCCGGTGCCGATGATGAACATCGTCAACGGCGGCTCGCACGCCGACTCCGACGTCGACGTGCAGGAGTTCATGATCGCCCCGATCGGCGCCGCGACCTTCCGCGACGCCCTCGAGCAGGGTGCCACCGTCTACCACGCGCTGAAGTCCGTGCTGAAGAAGCAGGGTCTTTCCACCGGCCTCGGTGACGAGGGCGGATTCGCGCCGAACCTGCCCGCCAACGTCGCCGCGCTCGAGCTCATCTCCACGGCCATCGAGTCGACCGGCCTGAAGCTCGGCACCGACATCGCCCTGGCCCTCGACGTCGCCAGCACCGAGTTCTTCACCGAGAGCACGGGCTCTACGGCTGGGAGGGCGGCGACCAAGTCCGCCGACGAGATGACCGCGATCTACGAGCAGTGGATCAAAGACTTCCCGATCGTCTCCATCGAGGATCCGCTGGCCGAGGACGACTGGGCCGGCTGGAGTGCGTTGATGGGCAAGATCGGCGACAAGGTGCAGATCGTCGGCGACGACCTGTTCGTCACCAATGTCACCCGCCTGCAGCGTGGCATCGCCGAGAAGGCGGCCAGCGCCCTGCTGGTCAAGGTCAACCAGATCGGCTCACTGACCGAAACCCTGGACGCCGTGGATCTCGCGCACCGCGCCGGCTTCCGTTGCATGATGAGCCACCGCTCCGGTGAGACCGAGGACACCACGATCGCCGACCTCGCCGTGGCCACCAACTGTGGTCAGATCAAGTCGGGCGCCCCGGCCCGGACCGATCGGGTGGCCAAGTACAACCAGCTGCTGCGGATCGAGGAGGATCTCGACGACGCGGCCCGCTATGCGGGCACCTCGGCCTTCCCGAGGTTCGCGGGCTGATGGCCGCCGGACCACGGTCCACCTCTCGACCGGGGGCAGGTCCCGGCCGGGGGAAGCCGCGCGTCCGCAACCAGGCCCGCGGCGCAGCGGCCGGGTCGCCGCCGAGCTCGAGAAGCAGGACAACCCCGGCCAGCCGCCGGCGTCCGCCGCCAATCGGCAACGGACCAGTTTCACCGCCCGAGCCATCGCATTGGCGGTGGTGCTGCTGATCCTGACCATCTCGTACGCGACCTCGTTGCGGATCTACTTCGCGCAGGCGCATGAGATCGCGGCGACCCAGGCCGAGATCGCCCAACGGCAACAGCGGATCGACGACCTTCAGACGGAGATGACCCGCTGGCAGGATCCCGACTACGTCCGAACCCAGGCCCGCGAGCGGCTGGGCTGGGTCATGCCGGGTGAGACCGGTTACCGGGTCGTGGGACCAGACGGCAAGCCGCTGGGCGGGGGTGCTGAGATCACCGCCCAGAACAAGACGGAGGCACCGGCGCCGGTGGCCTGGTGGTCGAAGCTCTGGGGCTCGGTCGAGGCGGCGGACAAGCCCGCGCCACCCAAGCCGAAGGCCAGGGAGCCGAAGCCGATCACCCCGGACACGAAGCCGAACAATGCGACGGCGACGCCGACGCCGACGCCGACCGTGACCCCCCGCTAAAGGCGACCCGGCGAGGAAATCGTCGACCGCCCGAGCGGTCGGCAGGCTCGGGCTCGCCCCGCGCACGGTGACCGCCAGCGCTCCGGCCGCGAGTCCGCGCCGCACCGCCGCCGGCAACGGTAGGCCCCAGGCGAGACTGGCCCCCAGCATCCCGGCAAAGGCGTCACCCGCTGCGGTGGTGTCGACCGCTTCGACGGAGAAGGCCGGTTGCTCGGTGACGGCCTCGCCGTCGATGACCAGAAGTCCGCGTTCGGCCAGCGTGATCATCGCCGTCTGGACACCGCGATCGAGAAACCACCGACCGGCCCGCTCGGCCGACTCCCGATCACCGGTACGAACTCCGGTGAGCACCTCGGCCTCGGTTTCGTTGGGCACCACGATCGAAACTCCGCGCCACGCGTCGGCGGGCAACGGCTGGGCGGGAGCCGGATCCACGATCAACTGCAGACCGAGGACGCGGCAGGTCTCGATCACCCGACTGACCACCGGCAACGGAATCTCCAGCTGGATCAGCACCACCGACACCTCCCCGGCGAGGTCGCGCAAGCTCCGCTCGACGGCGTCCGGCCGCAGCCGGTGGTTGGCGTTCGGCACGATCGCGATGTCGTTCTGCCCGGTGGCGGTGTCGACCCTGATGTGCGCGATACCGGTGTTCCCGTCGACCACCTGCACCGAGGAGGTGTCGATGCCTTCGGTGGTCAGCGTGTCGAGGGTCAGTGCCCGGAAGAGGTCGTCGCCGACCGCACCCACCATGAAGGTCCGGGCACCGGCGCGTGCCGCCGCCAGGGCCTGGTTCGCCCCTTTCCCGCCGAGCACCATCGAGAAGGCCTCGCCGATCACCGTCTCGCCCGGTCGCGGCAACGGATGGGCGAAGACGGTCAGATCCGCGCTGATACTGCCGACCACAGCCACTCCGCCTGTCATGCGGGGGAGCTTATCTTCGCGGCCTGACAGGATGGGACCGTGATCGAACCGATGACCGCCCGGGACGCGTCGATCATCGCCGCTCAGCTCGGCCGTCCGCCGCGCGCGGTGGTCGGCGTCGCGCACCGCTGCCGATGCGGCAAGCCCGCCGTCGTCGCCACCCGACCGGTGCTCGCGGACGGCACGCCCTTCCCGACGACCTACTACCTGACCTGCCCGCGGGCCACCGCGGCGTGCTCGACACTCGAATCGCAGGGCACCATGGCTGCCATGGCGCAGCGGCTCGGCTGCGGATCCCGATCTGGCGGCCGCGTACCAGCGCGCCCATCAGTCCTACCTGGCCGATCGCCGCCGACTGGGCGAGGTCGCCCAGATTGCCGGCGTCAGCGCAGGAGGAATGCCAGACCGGGTGAAGTGCCTGCACGCCCTCGTCGCCCATGCGCTGGCCGCCGGTCCGGGAGTGAACCCGCTCGGCGACGAGGCGCTGGCGATGATCGGGGAGTTCTGGACCCGGCCGTGTCTGACCGACCAACCCGTGCTGGAGGAATCATGACGACAGTGGCCGCGATCGACTGCGGAACGAATTCGCTCCGGCTGCTCATCGCCAGGCCGCAGCCCGGCGGGGGACTCGAAGATCTCGACCGCCGCACCGAGATCGTCCGGCTCGGCCAGGGCGTGGACGCGACGGGGGAGTTCCATCCCGACGCCCTGCGCCGGACCTTCGCGGTCGTCGATCAGTACGCGAAGTTGATCAAGGACGCGGGCGTGCCGCCCGACCGCGTGCACTTCGTCGCCACCTCGGCGTCCCGGGACGCCAGGAACCGCGACGAGTTCTTCGACGGCGTGCAACAGCGGCTCGGTGTGCCGCCCGATGTGATCAGTGGTGACAAAGAGGCCCAGTTGTCCTTCCTCGGCGCGCTCAGTCGGGTACGCCCGACCGGCGAACCGGTGCTGGTGATGGACATCGGCGGCGGTTCCACCGAGTTGATCACCGGCTCCGCCCGGGGCGAGTTGCACTCAGCCATCTCACTCGACATCGGGTCGGTCCGACTGACCGAGCGCTATCTCAAGATCAACCCACCGGCCCCGGATGATCTTGAGCGGGCCGCGCGCTACGTCGATCAACTCCTGGACAGCTCGGGCGTCGACTTCGGATCCGTCGGCACCTGGATCGGCGTGGCCGGCACCGCCACCACCCTGGCGGGCGTCTACCTACAGCTCGAGCAGTACGACCGCGAGCGGGTGCACGGTTCCACCATTCCCCGCGAGGGCATCGCCGCGCTGCTGCACACGCTGCGCTCGCTCACCGTCGAGGAGATCCGTGCCCTGCCGTCGATGCATCCGCAACGGGCCGACGTGATCACCGGCGGTGCGCTGATCGTGGCCAGGATCGCCACCCGGACCTCCGTGGACGAACTGATCATCAGCGAATCCGACATCCTGGACGGCATCGCGCTCGAGCTGATGGCTCGCTGACCAGTCCGCGAGCTAGCCACCCTGAGCCTTTCGAAGGGGATGGATCAGCGGCCCTTCGACCGGCTCAGGAGACGGCCTTCGACAGGCTCAGGACAACGATGCAGGAGAATGTCGCGGGTGACTTTCCTCGCCATCACCGTCGTCGGACATGACCGGCCGGGCATCATCGCCCAGGCGGCGGAGATCCTCGCCGAGTCCGGGATGAATCTCGAAGACTCCTCGATGACCTTGCTCCGCGGCCATTTCGCGATGACGCTGATCTGCGCCGGCGACGCTCAGGCCGCCCGTGTCGAGGCGGCGTTGCAACCGTTGGCCGACGGCTCGCTCGACGTGACCGTGCGCGAGGTGCCGAGCGATCACGATCAGCGCCCGCTCGGCGACACCTATCTGGTCACCGTGCACGGAGCCGACCGGCTCGGGATCGTCGCCCGGCTGGCGGGCGTCCTCGCCGATGCGGGTGGCAACATCACCGACCTGACGACCCGGCTGTCCAACGGCCTCTACGTGCTGCTGGCCGAGGTGGACCTGCCGGCGTCGGCCCAGGTCGATGAGCTCCGGGCGCGCCTGGCCGAGGTGTCCGACGAGCTCGGCGTCGATGCCGGCCTGCGACTGCTGGAGAACGACGAGCTGTGAGTCTCAGCCTCTTCGACTTGCCGGCGGGCCGGGTGATGGACGTCGTCCGCGCACCGAGCCCCGTGCTGTCGGCGCACGGTCCCGAGGTCGACCCGGCCGACCCGGCGATCGTCCAACTCCTTGCCGATCTGGTGGCGACCATGCGGGTGTCGCCCGGCTGCGTCGGGCTGGCGGCTCCTCAGGTCGGGGTGGCCGCGAAGGCGTTCTGTGTCGACGTCTCCGCCCATCCGAAAGCCCGCACCAAGCACGGTCTGATCGTGCTGGTCAACGCCGAGGTCGTCGACGCCAGCCGTCAGGAGAAGGGCCGCGAAGGCTGCATGTCCGTGCCGGATCTGACCGGCGACGTGAAGCGCGCGACCAAGATCACCGTCGCCGGCCAGCTTCCGGGATCGGGCGAGCGCATCATGATCGAGACCGATGCTTTCGAGGCTCGAGCCCTGCAGCACGAGATAGATCACTGCGACGGAATGCTCTTCCTGGACCGGGTGGCCGGTGCGCACGCCGTCCATCCGCGCAAGATCTACCTCGACTGATCCTCGTTTCGCTCCTCGCCGTCGGTGGCCTCCGGTCGCTCCAATGCCGCCCCGAGGTGTGACATCGCGGGTAATGTCAACGGCCTATGAAGGATCCGGCAACCCGTCGGCGCCGAACGCTGCCCATGGTGCTCGCACGTCACGTAGCGCGCGTACGGTCCCGGCGCACCTTACTGAGTGGACTGGCCAGGGCGGTGCTGGTGACTGTCCTCGCGGCCGTCGCCGCCCTCCCCCTGGCGGCGGTCTGGGGAATCGCCAACGCCGACGTCGACGACTATCTTGGCCCCCATCGGGTGAACTTCGCCAGCACCTTTTCCGGTGAGGTCGAGATCGATCTCGGCCCGATCGGCAACGCCTACCTGATCAGCCCCGTGCGGCCGATCGGCTTGACGATCACCGTCGGCGGGGTGGGCTCGGCGGCGGGAACCCTGAACGATCTCTTCTCCGAACAGACCCTGGCCGCATACGCCGCCCTCTACGCCGAGCCGGAGGAAGCCGTCGCGGGCATCCTCGAGCGCCTCGAAGCGGAGGCGGCACGTCAGGGCTTCCTTGCCGAGGCCGTTCTGGTGCTGGCCTTCGGATTGTTCAAGCTGCGCGGTCGGTTGCTCGCACCGTGGGTGGTTCCACACCTGACCCGTCGTCGCACGCTCGCCGCGTACCTGGTGGTTCTCGCGGTGATCGGCGGTTCGATCCTGGCACCCCGGGATCCCCAGGGTGTGCGGATCCCTGTTGATCTTGGTGCCGGCAGCCGGTTCGACGCCGTCACGGTGGACAGCGTGCTGCTGGCCGACCTGCTGGACCGCGGCGTCAAGGGCGTCACCCTGCTCACTGCGCGGCAGCAGAAGGCGGTCGACAACTACGTCCGGATGTCCTTGGACAGCCTCGCCCGGCAGGAACGCCGACGGCCGAAACCGGGTCTCGACGAGACGATGATCATGGGGTTCAGCGACCTGCACTGCAACCAGGCGACCACCGAGTTGATCAAGATCCTGGCCGGAGCGACGGAACCGTCACTGATCATCAGCTCCGGCGACGACACCGTCAACGGTACGGCGGTGGAGCGCGGTTGCATCCGTCGCGAGGCCGCGATCGCCGGTCAGACTCCGTTTCTGGTGTCGACCGGCAATCACGACTCCGATGTCACCGAAGCCCAGATGAAGGGCGCCGGCATGACCGTCCTTGACGGATCGGTGGTGCGGGCGGCGGACATCGACGTGCTCGGTGACGATGACCCCGAACACAACATCCCGTTCAGTGTCGAGCGCACCAAGGATCGGCCCGAGACCGAGGAAGAGCTGGGCCAGCGGATGGTCGAGGTCGCGCGCAGCCGTCGAGCCGACGTGATCACCGTGCATCAACCGGCGGCCTCCGCGGTGATCATGGGTACGCCGAACCCACCGGCTCGGCTGGTCCTGTGGGGCCACTTCCACTCCCAAGCGGGTCCCACGGTGATCATGCACGATGACGGTTCCTGGACGGTTGGCATGCAGCAGGGCACGGCGGGCGGTGTGCGGCAACCGACGATCACCTCGTTCAGCACGCCCTTCTCGCCGCCGCTGATCAGTGCCGACGTGTACTTCTACTTCCGGGACAACACGACCGGGCTGATCACCGGCGTCCAGCCGGTGCACTTCGAGCCCGACGCGAAGGTGGTGATCGACAATCGGATCCCCACTCGTGATCTTGCCGAACTGCCCGAAGAGACCAGGCTCAGGCTCGGCGGCCCAGCCACGCCGACGCCGACGCCCGCCGAGCGGGACCGCGGTGCCCTCCGACGTGCCGTCGCGCTGAGCCCGAGGTCAGACCGGATGAGGCGGGACTGGAGAAGTTAGGATCGCAGCGGTCCGACCGGTCCCGGGCCCCCGTAGCCCAATGGCAGAGGCAGGCGGCTTAAACCCGCTCCAGCATGGGTTCGAATCCCATCGGGGGCACTTGTTGTCTGGGCTCGCTCCGCTCGCCCGCGGATTGCGCTGGTAGCCGCCTACTTCGTCGTCGCTCGCCGACGGAAAGGCGTGTCTGCTCACTCCTCCTCAGCACGGCGGCGCGCAATCCGTGGGTTGTCTGGGCTCGCTCCGCTCGCCCGCCGGCCGGGGCCGTTTGGTCCGTTGTGCGCGGAGACGGCCGTGGTCCGGATTCAGAGGCTCGTGACACTCTCTTAGCCGTTTCAAAGAGTGGAAGAAAGGACCTTTGGGGCGCGTTCAGTAGAATGACGACAGCGCACCGGACCCGGTGCACCATCCAGGAGGACATTTTCATGTTGCGCAGTTCGAACCCGATCCTCTCCAAGAAGGACGCGTTCACACCCGCAGCTCCGCAGTACGGCTCGCCCTATTCCCCCGGCGGCTACGGCCAGTCGCCGCACGGCTACCACCAGGTGCCCGAGACGGGCTACCAGCAACCGCCCGTCGATTCCGGCGCGCGGATGACATTCGACGACGTGGTCACCAAGACGGCGATCACCATGGCGGTCCTGGTCCTGACGGCCGCACTCGCCTGGTACGCGCTACCGACCACGCTGATGTTCCCCGCCCTCGTCGCGTCGGGGCTCGTCGGCTTCCTCGTCGTGATGGTCGTCTCGTTCCGCCGGACGATCAACCCGGGTCTGGTCCTGCTGTACGCCGCGATCGAGGGCGTCTTCATCGGCATGATCAGCAAGTACTTCGAGTACCTGTACAGCGGGATCGTGGCCCAGGCGGTGCTCGGCACGTTCGCCGCCGCCGGCGTGACGCTCGCGGCGTACAAGTTCTTCAACATCCGGGTGACCCCGAAGTTCCAGAAGGTCGTGATCATCGCGACCATCGGGTTCGCGGTGGCCATGCTGCTGAACTTCCTGCTCTCCCTCGCCGGCGTCAACATCGGCCTGCGCGATGCCGGCACCGGCTCGGTGAGCTTGTTGGCCATCGGCGTATCGCTGCTCGGCGTTGTCCTCGCCGTGCTGAACCTGGTGCTCGACTTCGACTACATCGAGAAGGGCGTGGCGATGGGCGCTCCGGCCAAGGAGTCCTGGCGCGGCGCGTTCGGCCTGACCGTCACCATGGTCTGGCTGTACATCGAGATCCTGCGCATTCTGTCCTATCTGCGCAGGTAGTCAGTCACAAAGCTGGACCTGAGGGCCGCGTCTCCGATCAGGAGACGGCGGCCCTCGCCAGTTTGTGGGCCGCGCAGCGGGGTCCGCCGGACGAGTGGCCACTAGAGTCAGTCCGTGCAGTACGTCGAATCGCTGATCGACCTCGTCGGCAACACGCCGTTGCTCAAGTTGTCCCGGGTGACCGGCGGGGCGAAGCCGTTGATCCTGGCCAAGGTGGAATACCTCAATCCGGGTGGGTCGGTGAAGGACCGGATCGCGGTCAAGATGATCGAGGCGGCCGAGCGCGAGGGCAAGCTCAAGCCGGGTGGCACGATCGTCGAGCCGACCAGCGGCAACACCGGCGTCGGCCTGGCGATGGTCGCCCAGGCCAAGGGTTACCACTGTGTCTTCGTCTGCCCGGACAAGGTCAGCGAGGACAAGCGGAACGTGCTCGCCGCGTACGGCGCGCAGGTCGTTGTCTGCCCGACTGCGGTCGAGCCCGAGCACCCCAACTCGTACTACTCCACGTCGGACCGACTGGTCCGCGAGATCGAGGGCGCGTGGAAGCCCGACCAGTACTCCAACCCGAACAATCCGGCGAGCCATTACGAGACCACCGGCCCGGAGATCTGGGCGCAGACCGACGGCAGGATCACCCACTTCGTGACCGGGATGGGCACCGGCGGCACGATCAGCGGTGCCGGTCGGTATCTCAAGGAGGTTTCCGATGGTCGGGTCCAGGTGGTCGGGGCCGACCCGTCTGGCTCGGTGTACTCCGGCGGTGACGGTCGCCCGTATCTGGTCGAGGGCGTCGGCGAAGACTTCTGGCCGGAGAACTACGACCCGAGCGTGTGCGATCGGGTGATCGAGGTCTCCGACGCCGATTCCTTCGCCATGACCCGCCGACTGGCCCGCGAGGAAGCCCTGCTGGTCGGCGGCTCGTCCGGGATGGCCGCCGCTGCTGCCATCCGGCTCGGCCAGGAACTCGACGACCCCGACGCCGTGATCGTCGTGCTGCTGCCCGATTCCGGACGCGGTTATCTGACGAAGGTGTTCAGCGACGCCTGGCTGACCCGCTACGGTTTCGCGCCCCGGCCGACCGAGTCGGTGCGGGTCGTCGGCGACGTGCTCCGGGAGAAGTCGGGAGAGCTCCCGACTCTGGTGCACACCCATCCGAACGAGACCATCGCGGAGGCGGTCGCGATCCTGCGGGAGTACGGCGTCAGCCAGATGCCGGTGGTGAGGGCCGAGCCGCCGGTGATGGCAGCGGAGGTCGTTGGCTCGGTCAGCGAACGTGGCCTGCTCGGCGCCCTGTTCGGCCAGCGGGTCCGGCCGGCCGACCCCGTCGCCGCGGTGATGGAGGAGCCGCTGCCGATGCTCGGCGCGACCGAGTCCGTGGCCAAGGCCGTCGAGGTACTCGTCGACGGCGACGCGCTGCTGGTGCTGGACGACGGCAAACCGGTCGGCGTGCTCACCCGGCAGGACCTGCTCGGCGATATCGGCTGAAGGCGTCCCTGGGCCCGGTCAGCCTTCCGGGCTCAGCAGTTCTCCGAGAATCTGTTGCCAGTTGATCGTCCAGCGCAACTGCCGCCACTCGGCGACCGGCACCCAGCGCGCCGATTCGGTCGTGCCGCCGTGATCGACCACCACCGGGTCCGTCGGTGCGGCGCAGGTCCCGCGGTAGATCAACCGGATCGCGTGGAAGTCCTCGATGTCGGCTCGGGGGCTCCGGCCGATCCAGTGCGACGTCTGGATCTTGATCAACTCGCCGAGTTCGATCGATTGCGAGGTCTCCTCGGCCACCTCCCTGAGCACCGCCTTGTCCGGTTCCTCGTGATCATCGATCCCGCCGCCGGGCATGCCCCACCGCTCGGCCACCGCCGTCCGGTCGGAGTACTCGGTCGCCAGCAGCCCGCGCTCGGAGACGACGACCGCGTACGCGGCCACCCGCTGCCGGACGACCGGGTCGACCTCCTCGAGGACCAGGCCTCGGTCCAAGCCGCGCAGTCGCGGTTGGGGCCGGCCCTGGCCACTCAGCGGCTCGACCTGAACCCGCAGCACGATGTCACGATCCGGTCCGCGGGTGGCGTCGAGCGGGCGCTCGATTGCGTACCCATGGTCGAAGGCCAGCACCTCGGGGTCTTGGCCGTGGGCCAGCGGTGCCGCGAAGACCACCGAACCGTCAGGCAACACGCCTACGACATTCACCGGGTCACCGTCATGATCAACCCCGGATGGCCGAAACGATCATGAAGCCGCCGGCCGCCGCGATGCCGGTGCCGTCGTGATGCGGAGCGAGCGCGGACCGCAACGCGTCGCGGAAGGCCGGGGTCACGGCAGCGAAGGCGCGCCGGGTGGTCGATCCGGCGCCGCAGCCGACATCGAGGACCGCCAGCCCGGGCTCGAGCGCGGCGGCGTCGAACAGAGCGTCCGACACTGGCTGCAACTGGGCTTCCAACGCGTCGAGCTTTCCGAGCCACCGGCCGACCCGCACGTCATCCCATTGCGGCTGGGTCATGGCACCTCCTGGGGCAACTCGCCTTGAAGATAGTGCTGCAGGGTCGGCCCCACGGCGGCGACCAGCGACTCAGAACTCTGGGCGACCAGCGGCGGCAACTGGAGCACGTAGCGCCCGACCACGACACCGAGCACCTGCGAGGCCGTCAGTGCGGCCCGGCGTTCGGCTTCCCCCTCAGGCAGATCGAGCGTCTCCAGAATCCGGCCGATCACCTCGAGCGTGAGGAACTCGCCCAGAGAGCGCAACATGCTCGGATCGGTCAGGCTGGTCCGGATCGCCGCGACCAGCGACGGTTGCAGGTCGGAGTCCCAGATCCGCAGAATGGTCCGGATCAGCCGCTCGCCGAGCCCGTCGATGCCTTCCGCCGCGACATGCTGGGCGATGTCGCCCACCGGCACCGGGATCTGCACCGTGGCTAGGAACAGCTGTTGCTTGCTGTCGAAGTAGTGATGGATCAGGGCGGCGTCGACACCGGCTTCGGCGGCGATCGCCCGCATCGAGGTGCCGGCGAAGCCCTTGGTCGCGAAGGCATCGCGTGCGGCATCCAGGATCTTGCCTCGGGTGTCCTGATTGCCCGGGCGGCGACCCGCCTTCGATGTCCGTGAGGGTCCCACAAGCTCTCCTCCGCGCGCGCGTGTCGGCAACGCCCGCGCCGGTCCCAGTCTGTCAGGCATCGGCGCATCTGGCGGTAACGTTGGGCCGCGTGCGGACCCCCTTGTCTCGAGCAGCGCGAGCCGGCTGATGATCACCACGCTCGCGTATCTGGTGCTGGCGCTGGCCGCGCATCGGGGTGATCTGGGGAGTCATCACCGCGATCGCCGACAAGCCGCCCGGGAAGGCGCAGTTGCTGTACGCGGCCGGAGTCGAGGTGGTCGTCGTCGTCCAGTCGATCATCGCCTTCGTCCAGCTGGCCGGCGGCTTCCGCCCGGTCGAGCGGGCCACCACGATCGGCTACCTGATCGGCATCGTGGTCCTGATCCCGGTCGCCTGGCTCTGGGCGAACGTCGAGCGCACCCGGTTCTCCGGTGTGGTGCTGGCCGTCGCCGCGTTCGCCGTTCTCGCCATGACTCTGCGCCTGCTGGTGCTGTGGACGCCGGCCGGGTGAGCGAGCCGCCACGGCGGACCAACAGCGGTCCGGGTCGCGCGTTGGTGGCGGTGTACGGCATCTTCGCGTTGGCCGCGACTGCGCGGGCGGCGGTGCAATTGATAACCAGATTCGACGAGGCTCCGCTGGCGTACCTGCTGTCGGCCTTCGCGGCGGTGGTCTACATCGTCGCCACGGTGACGCTGGGCCGCGGCAGCGCAGCGTCCCGCCGGGTCGCGATGGTCGCCGTGACCACTGAACTGATCGGCGTCCTCGCCGTGGGCACCGCGAGCGTGCTCTACCCGGCCGCCTTCCCCCGGGCGACGGTCTGGTCGGTCTACGGCATCGGGTACGGGTTCGTCCCGCTGCTGCTGCCGATCCTCGGACTGCTCTGGCTGTGGCGAACCCGCCCGCGACCGGGCTCAGATTAGTCAGACCAGCACGCCGAGCCGGGCGAGCGGTTCGACCAACTCGCGCTCCTCGTACGACAGATGCGAAAGCAGGGTGTCGGACAGCTCGTCGGCGGCGCGCTGTAGCCGGACGCCGGACGCGGGATCGGCGACGAAGTCGACCAGGGCCCGATCCAGCGATTCGAGCACCTGGTGGATGACGACGTGTTCCGATGCGAGCCGATCGACGACCGCTCCGAGCCGCGGATCCGAGCGCCGCAACCGCGGAAACAACGCCTGGTCCTCGATCGCGTGATGAGTGGTGACGACGCGGCAGTAGGCCGCGCAATAGGCTCCGACGGTCCAGTGGTTCTGCCGCATGGTCATCTCGTTGATCGCGGACCTGGCCGAACCCGGGCCGACCGACCCGTCCAGCACCTGGTGGATCAGGTCGCGCACCTGGGTCAGCTCAGCCCGTAGATGATCATGGATGTCGACCAGTTGCTGGCTGGCGGCGAGCTCGGCGGGGGAGTATTGCCGGCTCGGGTCCCGAGCCGGCCCGGTCGGCCGAGCTTTCTCATCCCACAAGGGAATCGGACTGAGCCTGATGCCGTCGTCCGCGGTCGGTACGACGCTGAAGGTTCCCAGACCGGGGTCCGTGGCCGGCGCCCGGAGAGTGGTCGGATGATCATGATCGTCGGCCGGCCGGCTGCGCTCGTCGGCTACGGCCTCGCGCACCGCTGGGACCACCTCGGCGGCGAAGACCGTGATCATCTCCGGGTCGTCGGAGCCGAGGATGAAGGTGCCGATGCCCTCGTTGATCGCCAACTCGGTGAGCTGCTCCACCCACTGTCGGGCGGCCCCTGAGGAAGTCGCCGGATCCGGTGAACGAGCCGCTGATGTTGTAGAGCCGGCGCACGTCGGCGGGCGTCCGGCCGGCGACCTCGGCCGCCTCGTCGATGATCAGGTTCGCCTCCGCGAGTGCGTCAGGGCGGAGATAGCCGCTCGACGGCAGCCAGCCGTCGGCGATTCTCCCGGTGAGCTTGAGCATCCGCGGCTTGTACGCCCCGACCCAGATGTTGATCGGGTGTGCCGGCGCGGGCCCGCGCTTGGCCCCCTCGAGCACGTAGTGCTTTCCCCCAGCCGGGCGCCGCCGCGGGTGCTGGTGTCCCACAACTGGCGCAGGACGGTGATCGCCTCCTCCAGCGCCTCGACCGCCTCCCCGGGCGTACGCCTGGGACCGCCCATTGCGGCAATCGCGTCACCGAAGGCACCGGCGCCGAGGCCGAGATCGACCCGGCCGCCGCTGAGCAGGTCGAGGCTGGCCGCGGCGCGGGCCACCACGGCCGGAGGCCGCAGCGGCAGGTTGAGCACGTTGGGCGCCAACCCGATCTGGACCGTCGAGGCAGCGACATAGGACAGCAAGGTCCAGGTGTCCAGGAAGGACGGCTGATATGGATGATCTTGGAAGGTGACCAGGTCCAGCCCGACCTGCTCCGACAGTTGCGCCAGCCCGACAACCGCCTCCGGCTGGGCATTCGTCGGAGTCAGGAACGTGCCGAAACGCAGTTCGTGTCCGTAGTCCGCCACGGGCTCACCCTATGAGTCACCGGAACTTTGGCGCCGAAGCCACTCGAATCAGTGTGGCAAGGCTCCCGCGGCCAAGAATCGGTGTCCCCTGCCTCGACGTCTTAGACTCAGAACAGCTCCGAGGCCTTGATGCTGCTGGACCCGCGCCAAACACTGACCTGCAGGACCGAATCGGCCGGGACACGAGCCGTCAACGTCAATCTCTGGGAGTGACGCTTCTTGGTCTTCTCATGGTCCAGGGTGGTGCATCCCGTGACCAATGGATCGCCCAGGTGGACGAGATTCAGACGGACGTCGGCTCTCGGCCGACGGTGGGCGAGCCGGAACCGCACCTCAGCCCGGACCTCGACGTTTCCGTCTTCGTCAGGAGCACCGGTGGTGACCACGACTTTTCCGACGGTCCGGCCCTCGAAGGGGACATTGCCGCCCGTGGGCGACTGCGGCGTGCACGCCGTGTCGTCCTTGACCATCCGAACGGTTATCGGCACCGGGTCACGTTGCGCAGCGAGGCGGTGGAGTAACTTCCGGCCCCGACCACAGCGAGAACTCCCAGCAGCGGGCGGGATGTCGTCGATCTGCACCACGTGCGGCACCACCCGGCCGTCGGGGTCGAGCAGCAGCAGCCACAGCCGGTGGTGGCTGAAGCCGAGCGGCCCCATCAGGGCGCGCC
Organism: uncultured Actinomycetota bacterium; assembly: GCA_963723815.1. Taxonomy (GTDB): domain Bacteria; phylum Actinomycetota; class Actinomycetes; order Propionibacteriales; family Propionibacteriaceae; genus Microlunatus. The sequence continues at coordinate 29,082 of CAVRSH010000035.1, read as the reverse complement.
AACGCCGGGTCAGTTCGCAGACGGTGTCGATGGTGGGGCTCTCGTGCGGAGGCCGCAGGGCAGGAATATCAGTCATGCCGCACAGCGTGCGGCGGCAGCCTGCCTGCTCGCATCGCGTCGGCGAGGTTATCCCCAGAATCTGGGGATAACCTCGGAAATCTCTTCAGTCGACAAGATCGGCGTACTCCGGATGCCGGCCGATCCAACTCCGGATGAAGGGGCAGAGTGGCCGCACCCGCAGTCCCCGTGATCGGGCATCGTCGAGCGCGTACCTGGCCAGCGCGCCGCCCACGCCCTGGCCCTCGAACCCTTCGCCGACGACCGTGTGGGTGAACGTGATCATGGAGTCGGTCAACTCGTATGCCGCGGTGCCGGCCAGCTTGCCGTCCACCCGCGCCTCGTACCGGAACTCGGTCAGATGATCATGCAGCGTGACGCTCATGGCGCCACTGTATTTCTCGGCATGGGGCTAATGCTCACGTCTGGAAGCACTAGTCGCGGCCACGGGCCAGGAGCTCGGCGAACGGCGTGACCGCGGTCTCGGAGGCCTTGGACGCCGTGGCTCCGGGGGCCGGCGGGTCCGATCAGCGAGGCGAACTCGTCGGCGGCGCGGTCGATCCGCTCGGCGAGGGAACGACCGGCGCCGGCGGCCTGGCCGAAGTCCTCGGTGGCGGCGAAGACCGCCGTCGGCACCACGATGGTGCGCAGGTAGCTGAACAGCGGCCGCATGGCGTGTTCGAGCATCAGCGAATGCCGGGCGGTGCCGCCGGTCGCCGCGATCAGCGCCGGCTTGCCGGCCAGCGACTCGGGCTGGAGCACGTCGAAGAACATCTTGAACAGCCCGCTGTACGAGGCGCTGAACACCGGCGTCACGGCGATCAGTCCGTCGGCCTCGATCACCCGCTCGATCAACTGCGCGAGTCGGGCGCTGGGGAATCCGGTCACCAGGCTGTTGGCCAGGTCCTGCGCGTAGTCGCGCAACTCGACGACCTCGATGGTTGCTTCGGCGCTCCGATCGCGCAACGCGGCCGTGCTGGCCGCGCCGAGCCGATCACCGAGCAGACGGGTCGCCGACGGCTGGCCCAGCCCGCCGCTGATGATGATGATCTTGTTCATCGCACGGTCTCCAGTTCGGCGGTCTCGGTCGAGCTGATGATCGGCTGGGATCGGCGGCGCCGCACGCAGCCGACTCTGGTGCGTCGGACCGTCGGGCACGTGGGCCGGCCGCAGCGCGTCGAACTCCTTGCGCAGAACGGGAATCACCTGTTCGCCGAGCAGGTCCAACTGCTCCAGAACCGTCTTGAGCGGCAGTCCGGCATGATCGGCCAGGAAGAGTTGGCGCTGGTAGTCGCCGAAGTGCTCCCGGAAGGTGAGCGTCCGTTCGATGACCTCCTGCGGGCTCCCCACCGTGAGCGGCGTCTCCCGCATGAAGTCCTCCAGGGCGGGCCGTGGCCGTACACCGGTGCATTGTCGAAGTACGGCCGGAACTCGTTGATCGCATCCTGCGAATTGGGCCGGATGAAGACCTGGCCGCCGAGCCCGACGATCGCCTGATCGGCCGTACCGTGACCGTAGTGCTCGAACCGCGTCCGGTACAGGTTGATCAACTGCTGGAAGTGGTGGGTCGGCCAGAAGATGTGGTTGGCGAAGAACCCGTCGCCGTAGTAGGCGGCCTGCTCGGCGATCTCGGGGCTGCGGATCGAGCCGTGCCAGACGAACGGCGGCACTCCGTCGAGCGGGCGCGGGGTGGCGGTGAAGGACTGCAGCGGGGTGCGGAACTTGCCCTCCCAGTCGACGACATCCTCACGCCACAAGCGATGCAGCAGGTGATAGTTCTCGACCGCGAGGGAGATTCCGTTGCGGATGTCCTGCCCGAACCACGGGTAGACCGGCCCGGTGTTGCCGCGGCCCATCATCAGATCGACCCGGCCGTCGGCCAGGTGCTGCAGCATGGCGAAGTCCTCGGCGATCTTGACCGGGTCGTTGGTGGTGATCAAGGTCGTCGACGTGGACAAGATGATCTTGCTCGTCTGGGCCGCGATGTACCCGAGCATGGTGGTCGGCGAGGAGGGGACGAACGGCGGATTGTGGTGCTCACCGCTGGCGAAGACGTCCAGCCCGACCTCTTCGGCCTTGAGCGCGATGGTCACCATCGACTTGATCCGCTCGGCCTCGCTCGGCGTACGTCCCGTGGTCGGATCCGTCGTGACGTCACCGACGCTGAAGATTCCGAACTGCATGTCTGTCGCTCCTCAACTCTCCAAGAAAGTTTAGTCATTCAACTACTTATGCGGTGCAACGCGGTGGCATCAGCCGATATTCCGACCGGGACGCACAGACGTATCTCGCCGGCGCGGGCCACTCCTATCGCATGTAGCCCTCGACAGCAAGCCCAGCCCGAACCGACCCGGAAGGACATCAGACCATGGCCCTGCCCATCATCACCTTGGTCAGCCGCGACCGGTGCGGCTGATCGGTGCGATCGCGCTGCGGACGGCCATCTGCCTGCTCCTGCTGGTGATGCTGATGGTGCTCGCTGAGGCATGGGTGCCGGACCTGCTCGATCCCGTGCTGCTGCGACTCGGCATCTGATCCCGGACCTTACAGTTCCTCGGCTGGTCGCCGATCGCTGAGTATGCTTCGCGGCAGGTGGACGGGGGAGCCGCCGGATAGGCGGACGCACGTGAAGTACAACGATCAGGCCCGGCTCGACCCGTCGCAGATGGGCGGGGGTGGCCGCGGCAACGGCGGGCGCATCGCCATCGGCGGTGGCGCCGGGCTGATCGTGCTCGTCCTTGCCCTGCTGTTCGGCATCAATCCGGGCGACATCCTCGGCGGGCAGTCAGGCCGGGCCCGAGCAGACCTCCGGATCGAGCCCCTTTGCTCAGTGCACCCGGGGCGCCGACATCAACAACGATCGCAACTGCCGGTTCGTGGCGTACACCAACTCGATCCAGGACTACTGGAAGGACACGGTGCAGGACTACCAGGTGATCAAGGTCGAGACGTTCACCGACAGCATCGACACCGCCTGCGGCAACGCCACCTCTGCGGTCGGGCCGTTCTACTGCCCCGGCGACACCTCGGTGTATCTCGATCTCGACTTCTTCGACCAGTTGACCGGCCAGCTCGGTGCCGAGGGCGGCGACGCGGCCGAGGCGTACGTGCTGGCCCACGAGTTCGGCCACCACATCCAGAACCTGACCGGCACCATGCGCCAGGTGCAGGGCTCTGGTCAGGGCACGGGCGCCAAGTCGCCCCAGGTCCGACTGGAGCTGCAGGCCGACTGCTACGCCGGGGTCTGGTTCAAGCACGCCACCGAGGACCCGTCGAGCCCGATCACCGAGGTCAGCCAAGATGATCTCGATCGGGCGGTCGATGCGGCCGCAGCGGTCGGCGACGACCGGATCCAGCAGAAGACCCAGGGCCAGGTGACGCCCGAGACCTGGACCCACGGCTCGGCCGCGATGCGGCAGAAGTGGCTCGGGCAGGGCTTCGACACCGGCGACCCGAACAAGTGCGACACGTTCGCCGCCGGCGCTTTGTGAGGGAGTGAGATGGCTGATCGGGCGGTGGTCGTCACCGGGGCATCGACGGGGATCGGCCGGGCCACGGTCGCAGCGCTGGTCGCGGCCGGATTCCAGGTGTTCGCCACGGTCCGGACCGAGGCGACCGCGACGGCCTGATCGCGGAGTTCGGCCCGGAGGTCACCCCGCTGATGATGGATCTGCTGGACGAGGACTCGGTCCGCGCCGCCGGCGACGAGGTCTGCGCGGCCGGGCCGCTGTTCGGGTCTGATCAACAACGCCGGCGCGGCCTTGCCCGGTCCGCTGGAGTACCTGCCGATCCAGGTGTTCCGCCGTCAGCTGGAGATCAACCTCACCGGCCAACTGCTGGTCACGCAGGTCATGCTGCCGGCACTGCGCCGGTCGGCGGAGGAGACCGGCGACGCGCGGATCGTGATGATCGGCTCGATCGGCGGGCGGATCTCGCGGGCCGATCCTCGGCGCCTACCAGGCGGCCAAGCACGGGCTGGTCGGACTCACCGGAGCGCTCCGGGCCGAACTGGCACCGTCCGGGATCAAGGTGCTGCTGATCGAGCCGGGTGCCATCGCCACCCCGATCTGGAATCGCGGCGCCGCCGCCGGTGAGGAGATGCGCGCCGACAACCCGGAGATCGCGGCCCGCTACGGCCGCCAGCTCGCCGGCTCCGCCGCGATGGTCGCCCGGGGCAACCGGTCAGGCCTGGACCCGCGGGTGCCTGCGTCGGTGATCCTGGATGCGCTGCAGAGCCGCAACCCCGCGCCCCGGCGCGTGGTCGGCCGGGACGCGAAGATCGTCGCCGCGATGGTTCGGGTGCTGCCGTTCCGCGCCGTCTATCGACTGACCCGGGGAGCTAGCGCCGAGAACCGGGTCCGTCGCCGATCAGGACGGGTTGCAGGTCACGCCGGTCGAATGGATCGGGCAGTAACCGCGGGGGTTCTTGTCCAGGTACTGCTGGTGGTAGTCCTCGGCGTAGTAGAAGTCGGGCGCCGACTTGATCTCGGTGGTGATCTGGCCGTAGCCCGCTCGGTTGAACTCGGTCTGGAACTCGTCGCGGACCCGCTCGGCGGTGGCCAGTTGCTCCGGTGTGGTGGCATAGATCGCCGACCGGTACTGGGTGCCCACGTCGTTTCCCTGGCGCATGCCCTGGGTCGGGTCGTGGTTCTCGAAGAAGACCTTGCAGCAGCTTCTCGAAGCTCGTCTTGGCCGGGTCGTAGCTGACCTTGACGATCTCGGTGTGACCGGTGCGCGCGCTGCACACCTCCTCGTAGCGTCGGGTTGCGGGTGTAGCCGCCCGCGTACCCGACCGCGGTGTTGGTCACCCCGGGGGTGTTCCAGAACAGCTTCTCGGCCCCCAGAAACAGCCGAGAGCGAAGTAGGCGACCTCGGAGCCCTCCGGAACCTTCTGGACCGGGATGCCGAAGACGTCGTGGAAGGTCGGATTGACCAGCACGGAGGAGTCGCGGCCGCGGAGGGCCTGCTCGGGCTCGACCAGCGTCGACTTCATGCGGGAGAACAACATGGTTTCAGTCTGCCTCTCTGCGCGACCGTTGCGGAACGGCCGGCGGTTACGCAACGCTGACCGACGTACGGCGGTTGTTCCGGCCTCGTTAGGCTCGGCCGCATGACTGAACCCCAGGGCTTTTCCACCCGCGCCATCCACGCCGGCCAGGAGCCTGATGCCGCCACCGGATCGGTGGTCCCACCCGATCTACGCCACCTCGACCTACATCCAAGACGGCGTCGGCACGACGCGCGGCGGCTACGAGTACTCGCGCTCGGCGAACCCGACCCGGACCGCGCTCGAGGAGTGCATGGCCGCGCTGGAGGGCGGCAAGCACGGCTTCGCCTTCGCCAGCGGCCTGGCGGCCGAGGACACGCTGCTGCGCACCATCGCCGTCCCCGGGCAGCCATTTCGTGGTGCCGCGACGACGCGTACGGGGGCACCTACCGGCTGTTCGTCCGCGTGCACGAGCGTTGGGGCGTGACCACCGATCCGGCGCACCTGACCGACCTGGACTCGGTGGCGGCGGCCATCGTGCCCGGCGAGACCCGCGGCGGTCTGGATCGAGACGCCCGACCAACCCGCTGCTGAACATCGCCGACATCGCCGCGATCACCGAGATGGCGCACGAGGCCGGCGCGCTGGTCATCGTCGACAACACGTTCGCCACGCCCTACCTGCAGCAGCCGCTGGCGCTGGGCGCGGATGTGGTCGTGCACTCGACCACCAAGTACTGCGGCGGGCACTCCGACGTGATCGGCGGAGCGCTGATCGTGAACGACGATGAGCTGGCCGAGCAGTTGAGGTTCCACCACAACGCCATCGGTGCGCGTCGCCAGCCCGTTCGACTCCTGGCTGGTGCTGCGCGGACTGCGGACGCTGGCCGTGCGGATGGAACGGCACTGTGACAACGCCGAACGGGTGGCCGCCTTCCTCGATGCTCATCCGCGGGTCGAGGAAGTCTTCTTCCCGGGATTGGCGTCGCATCCGGATCATGAGCTCGCCGCCCGGCAGATGCGCCGATTCGGCGGCATGGTCAGCTTCCGGGTCGCCGGGGGCGAGGCGGCCGCCCTCGAGGTGTGCGCCCGGACCAAGGTCATCATCCTCGGCGAGTCCCTCGGCGGGGTCGAGTCGTTGATCGAGCACCCGGGCAAGATGACCCACGCCTCGGTGGCCGGCACCCGGCTGGAGGTACCGGACAACCTGGTCCGGCTCAGCGTCGGGATCGAGGACGCGGAGGACCTGATCGCCGACCTGGACGCCGCCCTCGCCTTCTAACGCCGACTTGTCAGACGCTCAGCGCGCTATAGCGCGCTGAGCATCTGACAACTCTGTGGTCTACAGGCGCCAGTCGACGGGAGTGCCGCCCGCCTGGAGTAGGAGGTCGTTCGCGCGGCTGAAGGGGCGGGAGCCGAAGAAGCCGGCTCGGGCCGACAGGGGTGAGGGGTGCGCGGAGGCCAGGTAGGGCACCGGGCCGAGCATCGGGATCAGCGACTGGGCGTCCCGGCCCCACAGGATCGCCACCAGCGGGCCGCCGCGGGCGACCAGGGCCTCGATGGCGCGCTGGGTGATCGGCTCCCAACCCTTGCCGCGGTGGGAGCCCGAACGTCCCGGTTGGACGGTGAGCACCCGGTTCAGCAGCAGTACGCCCTGTTCGAACCACGGCGTCAGGTCGCCGGTCTCGGCCGGCGGAATGCCCAGGTCGACCTGAAGCTCGGCGTAGATGTTCTGCAGGGACCGCGGGATCGGGCGTACGCCGGGGTCCACCGAGAAGGACAGGCCGACCGGGTGGCCGGGGGTCGGATAGGGATCCTGGCCGACGATCAGGACCTTCACGTCACGGAGCGGACGGCTGAACGCCCGCAGCACCTGGGCGCCGGCCGGCAGATAGTTCCGGCCGGCGGCCAGTTCGGCCCGCAGGAAGTCGCCCATCCCGGCGATCCCGTCGGCGACCGGCCGCAACGCTTCGGCCCAGTCCGGGCTGACCAGCTCAGCCAAGGGTTTCGGGCTCAACGGCATCCTCCTTCGCCACCATGCGGCCTCGGGGCATCCGCCAGGCCAGTAAGGCACCAATGATCATCAACGCCGCGCCGACCCCGAAGGCCGCGGGGTAGGACCACGTGTCGGCGAGCCAGCCGGCAACGAGCGGCCCGACGATCGCTCCGATGTCGGCGCACATGGAGAACACGGCCACGGCGGTACCGGTGCGCCCACCCGCCGCGTCGCCGACCGTCGCGGCCGGTGCCGTGCCGAGGAAGGCCGCGGCCACCCCGAAGACGCAGAGGGCGATGATCAGCAACCAGATGTTCGTCGCGAACGGCACGGCGGCGATCGACAGCCCGCCGAGGGTTCCGCCGATGATCATGGCCGGTCGGCGGCCAACGGTGTCGACGAACCGTCCGGCCGGGGCCAGGGCGATGGTCTGCACCACCGCCGCGACGGCGAAGCTGACTCCCGTCCACGACGCGGGCCGGTGCAGAACCTCGACCACCAGCACCGGGACGAGTGACGACCGGACTCCGTACGAGGTCCAGCCCTGAGCGAGGTTGGTGAAGCAGGCCGCTTGGTAGCGCGCGTCTCGGACGAGGGACCGGAAGGGGATCGGCGGCGTATCGAACCGTTCCTCGGGCCGCGTGCCGTGCGGATGCAGCATCAGCAGGCCGACGGTGCCCGCGACCGCGAGCGTGCCGGCGTAGAAGAAGAAGGGCGCGGTCAGCGAGATCGACGAAAGGATCCCGCCGACCGCCGGACCGGTCATTCCACCGATCAGGAAGCCACCCTGGAAGAAGCCGGCCGCCCGGCCGCGTACGCCGGAGTCGACCGAGGTGAGCAACAACGTGAACGCCGACACGGTGAACATGGCCGACCCGATGCCACCCACCCCGCGTAGCACCAGCAGTTGCCCGTAGCTGTGCGAGATTCCCGCGAGACCGCTGGACAAGGCGACGATGTAGATACCGACCGCCATCACCAGACGCTCGCCGAAGATGGTGATCAGCCGCCCACAGAACGGGCTGGACACCAGTCTCATCAGGGCGAACGCCGAGATGACCGCGCCGACCTGGAGATTGTTCACTCCGAAGCTGCGGGCGAACACCGGCAGTACGGGCACCAGAACGCCGAACCCCACGGCGACGCAGAAGGCGACCAGCCCGAGTACGTAGACCTCGCGCGGTAGCGGGCTGCTGCCGCGGACCCGATCCCGCAACGACACCCATCTGCTCACCCGCCAAGTGTCGCAGCCTGCGCTATCGGCGGTGTCTTCGTCGTCGTTCACAGACGGAAGAACGTCTCTGCTCTCAGATCACCGCCGCGCAGGCTGCCGACTCGTTCCTGCGTTGCACCAGCTGGTGCGAAACGCGCGCATCCCGGGCCGGAGATCGTCCGTTTGCGACCAGCGGGTGCGAAACGTCCGCCGGGCGGATGGCCGGGCAGAAGCAGTTCCCGGGTCCGATCCGCGTGTGTCCGCTACCGTTGTGGCGTCGTAATCGCAGACCAGGAGGCAGCGCGCGTGGGACTCACCAGCAGGTTCCGGGCCCAACTGGCCCGTCGGCGCGAGCAGGTGGTGCCGGTAGCGGAGCCAGCGCTGAACCCGGATCGGGCGATCACCACGACCTCCCCGCCGGTGAACGCCGCCGCCTCGCCGGTGACGGAGCCGGTGACTGAGCCGGAGGTCGAGGTCGCGACCACAACCACTCCCGAGTTCGACCGCGCCGTGCCGCACGGACTGCAGATCGCCGCCGCCTGGGCCTGGCGGGTGATCCTGGTCGTCGGTCATCCTCTGGGGCATCGCCTGGCTGGTGCGTTACCTCTCGGAGGTCTTCGTCCCGCTCGCGATCGCGATTCTGCTCGCCGCGATGTTGTCGCCGGTGGCCAACCGGTTGAGCTCCTGGGGACTGGCCCGCGGCGCCGCGAGTGGGATCACGGTGCTCGGCGGCCTGGCCCTGATCGCCGGTGCCCTGGCCCTGATCGCCACACAGATCGCGTCGCAGGGATCTGAACTGTCGAAGAACGTGGTCCAGGGCTTCAACCAGCTGATCGACTGGCTGCGCGACGGCCCCCTCCATCTGACGTCGGCCTGGGTCGACTCGTCCCAATGGTCGACCAAGATCACCCAGCTGCTGCAGGACAGCAGCGGCGCCATCGCCACCTACGCCGCCGACATCGGCGCCCAGGTCGGGCACTTCCTCGCCGGCTTCGCCATCACTCTCTTCGCTCTCTTCTACTTCCTGTACGAGGGCCGGGGGATCTTCACCTTCCTGCTGAAGTTCATCCCATCATCGCCCCGGGGCCGCGTCGACCAGGCGGCGCTGAAGGGCTGGCGATCCCTCACGGCCTTCGTTCGGGCCACCATCCTGGTCGCGCTGGCCGACAGTGTGGGCGTGCTCATCGTCGCGCTGATCCTCGGGGTGCCGGTCGCCCCCGCACTGGCCGCACTGGTCTTCATCGGCGCCTTCGTCCCGCTGGTCGGTGCTTTCGTCTCCGGATTCGTCGCGGTGCTCGTCGCCCTCGTGGCCCTCGGGCCGGTCAAGGCGTTGATCATGCTGGCCGGCATCATCGTCGTGATGCAGGTCGAGGGACACATCCTGCAGCCATTCCTGCTCGGCCGGGCGGTCAAGCTGCACCCGTTGGCGGTGTTGCTGTCCATCGCTATCGGGATCACCGTCGGAGGCATCGTCGGGGCGTTGATGGCGGTACCGCTGCTGGCCTTCACCAAGTCGTTCATCCAGTACCTGGCCGGCGCGGCCGAACCGCCGATCACCCGGGTCCGGTGGCCGACAGGTCATCGCCGGGCCTGATCAGGGGTTGGGATCATGAGCCTCAGGTTCGCCGAACTTGAGCTCGACCTCGCCCTGTTCGAGTTGCGCCGAGACGGTGAACGGATCCCGCTGGAACCCCAGGCGTTCGACGTCCTGGTCTATCTGATCAACCACCGTGATCGGATCGTCAGCAAAGAAGAGCTGATGGACCAGATCTGGGGTGGGCGGTTCGTCAGCGAGGCGGCCGTGACCAGCCGGATCAAGCAGGCCCGGCGAGCGGTCGGCGACGACGGCCAAGCCCAGCGCGTGATCAAGACCCTGCACGGCCGGGGCTACCACTTCGTCGCGCCGGTGACCGAGGATACGGTCGGCCAGCGGCCCGACGACGGCCGGACGACCCCGGCCCTCGACCGCACCGACCTCCCGCCGAAACCGTCGCTGCTGTTGCCGCCGGGTTCCGCCGAGCCCACGCCTCCGGCGCCGTTGGTCGGCCGAGACAGCGAGAGTGGCCTGCTCCGCCGGCTCTTCGACCAGGCCCGATCCGGCCGCGGCCACACGGTGCTGGTGGCCGGCGAGCCGGGGATCGGCAAGTCGGCGCTGTTGGCCGATCTCACCCGGTACGCCGAGGCCAACGGTGCTCTCGTGCTCACCGGCCGGGCCGCACCGGGCGGCGGGATCTACCGACCGTTCACCGAGGCGCTGATGACGCCGTTGCGGGCCGGATCGATCCCCGACTCGGCTGAGCTTGGACCGTTCCGGGCCGCCTTGGGCCGGATTCTTCCGGGCTGGTCGTCCGGGGCTGCACCAGAGCCCGGTGTCGATCCGCTGCTGATGCTGGGGGAGGGCGTCCTGCGCCTGCTCCTCTCGCTCGACCGACCCGGATACGTGCTGGCACTGGAGGATCTGCAGGACGCCGACGCAGACACGTTGTCGCTCGTCGACTATCTCGCCGCGGCCGTCACCACACTGCCCATCCTGATCGTCGGCACGCAGCGCGACTGGCCCCGGGTGCCCCAGCTCGATCGGCTGGCGCAGGCGGCGTACGCGGACCGGATCCAGCTTCCGAGACTGACCGCCGCCGCTGTCGCGCAGCTCGTCGACACGCTGCGCCCCTTGCCGCCGGACGTGCGCGAGCTCGTGGTGCAGCGCGCCGAGGGCCTGCCGCTGGTGGTCGGTGAACTGGTGACCGGTGTCGGACATCAGCCGGCGGCTTCGGAGACGTGGCTGGTACCGGAGAGCTTTGCCGCGTTGATCGACGCCAGGATGGCGACGCTGAACCCGCAGCAGCGCAGGTTGCTCGCGGCGGCGTCGGTCCTGGGCGCTGAGCCGGACTGGGAGCTTGTCCCGGCGATCGCGGGCGTGACCGAGGGGTCGGCGGTCGAGGGCTTTCAGCAGGCGATCCAGTTGCAGCTGTTGACGGCGTCCGGCGCCGAACTGCGCTGGCGGCACGGCCTGGTCCGGCACGCCGTCTGGGCCGGACTGCTGCCGCTGGAGCGCCGAACCCTTGCTCGCCGAGCAGCCGAGCTGCTTGTCGCCCGGGACACCGACTCGACCAATGCGGCCGCCGTCGAGTTGCTGCTGGCGACCGGTGACCGAGCCCGCGCCGCCGAGATCCTGCTCGGGTTGGCTGCGAAGGCGATCGCCGTCGGTGCGCTCCGCAGCGCCCGCGAGCTGATCGAGCGCGCAGCTGCGACCGGTGACCAGGGACCGCGGGTGGCGATCCTGCAGGTCCAGCTGATGACTCTGGACGGGCGGGTCGAGCAGGCCCTCGAGGTCGGTGCGGCCGGTCTCGACGGTGCCCTGGGCGATGATCATGCCGAACTGTGCCTGGGCCTGGCCCGGGCGGCGATCACCGGCGGCCGCTGGTCGCAGGCCGAAGACTTCGTCGAACGCGGCGGTCGCTCGCAGCAGGCCCCAGCGCTGATCGTGCTCTCCGATGCCGCCCATGGCGAGGGACGGATCGAGCAGGCAGCGCGTCTGGCTGCGGCCGCGGTGTCGGCCGCCCGCGACGGCGATCCGGCGGAGGTGCTCTGCGAAGCCTTGTGCGCGCAAGGACGGATCTACCGGCTGGACGACCTGGCGGCCGCAGCCGGAGCCTTCCGTGAGGCGGCCCAGGTGGCGAGCGAGCACGGCCTCAGGCCATGGCGGGTGGAGGCGCTCTTCGGCCTCGGCACCATCGAGCTGTTGCTCGACGAGGACTCACCGGCCCTCGTGGAGGCCCGCGAGCTGGCGGTGCAGCTCGGCCTGTTGATCAAGCTCGGCCAGGCCGACATGCTGCTGGCCGATCATCGGCTGGTCGTCGACGGGCCGGCTCGGCCTCGAAGGTCCCGCGCGACGGCTGATCGAGAGCGGCGAGCTGCTCCGGTCTCGGTGTCTTCGGCTTCGTCGGTCGGCAGTTGCTCGCGGCCCAGCTCGCGCTGGCCGGGGAGCAGCGCGCGGCCGAGGAGCAGTTGCGGCAGTTGGCGGCGGTGGCCCACCTGCCGCCGGACACGCTCGGTCTGGCGCAGTCCGTACGCGCGTACGCCGCCCTCGCCGCCCATGACCTGAAGTCGGCAGTTGCTCACCTCGACGGCGGGCTGCGGTCCGCTGCTCAGCCACGGCTCGGCCGCTCCGCTGGCCGACTTCGGTCTGTGGGCGGTGGCCTCGGCGGCCAGTCGGGGCGATCGGGACGAAGTGCGCACCGAGCTGCGGGCTCATCCGGTGCTGCTCCGTCGGGCCAACCGGGGCGCACTGGCGTACGCCGATGCGGTCGTGGCCGGCCGCCGGGGGCAGACGGAGGCGGCGGCGGAGTTGTTCGCGGCCGGCAGTGGCTTGCTGACCGCCACCCCGTGGTGGGCCCGCTTCCTCCGGCTGATCGCACTCGAGGCGGCGATCACGGACGGCTGGGGCGATCCCGTCCCGCAACTGAGGGCTGACCTGGCCGCGTACGAGGAGGACGGCGACGTCCCCCTGGGCCGGATCTGTCGCGAACTGCTCCGCCGCGCCGGCGCTGGGACCCGACGGGGTCGTGGCGACTCGGTGGTACCGGCCCACCTGCGCGCCCTCGGCGTGACCAGCCGCGAGCTCGACGTACTTCGGCTGCTCGAGGCCGGGCTGCCGAATGCGGCGATCTCCGAGCAGCTCTTCCTGTCGCCCCGCACGATCGAGACGCACGTGACCAACCTGCTCGCCAAGTCGGGCTCGGCGAACCGGCAGGAGCTGCGCGCCTGGTACCTCCGCCAGGCCTGATCGGGGCTCCTTAACTCCGTAGCCGCCACGGATCTGCGGCGGAACGCCTTCTCGCAGAGTGGATGACACCACATCCACCGCCAACGAGGAGCACCCAGATCATGACCCCCAACTCAGCATCCAGCCGCTACGACGTACTGGTCGTCGGCGCCGGACCCTCCGGGCTGACCACCGCGATCGCGATGGCCAGGTCCGGTGTCCGGACCCTGCTGATCGAGAAGCACCCAGGCCTCTTCCGTCTTTCCGAAGGCCACCGGACTGCGGCCCCGAACCATGGAGATCCTCCGGAGCTGGGGACTGGATCAGACGGTGCTGAGCCAGTCCCAGCCGACCCGACTGAGCATGGCCATCAAGCCGATGTTGTCGGTCCCCGGGACCGAGGTGTCGCTGGGACTGCCCGAGCCCGACGAGCTCAGGGCCGCCAGCCCGTCGCAGATCGCAGTCTGCCCGCAGGACCGGCTCGAGGCGATCCTGCTGGATCACCTGCTCGAGCGCGGCGGCGAGGTCCGGTTCTCCACCGAGCTGACCGAATTGACCGTCGATGACGCCGGGGTCACTGCGGTGATCGCGTCGAGATCGGATGGCCGCAGCGAGCGAGATCCGCGCCCGCTATGTGGTCGGCGCCGACGGTGCTCACAGCACCGTGCGCGAGATGCTGGGCATCCGCTGCGACAGCCTGGGCACCGAGGGCAACCATCTGGCCACGCTGTTCCGGGCCGATCTCGTCGGCCGTGGTCTCGGAGATCCCGCATGCGCTGACCGCGATCGTCACGCCGGGTCTCGAAGGGATGTTCGTGCCGACCGGGGAAGTCCGACCGCTGGATCTACGACATCGAGTGGCATCCCGAGGCCGGCGAGACGCTGGCGGACTGGCCGGTCGAGCGGATGGCAGCGCGGATCCGAGGCAGCGGCCGGCGTGCCCGACCTCACAGCCCGACCTGATCGGGATGTTTCCGTGGGACTTCGGCGCGGCGGTCGCACAGCGGCAGCGGTCCGGCCGGGCCTTTTTGGTCGGCGACGCGGCACATCGCACGACGCCGCGCGGTGCGACCGGGATGAACACCGGCATCGCCGACGGGCACAACCTGGGCTGGAAGCTGGCCTGGGTCGTCCGCGGCTGGGCCGGCGAGGCGCTGCTGGACAGCTACGAGGCCGAACGCGCCGGGGTCGGGCGGGCCAACGCCCACGCCTCGATGCAGACGCGCTCTGGGCGCTCCGCCGACCACTCGCTCGCTCAGGACTTCGGCGTGGTCTATCGGTCGGCTGCGATCGCTCGGGTCGGGCCCGCTGGTCGGGCACCGCGCCCCGCACGCCTGGATCACCGTTGACGGTCGCTCGGCGTCGAGCCTCGACCTGTTCGACGGGCGGCTGACCGTGCTGACCGGCCCGTCCGGCGCCGGGTGGCGGACGCCGGTCGCGGAACTGGCCCTGGCCGGGATTCCGGTCGCCGTGCTGGGCCTCGGACAGGAACTCGCTGATCCGACGGGCGAGTTCGCGGCCCGGTACGGGTTGGACGAGCGACGGCTGCGTGCTGGTTCGGCCCGACGGCTACGTCTGCTGGATGGCCGGCGCCGACAGCGTAGCCGAGCGACCTGACCGGCGCGATCCTGGTGGTCACCGGCCGAGTGGCCGATCCGATCGAACTGGTCGCGTGACCCGGCCCATCGGACAGGATCAGAAAACGCAAGGGGAGTCCCAGCCACCGTTGGTGGTTGAGACTCCCCGATGCGCAGCGGTTAGAGCGCGCTGCCCTGCTTGTACTTGCTGTAGGCGACATTCCAGTCGCCGTAGCCGTTGCCGAGTTCCATCTGGCGGCTGGTGCCGGTGGTGATCACCGGATCGCCGACCAGGGTGTGGGTATACAGCCAGCCGGCGTCGCCGGTGCTCATCCCGGTACAGCCGTGACTGGCGTTGCTGCGACCGAAGTAGGCGCTGTTCCAGGGCGCGGAGTGCAGGAACTCACCGGAGTTGGTGATCCGCAGCGCGTACTGGGCGACCAGGCTGTAGTCCTCCTTCGCGCCGATCATCTCGTTGGTCATCTTCTTGTTGTATTCCTTGCCCATGATCAACTTCACGCCGCTGCGGCGTCTGCCAGCCCGGCTTCCCGGCGCTGACGTAGATCGTCCGGACCACCTTGCCGTTGCGGTAGACCTTGGCCGACGTCGCTGGCCAGGTTGATCCTGATCTTCATCGAGCGGCCGACCTTGAAGGAGGTCTTCGCCGAGCTCTGGCCGTAGATCCCGCCACCGGCGTTGACGCCGTTGACGTTCGCGTACGCCGTGACCTTGGTGCCCGGCTTCCAGTAGTTCTTCGGTCGGAAGCGAACCTCGGTGTCGCTGAACCAGCGCCAACTGCCCGCCTGGGCCGGCGAGGAGGTGACGTGCAGGTTCTTCTCGATCTCCTGCTTGTTCTTGACCGGCACGTCGAAGTTCACCACGATCGGCATCCCGATGCCGACCTCCATGCCCTTGAGCGGATACAGCGTCGGGAAAGTCTGCTGGGACAGGCTGAGCGACTGGGTCTTGAACTTCGTCGTGGTCGTGGTCTTCGCCTTGACCGAGTTCTTGCCCGACATCGTCAGCTTGTACGCGGCGGCGGGATCGAGCCGACTTGCCGCCGTCCAGGTCGACTTGTTCTTGCTCAGCTTGCCGGCGACCGAGCCGTTGTGCTTCTTACCGGCCCGGTCGTTGTCGGTGTAGGTGAGCTTGACCTTGGTCACCGTGCCGCCGTCCGCAGCGACCTTGACGAGCGTGTCGACCCCGACGCCGGTCGCGCCGTCCTTCACGTTGGCGGTCAGCTTGACCGGGTCGGGCTGGGTCGGCGTCGAGGTGGAGGTCGGCGACGACGGCTGGGTCGCCGAGGTTGCGGGCGCACTTGGCTGCTGTGAGCTCGACTGGTTACCCACGCTGCTGGGCATGGCTCCGCAGGCGGCGAGAACTGTCGCCAGGAGTACGGTCCCCGCGGCTCCGGACAGCGCGAGCATTCTGCTGGTCGGCATGAAATTCCTCTACTTGAAAACGTCAACTATGGGCACCGTCATGACACCCTTGTCCTACTTAACGCCTGACAGCCCGGCCCCGGTTCATCGTGATTGTCGAGCCCGGCTATCCTGCGCGCCCGTACTACTAATCTGCCATTCGTGTCCGGCGTTTTCCTAATCGTGCGGGGCGCCGGTGGCGCCTCCGGGGATTTCCTCGCGCGTCGGCGCGTTTGGTATCGGAACGTGTTCTTTCCCGGTGACTAATGCGCCACGGAGACGAGTTCGACCTCGTCAGACGCACTGTCGCTGGTCGGGGCGGGGGTTGCGCCACGCCCGGCCAGCGGCTTCTCGCGCATGGTCAGCGCGATCACCAAGGCCACCGCCATGAACGGCACTGCGATCAAGAACACATCGTCCATCGACCGGGTGAAGGCTTCGAGGACCCAGCCCTTGACCGGCTCGGGCAGCGCCTGGATCGCCGTCACGTCGTTGATCGAGCTCGACGCCGGACCCAGCTGAGCCTGAGCCTGAGCCGGTACAACGTCCTTCAGGTGCTCAGGCAGCTTGATGTTCAGGATGGCTCCGAACAGGGCCACACCGATCGGCGCCGCCCATCGAGCGGAAGAAGGTGACCGACGAGGTCGCCACGCCCATGTTCTTGCGGTCCACGCTGTTCTGCACCGCGGTCACCACGACCTGCATGGTCATACCGAGGCCGGCGCCGAAGAAGAACATGATCAGGGCGATGGTGCCAGTAAGGGGTGTCGACCGCGAGGCTGGAGAAAGCGAAGAGCGCGGCGCCGACCAGGATGGCGCCGGTGATCGGCATCCACTTGTAGCGGCCGGTCCGCACCATGATCTGCCCGCCGGTGATCGAGGTGGTGAAGATGCCGATCACCAGCGGCAGCATGGCGAGGCCGGACTCGGTCGCCGTCATGCCCTTGACCGCCTGCAGATAGATCGGCAGGTAGATCAGGCCACCGAACATGCCGATGCCCATGATCATCGCGAAGGAGATGTTGGATACGAAGGTCCAGTGCTTGAAGAGCTCGAGCGGGATGATCGGCTCGGCGGCCTTGCGCTCCACCAAGATGAACAGTCCGGCCAGTACGACCGTCGCGGTCAGTAGACCGAGACCGGTCGGCGAGGTCCAGCCCATGTCCGGGCCGCCCCAGCTCAGGTACAACACCAGGCTGGTCACCGAACCGACGATGGTGGCGGCGCCGAGGTAGTCCACGGTGGCCTGACGGCGTACGTGGTGCAGTTTGAGCGCGATCGACGTGATGACGAGGGCTGCGATACCGATCGGTAGATTGATGAAGAAGATCCACTGCCAGCCGAGGTGGTCGGTGAACAAGCCGCCGAGCAGCGGGCCGGCGACCGAGGAGACGCCGAAGACGGCGCCGAACAGGCCCTGGTACTTGCCACGTTCCCGCGGCGGGATCACGTCGCCGATCACGGCGAGGGCGAGCGACATCAGGCCGCCGCCGCCAAGACCCTGGACCGCGCGCCCGGCGATCATGATGTTGATGCCGGAGACGTTCATCCAGTCGGCGATCTCGGCGGAGAAACCGCAGATGACCGAGCCGATCAGGAAGACCACGATCGCGGCCTGGAAGATCGGACGCCGGCCGCGCAGGTCCGAGATCTTGCCCCAGAGGGGAGTGGCGGCCGTCGAGGTCAGCAGGTACGCGGTGACCACCCAGGACAGCTTGTCCAGTCCGCCGAGCTCCGAGGTGATCTTGGGCAGCGCCACGCCGACGATGCTCTGGTCCAGTGCGGCCAGGAACATGCCGGCCATCAAGCCGCTCATGACGACGAGGATCTGCCGGTGGCTCAGGTAGTCACCGCTCGGCGTGACCTGCAGGTCGCCCGGAGCAGGGTGCGGGCCGCTGGCCTTCTCGACCGACTGCCGCGGATCGGGCCCATCCTCGATCAACGCTCGTCGAGGTACGTACTTGGTCATGCGCGCTCCAGATCTTCGTTCAAAGCTTCGATGTTGGTGACGAATCGAGCCAACAGGTCACCCAGTTGCTTGATGTCGGTCGGGGGCCCAGTCCGCCATGCCCTCGCGCAGCAGCGTCCGCCGGCGCTCGTAGGCGCGGCGCAACTCGTCCTCACCCATCTTGGTGAGTTCGACCCGCTGCGCGCGGCGGTCATCGGGGTCGGGTGTGCGCTCGAGCAGACCGGTGCGCTGGAGTTGGGCCACATGCCGCGAGACCGTCGAGGTGTCCAGGTTGGCGCAGCCAGCCAGGTCGGTGACGCGCATCGAGCCGTGGGTGTGCAGGTTCTTGAGCAGCCAGAAGTTGCCCGATTCGAGCGTGTCGCCGGTGACCGGCTGACGGAGTTGACGCCCGATGCTCATCAAGGCATGCAGCACCCCGTCGACGGGCGAGCGATCGTCAGCCTCGTGATCGGTGCCGCCGGCACCGGTCAGGGGCGGCAGAGCAGTTGTTTGCATGCTGCAACGATATAACTGTTTGCATGCTGCACGCAACTGGTGCGTCCCGAATCACCCCAGACGGTGACTGCCGGTAGGGACGCGAGGAGTTTCGGTCAGGGCAAACCCTGGAAGTGTAAACGGATCCTTTCATTCTGGAAGGTTGAGCTTTACATTTCTAGCATGACGACTCCGAACATGGCCTCCATCCTCGAAGATCTCGCCGCCGGCCGGATCGACGCCACCGAGGCGGCGCGCCGCATCGATGTGCTCAACGCCGAACCGGTGCCGCGTGAGCCGAGCAACGAAGAGCTGAGCGCGGCGACTCGCGGCAGCACCGATCCGTGGGCGGCCGAGACCGACCGGCCGCAGTACACCACCCATCCGACCGAAAGCTTCCGCAACGGACCCGGTGACAGCGCTGCGACTGACAGCGGTGCCGATGATCCGGAGCCGACCGATCCCGAACCCGCCCCGGAGCCGGTGCGCGCCAAGCCGGTGAACACCAGCGGGGTCGAGCGGATCTCCGTGCGCGCGGTCGGCCGCCGGGTGCGCATCGTCGGCGAGACCGCCGTCGCCACGCTGTCGGCCGATGGACCGCACGTACTGCGCCGTAACGGCCCGGTGCTGGAGGTCTCCAGCGACGGTGAGCTCGGCGCCTCGCTCGACGGGTTCAGCATCCTCCGTGGAGCCCCGCGCAACCTGGACGACATCCGCGCGTTGGGGCTCGGCAAGGAACTGCTGCTCAAGGTCAATCCGAACATCGTGGTCGACGTCGAAGTGACCGCCGGCAGCCTGCATACGGAGCGGGTGCCGCATCTCGGCAAGGTCCGCGTGACCGCCGGCGGGGCGAAGCTGCTCGACGTCACCGAGATCAATGACGCGCTCATCCAGGCCGGTCAGGCGACGATCAAGGGCGCCATCAAGACCGGACGCAACCGGATCCGCGCCGAATCCGGCTCCCTGTCGATCACGCTCGCCGACGACTCCAACGTCACCGTCAAAGGCGAGTCGCAGCTGGGCAAGGTGAGCTGGTCCGGTGGCCACAGCGGCACCGTCGACGAGGTCGTGATGGGCAACGGCAGTGCCCGGCTCGACGTCGAGGTCGTCATGGGTCACGCTCAGGTCCGCGTCGGTTCCGATCGACAGGCCGAAGCGGCGGCCTCGTGATCGACCGGGTACGCCGGCCGCCGCCGACGAACACGAGCACCGGGCGCCGAGCGACTGCCCGGTGTGCGGGGATCCGCTGGCGGTCACTCGCCTGGGCTGCCCGTCCTGCGGCAGCGAACTCGCCGGCGTCTTCCGTTCCTGCGAATTCTGCGCGCTGAACACCGGTGAGATCGAGATGCTCAGGGTGTTCCTCGGCTCTCGCGGCAACCTGCGCGAGGTCGAGAAACATCTGGGCGTCTCCTACCCGACGGCCCGGCTGCGGTTCGCCGCGTTACTGACCAAGTTGGGACTCGGCGACGAGCCGGAGCCGGTGGGCCAACTGACCCGCGACCAGATCCTGGCCGAGGTCGCCTCGGGGGCGCTCACCCCGGCCGAGGCCCAGACCCTCCTGGCCGGTCTCGCCTGACTCCCGACCGGACGAGCAGAAGCTCAAGCCCGGTTTCCCGTCGAGGGACGGCAAACCCTGGGTGTGGGTGGATGCCGATAGCCCGGTTTCCCGTCCAGGGACGGCAAACCTGGGTGTGGGATGATGGCTCTCGGTTTCAGCTGTGGAACGGTTCGACCTTGACCACCGTGACGTTGATCGAGCGGCCGTTCGGGGCGACGTAGGAGACTGCGTCGCCCTTCTTCTTGCCCACGATCGCGGAACCGAGCGGCGACTGCGGGCTGTAGACATTGGTGTCGACCGTGTCGTCCAGGCCGAGCAACTCGCGAGAGCCCGAGAACGAAGGTGTCGGTGTCTGATTCGTCGCCGTCGAAGGCGATGGTCACCTGGGTCCCGGGGGCAACCACATCGGTGTTGGTGGGTGCCTCGCCGACCTCGGCGCGTCGGAGCATGTCGGCGAGCTGACGAATCCGGGCCTCCTGCTTACCCTGCTCCTCCCGGGCTGCGTGATAGCCGCCGTTCTCCCGCAGGTCGCCCTCTTCCCGAGCCGCAGCGATCTTGGCGGTGACGTCGGCGCGCCCGGCGCCGGTCAGGTGATCAAGCTCCGATCGCAGCTTGTCGTACGCCTCCTGGGTGAGCCAGATGGCCTGCGTCGCGTTTTCAGACATCTCGGGAGTTTATCAAGTCATGTGGGTCCGACGGCAGTTCAAACCGGTCCCGACCCGCACTCGATCAATCGACGACGCACCCTTTCACGCTCGCCGAGGTCGCGCGGCGCATCGTCGTCAGCACGATCCGCTTGTCGACGACCCGGGCTGTGCTCGCTTCGATCGGGATCTGCTGCTCGGCGACCGGCTGGAAATCCTCCGCCTGGGCGATCAGTCGGCAGGTGACCGGGACGGAAGGGTCGCGACGGTCCACCGAGATCGTCACGCTCATCGTCGTATCTGAGGTGACCGCGTACGCCGCAACCTGCGCGGCCACCGCCGGCCGACTGTGCATGAGCGCCGCCCAGATCAGCCAGCTCATGGCGATCACCACCCCGAGTCCGACGAGGGCGACCTTGACCGGCCGGGGTACCCGCGGTCCGGGGTACCGGCGGCGCAGGCGTTCGGCGGCATCGGTCACCCCGACAGTCTCCCCTGACATCGGAGTGGGCCTGCTCACCACGTCCGTCGACGGGCTCAGGACGCGTGGTGGTCGGAGACGTGGCAGCATGACCGCATGTCCCATCCAGCGCTCCGGGTGGACAGCCGGGGCGAGCGCCTGAGGCTGCTCCACGTACATGCGCATCCTGACGACGAATCCAGCAAGGGAGCGGCGACGACGGCGAAGTACGTCGCGGAGGGCGTCGACGTCGTGGTCGCCACCTGCACCGGAGGTGAACGGGGCTCCATCCTCAACCCGTCGATGGACCGTGCCGACATCCTGGCCAACATCGCCGAAGTGCGGCGGCAGGAGATGGATCGGGCTCGGGCCATCCTCGGTATCGAACAGGTTTGGCTCGGGTTCGTGGATTCCGGGCTTCCCGAGGGGGATCCGCTACCGCCACTGCCCGAGGGCTCCTTTGCCACCCTCGATCCCGAGATCGCCGTGCTGCCCCTGATCAAGATCATCCGTGACTTCCAGCCGCACGTGATCACCACCTACGACGAGAACGGCGGCTACCCGCACCCCGACCACATCATGTGCCACAAGATCAGCGTCGCCGCTTTCGATCTGGCCGCCGATCCGACCGTGCACCCCGAACTGGGCACAGCCTGGCAGGCCTCGAAGCTGTACTACTCCTTCACCTTTCATCGGGCGAAGTTCGCCGCGCTCGACCGGGCGATGACCGAGCATGGCTTGGAATCGCCGTATACCGAGCGACTGAAGGAGTGGCCGGACGATCCGGAGCAGGCGGCCCGGATCACCACCCGGGTCGAATGCGCCGCCTTCTACCACCTCAGGGATCAAGCGCTGCTGGCCCACGCGACGCAGGTCGATCCGGAGGGCCCGTGGTTCTCGATCCCACTGGAGGTGCATCGGCGAGCCTGGCCGACTGAGGACTACCAACTGGTCAGATGCCTGGTCGACAGCGAGCTCCCGGAGGACGACCTTTTTGCGGGCATCGTGGTACCCCGGGGGTAAAGTCGGAGCATGCTCTTCCTGGACCTCGACCCGAATGTGGTCAAGCCGGGTTGGATTCCGCTGATCATCACGATCCTGCTGGCGCTCGCCCTGGTTCTGCTCTACCTGAGCATGCGGCGACAGTTCGGCAAGATCACGATCGACCGCGAAGAGACCGACGTCGAGCCGTCCGAGGACACCGAACCGTCGGCATCCGACTCGCCGTCCGCCAACTCCTGAGCCGCCGCAGCGTGGCCTGAGCCGTCGGACCGGCTGCCCTCGTCATGGGGTGGGTGGCTGATCCTTGGTCAGGTGCGACCAACCAGTCCGAGTCGGTCTTGATCAAGGCGTAGCGTCGGTTGCCCGTGCGGCCACGCAGAATGAAGACGAATCGGCGGTCGTTCCGGTCCTCCTCCTGCCAGGTGCCGATGTCGGCGATCGACTTGTGCTCGTCGGTGTAGGTCAGATGATCGAGATCGTGATCGGGCACCTGAACGGCCAGCCGGTTCTGCTTCGGGCTGGTCGGCAGCCCGCGCGGCAGCGCCCAGGACTTGAGCACGCCGTCGGCCTCCAGTCGTAGGTCGAAGTGGTGTTGTGGCTTGCGATGCTCGTGCAGCACGAAGCTCGGACCACCCACTCTGCGAGCCTATGCTCGGGCCTGTGGTGAATCGACTCGGGACGGCGACCAGCCCCTATCTGCTGCAGCACGCGGACAACCCGGTGGCCTGGTGGCCCTGGTGCGACGAGGCATTCGCCGAGGCAGCCGAGCGCGGCGTGCCGGTCTTCTTGTCGGTCGGGTACGCGGCCTGCCACTGGTGCCACGTGATGGCCCACGAGTCGTTCGAGGACGACGACACGGCCGCGTTGATCAACTCGGATTTCGTGGCCATCAAGGTCGATCGCGAGGAGCGACCGGATGTCGACGCGGTCTACATGCACGCCACTCAGGCGATGACCGGTCAAGGGGGCTGGCCGATGAGCGTCTTTCTCACCCCCGACCGCCGACCGTTCTATGCCGGGACCTACTTCCCGCCCGCTCCGCGGCATGGGATGCCGGCGTTCCGGCAGGTGCTTGAGGCGATCAGCGAAGCGTGGCAGCAGCGCCGTGACGAGGTCGCGACCAGCGCGGACCAGATCGTCGGCCAACTCGCCGAGCGCCGAGTCGCGGCGCTGCCCGGCGTGCTGAGTGCAGCCGACTGTGCTGAGGCCGTGGCGACCTTGCGCCAGGAGTTCGACTCGGTCAACGGAGGGTTCGGTCGGGCCCCGAAGTTCCCGCCGTCGATGGTGCTGGAGGCTCTGCTCCGAGATGGCGGTGATTCGGCGATGGCCATGGCCGGTCAGACCCTCGAGGCGATGGCCCGCGGGGGAATCTACGACCAACTCGGTGGTGGCTTCGCCCGCTACAGCGTGGATTCCGGCTGGGTGGTGCCGCACTTCGAGAAGATGCTGTACGACAATGCGCTGCTGCTCGGCGTCTACGCCCACTGGTGGCGGCGTACCGGCGACCCGCTCGGCGAGCGGGTGGTCACCGAGACGATCGACTGGTTGCGGCGGGAGATGCGCACCGACCAGGGTGGCTTCGCCGCCAGCCTGGACGCGGATTCGGTCGATGATCACGGCGCGTTGCGCGAGGGCGCGTTCTACGTCTGGAACCTTGATCAACTTGCCGCCGTGCTCGGAGCCGAGGACGCGGCCTGGGCCGCGGCGGCGTACGGGGTCACCGCGAGCGGCACGTTCGAAGAAGGCAGTTCCACGTTGCAGCTCAGGACTGATCAAGATCATCAGCGACTGGCCGGCGTACGGGCCCGGCTGCTGGCGGCTCGGGAGGAGCGAGCCCGTCCTGCGCGCGACGACAAGGTGGTGGCGGCCTGGAACGGCTGGCTGATCGACTCCCTGGTGCAGTCGGCGATGATCTTCGATCGACCGGACTGGCTGGCCATGGCGGTCGAGGCCGCGGAAGCGATCTGGACGCTGCACTGGCGGGACGGTCGGCTGCGCCGCGCCTCCCGTGACGGACTGGTCGGGATCGCGCCGGGGATCCTGGAGGACTACGGCGCATTCGCCCAGGCATGCGCGCGGATCGCAGCGGTGCGAGCGGAGCCGGCCTGGCTGGATCGGGCCCGTACGCTCGCGGAGGTGATCATCACCGCGTTCGACGACGGCGCTTCGGGATTCTTCGACACGGCCGCGGATGCGGAGCGGCTCTACACCCGACCTCAGGATCCGACCGACAACGCGACGCCGTCCGGGCTCAGTGCAGCGATCCACGCGCTGGCGCTGCTGGGCGAGCTGACGGGGGAGAGTCGGTATGCGGATCGGGCGGAGGAGGCCGCTCACGGGGCGGGTGCGCTGGCGGCTCGAGCGCCGCGGTTCGCCGGCTGGCTGCTGGCCGATGCGATCAGCCGGACGCCGTCGCGTGCGCCGGTGCAGGTGGCGATCGTCGGACGCGACGAGCCCGCCCGGGCCGATCTGGTCCAGGTCGCGCACCGCCTGGCCCCGGCCGGTTCGGTGATCATCGCCGGCGCACCCGATCAGGAAGGTATGGCGCTGCTCGCCGACCGTTCGATGATCGGCGACCGGCCGACGGCGTATGTCTGCCGGCACTTCGTCTGCCAGTTGCCGGTGACCTCGGTGGCGGCGCTGACGGCTCAGCTCGCGCGGTAGATGATCATGGAGATGGCCACGTAGTGGCAGACGAAGCCGGCGATCGTGCCGGCGTGGAAGATCTCGTGGAAGCCGAACCAGGTCGGTGACGGATTCGGCCGCTTGCGGCCGTAGACGACGGCCCCGGCGGTGTAGCACACCCCGCCGGCGAGAATCAAGATCAACACCGCCGCGCCGCCCGTCCGGTAGAAGGCGCCGAGCCAGCCGAGTGCGGCCCAACCCATCACCAGATAGAGCGCGGTGTACAGCCAGCGCGGAGCCCCGAGCCAGAACAGCCGGAAGAGCAGGCCGCCCAGCGCGGCCGCCCAGATCAAGCTGAGCAGCAGGACCTGTGACGTCCCTTCCAGCAGGATCAAGGCCATGGGGGTGTAGGACGCGGCGATGAACACGTAGATGTTCGCGTGATCGAGTCGGCGCAGGATCGCCTCGCCGCGGGTGCCCCAGGTGCCACGGTGATAGATCCCACTGGTGCCGAAGAGCAGCACCGACGCGGCCAGGAAGACCGTTGCCCCGAGAACGCCGGCGGCGGTCGGCGCCAGGCAGACGAGAACGATGCCCGCGGCCAGGGCCAGCGGAGCCGTTCCGGCATGCAGCCAACCGCGAAGTCTGGGTTTGATCGCCTGACGAGCGTTGCCGGGTCCTCAGCCGTGGAAGGTTGATCTCGGTCGAGGTGCACGGTGGGCACGTACGCTCCTCTTCGGATCCGACGACGGAGGCGGCACTAGTTGACGGACCGTAAGTTACTGAACCGTGGTTAGAGCGTAGGCGGCGTCATCCGCCCGGGCAAAGAGACCCGATACCCTCGAAACGTGGCACGACTGGATCGGTTGCGAGAGTTCGTTGACCGGCTGCACCCCTCGGGACTGCTGTACGCCACGTATGAGCACCGACTGATCGCCGAACTCGACCACAGCCGGCTGCCGCGACACATCGCGGTGCTGGCCGACGGCAACCGGCGATGGGCCCGGGCCAATGCGCCGGACCAGCCGCTGGTCGCCGGCTATCAGGCCGGTGCAGATCGGCTCAAGGATTTCGTCGAATGGTGCGACGAACTCCGGATTCCGGTGGTCACGCTGTGGGTGCTGTCCACCGACAACTTCTCACGCAGCAGCGCCGAGGAGATCGGCCCGTTGCTCGAGGTGATCGAGAACATGGTCACCGGCCTGAGCGAGACCCGGCGCTGGCGGGTCCATCCGGTCGGAGCCTTGGACATGCTGCCGGCACGTTCGGCTCAGCGGCTCAAGGCCGCTGATCGGGCGACCGAGAACATCGACGGCATGCAGGTGAACATCGCCGTCTCCTACGGCGGCCGGCACGAACTGCGCGACGCCGTACGCTCGCTCCTGGCCGAGCACGCCAAGAACGGCACCACGATCTCCGAACTGGCTCAGACCCTCGACATCGAGCACATCGCCGAACACCTCTACACGAAGGGCCAGCCCGATCCGGATCTGATCATCCGGACGTCCGGCGAGCAACGGCTCTCCGGCTTCTTGATGTGGCAGTCAGCGCACAGCGAGTTCTATTTCTGCGAAGCTCTGTGGCCGGACTTCCGCAAGGTCGACTTCATCCGCGCCCTCCGCTCCTACGCCGAGCGTGAGCGTCGCTTCGGCCAGTAGCCGTCCTCAACGTGCGCTGAGCCCTCCAACATGCCCTGAGCCTGTCGAAGGGCAACCTTCACCCTTCGACAGGCTCAGAGTTTGGGGGGAGGAACCTAGACCTTGACGTGCTTCAGCGGGCCGGCGAGAACCGGGAACTGAGCGGTGCTCATGGCCTGAGGCCCCGCGTTGTGCTCCCCGTTGAACGGCGTGACGCCGTTGCTGCAGCCCGCAGCGGCAGCGTCGGCCCCGGTACCAGGAGATGCCGAACGGGAAATCCGGGACCTGGAGCACGAAGAAGTCGATCTCGGTGTTCTTCGGCAGCCCGGTGACCTAGTCCAGCCCTCAGACGCAACGACCAGCATCGGTGACGACTGCCGAAGATGCGGCGGGGAAGTACTTAGCCGAGCTATCCCAGTACGGAGCACGCGCGGCCGCGGGTCAGCTCGTCCATGCTTGCGACGCCCGTTCGATTAACGGGGCTTTGCGATCACATGAAGATCGCGGCGTGGCTCTTCCGGGTGAGCCGGTCCGCGACGTACCGTCGGAGTGCGGGACGCGGGGAGCGGCCCGCCTGGGAGGCGTTGCATGCGCTGTCATCCGACGGGTATCACACCGGTCCCGTCCGACGCGTGTCCACCCGCCCGGCCGACCACTTAGCGACTGCGCCGGGCGCGCAGGTGGGCGCGCGGCCAGCAAGGAAGGCAGTCTCGTGCCTACTTCGTCCAGCCGCCGCACCTACGTGATCGACACCTCGGTGCTGCTCAGCGACCCACATGCCCTCCGCCGCTTCGCCGAGCACGATGTCGTGCTCCCCGTCGTGGTGATCACCGAACTGGAGGCCAAGCGTCACCACAGCGAACTCGGCTACTTCGCCCGAACGGCCCTGCGGCATCTCGATGATCTACGGATCAGCCACGGTCGCCTCGACGCCCCGGTGCCGGCCAACGACATCGGCGGGACGATCCACGTCGAGCTGAACCACACCGACCCGTCAGCGCTGCCGGATGGATTCCGGCTCGGCGACAACGACTCGCGGGTCCTCGCCGTGGCCCTTAACTTCGCCGGCGAGGGACGCGACGTCACCCTTGTCTCGAAGGATCTGCCGATGCGGGTCAAGGCCGCTGCAGTCGGCCTGGCCGCCGAGGAATACCGCGCCGAACTGGCCGTCGAGACCGAGTGGACAGGTATGGCCGAGATCGAGGTCAGCGCCGGAGACCTCGACCAGTTGTACGACCAGGGCGTACTGGACCTGGATCAGAGTCGCGACCTGCCGTGCCACACCGGCGTCGTGCTGCTGAGCGGCAACGGATCGGCGCTGGGTCGGGTGACACCGGGCAAGGAGCTCAAGTTGATCAAGGCCGACCGGGACGCTTTCGGCATTCACGGTCGGTCGGCCGAGCAGCGGGTCGCCCTTGATCTGCTCCTCGACTCCTCAATCGGCATCGTCTCGCTCGGTGGACGCGCCGGCACCGGCAAGTCGGCGCTGGCGCTCTGCGCGGGTCTGGAAGCGGTGCTGGAGCGGCGGCAGCACTCGAAGGTGGTCGTGTTCCGGCCGCTTTACGCGGTGGGCGGGCAGGAACTCGGCTATCTACCGGGTTCGGAGGGGGAGAAGATGGCGCCCTGGGCTCAGGCGGTGTTCGACACCCTCGGCGCGATCACGTCCAAGGTGGTGATCGAGGAAGTCCTGGAGCGCGGACTGCTGGAGGTGCTGCCCTTGACCCACATCCGTGGACGCTCGTTGCACGACGCATTTGTCATCGTCGACGAGGCGCAGTCACTGGAACGCAACGTGCTGCTCACCGTGTTGAGCCGGATCGGCCAAGACTCGAGGGTGGTCCTGACCCACGATGTGGCACAGCGTGACAACCTTCGGGTTGGGCGGCACGACGGCGTGGTCGCCGTGGTCGAGAAGCTCAAGGGTCATCCCCTGTTCGCCCATGTCACGTTGCACCGATCCGAGCGCTCACCGATTGCCGCGCTGGTCACCGAGATGCTGGAAGACATCGCAATCTGAGGGCGGCGGACAGCACTCGGTAACGATTGGGAAGCGGTAAATGCCCTGTACCGCCAATGATTTCATTTTGATAACGGAGTGTGGCAAAGTTGGCGCGTGCGCCGACTCGCCCAGCATGCCATCGCCGGGATTGGCTTCTCCGCGCTCGTCGTCACCGCTGCGGTGGCCGGTCTGGGCAGTCCGGCCGGGGAGGGAAGTGCGATCGCGGTTCCGGCCCCGGTGACTTCGGTCGCATTCGAGCCGGTGTCCGAGACGGGCCCAGAACTCGCCGCTGAGCGGGCCGCGCGTGACCAGCGCATCACCAGGGCGGCCCAACGCGCTCAGCTTGCCGCGGCGAAGCAGGCGGCCAAGCAGGCCGCTCAGCGGGCGGCAACGCTAGGTAAGCAGGGCCAGTCGATCGAAGACCAGCAGGCCAAGCTGAAGGCCAAGAAGGCGGCCGTCGCCAAGGCCAAATCCGAGGCTGAGGCCAAGGCCAAGGCCAAGGCCACCGCGGACGCGGCCGCCGCGAAGGAGGCTCAGGCTCGTGTCCTGGCCAATCGCGGATACGAGCCTGGGACGACCGATCCCAAGGAGATCGCGCAGCAGATTTTGAAGAACAAGTACGGCTACGGCGACAGCGAATTCACCTGCTTCAACAGCATCATCATGCGCGAGAGCATGTGGAACGTGAACGCGACGAACCGG
>CAVRSH010000034.1:0-170968 GCA_963723815.1 uncultured Actinomycetota bacterium | reverse complement strand
AGCCTCCCAGAGTTCTTCGGCCCAAGCTCAGACCGTCTCGGCATCTGCGGAAGCGCCTACCAGTGCTCTGGTCCATGGTAGTGCAGATGCCGCGGGGAATACTGCCCATAGCATTGAGGTTCCGGCCACCTCCTGGACAGACCACCTCCCCCTCGGGTGTCGCAGCTGCATTGAATGAACTCGGCGCGCGTCACCGTGAGTGCGGGCGCAACTTCGCCGTCCAGTGCCGGCTCGCTCGCGATGAGTTTGATTGTCTCACTCCACGACCCCTCTTCCGGCGCGCCCTTGCAATTGCTCACTTCGCCGGATCTTGCTGGGGCTAATGACATGAGTGCAATTGTTCCTACCGCCATGGTAGGAGACCCCGGTTCACAGGTAACCAACTCCGGAAACGGTGGGGTGAAATCGTTGTTGCAAACTTTTATCGACCACACTCCGAACTATTCCGTGATAAGCGATGGTAATAAGCTTATCCTCTACGATCCAAGCACGTTGGCACCGCCAGCGAACATCAAAAGTCTCTCGTTTGACTTCGCTGACGGCAGCACCCTGAGCCTGATTGGAACCCCCGAGGCGCTGCATTACTCTCAGCTGTTGTGACGCGGTCAGAGTCACCCGACGTCGGCAGAGGCGGTGAACGTATAGAACAGTCAAATCGAGAACCGATTTGGCAAGGTGAGAAAGATGGCACCTCAGAGCCAGTTGACGCCCCTCAATCACGCCGTGTCTGCAGCGCGCTCGGCGTTAATTCCAGCAGGCGTTTTCAGCTTGTTCATCAACGCCCTGGCGCTGGTGAGCCCGATCTACATGCTGCAAGTGTACGACCGCGTACTGAACAGCAGAAATTTGATGACGCTGCTTTTCCTCACCTTGCTCGCCATGCTCTTGTACCTTGTTTACGGGAGCTTGGAAGCGCTTCGCTCAAGAGTGTTAGTGCGAGGCGGGGCGCGATTTCGAAAACATTTTGCGCGCGCCGCTTTTTGAAACGACGTTCGCCGCAATGCTCGGGCGCAAGAGCGGGACAGTGGAGGCTCAGCCCTTCCGCGACGCCGACATGGTGCGTGAGTTCTTAACTGGCTCGGCAATGCTCGCGTTCTTCGATCTACCGTGGGTTCCACTGTTCGTGGCAGCCTCATTCCTGTTGCATCCGGTGTTTGGGTGGCTTGCTATCGGTTCCGGGGTGCTCACGCTTATCTTTGCGATCATAAATGAATATTCAACCAAGAAGCTGTTGAATCGTGCCACTCAGGCCTCGATTGCGGCGCATGCCGATGTTTCCGCGACCCTTCGCAATGCTGAGGTGATGCGGGCAATGGGGATGGCTGCCGGGTTACGGGATCGTTGGGCTGACCGTCGTGATGAGCAGATCTCATGGCAGGCGACGGCCAGCGATCGCGGCAGCGCCCTTATGGCGGGGATGAAATCGTTTAGGCAGATCGTGCAGGTGCTCATTCTGGGCATTGGTGGCTATCTTTGTTTAGAGGGAGAACTGTCGGCGGGCGGCATCGTGGCCGCGTCGATTATCGTGGGTCGGGCGCTTGCTCCCATTGAGCTGGCTGTAAGCCAGTGGAAGATGTTTCAGACCGCCCGCGGAAGTTGGAGCCGCTTACAGGAGCTGTTTCGGGCAACTCCGCAAAATCAC
Organism: uncultured Actinomycetota bacterium; assembly: GCA_963723815.1. Lineage (GTDB taxonomy): Bacteria > Actinomycetota > Actinomycetes > Propionibacteriales > Propionibacteriaceae > Microlunatus. The sequence goes on along the minus strand of CAVRSH010000034.1, from coordinate 169,326 downwards.
GACCGTATGCCGCTTCCTGCTCCTAAAGGTAACATTAAAGTGGAGCAAGTCATCGCAGCTGCACCAGGTGAAAAAACACCGATTTTGCGCGGTGTATCGTTTCAAATTGACAAAGGCGAAACTCTGGCCGTGATCGGCCCCAGTGCGGCAGGCAAATCAAGTCTTATCCGCGTGATGCTGGGCGTCTGGCCGGTAGCAGCAGGAACCGTTCGCGTCGACGGCTTCGATGTTAATCACTGGCACCCCGAGCAACTCGGGCGGCATATTGGCTATCTTCCGCAGGATGTTGAACTGTTCGCGGGGACCATCGCACAGAACATTGCGAGATCGGCGAGGCAGAACACGCCGAAGTCATACGAGCTTCGGAGCTTGCCGGTGTTCACCAGATGATTCAGCACCTGCCAGCGGGCTATGACACCCAGATCGGGGAAGGCGGACACGCTCTCTCAGGAGGTCAAAGGCAGAGAATTGGCCTCGCCCGGGCGCTGTTCGGCAAGCCGGCAATGGTGGTGCTGGACGAGCCAAATGCCAACCTGGACGCGCCGGGCGAAGCGGCATTGGTCGGGGCCGTCCGTCACCTGAAAGAGACAGGATCAACCGTCATCTTCGTAACGCACAAAACCAGCATGTTAAACTTGGCCGACAAGATCCTGCTCATGGAACAGGGAGCCGTTAGGCTATACGGCGAGCGAGAAGAAGTGCTGGCGAAGATATTTGGGGGGCCCAAAGTTGTGTCTGCGCAGTCGCAATCATCTGCGCATACCGTTGTCGCGAGATGCCCGCCGCCGCTAAGCAGCTCACAAGAGGTCCCCAGATGGCAAACGCTTTGACGAAGCCAGCGAACGATGTGCGAACTGCGCGCACGCCTAAGGTCTTGAAGAAGGCCAGCGATGATCCACGCGGCTTTGCCCTGGTGGGATACGGCATCATCATCTTTGGCTTTGTGGTCCTGGGCGGCTGGGCGGCGGTGACGCCGCTAGGCAGCGCAGTGGTCGCATCTGGTGTAGTCAATACTGAAGGTAACAAGAAAACCGTTCAACATCTTGAAGGGGGTATCATCAAGGAAATATGATTCGCGAAGGGCAGCATGTCGATGCGGGAGAAGTCATTCTAAAGCTTGATGATACATCCCCCAAAGCTAACGTAGAAATTTTTCGCAACCAGCTTTACGCATTGTGGCCAGGAACGCTCGGCTTGAGCTGAGCTGTCCAATAGCCCGGATATTGAATTTCCCTACGAGCTAACCAAGGCATCGGCGGATTCAGTCGCCGCGAAAGCGATTGAAGACCAGGAATCCCAATTCAAGGAACGGCGGTCTTCAATTGATGGCCAAATATCAATTTTGCGTTCGCGCGCCGACCAGTTGCGGCAGGAAATCGAAGGACTTGATCGTCAAACCCGCCGCCAACACCGAGCAGAGCAAATTTATCACTGATGAATTGGTCGACGTTCGCGGACTATATGAAAAAAGTCTAGTTTCAAAAACGAGATGGCTTGCACTTGAGCGCGAGCGCGCCCGGCTCGCTGGCGAAATCGGTCGGTCAATATCTGAGCGAGCCAAAGCCGAGAAGAGCATCGGCGAAACTGAATTGCAGATCCAGCAAACCAAGCAAAAGTTTCAGGAAGACGTCAGCCGCGATCTCGTCGACACTCGCGAAAAGTTACGCGATTTGCGTAGCAAGTATGTCGTCGCGCAAGACGCATTCCGTCGGCTAGACATCTTTGCGCCTGTCACGGGGCGCATTCAGAACCTAAAAGTCTTCACGATCGGCGCCGTGGTCCGTCAAGGCGAGCCTCTCCTGGAGATTGCGCCCGATCAAGACAGGCTTGTGGTACAAGCTCATGTCTCGACTTTGGACATCGAGGGCGTCCATTCCGGGAATCTGGCAGAAGTTCGGTTTCCCGCTTTTCATGACAGAACCCTACCGATGATTGCAGGCAAAGTGATAAGTCTGTCACAAGATCGATTGATCGATGAGGCCACGAAACAACCATATTACTTGGCACTTATCGATGTTCCTGAAGAAAATATTCCCGCGCACTATCGAGGGAAAGTGGCACCTGGCATGAATGTCGAAGTGATAATGCCCCTGAAGGAGCGCACCGCACTCGATTACTTTCTGGAGCCTTTGCGGAACAGAATGCGCACCGCTTTCCGAGAGCGGTAAGACGTAGCCGGTTTTTCGACGTTTCTGCCGCTTGTATGCAGTATCACCAACGAATTATGGATTATGCTTTTGCAAATAGCTCGGTCAGCTCCGCTCGAATACAAAGTTCATGTATTCGCCATCGCGAACAGTATCGGTCACTCTAAAACCCGTTTTCTTCGCTAATACGTATGGCGAACGTCCCAGAAGAAAAAGACTATGAAATCTAGTAAAGCTGTATGCATACTCAAAGCAGGGCGATGAATGAGCCATCTTGCCCCCTGCTTCAGTCTCGAATGGAACTCGCGGAACTGCGCGACCGGGTCCCGAAAATGTTCGATCACGTTGTTCGAAAAGATTCCATCGAACAACGGTGCTTAGTTCGGCCCTCGACTTGGCGACGTGTTGCCCAGAAACTGAAGCGCTGGGCTCGAAGCCCCAAACATCCCAGCCGTCCCTTCGCAAGGCGTCGATCGTTTTACTCCACGCGCCGCATCCCCAGTTCAAATAGGTCGCGTGTCGGATTGGAGACAACGAATGGAATGTGCGAATTTCAGCCTCGGTGGATGATGCCTCAGAAACATGGAATACAGAAGCTGATAATCGAGCGACACGAACTCTTCATCGAGATCCAAATATTTAAGTGGTCCGAATATGCAATCGCAAGTTGGGCATTCGTACCGCTCCAAACGACCCCCTCCAAACATGCACTGATCAACTCTAAGCTTGTATTCGTCGCGCTTCGCGACGTGGCCACACACGATGCAATTGATCGATCGGTGGTTCAACGCTGCGTCGTAGGCTTGATCGATGGCCTTCCAGACTGCGCTGGTCATATAAGAGCTAAGTAACGCAAATCGCCTCTCGAGGCGCTCAATCCGCTGCTCAAAAGATTGATCAATCATGACCTAAATCGACGGATTGGATGGCCACGCCTTACGAGGAGTTCGCCTCGAAAATGTGCCGCGACGCGGGGGTCGCGTTCTGGCAACTTACCGAGAAGCGGCGAACGACCATCATGGAGATTATTGACGCGCTCGCGCGCTTTGGATGTATGCCCCGAAGGTGCGTGAGGCACCCGGACTAAATGTTGCCCCTGCCACACAAGCGGCGTCGTGGCCTCGGATTCTTCAGGCAAGCTATCGGTCACCCTGAAGCTGACGTCACGGCCCAGAATCGTATGTGCATAGGGGTCCGCAAGCTGCACAACTGGCAGAAAAGGGGCAGGTTCGCTTAACTTGATCATGTAGCGGCGCGGAAACTTGACTCCAGAGAGGCGGTCCCGAGTGACCACGGACTGTAACTCGCTGAAAAAAGCCCGTTCTTGCCGGACATGGATAACCTGAGTGCGATTGAAACCCAATACGAGCAGGATAACAAATGCTGCCGCACACGCAATCACACCACGCCAAACAGGCAACCAATAGCGCAACGGTACTTTTGACAAGGCGAAAAAAAGCACTCCGCAGAACAGAAATGGCGTCCAGAACTGCATGAGCATCGGCCAGCGCGTGCCTGGCGTCCATAGATCCGAAGTAGCTTCGAGCGCAATTGTCGGACCAGCGATGCAGGCAGCGACCAGAAGCGCGAAGCCCAGCGAAGTCAGAGTCGGCTTGTCGGGAGCACCGAATCGCACTCGACGAAGCAGGACCAACATGGCAGCTACAAGTAGAGCAAAGAGGACGAACATCAGGCGACTATCAGCGGCCGTCAACCAAATCCAAAAGAAATGATAGTGATCGTTCCAAACGCCAAACTCCATTGATTGGGCCAGAGCCACCAAAGAAAACTGCAACCGAAAGGCGCTCGGCACCCCAACGGGGGACGTTGTGAGCCAAATCATCACATACAAAGCGAGAAGTCCGGCGTACGGAAGCGTATCCAGCGCAGCGCCAAAAACGGCTCTGGGCCACGAAGCGGTGGCAAGCCGCTGCCGCAAGGATACAAAGAAAACGCCTCCCATGGCCCCTGTCTGGATTGTATATGTAGCGATCGCCACGAACCAGGCGAGATATGATGCCGCCAGGTATCCGCTTTGCCTGCGATCTCTACAGAACACGGCAAAGAGCCAAATGCACACTAACGTACACCCGAGCGCGCCGACAAAATTCCAAATAACTTCATCCCGATAGACATTGGGAATAAAAAGGGAAGATAAAATTCCGACTGATACTGCAAAGGAGCGTGAACTCGTTAGCTCCGCCATCAATAAATAGGCAGCGATCCCGACGAACAATCCGATCAGCAGGTGCAAGATCAGTGGTGCGGATGGCACAGCCTCGATGAGCGGGCGGGCAGCAAGGTACCACCAAGGAGATAAGGCGTTCCGGTGGTCCACTGCCCAAAACAGTTTTGCTGCGTTATATCCAGGGCCCGTCTTGTAGGAGTTCCAGCCAGTTTCGAAACTCGCCTATTGGCCAAAGATCAAAGCCGAAATCGAACCCGAGCGCCTGAAGAACGAGCATCGTCGCTATCAGGCTCAACCAAATCGAGAAGATTAAGAAAAGATCGGCGCGCACCAACCGAGGTCTTCCGGTTTCATAATCGTTACCCGCCATGAAGTGGTTCCTATTACAGATCAATGCTGCTCCAGGTCGTCAAGCGTGTCGCTTAAATCCGCGGTCCGCATCGCCAGCCCACGCGTCAATCCAGACAAATGGCCGAGTGGTCCGCATGCCCTGTGCGCCTACCCCCGGGCGGTGGACTGAGACACGCTGCCAGATGCCCTTAGACCTGAGATGCCGGGCTATGCGCTTGGCGACAAAGGGGGGGCTGGGAGTTGCGCCTATGAAGAAGCCCGCGTGGCTCGGGTAAAACGCAACCGCTGCCCTTGGTCGCGAATTCAAGGGGACGGACGATGCAGACGCCACGGCCTGAAACTCTTGCCCGAGTAAAGGCCCGCGGAACTCGTTCGCGGAAGGCGCCAAACACTGTCAATGCTCGATTAGATGGGTTCGGACCGAATGTAAAGCTCTGACCATCTATCGGGAGGCAACAGGCTACGGCTGTCGTACTGATTGAGGCCAAAAGGAGGGGGGTACTCGTGACACCTATTTTGTCCCTTAAACGGCTGACAGATTAGCAGCATCCGGTTGACGCCTCTAGGTGGCACACCATCGCTCGTCGGTTCCGACAACGGAAAAACCGATTCTGCGCTGATTTTGAAATAGGCGGCATCGATGAAAAGACGCAACGTACCTGGATCTGGAACAAACCGCGGGGCCTTTCGTACGTCTCTTGCGTAAAGTGCCGCGGACTGGTCAGGCGTTTCGATTAGTTCGAAGAATGCGTCACCTTCAAAGACAACAACGGAATCGTCATGACATCTATGCCTGATCTGTGAGAATGCATAAAAAGGATCTAACAAATGATAAAACACTCCCAGGCATAGAATGATGTCGAACTTTGTTTCGAGCTTGTGCAAATCGTAAACAGAAAGTCGCAAGTTTAAGTCAACCGAGGATTTGAGTAGTTCTTTCGCGAGAGCGAAACCCGCACTGCCCGTCCAATTTTGACTACTGTCGTCCGTCGCGAGGACACGCGTCGCTCCCCGTCGCTCGGCGTAGAATGACCAATACCCGTCCCAGCAACCTATATCTAGGACGGCCTTGTTGGTGAAATCGATCTTATTCAACTCGCTTTCTATGAAATGCCACAACGCGCGGTGGGACTTGGCATCCGGCGTTTTGACTTCTGCACGCAGCCCATTTCCAAAATCGAACTCATGGTACCAGTGAATTCGATCGATCCGTCGTTGAATGTCTGACATCAGCCGCTCTGCACCGTTAATCGCCCGTTCATTTTTCAAACCCAACATCAGACCGCGTCAGGTCGGGTGAATGGTCGCTTATGCAGCAACGAGCCATTTTTGCAACAGGCAGCAGCTCAAGAGCTCCTGCATACGCGCGAGCCGGCTTCAATTTACCCGTAGATCATCGATTACAGCATAGACACGAACCTGTCGCCCAATCAAATGTGCGAAGCACTCCGCACGCTACCTCCTTCGTGGTGTTGCGGCAGGAGGCGCCATCCGCATGGCCCGCATACCTGCCGGGTGCTCCGCATAAGCCAGTGTGCTACCCTCTCTTTCCGAACGCACGACACGAACAATTAGTCAGGAACACGGCATGTCAGATACGACACCAGCATTTATAGACAATCCGCACGCGCCCGACGTTTTTGCTGATGAAACGATGGGCTTTTTCTTAGCAAGCGGGAATGTGCGCATCACATTTGTGTCCTACCGAGTGAATCATTCCGTCTCGCCAGGACCCGTAAGCCGAGTGGTCATCGGACGTCTCGTTATGTCGCTCCCTGCCGCAGAAGCCATGCATCGCGGCTTGGCCGATTTCATCGCCCGAATGAAGGCACAGGCCGAGAGCGCGCCACACGGGACTACGCTTCAATAGGAATAGGAAGCTGGCGCGCACCCCGACACCAGCATCGTCGATCGCCGCCCCATCGGTTCGAGACATCGAGAGATGCAGGCGCCGACCGTACGCGAGAGCGTACTAGAGCATTTCCCACTCATGTTGATACATAACCTGCGTGTCGCAAGAAATTAGTGCACTCTTCCGGGCAAACCGTGCGAAGAAGCAAACGAATTCTGCGGCAGAGATTTGGTATCGTTCGCTCGGCCGCTTGTCGCAACAGTGCTTTGAGTTTGCTGAAGAATTGCTCAATCGGATTGAGGTCGGGTGAGTATGAGGGCAAATACAGTACTGACGCGCCTAGCGCCTCGATTGCTTCTATCACGCCGGCCACTTTATGAGCTGGCAGATTATCCATGATGACGATGTCGCGGCGACCGAGGGTTGGTGCGAGGCATTGCTCGATGTACGCGAGGAAGATGGGGCCGTTCATCGCTCCATCAATCAGGAAGGGAGCGACAATCCCGTCGTGGCGCAAGCCGGCGACGAAAGTGATTGTTTTCCAATGTCCATGCGGAACCGATGCGATCAGCCGCTCCCCGCGCGGGCAACGACCTCTGAGCCGCACCATGTTTGTGCTGGTAGCGGTCTCGTCGATAAACACCAGCCGAGCAGGGTCAAGCATGCCTTGCTCTCGTACCCAACGTCGGCGGGCGCGAGCGACATCGGCTCGTTTCTGCTCTGCCGCGTGCAGGCTTTTTTTTAAAGCTGACATTGTGTCGATCAAAGAAACGCTGGAGAGCGCTCCGACTGCCGGGGATGCCCTGTTTAGCCATGACGGCGAGAATCTCCTCGAGGGTCAAATCCGGTTCCGATTGGCCTGGTCCCAGACCACGCCGTTGATCTGCGCTGTCGGCAGCGCATCGGCGGTGACGCCGGTGGCCGACCGCTGAGTGATCGGTGCATCGGCGGCGGCGGCCTCCGGGGCATTGACCCCGGCTACGGCCAGCAACGTGACGAGTGTGATCGTGAACGCGATCGTCGTTGCGCAAGCGCGCGCATAGAACTTCTTCAGCATTGCTTTGCCCCCGATTATGCCGACGAGTAACTTCAACTCGTCCCCCGGGCGTCACTCTATCCGCACCAGCCCTCCACCGCCGAAATTCGCCGAATAGATCCAGGCGGCAGACTATAACGATTGACTCTCAGTACGGTAACGATGTCCTCAGTGAGACGCCGCTAGGCCCCGGAACGTCGGCTAGCGACGAAACCGAGCGGCCATAACGGCACTTCCGTGTTCGAGCGCCGTACTCAGCGAGACACCATTCAGTCCCTGGTCTTCGTATGCGGCAAGTACCTGGTCGACCAGCTCACGACGGTCGATCACCGGAGCCGATTGGGCTGAGGCCCCGTCCGACTCGTTGGCGAAGGCGTCGTGACCCAACAGGATCGCGCCGCTGATTGCACCCTGCTGCGCTTTCCAGACCCGGTCCTGCTGCGGCAGGTCGCGCCAATCCCAGGCCGTCGGCCCCCACATCACCGGGGTCAAGCCGGAACTGGTCACGGCGTGCCAACTGCTCAGGGTCTGGCGACCGTATGGCGGTCGAAACCAGCGGATCTCCGAACCCAGACGATCTTCGAGTGCGGCGCGTGCATCGGTCGTGCGTCGCTTCGCCTCGGCGTGACCGAAGGATGTCAGGGGCTGATGATCGAGCCCGTGCAGCCCTATCTCGTGCCCGGCGTCCATCAGGTCACTGAGCAGACTGCCGTACATCCGCACTCTGGTCATCAAGACGAAGAACGTGGCCGTTGCGCGGTGCGCGGCGAGAGCTGACATCACGGCCTCGGTGCCCACCGGATCGGGACCATCGTCAAAGGTCAACACGATCTGGGGCAACGTGGTCTGCACCGAAACCACCGAGCCGACGAATCCCAATCGCTTTCGGATCGATGCCTTCATCGACGGGCTGAGCCGGCTAAGAAGCGACATCGACCAGCGTTCCGGCGGGGCGTGCGTATTCCTGGTAAGCAAGGCCCATCGAGCCCCGAACCATGCCGGTCCCCCGCATCGCGGCACGTAGGCCTCGCGCCTGGTGACGGCTCGACCTCACGAGCAGTCCGGCGACGAATCTGGCTCCGCCGAGCGCGACCCGGAGCAGTCCGCCGATCAGGCGTCGGGCGCGGATCCAGAACCGACGCGCAGCGCTCGAGGCCAGCATGAGATCGACGCGGACAGCGGCGTTACCGTGGTTGCGGGCACGACTGAGGACCCAGCGGCGGGACATGCGACTCGTCGGCACCCGATCGTGGATGACCGATTCGGCGCACCAGACCATCCTTCCCCCGGCAGCGTGAAGCTGCCGGGAGAACAACGTGTCTTCGCCGCCGCTCAGCCCCAGCGACTCGTCGAAACGGATTCCGAGTCGCCTGACCTGATCAAGATCCAGCAGGAGATTGCCTCCGGCGGACACCGTGATCTCAGCGCCGGTCGCCAGGTTCCGCCGGGTGAAGAAGTCACCGGCTTCGATCCACGGGTCAGGATCGCTCTCATACTGTGCGACCACCCGACCGGACACCAGCGCCGCTTGCTCCGTCGACCACGTGTCGAGCAGCGAACTCAACCATTCCGGCTGGGGAAACTCGTCGTCGTCGATCATGATCAACAAGCGATCGGCCGCCGATTCGTCCATCGCTCGGTTTCGAGCCGCGGCGATTCCCGGCCGGTCCTCGCGCACGTACTCGACACCCTGCTCAGCGAACGCCGCGGCAACCTCGGCGGCGCTTCCGAGTGGGTCGTTGTCGACCACCAGCACCCGGACGAGGTAGCGGCCGGGCGACGTTCGCTACTTCGTCCGAAGCCTGCTCCAAGAGGCGCGGGAGCAGGAGCTCGAGGTCTTGGGGGCGCCGGAAGGTCGGCACCGCGACCGTGACGTGCACCTCCGTCACAGTCGTTCGCCCTTGGCGGTCACACCCCGGGTGTCGAGGAAGCGGACGGAGGCCGCCTGCAACGCGTCCACGTCATAGACCTGGTGATTCTGCACCAGCAGCGACGAGATCGACTTCCCCGACGGCATTCAGCAGTTCGCCCTCGACCCGGCTGACCCCGGGGAGCTTCAGTCTGGTTGACGTGCGGGTCGTGGAAGCTGACCTTCGCGCCCAGGCTGAGCAGCCGTTTGGCCAGCGGAGTGGCGGGCGACTCCCGCTCGTCGGCGATGTCTGGCTTGTAGGTCACGCCGAGCAGCAGGATCGTCGCGCCGTTCATCGCGATCCGATCCTCGTTGAGCAGGTTCTGCGCCCGCTGGGCTACATAGTTCGGCATCGACGCGTTGATCTCCTGGGCCAACTCGACGAATCGGAACGGGTGACCGAGCTGCTGCTGGACGCGGTGGCGAGAGGTAGTTGGGGTCGATCGGGATGCAGTGGCCACCGACGCCAGGGCCCGGATAGAAGGCCTGGAACCCGAACGGCTTGGTCTTGGCCAGCTCGATCACGTTCCACAGGTCGATGTCCAGCTCGTGGCAGAACTGCACCATCTCGTTGACCAGCGCGATGTTGACATGGCGATAGGTGTTCTCGAGCAGCTTCGCCATCTCGGCCTCACGCGTGCCGCGGGCCTCCACGACGACGTCGATGAAGCGGGAGTAGAACGCGCTTGCCCGTTCGCGTGCACCCCGCGGTGAGACCGCCGACCACCTTCGGTGTGTTCTGCACCCCGTACCGGGTATTTCCCGGATCGATCCGTTCCGGGCTGAAGGCCAGCGCGAAATCGCGACCGGCGACCAGACCCGACCCACTCCTCGAGAATCGGTCCGAGGACCTCCTCGGTGGTGCCTGGGTACGTGGTGGACTCCAGCACCACGAGCGTCTGTGGCTTCAGTTGGGTCGCGATCGCGCGGCCGGCCGAGCGTACGGCACCGAGATCAGGCCCGCCGTCTTCGGACAGCGGAGTCGGCACGCAGATGATCACCTCGGTGGCGTCGGCGATCACCGACGGGTCCGTCGTGGCGCAGAAGCCGCGCTCGCGCATCGCGGCGACGTCGGCGTCCGAGACGTCGTCGATGTGCGAACGGCCTTCGTTCAGCAGGCCGACGACGCGTTCGGACTGGTCGAGTCCGACGATCGTCACTCCGCTGGCCACAGCCTGCTGAGCGAGTGGCAGACCGACGTAGCCCAATCCGAGGATCACGCTGTAGGACCGCCGTGCGGCCTTATCCACCGTCTCGAGTTCAACCCTCATTGTGTGTTCGCTCTCTTCCGCCACGATGCGGATTGGGCCGGCCAAAAGCCGATCACCGGTTGTTCATGGTCTCACGCATCGCCCGAGCGACCGTGGCTTTCGTCGGTTTTGGGTCAGCGATCGGCGAGGATCGACCGCAACATGCTGCTCGACGTGTGCGCGGTGTACGGAAAGTAGTGAACCCGCACGCCCACCGACGCCATGTCCTCCTCGAGCTTGTAGCCCTTGGCGGTGCCACGCCAGTCGTCGCCCTTGAACAAGACGTCGAAGCCGACACGCTGCCAGACCTCGAGTTTGTTGCTGGAGTGGTCGACGACGACGTCGTCGACGAGATCGAGGCTGTGCATCATGTCGAGTCGTTCATCGAGCGGGACCATCGGCCACTTGTCCTTCGCTTCGAAGCAGCGCCTCATCGGTGACGACGCCGACGATCAGCCGATCGCAATGCTCCCGCGCTCGCAGCAGGATGTTGAGATGACCGATGTGGAAGACGTCCCAGGCGCCCGGCACGTAGCCGACGACGAGTTCCGGAGCCGCCGACCCCGGTCACGCGACGGCTTTGTTGTTGACCGATGCCACGGCCTCGCGGAGGAGCGTACTGCGGCTCGTGCGCCGCGGAGTGAGTTGAACGGTCGGCTCGGCCGCGGGCGAAGCCTCGTCGGCGACAGAGAACCGCAGGATGTCTGAGTCGGGGACACCTCCGGGAACGCCGTGGACGATCACCTCGTCGACGTCGCGGAGATGGTAGAGCAAGGTCATCCGCTCGCTCAGCGGCATGACGGGCGGTCGGCCGACCGCATCGGCCACAGCAGCGTCGGTGTAGACGCCGACGATCAACCGGCTGCACTGCGATCGAGCCTGCGCGATCAGATCGAGATCGACGACATTCAGCATGTCGAACGAGCCCGCAAAATAGCCAACAGTCATTAAGTTCCCCCCGAAACTGTCCAACACCCCCGTTGCCGGCCGCCAGGAAACCTAGCGTCCAACGCTGATCATCATAGCGTGACGAGAATCGGCGTTGGGTGATAATGCAACGATCAAGCATCGATCACACGCTGGTCCGGGCCATTGTGGACGGGTCCAAGCCGGGATCGGGGGCTCTCAGCTGGTTGGCAGCGGCCGGACAGTGCCGGCGCGGCGACCGGACGGCCGGTGCCGGGGAAGGCACGCTCGGCCAGGCCCTGGCACAGGGCCTCGTAGCGATCGGCGACGTCGTCCCAGTTGTAACGCCGGATGCTGTCCTTCAGGTCGGCCCCCCGCGCCCGGGCTCGCGGCTGGTCGGCTTCGACCGCGACGAGCAGTTCGGCCAGCTCGGTCGGACTGCTGAAGTAGTCGGCCGTCTCTCCCAGCACCTCACGATTGAAGCTGACGTCGTAGGCCAGCGTGAAAGCGCCCGCCCCGGCCGCACGTAGCAATGAGGGGTTGGTGCCTCCGACCGAGTGGCCGTGCAGATAGCTCAGAGCGTGCGCGTACAGCGCATTGACTTGTTCTTGATCCCACACCGCACCCAGGAACCGCACCCGATCGTTGGCGGCCACTTCGATCGCGGCGGTGTAGGCATCCGCGTACGGTGCTGAGCCGACCACGACCAGCGGCAACCTGTCTCCACTGGCCACATATCCTTGGACGATCTCCAAGACGTGGTTCTCCGGCTCGAATCGCGCCACCAGCAGGTGATAGCGGCCGGGCTCGAGCCCGAGTTCGGCGAGGTGCTCTTTGCCCGGGTCGATCGAGCAGCGGCGCGCCATAGGCGATCAGTTCGGTCTCGGCGCCGAACTCGGAGATGTAGTAGTCGGCGATGCCTTGTGCGTCCGCTATCAGTGCGTCCGACCAGCGAACGGCCAGGCTCTCGGCCATTCGGTAGTAGCGCTGACCGATCGGACCCCACTTGCCGCGCTGCCACTCCAGGCCGTCCACGTGCGTGGCGACCGGTATCCCCGCATCCGGACGACCGGCAGCAGGGGGGAGTTGGCCGCGTTGAACACGAGGGCCGCGTCCGCACCCTGCAACGACCGATGCACGACGGATAGAGCAGTGTGGGTCAGCGTCTCCAGGAACCGTTTCTGGACAACCGGGAGATGGATCAGCTTCATGCCGAGATACTCATCGGCGGTGTAGTCGAACTTCGGCTCGTAGGCGGGCCGACTGTACACAAGAACGTCATGACCACGATCGACGAGCCGCCGTCCAACCTCCTCGACGCACGTCTCGAACCCCCCGTACCGCGCGGGCACTCCTCGGGTTCCGATCATGGCGATCTTCACGTTGCGTCTCTTTGTCGTCGGGACGTGGACTACAGCGCCGGCACTGAGTGGCCGGTGCGCCGCTGCGCATCCAGAGCGAGAACGTCACGGCGCCACTTCCCGACGACGAGGACGGTGTACCCAGCTGTGGCCGCCGCGAGCCCGACATAGATTCCGAAGAACACCTGATGGAACCCGAGGAGCAGGAACAGCAAGCACAAGATCCCGTAGTCCGTCGGCAGCTTCACCAGAGTCTTGGGCAGGCTGGCCGGCTCCCGAACCGGCATGGCCTGGTCGGCCTTCGCACGCTGGATCCGCGTCATCAGATCCACCAGGATCATCCCGAAGAAGTGCACGGTCGAGATCACGGTGAAGCCGAGCGGCACCAGCAGCCACGCATCGTGGAGCCCGAAGTTGCGGTAGAGGCTGATCAGAACGGCAACGTGAACCGCGGCGACCTTGACCGAGTCGATCATGTGGTCGAGCCACTCCCCGGCGAAATGTCCCGCCGCCCCGAAGCCGTGCGAGCTGGCCGTCCGCGGAGTCGAACGCGTAGCCGAGCACCAGACACATCGTGACGATGATCCCGGTAAGCCAGCTGGCCGGGCCCAACGCCAAGACGGCGAGGCCGGCGGCGGTCAAGAGTGCGCTGAGATAGGTGACCTGGTTGGGCGTCAGACCGACTTGGTAGGCCGCGGCGGCGATGATCCGCCCGAGCGGCCGGTTGATGAACAGCGAGTACGGCGGTCCACCCCGGAGCTCTTCTGCACGTGACGAAGGCCCTTCAAGGCCGCCCCGAAGTGGCGCGGCGTCGGCTCGGGTTCAGGCACAGCATCAGGCTCTTCAGACGAGCGATTCATACACAGTGCTCTAGTGCTCACTCTCGTTGGACCGCGGATCACTCCCCGACCCGACCGACGCATCGTACCCCGAGCGAGAGGGCTCGACGGCTGGAACCAGCATTTCGTGACGCAAGTCAGACACGGTGACGAGTGTCCACGTCAACGATGGCGGCCGCCACGATGAGTGCTGTTCTGACCAACCAAACGGCGATCAGAGCGACCTGGGTTAGGCCTGATGGTCTGGCCAGCTGCGGTGATCATCTTGTCGTTTCGGTGACTGGTGTTGATCTTGGGCAGGGCTGGGTTTGCCGGCCTGGTGTCCGGGATTTCCGAGAGTTCCTTGCTGGTGGGCGGTCAGGGACATTGCTGTTCAGGTGAGCAGCGGCGTCCAGATCCTCGCGAGGCGGTGGAACGCCTGGGCGAGCTGTGTGCCCAGGGCCAGCCGGCGTCGATCCTGATCTTGGTGCGACGCTGTCCGTGGACGAGGCGGGCGGCGACGTGCAGCAGCCGGTAGCGCAGTAGTTTCGGTTCGGCCTTGGCCAGGTCACCCTCGAGGAGGGTGGTCTGGGTCCAGGCGATCAGGTCAGCGGCAGTCAGCGCGAGTTGCAGCCAGGTCTGGTTGATCTGAAACTCCCGGGACGGGAACCGGCCGATTCCGGTCTGCTTCAGATTCTTGATGCGGTCCTCGACCCGGGCGTGGGCGCGGTGCCGAGCTTCCAGCCAGGCCAGCTGCCCCGCCGGGGTGTCGGTCGCCACACACTGGTAGCGCCAGCCGTCGTGGGCTTCCATCAGGGTCAGTCTCGCGCCGGGGTGGGGTCGTTCCCGGCGGACCACGATCCGCATCCTGGCCGGCCAGCCGGCCCGTTCCGGGTCGCCCAGCAGGCCGGTGAGGTCGGCGACTTGGGCGACCGGCAGCCCCGTCTCATCGACCGGGCGGGGTTGCCCGGCGGCGTCGACCGCGACCGTCCACGCCGACTCGGGCAGCCGGCCGATCGCGTCCTTGACGGTGTTGGTGACCCGGAACCCGACCGAGAACGACACCTCCAGCCCCCGCTGGTCTTGCAGGCTCCGCAGGTGGGCCAGGAACTCCCGGGTGCCGCCGGCGCTGTCGGCGCGGACCAAGATCGGCGTGCCGTGCCGGTGATCGTCGGGGATCTGCGCCACCGCGTCGTCGACCACGGCGATGTGGTCGGCGGCGTCGTTCGCGCCCGCGTTCCCGGGCCGCAACACCCCGGCCAACGCCTCACCGGTGTTGTCCAGCCAGGCCAGCATCGGGTGATAGCCCCAACCCGACTTGTAGGTCGCGGCGCTGCCCTGTTTCTCCGAGTGGCAGGTGACCAAGGTGGCGTCGAGATCGATCACCAGCCCCGGCTGGACCCGACCCGCACACACCACCGCGGGCACACCCCGGCCGGCCTCGGCCCGCACCAGCCAGGCCCGTTCCCGCGCCACCGCCCGCGCCAGCTTCAACTGCTCCAGCGTCGCTGGGTCGACACTGTCCAGCACCCGCCAACACGTCGCCGGCGACGCCACCTGTCCGAACAAGCCCGGCTGATTCCGCTGACCGGCGAGATCGGCGATCGCCTCCCCACCATCGGCGAGCATCACCGCCACATCGACCAACACCCGACCCGGCGGATGCGCCGACCGACGCACCCGGCCACCCCCGACCGCCTCGTCGAACGCCGCCACCAGACCCGTCGCTTCCGCAACATCGGCCAGCAGCCGAGCCCCAACATGGGACACGACACCCCGCCCGTCCGCCGACACCACCACCCTCGGGAAACCCGCGTAATGTGCACCTTACGAAGTGCCTTCCCATTTGACCGATCCTGATCCTTTGACAAGCTCAGAATCGCCTACCGGCAAGGCACTTCGTCACCTCCCCAGCCCGTGTCACCCCACAAGATTAGAAGATCAGGCTAGACTTCCTCCATGTTCAGCCCCGATTCAACCAGCGGAAAAGGGGCTTTCAGCTGATTTCCCCACGCCTCGCTTCTCCCGTCAGTCCGTCAGCATGGATGACGTCGTCGGCGAAGGCCCGCGAGTGAATTCCTCGGGAGTCTACGTCGGATCGGAGTCACCTGCGACGCGGAAAGCCCGAAGCTTCACGTGCCGAGTGCCACAACTACCGTGACACGATAGCCGCGCTGGTTCGATTCCCCTTCACCCGATCGGGGATCGGAATCGCAGGAGCCGTGCGCGAATCTGTGGAGGAGACCTCTTGCGCCGGTGCTGGACAGATGTCGACCACCGTCCCCCCGCTTCATCTGCGTCAAACGCTTCAGCCTTGAATCACGGTGTCGTCACCGATGAAGTCTCAATCACTCGCATGAGCGTCGAATCCACGAGGACGTGCGGTCGAAGTGCTCCAAGCGTCCTGAATGGGCACTGGACTCAAAGGCAAACGCAAGAACCATAACGAAAAACTGAAACACCGAATCGCTGCATCTACTTGAACTCCTGATCCGCAATCTCCGCATCATCGTCGCCGGCGCTCGCACTCGAAGGATGGTCGTCTCGTCGCCTGCGGCGGCTCCTGAGGTGGCATCATCACAAACTCCATAGACAACCTCGTCTTTCTCCATTCCTCAGACGAGCTGTACGGGGCTGACCGCGTGCTCCTAGAGATGCTGGACGCCCTCGACCCCGATTTCGACGTCGAGGTATGGGTCCCCGACGATCTCGCCCACCCGGTTGACGACATGGCTTTGTGCACGGTCCTGCGCGGTCGTGGTGTCCGGGTTCGGCACGTCGGGCTGCCGATCATGCGCCGCGCCTACCGGACTCCTCGCGGCCTCCTCGGACTCCTCGGCCGCTTCTACCGGCTGGTGCGCGGACTCCGATCGACGCGTCCCAGCTTGGCCTACTGCACGACCAGCGCGGCGTTGCTCTGTGCGCCGGCCGCGCGGCTCGCCCGCGTTCCCCGAGTGGCCGGGCACTTTCAGGAGGTCTGGTCCGGAGCAGACGCGCACATCCTCGCCGGGGCGGCCCGTGCCTGCCACCTGCTGATAGCAAACTCCGAAGCGGTGACTGATGCGCTGCCACCGGATCTGCGCAATCGGACCGTCGTTGTCGCTAATGGCACTCCCGAACCGGGCAGGGTCATTCCGCTCGCGGGTCGGTCGGGTGATCTGCTTTTCCTGATGGCCAGCCGGTGGACCCCGACAAAGGGTTACCGGACGCTACTCGACGCCTGGGACCGTGCCGGCGCTCCGGGGCAGTTGACTATTCTCGGCGGAATGCCGCTCAGCGGGGATTCGGTCGATGTGCCCGAGCTCGTATCGAACCTCCGGTACCCCGAACGCGTACACGTCGCAGGTGAAGTCACCGACATCGCCGATTATGTCGAGGCGACCGACGTGGTGCTCATGCCATCGGACAAAGCCGAGGGCTTCGGCCTAGTCGCCGTTGAGGCGTTCGCACGGGCTCGGCCGGTGATCGGCAGTGCGGCTGGTGGCTTGCTCGGAATTCTGGACCCCGGGATAAATGGCTGGCTCTTTCCGGCCGGCGATGCGGAAGCACTTTCGAAGGTGCTCGGCGGATTGACGCGGGAGGACGTGATCCGAGCCGGAGAGCAGGCACGGAAAACCTACGAAGAACGGTTCACTGCTCAGCGCTTCGCGCAGAACTGGCGACGCGCGGTATTCGACGCACCCAGCGAGACGTAACCGATACGGTTGCCGCTGTGCAACACCTGACCTGGCCGGGCCGACAGCCCGGCGCGCTGACCGAGCGGGCGCTGACGCTTCTCGACGCTCCCGGACGGGCGATCCTCGGGATCGCCGGCGCTCCGGCGTCGGGCAAGTCGACGCTGGCCGAACTGCTGCTCGCCGAGCTGGACCGGCTCCGGCCGGGCGCGGCGGTCGGCGTGGGGATGGATGCGTTCCATATCGGGCACCGGGTGCTCGTCCGCCACGGCCTGACCGGCGTCAAGGGCGCTCCGGAGACGTTCGACCCCGAGGGCTACCGGCAGTTGCTGGTCCGGATCCGCCGCGAGCCCGGTCCGGTCTACGCGCCGGAGTTCGTCCGCGACATCGAGGACTCGCTGGCCCACGTGATCGAGATCGGTCCCGAGGTCCGGCTGGTCGTCACCGAAGGCAACTACCTGCTGCTGCCGATCGAGCCGTGGACCGGCGTACGCGCGCTGCTGGACGAAGCATGGTTCGTCCATCTCGACGCCGCCGAGCGCCAGCGCCGGATGGTGGCCCGGCACCAGCATCACGGCCATGACCCTGAATCGGCTCGGACGCGGGCCTACGGGACGGACGAGCGCAACGCACAACTGGTCGATCGCGAGCAGAACTCGCCCGATCTGTGGATCGAGCACACCTTTAGTCCCGGTCGTTAGAGTGCGTGCATGGCCCGCCCCTGCATCCAGGCCTCGCGCTGCTCCCGAATCCCTCCCGACGCGACGGAACGGAAGTGGGACAGATGAACCAACCGCAGGCTGTGGACCCGAGTGCCGCCGAGGCGCGGGCCGGCGTGATCTCGCTGGCCAATGCACGAACCACGGAGCAGAACGACGACTTCCTCCGGGCCACCGACCAGCGGCTGGCTGAGGCGGCCCGACATCTCGACCACACCTGGCGGGTCGAGCTGGGTCCGGAGCTGCGCGAAGCCGGAGGTGGCCCGGAACCGGACATCTTGTGCGACCGCGACCTGCCCGAACTGCTGCGTGCGCTGGCCGTCAGCGGTGGGAAGCGGATCCGGCCGAGCATGTGTTTCTGGGGCTGGGTGGCGGCCGGCGGCCGGGCGGCCGGCGGAGACCGAGCGGACGCGGTCACGGCTGGGTGGTCCAGGCGGCCGCCGCGCTGGAGCTGCTGCACATCTTCGCTCTGATCCACGACGACGTGATGGACGAGTCGGCCTCGCGCCGCGGCCAGCCGTCGGTGCACACCCTCGCGGCGCAGCTGCACCTGCACTCCAGGGCGCTCGGCGATGCGCGGCGGTTCGGCGAGAGCATCGCGGTGCTGGTCGGCGATCTCGCCCATGCCGAGGCCGACCACCTGGTCACCGAACTGCCCGAGGCCATGCGCAGCATCTGGCGGTTGCTCGTCATCGAACTGGTCCATGGCCAGAGCCGCGACATCATCGGGACCGCGGCCGGCCGGCGCGACCTGAGCCATGCCCGGCAGGTCGCCCGGATGAAGTCCGGCAGCTACTCGGTGCTGCGGCCGATGCAGCTCGGAGCCGCGGCAGCGGAGGCCGGGCGTCCGGCACGTCGCCGCGCTCAGCCGCTACGGAGTCGAGTTGGGCGAGGCGTTCGCGCTGCGCGACGACCTGCTCGGCGTCTGGGGCGATCCGCAGCCCAGACCGGAAAACCCGCCGGCGACGACCTGCTGTCCGGCAAGCCGACGGTGATCCTGTCGCTGGGCGACCGGGCGCTGCGCGGGGCGCCGTAGCGGATCCTGAGCCGCGTCGGCACCCGGACCTCAGCCCGGCCGACGTCACCTCGTCTGCAGGACGCGCTGCGGGCGAGCGGCGTCCAGCAAGCGGTGGAGAGCAGGATCAGCGGATCACGTGAGGCGGCGGTGGCCGCCCTGGACCATCCTGGCCTCGATCACGGACGGCGTCACCGGCCTGACCCAGATGGCACACCGGATCGCGTGGCGGGACCGTTGAGCTTCGGTCATCGTGCATCGGCGCGCGGCCTGTTCCGGCGCTGGCCGTGCCGCCTGCCACCTGATCGGTCAGGGGCACGACGTGACGGTGCTGGAGCGGGAGCAGCAGCCGGGCGGCCGGGCCGGCGTGCTGACCCGGGACGGCTTCAGCTTCGACACCGGGCCGACGGTGCTGACCATGCCCGACCTGATCGCCGACGCCCTGCGGGCCGTGGACGCCGACCTCGAGCGGTGATCGCCGATGCGCCGGCTCGACCCGGCGTACCGGGCCTGCTTCGCCGACGGCAGCACCATCCACGTCCGGCACGGACGCGACGCGATGCGGGAGGAGATCGCGCAGACCTGCGGCAGCGTCGACGCGGCCGCGTTCGAGGAGTTCGTCGACTGGCTGCGCAAGCTCTACCTGGTGGAGATGCCGCACTTCATCGACCAGAACTTCGACTCGCCGCTCGGGCTCATCTCCTCGCCGAGCGCGGTCGCTCGACTGCTGCGGCTGCGGGCCTTCGGCCGGCTCGGTGCCGAGGTCCGCCGGCGATTCCGCGACCCGCGGCTGCACCGGCTGTTCAGCTTCCAGGCCATGTACGCCGGGCTGGCGCCGGACACGGCCCTCGCGCTCTACGCCGTGATCACCTACATGGACAGCATCGAGGGCGTCTACTTCCCCGAGGGCGGGATGCATGCTGTGCCGCTCGCCATGGCGCAGGCCGCCGAGAAGGCCGGCGCGACCTTCCGCTACGGCGACGCCGTCGACGGCGATCCTGCGCTCGCCCACCGGCCGGGTGGCCGGCGTGCGGACCGCCGGCGGGGCGCAGCTCCGGGCCGACGCGGTGGTCTGCACGGTCGACCTGCCGGTCGCCTACCAGCACGTTCCTCGCCCGACCTTCGGCCCCCGCGGGCCGTCCGGCGCGGTCGCTACTCCCCGTCGGCGGTGGTCTGGCACGTCGGCGTCCGCGGGCGTGCCCGAGCCGCCCGCCGCCCACCACAACATCCACTTCGGCGAGCAGTGGGGCACGGCGTTCGAGGCGCTGCTGGAGCGAGGGCCGGCTGATGCCCGACCCGTCCCGGCTGGTCACCGTGCCGTCGCTCGACGAGCCCGCGCCTGGCGCCGGACGGCTGCTCGACGTACTACGTGCTGGAGCCGGTGCCCAATCTCAACGGGACGGTCGACTGGCGGAGAGAGGCCGGGCCGATGCGGGACCGGCTGCACGGGTTCCTGGCGGCCACACGGCTATCCGAGCGACGTGCTCACCGAGCAACTGGTCACGCCGCTGGACTGGCAGGATCAGGGCATGGCTGCCGGCACCCCGTTCGCGCTGGCGCACACCGTTCGCCCAGACCGGGCCGTTCCGCCCGGGCAACGTGGAGCGCCGGCTGCCCGGGATGTTCTTCGCCGGATCGGGCACGGTGCCGGGCGTCGGCGTACCGATGGTGTTGATCTCCGGCAAGCTGGCGGCCGAGCGCGTGGCGGCCTACCTGCCCAGGCCGTTCCGATGACCCGGAATTCCCTTGCTCACCAAGGGATATCGGGATGCGCCCGGCTCACCTGGCGGCACGGCACCACCTACTTCTGGGGGGCGGCGCTGCTGCCCCGGCGGCAGCGCAAGCACGTGTACGCGGTCTACGCGCTCTGCCGGCTGGCCGACGACATCGTCGACGGTCCTTCGACGAACTCGCGCCCTGCGCCTGTCGAAGGGCCGGTGGCCTCGACGAACTCGCGTCCTCGACAAGCTCAGGACTCGGTGCGAGCGAGGGGCCGGTGGCCGAAGCGCTCGAAGGTTTCGCCGACCGCTTCCGCACCGCGCTGATCGAACGCGGCAGTGACGACCCGGTGCTGGCCGCCGTCGTGCACACGGTGATCGAATGCGGAATCGAGCCGGAGTGCTTCGACCGGTTCTTCGGCGCGATGGCGATGGACCTGACCACCAACTCGTACGAGACCTGGGAGGACCTGTGCGGCTACATGGAGGGCTCGGCCGCGGTCATCGGCGAGATGATGCTCCCGGTTCTCGAGCCCACCAGCCCCGATGCGTACGCGCCGGCCCGGTCGCTCGGCCTGGCCTTCCAGCTGACCAACTTCCTCCGCGACATCGACGAGGATCTCGACCGCGGTCGGGTCTATGTCCCGCAAGTCGATCTTCGCCAGTTCGGAGTTGATCTTGCTGACGCGCCGGGCGAGCAGGGAGTTCAAGGCCTTCTTGGCCTACCAGATCGATCGCAACCGGGCGCTGTATTCCTTTGCCGACACCGGGATCGCGCTGCTGCCGCCACGCTCCGCCCGCTGTGTCGGCACCGCGCGGGTGCTCTACGCCCAGATCCTCGATCGGATCGAGGCCGGCGACTACGACGTCTTCTCCGGCCGGGTCCGGGTGCCCACCGCGCGCAAGGCGGCGACCGCCGCCCGCATCATGATCGCCGGGCCGCCGGCGGCGGTGAACCCGGCCAGGGAAAGGAAACTCAGTGTCGCTTCGGACGCGGGTTAGTTCGCTACCGGCGAGTGCTCGGCGGCCGCGGATCCCGATCGCCCGGGTGCCGCAGCCGCGGGAGGACCGGATGCCCTCGACGTGGCGACTGGCGAGACCGGCACGGATCGCCCGCGCGCTGCAGGCCGCCCAGGCTCAGGACCCCGGCGGTTGGTTCGTCGCCGGGACCAGTGACGACATCGGACGCACCGAGTCGGTCACCCGGACCATCGCGGGCCGCGAGGTGGTCTTCTGGCGGACTTCGGACGGCTCGTTGGTGGCCGGCCCGGGCGCCTGCCCGCATCTCGGCGCGCTGCTCGATCGCTGCCCGGTGCTGGACGGCACGATGTACTGCCGCTGGCACGGCCTCGGGTTCACGCGCGGCGGCGACGCGACCTGGAGCCCCTACCGCGCCTACGACGACGGCGTGCTGATCTGGGTCGGCCTGTCCACCGAGGGTGAGCGGGCCACTGACCGGCCGACGTTGCCGTCGCGGCCGCCGCTGGCCGATTCGGTCAGTGCGGTGATCGCGCATCCCGGCGTGTGCGAGCCGCAGGACGTGATCGCCAACCGGCTCGATCCCTGGCACGGTAGCTGGTTCCATCCGTACGCCTTCAGCCATCTGGTCGTCGACGACCAGGCCTCCGACGAACATCTGCTGGTCGTCGACGTGACCTTCCGGCTGAGCCGCACCTGGGGCGTGCCGGTCCGCGCGGAGTTCAGTTGCCCGGACGCACGCACCATCGTGATGCGCATCGTCGACGGCGAGGGCACCGGCAGCGTGGTGGAAACCCACGCCACGCCGCTGGGCGCCGATGACCAGGGTCGGCCGTTGACGATGGTCACCGAGGCGACCATCGCCTACTCCGATCGTCCGGGCTTCCGGGTGGCCCGGTGGATGTCACCGATCCTCAAGCCGGGCATCCGCCGGACCGCCCGCCAGTTGTGGGTTGATGACCTTGCCTACGCCGAACGCCGCTACGACCTGCGCCGCCGCGGTGAGTTCCCCGGCTGACGCAGTGCCAGCCGGTGCAAGGGGCCGGCCACCCGGTGGCGGGAACGCATCGGGACGGTCCACAGATCGTGCCCGGCCAGACCATGATCGTCCAGGAGCTGATTCGCGGCGAGGAATCCGGTCGTCGCCGCGCGCTCCATCAACGCCACCGGATAGTCGCAGCGCACCCCGTCGCCGGCCAGCTTGACCCGAGGATCCGGGGTGTCGACGGTCAGCCGATCCGCCCACGGACCGGTCCCGGCCAGCGGGCAGTCGTCGCTCAGCAGCCATTCCTCGGCGACGGGGACCGCGTAGGCGAGCTCCGGGTAGACCCGACTCAGCTCTGCCTCCAGTCGCTGCTTGACGGCCGGGGAATCGACGTCACCGGTGAGCGCGTACGCGTGCACCTCGACCACTGAGCCGCCGTGCCGGTCGGCCCAGCGACGGGCGCCGGCCTCGAAGCGCTCGAGCACGGTGATGTTGTCCAGCGGTCCGAAGCCGCTGGTTCCCAGGAACGGCGGCCGGCCGGCGTCGACCCGGCGGTCCAGCCAGAGCCGCCACACCGCGAACGGGGGCGCGCACGAGGTCGCCGCGACCCGGGCCCGCCAGTGATCATCGCCGATGCCGCTGTCGAGCAGCAGGGTGCGGGTGGTCGCCGGGTCGGCGGCCACCACCACGGCTGACGCCGTGATCACGTCGTCGCCGCAGGCCACCCGGACGGCGCCCTCGCCAGTCGCGTCGATGGCCGAAACCCCTTGTCCAGTTCGGATGTCGACGCCCGAACGGCTCAGGTAACGGGCCAGCGGCGCCCAGAGTGCGGTGTCGTAGTCGTCCACCGGGACGTCGAAGAGCAGGCCCTCGGCCGAGCCGAGGAAGTAGCTGTGGAACATCGCGACCAGTTCCCCGGCCGAGAACTCGGTCGGCGGGGCGAAGAAGCTCCGGGCGAACACCTCGAGCGCGAGGTGTCGGGCTGCGTCGGGGAAGCGCAGCCGATCGAGGAAGCCCGCCGCGCTCTCGCCGTCGTAGGCCGCGAAGGTGGCGGGAAACTCGACGTCGAGCAGTTCCATCGCGGCGGAGACGTCGACCGCGGCAAGATCACGAAGGCTGAAGGCGGGGCTCTGCGCGACGAAGGCCAGCAGGTTGAGCGGCGGCGTACGCGGGATCCTGGCGAAGGAATCGGTGTGCCCGCCGGCCAGCACCAGCGGGTAGTCGTCGATCGCAACGCAGCGCGTCCAGGCCCGGATCGGCCCGGCGCAGCAGCGGCGCGCAGGTTGTAGTACTGCCGGAAGAACGCGTGGAAGCCCCGGCTCATCGTCACCGGCTCACCACCATGATCAACCGGCCAGGCCCGGACGCGGCCACCCAGCTGGTGCTGCGGCTCGATCAAGATCACCGGAACGCCGCGCTCGACGAGGCCGGTGGCGGCGGCGAGGCCGGCGATGCCCCCGCCGGCCACGACCACGGGCAGCATCGACGGATCGGCGTGCCGGCTCCCGGACCCGCCCGGGTGGCGTACCGCCTTTGAATCCCGGCCCGGACGCCAGCGCTGTCCGGTGCCGTGCTTGTTGATCATGAAGGGCCGGGCAACGCGGGCTTCCGGGCGCGGAAGGTGTGCAGGATGCCACGCTGCCAGCCCGGCGCGGTCCGCACCTCCACGTCGACGAAACCCGCACCGTACAACCGATCCACGAACACCTGCACCGAGTCGAAGGCCAGCACGCTGCGCCACAGATAGCGATAGAGCCGGGTCTGCCGCTGGGTCAGCCAGCTGAGCGGGATGACCACGAGCCAGCAGACGATCGACCAGATCGCCGCCGCCCGCCAGGATCCGGCGACCGAGTACTCCTGGACGACCAGCACCCCGCCGTCGCTCAGCAGGTCGTGAACTTCGGCGAGCACCTTGTCGCGCTCGGTGACGTTGCGGAAGAGATAGGCGGCGAACGCTCCGTGGCGCGGTTCGCTGAGCCCCCACTGCTCACGGGCCGACACCAGTTCCTCGGCCATCCCGACCTCGAACCGGATGCTCGCCGGGCCAGGACTTGGACCGGGCCTGATCCACCATCCCGGCCGATGCGTCGATGCCGACCACCTCGGGTGCGAGGTCGGCGGCCTCCAGTGATCGCTGCAGGGCTCGGGTCGACGCACCCGATCCGCAACCAAGATCAACAACTGCCGGCCGCCGACGGCCGGCAGTGCTCCTCGGACCGGAAGAACCGGTCGACATCGCCTCGACCAGCGAGTCGGCCGCCGACCGGAGGTGCCGGTGATAACCGGGATTGAGCGCCACCATCAGGTCGTACCGCGGCGCCGCCTCGTCGAACGCCTCGAACACGTTCTCGGTGGTGATCACGTTCACGATCGGTCCTCTCGCTGCGGGTGCCGGGTGAGCCATCGGCGCCAGAGCAGGATAGCGAGTGTCACCATGGCGAATCCGAACCCGAAGTCCTCGATGGGGATGTCCCACGGTGCCCGGATCCCCAGCATCTGCTCCGGGTTGTAGATGACGATCGGATCGGACAGCTTCGTCAGCCAGCCGTCGACCGGGATCTGGAACGCGAAGACGATGATCATCGAGACCCAGTACTGCAGCGAGCCGAAGATGCCCGTCCGGAACCAGCACAGCTCGAGCAGCACGACGCCGACGATCGCCACGCCGGTCAGCAGGGTGTACTCAGGCATCGGGGTCCCGGGCCGATCGGACGCCGAGCCGGCGGAGCACCTGGCCGACGGCGCCGTACGTCAGCAGTCCGCAGATCGGCACCACGACGAAGAAGGTCAACTCCTCGATCGGCATGCCGAAGATCAACTGCCAACCGGTGACGAACCGCGGGTTGTAGGACCAGTGATCACGAACGATGCCGACGATGTCCCAGATGGAGAAGATGATCACCACGGGCAACAGCGCGAAGACGAGGCCACGGGCCCGGCGGTAGACCCGGGCACCGAGGACGAACTCCAAGGGCAGGGTGATCAACAAGCAGCCGGCCATCAGCAGCAGATACTGGAACTGATCGAGTCGTTCTCACGACTCGTCCCCCGGCTGGACCCGGCGTCGGTGGCCGTCCGGATCTGTCACCTGCTGGCGCCCGGAACTGCGTCCACGACCCGAGTTTTTTCAATCAGACAAGGCCCTGCGGCCCTCGCGCCAACGTGTCGTCCACCCATCCGTGTCCACCCATCCACCTCGTCGACGCCGACCGCACCGAATACTGCGCCACCTGGAACAACTCAAGTATCGGATACCGCGCCGGAACGGGCCCGAGGATCTCCTTTGATTCGCCGTTTTCTCGGCCCGACCTCAGCGAGAGGGCTACCATCAACAGCATGCCACTAGCGCCGGTCTCCGATTTCGGGGTGCGCCGAAGTGGCGGCTCGGGAGACTTGCGGCACGGAAATCTGACTCAGATCCTTCGTTACGTCCGCGACCACGGACCCAGCAGCCGCCACGACATCGCCCACGGATGCGGACTCGGCATCTCCACCATGACCGACCTGATCGGCGAGCTCCGTTCCCGTCGGTTGGTCAAGGAGCTCGACCCGATCCGCCGGCCGGGAGCCGGCCGCCCGACCCGACCGATCTCCTTCGACGGTGAGCCCTGGTGCGTCCTCGGGATGCACATCGACATCGACCAGATCCAGTTCGGCGTGACGACCGTCGGCGGCCGCGAGCTCTGGCAGGAGACGGTCGAGGCCGATCTCGATCACGCCGGTCTGAAACGGGCCTCGCCACCGTCGACCGGCAGCTGCGCCGGCAACTCGCCCGGACTCGGCGAAGAGACCACCCTGATCGCGGTCGAGGTCGCCCTGCCGGGCTACGTCGCCCCGGACCGCGGCACCGTGAGCTGGTCGGATGCCCTGAACTGGCGAGACGTCCCGCTGCACGACGCGATCATCGACATCCTCGCCGATCTGAGCATCACCGGCGTCTACGTGGGAGTCAGCAACGACTGCCATCTCGCCGCCCTCTATGCGGCGCGGCGCGAGCTCGACCTGCCTTCATCCAGCATCGCCGCCTATCTCGGCGGGATCGCGGACCCTCGGCAGCGGCCTGATCATCGGCGGAGAGGTCTTCCGCGGCGCGAACGGCGGTGCGGGCGACTTCGGACATCTGATCGTTGATCCGACCGGTCCTGAGTGCTGGTGCGGCCGCGTCGGCTGCCTGCAATCGCTGGTCGGACTGGAGTATCTGCTGACCAGCAGCGATCTGCTGTCCGCCGACGAGGCGGCTCGGCTGGTCAAGGAGCAGCCGCGGCGGGCGGTCCAGCTGCTCGTCGACGCGGGCGGAAGTCTGCGGGTACGCGAGGTGCTGCAGCAGGCGGGCGCGACCCTGGGCCGGGCCATCGACGGCGTCATCGGCATGGTCAATCCGCACGCCGTCGCGCTCGGTGGCTATCTCGCCGCCCTCAGCCCGCAGTTGCTCCCCACCATCGAGGAGTGGACCGGCGGCCGGGTCGACATTCCCGCCTTCTCGGCCACTACGGTCGTCGCTGTCGATCCGAGCGTGCCGAGAGTGCTGAACGGTGCAATACTGTCGGCACGCGACGCGTGCTTCTACGACCCGCTGGCCTTGACCCGACCCGTCAGCTGATCGAACGAGCCGAGCCGGGGGGCTACAGCGTGGCGGCGGTCTGACCAATCGGGGGTGGGGCCGCCGCTACACCTCCCACTCACTGCTCTGCGAGCGTGATTCCTCGTCGTCGCCGATCAGTCGAGTTCGTCTGCGGCGATGATCACCGCGGCGGCGGTCCAGGCCAACGGGACCACGGAGGCCGGCGATCCATCGGCGAGTACCTTCTCCGGCAGCGATCCGCTCGCCGTGCGGTGCGCGGCCAGCCAGCCGAGCCAGCCCTTCGCCACCTCCCGGTCACCGATCGCGGCCGCGGTCATGGCGTAGCTAGCGGTGATGTTGGTCCAGCTCACCCCGTCGCGCCGCCACGAGCCCCCAGGTGCCAGGCCGCCGGCCGGTCGTCGCATCAGGACGGCGCCCTGGCGCCACGCCGCCACCACGTCCGGAGCCAGCTCTCCGAAGGGCGGCAGCAGGAACGCCGCCCCCAGATCGACGCTGTCGCTGCGCCCGCCCAACCGGCGGGGATACCCGTCCCGGCCGAACCCGTTCCGGATGGCGGCGCTCAGCCGCTGCTCGGCTTCGAGCATCGGTCGCGCGGCGTCGGTGTCGCCCAGCAGCCGGTAGAGCCGGCCGGCGGCGGCCAGCCCGGCCCGGGTCAGTGCGGCCGTCGCCAGGGTGCGATGACGTTCGGGTACTTCCCAGTAGTCCGCGGACACCGGCGGCAGCGAACGCTTGTTGCCGACTGCCGCGAGCGCGCGCCTGCGCCGACCGGTCCAGCAGCGACCGGTGGCGTTGGAGGAAGGCGATCCGGTCCTCTGCCGGCAGGTCGCCGGTCAGCTCGGCCATCGCCCAGAGGGTCCAGCCGACGCCATCGATCTGGACGCCGCGAGCGTCCGGCTCACCCGAGCCGTCGGGCCGATAGCGCGCCGCGAAGAGCCCGGAGTCGGGCTGGACCGCTCCAGGAAGGTCAGCACCCGCTCGGCGTCGTCGCGATGTCCGGTGCGCGCGAAGGCGACCGCCGCCAGCGCAGAGTCCCGTGGCCACACGTAATGCCAGGCCGGGCTCTGTCCGGCGACGGGGACGCCGTACTGGAGGGTGAGCACGTGCAGGTCGAGCAACGCCGCGGTGATCATGGTCGGTTCGACCCCGTCCGGCTGCGGCACGGTGCCGGCACTCAGCCAGCCGAGTTGTTCCCGGGCGAGGCGGCCGCTCTCCGGTAGGCCGGCCAGTACGCGGGTGCCGGGCACCAGGGCCTCCGGGGCGGCGACCTCGACGATCGCCCCGCCGGCGCCGACGGCAATCGTCGTCTGGGCCAGCACCCGGGCACCCGGGCTGGCGCGGCGTACGAGATAGGCCGAGCCGGTGGTGCCGACGACGAGCAGCAGGCAGAGGCCGATGATCAACAGCAGCCGATCGGCGCGCTTCAGCGGTGTGGGCGGCGCACTCTGAGACTTCGCCGGCGCCATCCACGCAGCCTAGGCGCCGGGCCCGGCAGGCGCAGGTTCAGCCGGACAGCCCGATGACCAGATTGACGGTGGTCGCCAGGATCAACGAGCCGAAGACGTAGGAGAGCAGTCCGTGGCGCAGCACCACCTGCCGGAACTCACGGGTCTGCAGGTTCGTGTCGGACACCTGGTAGGTCATGCCCATGGTGAAGGCCAGGTACGCGAAGTCGACGTAGCTCGGCGGCTCCGCCCCGTTGAAGTCCACCCCGCCGGGCACATCGCGGTAGTAGATCCGCGCGTAGCGCAGGGTGAACAAGGTCTGGACCAGCACCCAGGAGACGGCGACGCTGAACAACGCCAGGGCGCCGAGCCACGCCTTGTGGGCGCCCGTGGCCTGGGACGAGTCGAACGACGATGTACGCCACGGCGCCGAGGCTGCCGACGTTGGCTCCGAGGATCAGCAGATCGCTCACGGCACGGGATGGATCCTCGCGGGTGGCGTGCGCGCGCGTCTCCGCCGAGTCCAAGCGGCCGATGGCGAGCCAGGCCCAGATCACGAACGTCAGTGCGGCGACCTCCCAGCCGACGAGGGCCGCGTAGGCCGCGTCGAACCGGATCCGGATGATCAGCCCGATCACGACACCGGCGGTCAGCATGACCAGCAACCGGGGCAGCGTCGGCATCCCGCGCCAGCCCGTACGCGCCTTGACCAGCCGCTCCTCGTCGGTCACCCGACGAGTCAAACAGCGCGACCCCACTTCCACTGCGGCGACGCGCTGACGTGGGGCGGATCGGTTCGGGCCGGATGCATTAGGTTCGTCGAAGCAGACCACCTCAAAGGGGAGAAACATGGCTACGCCCAGTCCGGGATATTCGATCACCGTCCGCGTCGAGGCGCCGACCGATCCCGCCGCGACCGCCCGACTGTCGAGCATCGTGGCCGACGCCGGTGGCGCCATCACCGCACTCGATGTGGTGGAGTCTCACCACAGTAAATTGGTGATCGACGTGAGCTGCAACGCCAGCGACGTGGCCCATTCGGAGTCGATCACCACCGCCATCGACGGCGTCGAGGGATTCACCGTACGCAAGGTCTCCGACCGGACGTTCCTGCTGCACCTCGGCGGCAAGATCGAGGTCAATCCGAAGGTCGCACTCAAGCACCGCGATGATCTCTCCCGGGCCTACACGCCCGGCGTCGCCCGGGTCTGCCTGGCCATCGCCGAGAATCCGGCCGACGCACGCCGCCTGACGATCAAGCGCAACACGGTCGCGGTGGTCACCGACGGGTCGGCGGTGCTGGGACTCGGCAACATCGGGCCGGCGGCTGCGCTGCCGGTAATGGAGGGAAAGGCGGCTCTGTTCAAGCGGTTCGCGGGCGTCGACGCCTGGCCGGTCTGCCTGGACACCCAGGACTCCGACGAGATCGTCATGATCGTCAAGGCGATCGCGCCGGTCTACGGCGGGGTCAACCTGGAGGACATCTCGGCCCCGCGCTGCTTCGAGATCGAGCGCCGGTTGCGCGCCGAGCTGGACATCCCGGTCTTCCACGATGATCAACACGGGACGGCGATCGTGGTGCTCGCGGCCTTGATCAACGCGCTTCGCGTGGTGGACAAGGACATCGCCGACGTGCAGTTCGTGGTCTCCGGTGTCGGCGCGGCGGGATCGGCGATCATCCGACTGCTGAAGCGCCAGGGGGCGACCAAGATCATCGGTTGCGACAGCAAGGGCGCGGTCCACGATGCACCCGAGGGTTCCTCGGAGATGCGCAGCTGGCTGGTGCAGAACACGAACGCCGCCAAGCGCTCGGGCAGTCTGAAGGAGGTGCTGCGGGGTGCCGACGTCTTCATCGGCGTCTCGGCCCCGAACATCTTGGACCGCGACGACATCGCCGGCATGGCGAAGGACGCCATCGTCTTCGCGCTGGCCAATCCGATCCCCGAGGTCGACCCGCTCGAGGCCCAGCAGCATGCCGCCGTGGTGGCCACCGGACGCAGCGACTTTCCCAACCAGATCAACAACGTGCTGGCGTTTCCCGGCTTCTTCCGCGGTCTGCTCGACGGCAACCTCCGCGACATCACCGACGAGATGCTGTCCGCCGCCGCCAACGCCATCGCCAATCAGGTCAGCGCATCCGAGCTCAACGCGAGCTACATCATCCCGAGCGTGTTCGACGCCACCGTGGCACCGGCAGTCGCCGCCGCCGTCCGCGACATCGGCGAGCGCTGACCGCTCTCGGCGCCGCCGCTCGCAGCCGCGCAGCGGTCAGTGCTGGTCGGGGTTCCCGCGCTCGGTGAGTCTGGCCTCGTCGGCATCGGAGATCGCGGCCGGCGGGGGACCCTCGGCGAAGATCGGACCCTCGGTGTCGTCATGGCGACCGATGATGTTGAAGACGATGTTCAAAGCGACGGCGGTGATCGCGGCCGCGGTGATGCCGGAGTCGAAGATCACGGTGAACCAGTCCGGGAACTCGTCGTAGAACGTCGGCACGGCGATCGGGATGATGCCCATGCCGATGGCGAACGCGACGATGACCAGGTTGGCATTGCCCGAGAAGTCGACCTTGGCCAGGGTACGGATGCCGCTGGCGGCCACCGTTCCGAAAAGGGCGATCCCGGCGCCACCCAGCACGGGCAGCGGAACCAGGGCGATGAACGCGCCGAGGATCGGGAACAACCCGAGCAGCAGCAAGATCACCCCGCCGACGGCGACGACGAACCGGCTCTTGATCCCGGTGATCGCCACCAGGCCGACGTTCTGCGCGAACGCGCTCACCGAGAAGCCGTTGAAGACGGCGGCGAAGGTGGTAGCCAGCATGTCGGCCCGCAGCCCGTTGGTCACGGTCTGCCGGTCAGCCGGCTTGTCGATCACCTGCCCGATCGCCAAGATGTCGGCGGTGGTCTCGGTCATGATCACCAGCATCACCACGAACATCGAGATGGTCGCGCCGACGGCGAAGGTCGGCAGTCCGAAGTGGAACGGCAGGGTGAACTGGAAGATGCTCGCGTCGGCTGATCCGGCTGAAGTCGGTGACACCGAACGGGATCGCCACGATCGTGCCCAGCACGAGGCCGAGCAGGATCGCCACCCGGCTGAGGAAGGCGGGCAGAAAACGGTAGATGATCACGATGATCATGGCCGTGATGAAGGCGAGAGCGAGGTTCTTCGGTGCGCCGAAGTCGGGGCTTCCGGCGCCGCCGCCGGCCCAACGGATCGCCACCGGCAGCAGTGAGATACCGATCACCGTGATCACGGTGCCGGTGACCACCTCGGGGAAGAAGCGCAGCAGCCGGGTGAAGACCGGTGCGATCAGGAAGCCGAGCAGGCCGGCCAGCAGCAGGGCGCCGAAAACCGCCACCAGGCCGGCCGTGCCGCCTTCCTTGGTACCGATGGCCAGGATCGTCGAGACGGCGGCGAACGAGGTGCCCTGGACGATGGGCTGGCGGGCGCCGATCTTCCAGACGCCGAGGGTCTGCAACAGCGTGGCGAGACCGGAGATGAACAGGCCGGCGGACACCAGGTAGGTGATCTGCGGACCGGTGAGGTGCAGGGCGCTGCCGACGATCAGCGGGACCGCGACGACGCCGGCGTACATGCTCAGCACGTGCTGGAGTCCGTACAGGGTCATCTGCGGGAGCGGGAGGACCTGATCGACCGGATGCTTGCCCTTGGGAACGGGGTGGGTGGTGACTGACATTTCGCCTCTCTGGGGGTGAGAAGATTCCGTCAAGCGATATTGTGATTCCGTTGGCCGGAATTTACGGGAACTTGAGAACGAGGTCAAATCCGTCCGGCGAGTCTGCCGAAGGCAGTCGCGTTCGCGGTCGGTACGGGTGGGCCGGGCGACCAGCCGGCACGAGAAAATCATTCCCCAGCGCCGACTGAGGCGATAAGAACCGCGGAGAACTGAATCCGCGGCAACTCTTCCCACGGGCTATCGGCGGATGCAAGACTCGGGCTCGTCATTGCAAGGGCAGACCCTTGTACCCCGGGGGCATGGCGAACCTGAGGTACCGGCAATTGGCAGCACCGGCAATATCGGCGTCCCCCGTTTCCCGTCGTGAGATGGGAAACGCGGGATTCGCCCCGGGCAGTCAGTGCAGGAAGTTGATCAAGGCCGCGGCGAGATCTGAAGCATTCTCCTCGGCCATGTGATGACCGGAGTCGATCACCCCGGCGCGAACGTCAGCGGCCCAGGTGCGCCAGATGGCCAGCGGGTCGCCGTAGAGCGTCTCAAGATCATCTCGACTCGAATAGAGCAGCAGGGTCGGACAACCGATCATGCGACCTGCCAGCCGATCCGCACGGTCGGCCTCCAGGTCGACCGTCAAGCCGGCCCGATAGTCCTCCAGCATGGCGCGGACCACCGCGGGATCACTGATCGCCGCCAATAGCTCGGCGTAGTTCTCGTCTCCCATGAGGTCTTGATCAGGCCGGTACCAGGCAACCGGATCGGCCCCGATCGCCCGCTCCGGCTTCTCCGGCTGGGCGAAGAAGAACCAGTGATACCAGAGCTCGGCGAACCGCGCGTCGCAGCGTTCGATCGCCTCGATGATCGGCACCCCGTCCATCACCACCAGTCTGCTCACCCGGTGGGGGTCGTCGAGCGCGAGCCGGTAGGCGACGGAGCAACCGCGATCATGTCCGACGACGGCGAAGACGTCATGGCCCAGTGCGGCCATCACCTGGACGAGGTCGCGCGCGACGGTCCGCTTTGATTGCTGACGATGATCGGGAAGAACCTCCGGCTTGCTCGAGCTCCCGTAGCCGCGCATGTCGGGGCACACCACGCTGAAACCGGCAGCAGCCAGCCGGGGTGCGACCCGGTGCCAGGTCGCGCCGGTGCGGGGATGGCCGTGGATCAGCAGGACCGGCGGACCGGCACCGCCGTGTCGCACCCGGAGCCGCACATCGCCGCAGTCGACCATCTCGTCGGTGAAACCATCGAACATGGGTACCGACTGACATGACGTCCGCTCGCCACCATGATCGTCATCGTCGCGGCCCTGGTGCACGCCATGTGGAACCTGCTGCTCAGCAAATCAACGATGATGCTGATGATCATTCGCGGACCGCGGTGGTGATCTTGATCGGCGCGGTCGCGCTGCTCCCGTTCGCACTGGCGGACTTCCGGGTGGAGCCGGCGGCGTGGCCGTTCATCGCGGTGTCGGCGGTCTTCGAACTGGCGTACTTCGCGCTGTTGTCGGCGGCCTATGCCCGAGCGCCGGCGGGCGTGGTGTATCCGCTGGCCCGCGGCAGTGCGCCGGTTTTCGTGCTGTTCGTCAGCGTGGCCTTTCTCGGCGGACGGTTCGACCTCCTCAGCATCGCGGGCATGATCATGATCACCGTCGGCGTCGTGGTCGTTCGAGGCCTGTTGGGGCCGATCAGGCCGGGGGCGGTGCTCCTGGCGCCGGCGATCGGTGCTTGCATCGCCGGTTACACCCTCGTCGACAGCGTCGGACTCCGCCATGCGGCACCGGCCGCGTACCTGGAGATCGTGTTGTTGATCACCGGGCTGTGCTACGCCGCGGTCGCGCTGCGGATGCGGGGATGGCCGGCGCTGCGGTCGACGCTCGGCTGGCGGGCGGCACTCACCGGCGCCGGCATGGCGGCCAGCTATGTGCTCGTGCTGTTCGCCCTGACCATGGCGCCGGCGGCACCCGTGGCGGCGCTGCGCGAGACCAGCGTCGTGCTGTTGATGATCATGCTCGCGATCACCGGGCGCGAGCGCGTGACCGCGGCCCGCGTGCTCGGTGCCGTGCTGGTCTGCCTGGGGGTGGCCTGTGTCGTGAGCTGATGGGTGTAGAACGAAGGTCGTGGACTATCGAACTCTCGGCCGCAGTGGATGCGCCGTTTCCCAGCTCTGCCTCGGCACGATGACCTTCGGCGCCGAGACCGACGAGGCTGGATCTCATGCCCAGCTCGACCGGTTCGTCGAGGCCGGCGGCACGCTGGTCGACACCGCCGACGTGTACTCCGCCGGGGTCTCGGAAGCGATCATCGGCCGCTGGTTCGCCGACCGGCCCAGCGACCTGACCGAGCGGGTGGTCCTGGCGACCAAGGGCCGGTTTCCGATGGGCGACGAGCCCAATGCCCTCGGGCTGTCGACCAGGCATCTGACCCGGGCCCTCGACGCGTCCCTCGAACGACTCGGTCTCGATGTCGTGGATCTGTACCAGGTGCACGCGTTCGACCCCCTCACGCCGTTGGACGAGACCCTGCGCACGCTTGACGGCTTCATCCGAGCCGGCAAGATCAACTACTACGGGCTGTCCAACTTCACCGGCTGGCAGCTCACCAAGGCGGTGCACCTGGCCGCGGCGCTCGGGCTGGCTGCTCCGGTCAGCCTGCAACCGCAGTACAACCTGATCGTCCGCGAGATCGAGTGGGAGATCGTGCCCGCCGTGCTCGACGCGGGAATGGGGATGCTGCCCTGGAGCCCACTCGGCGGAGGTTGGCTCTCCGGCAAGTACCGGCGCGACCAGCGACCCACCGGCGACACTCGGCTCGGTGACAACCCGGAGCGGGGGATGGAGGCGTACGGGCGGCGCAATACCGAACGGACCTGGCAGGTGATCGACGCGGTGCAGGAGATCGCCGAGGCACGAGGGGTCTCCATGGCCGAGGTCGCCCTCGCCTGGGTCACCGACCGGCCCGGCGTCACGTCGACGATCCTCGGCTGCCGGACGATGGAGCAGCTCGAGGCCAATCTGCGGGCGGCCGATCTGACCCTGACCGAGGAGGAGACGGCTGCTCTGGACCGGGCCAGCGACCTGCACGCCGGCGACTACCCCTACGGCGAACTTGGCGTCGACCAGCGCAGCCGAAAGCTGTCCGGCCGCTGACCGAGGCCCCGGATGATCTTGTTCCTCACCCTGCTGAGCGGGGTGGCGTGGACGGTCGTGTACGTCGACGCCATCCGGGTGGGCTTTCGGGATCGCACGTACGCCATCCCGGTCGCCGCGCTGGCGCTGAACATCGCCTGGGAGTCGATCTACGCGGTGCGTTCGCTGAGCGACGGTCCCGACGTCCAGGGGGTCGTCAACCTGGTCTGGTTCGTCGCCGACGCGATCATCGTCTTGACGTTCCTGCGGTACGGCCGGGCGGAATTGCCGGCCTGGGTCACCCGGCCGCTCTTCGCCGGCTGGGCGCTGCTGATGTTGATCATGGGCTACGCCGTTCAGCTGATGTTCGTCGCCGAGTTCGGTTGGCGCGACGCCCCGGTGTATGCCGCATTCCTGCAGAACCTGCTGATGTCGGTGCTGTTCATCGCCATGCTGGTGGCGCGCGGCGGAACCCGCGGGCAGACGCTGACGATCGCCGTGGCCAAGTGGATCGGCACGCTCGCCCCGACACTGACGTTCGGGGTGATCTACGGCTCGGCGTTCGTCCTGGCCGTCGGCGTCCTCTGCAGTGTGTTCGACCTGGTCTACATCGGACTTGTCTGGACAGCGCCGCAGCGGCAGCCGGCTACTCTTCCAGCACTGACATGATGTTGCCGGCCGGGTCGGTGAACCAGGCGATGAGCGGCCCGCCCTGCCGGGCGATGTTCTCATCGGGCGCGCCCACGTCGGCTGCCACGTTTCCCGTCGAGCGACGGCAGATAAGGGTGCCGGACGCGATGTCGACCCTGGTCTGCCATCGCTGGACGGGAAAGGTGAGAAAGGGCACAGCGCGTCGGGACTCGGCCGCCCAGAGGTGCAAAGCTGATCCAGGCCGGTTTGACCAGGTCGCCAGCATGGAGGTCGCGATGTTCGCAGGATCGGATCCAGGGAGCTGATCATGAAGAAGTTGATCAACGATCCGCAGCACGTGGTGGCGGAGTCCCTGGCCGGGTTGGTGCTGAGTCAACCGGGGACGGCGCTGCTGACCGACCGGCTGATCGTCGTCCGCCACGACCGGGTGGTGACCGAGGCGAACCGCGGCACGGTGCCGGTGGCGCTGGTCAGCGGAGGCGGCGCCGGACACGAGCCGGCGCACGCTGGTTACGTGGCGGCCGGCATGCTGACCGCCGCCGTGTCCGGTGAGGTGTTCGCGTCGCCGAGCGTCGATGCGGTGCTGGACGGGATCCACGCGGTGACCGGTGATGCCGGAGCGCTGCTGATCGTCAAGAGCTACACCGGTGACCGGCTCAATTTCGGTCTGGCGGCCGAATTGGCCCGGGCCGAGGGCCTGCCGGTCGAGGTGGTGGTGGTCGCCGACGACGTCGCGATCATGGATTCCGACGCCAATGCCGGCCGCCGTGGGTTGGCCGGCACTGTGCTCGTGCACAAGGTCGCCGGAGCCGCCGCCGAATCCGGTCGGCGGTTGCCGGAGGTGGCCGAACTCGCACGGACCGTGGCGGCGGGTCTGGGCACGATGGGGGTCGGACTGACCCCGGTGACGGTGCCGGCCGCCGGTGAGCCGAGCTTCACGCTGGAGGACGATGAGATCGAACTGGGCCTCGGGATCCATGGCGAGCCCGGCATCCGACGGGAGAAGCTCAGGCCGGCCGACCGCCTGGTGGCCGAGTTGGTCGAACGGATCGTCGGCGACCGCGGGCTGATCGCCGGTGATCGGGTGGTCGCCCTGGTGGGCTCCGCCGGCGCCACGCCTCCGATGGAAGTGAGCATCGTCTGCCGGGCGCTCGCCGCCGAGCTGGGCGGGCGCGGTATCGAACTGCTACGACTCTGGCAGGGCCCGGTGATGACGAGCCTCGATATGGCGGGTTTCTCGATCACCTTGCTCGGGGTGGCCGATGACGCGCAAGGGACGGACATCTTGGCCCTGCTCGACAGCCCGACCGGTGCGTTGGCCTGGCCTGGTGACAGTTCCGCGGCGATTCCCGAACTGCGTCTCGTCCCGGTCCCCGAATCCCCGCCGGTGCCGCGACTCGACAGTGAACATGATCATCGGACCCGGGCCGCCATCGACGCGGTCTGCCGCGCCCTCCTTGATCAGGAAGCCGAACTGACCCGACTCGATCAGGTGGTCGGGGATGGTGATCTAGGTACGGCTTTGGCCCGCGGTGCCCGGGCCTGGCTGCAGAATCCGATCGACGGATCTGCGGCTCAGCTGCTGCGTCGGCTCTCGGAGCACGCGCGCCGGGAGATCGGCGGTACGTCGGGACCGCTCTATGCAGCCGGCCTGCTGCGGGCTTCGGAGAAGCTGGCCGACGGCGGCGACTGGCCGGACGCCTTCATCGCCGGGGTGGCCGCGATCAAGGAGTTGGGCGGCGCCGCCCTGGGCGACCGGACGATGATCGACGCACTCGAGCCGGCCGCCGCGGCCGCCGGTGACGGACTCGCCGCCGCCACGGAGGCGGCGCGGGGCGGCGCGGCATCGACCACCGACAGCGTCGCCAGGCGCGGCCGTTCGAGCTATCTCGGCGACCGCGTCCGCGGTCATCCGGATCCGGGCGCCATGGCTGTCGTGGTCTGGCTGTCCGCAATCGAGGACGGGTCAGCCCACCTGAGGAAAGGCTCGTCATGACCACCACCAGCACCGCAGCAGAACTGACCGCCGACGCGTACGCCGCCAAGCTCTTCGGGGCGGTCCTCGGCGCCTTCGAGACGCTGAGCGTCTACGCGGGTGACCGGCTCGGCTGGTTCACCTCGCTCGCCACGGACGGACCGGCGACTGCGGCGGAACTGGCCCAGCGAACGGACAGTCACGAGCGCTACTGCCGCGAATGGCTCGAGCTCCAGGCCAGCTACGGCACGCTCACCGTCGACGCGACCGCCAGTCCGAGCGAGCGTCGCTTCACCCTGCCTGCGGGTCCGGCCGAGGTGCTCACCGACGAGCACAGCCTCGCGTTCCTCGGCGCGCTTCCCCGGATGATCGGTGCCGTCGGCCCGCAGCTACCCGCCTTGCTGAAGGCCTACCGGTCCGGGGGCGGAGTCAGCTGGAACGAGTTCGGCGACGACGCCCGTGAGGCCCAGTCGGCGCTGAACCGTCCGTGGTTCGAGTCCCAGCTCGGGCCGGCACTGAACAGCTGTGACGACGTACGGGAGGTCCTCAGCGCACCCGGCGCCCGGGTGGCCGATGTCGGCTGCGGCACCGGCTGGTCGACCATCTCGCTGGCCAAGGCATACCCGGCGGCGCACTTCGTCGGGTTCGACGTCGACCAGCCGTCGATCGACCTGGCTCGGGATGCGGCCGAGGACGCTGGGGTCGCCGACCGGGTGAGATTCCAACTCGCTGCGGGTGAGACCTTGACCGGAAAGGATCAATTCGACGCCGCTTTCGCCATCGAATGTCTGCACGACATGCCGCGCCCGGTCGAGGTGCTGTCGGCGATCCGGTCCAGCGTGCGACCCGGCGGCCTCGTGGTCGTCGTCGACGAGGCCGTGGCCGATGAGTTCGCGGCCCCCGGGGACGAGGTCGACCGGTACATGTACGGCTTCAGCCTGCTCGTCTGCCTGCCCGATGGGCTCACCTCCACCCCGTCGGCGGGCACCGGAACGGTCTTCCGTCGACCGGTCCTCACCGACTACGCAATCCGGGCCGGATTCAGCGAGGTCTCGGTGCTGCCGATCACCGACTTCAGCTTCTTCCGGTTTTACCGGCTGCATAGCTGACGACGGATCTACGGTCTTCTCAATCGAATGAGTGTTCGACTAGCACAATGCAGGACGGCTGAACTGACGCGATCGGTCATGCCCCTGCGAAGGTCGTGCACCTTGCGGTGCCGAGCCGTTCCGTCGGGTGTCGCCGACCTGGCTTCCGCCATCGAAGTTCGCGCTGTGCCGCGCCCGGCGGCGGTGATCGGCGAACTGGTCACTGCGCCGATTGCCGCCGCCGAGCCTGGCTGCGCAAGCCTCAGGCGGTGATCACCCCCTGCTCGCTCTCCTCAGCGGTACTGATGCTGATCTTGCGAGGCTTGGCCTTCTCCGCGACCGGAACATCGAGCCGCAGTACGCCGTCGCGGTAGCTGGCCTGCGACCTTGTCGAAGTCGAGGTTGTCGCCCAAGATCAACTGGCGGCTGAACACACCCCGTGGGCGCTCGCTCGCCACCAGTTCGTTGGTCGCCTCGACCATGGGCCGATCGGCTCGGATCGTCAGCACGTTGCGTTCTACGTCGAGATCGATCGAATCCTTGTCAACGCCCGGCAGATCGAACTCGACCACGAATCGGTCACCCTCACGCCAGGCATCCATCGGCATGAAGGCCGGGCGCGCCGCCGTCCCGAAGACCTGCTGGCTCAGGCGGTCCAGCTCACGGAAAGGGTCGGTACGCATCAACACCATGAGTCACCTCCTGTGAATGAATGTCCATAAAGTTGATGCTGACAGCTAGTGACGATCTATACTCACTGTCATAGGTTTTATATAGCACATCCGCGGCGAGATGATCAAGCCCGACGACTGGAAGATTTTGAGGAGCAATGGTGACCGATCCGTTCGGGTTGCCCGACCCTTCGGTCGGCGTTTACGGCATCAGCGTCGCCTCGCAGATGATCGGCACCGGGGTACAGAATCTGCGGGCCTACGAGAGGGCCGGACTGGTCGATCCGCAGCGGACCGCGGGCGGCACCCGGCTCTACAGCGCCGACGACCTGACCCGGCTGCGTCGGGTGCACGAGTTGCTCGGACGAGGCCTCAACCTGGCGGGAATCGCCCTGGTCCTCGAACTGGAGGCCGAGAATCGTCGGCTTCGTACGCGCACGAATCCGCCCCCCACCTCCTGATTCCCTGCTCCGAGACCGAGCGGTCAGCCGCAGCCGTGAGTCACCCGACCGTCCAGGCAGATGACGACGGCCATCTCGGCAGGATGACCGAGCAAGAATATGGCACTGTGAGCCTTGGTCACCGGCAGGAAAGAGTCCCCACGAACACCGAGCGCCTCACCGATCCCACCGCAGCGGTCCGGCCGCGCGCGGCGATCATGTTGTCGGTAGCCGCCGTGCTCGTCGTCGCCACGAATCTGCGACCGGCGATCACCGCCGTCGGGCCCGTCCTGGAGATGATCGGCAGCGACACCGGCCTGGACGCCGGGGGGCTCGGTCTGCTCGGAGCGGTGCCGCTGCTGGCGTTCGCGGCCGTTTCACCCCTGGTCCATCTGCTGACGCGGCGGATCGGCGCGGAGCGGGCCGTGTTCTACGCACTGCTGGTCCTGATCTTCGGCACTGTGCTGCGATCGCTGCCTGGCTGGTCCGGCAACCTCTGGCTCGGCACCGCCATCCTGGGTGCGTCCGTGGCCGTCTGCAACGTGATCGTGCCGGCCATCGTGAAGCGCGACTTCCCGCACCACGTTCCATTGCTGACCGGTGCGTACTCGGCCGTGCTCACAGGCTTCGCCGCCTTGGCGTCGGGGGTTGCTCATCCGATCGCGGTGCGCACGGGTTGGCCGCTGGCGCTCGGCATCTGGGCCGGCCTCAGCGTGATCGCGGCCCTCTGCTGGATCCCCCGGCTTCGCCACGCTGCGCGGGCGGCCGCCGGTCGGCGCGCAACCCGATCAGGGTCGACCCGGCCCACGATGTGGACCTCAGCCACGGCGTGGCAGGTGACGCTCTTCATGGGTTTCCAGTCGACCACGTTCTTCTTGTTGATCACCTGGTTGCCGACGATCGAAGCGAGCTACGGGATCAGTCCGGCCGTGGCCGGATGGCACCTGTTCTTGTTGCAGGTCGCGGGAATGATCGGCGGGATCGGAGTGACCGCCTTCATGCGCGGCCGCACCGACCAGCGGGCCGTCGCGGCGGCGATCAGCCTGTTGATGATCGTGGCCATGATCGGCATCCTCACCGTGCCGAGCATGATGGTCGGTTGGGCGATCGCGGCGGGACTGAGCACCGGTAGTGCGCTGGTCGTTGCGCTGACCCTGGTCGCTCAGCGGGCCCGGACCCCTCGGGACGCGGGACGGCTGTCCGGGATGGTCCAGGGAGTCGGCTACCTGATCGCCGCGGCTGGACCGGCCGGCGCCGGGCTGCTGTTTGAGGCCACCGGAAGCTGGAGGGCTCCGATCGTGATGATCATCGCCATCGCGGCCGCGCAGTTGATCACCGGGCTGTACGCCGGCCGCGACCGCTTCACCCACGCTGAGAGTCTTTCCGTCGCCGGCTGACCCGTGCGAGGATGGGAAAGCTTCGCCGAAAGGCCTTGCCCGCTTGATCTTCCCCGCGATTTCGAGAGCAGGTGAATCGCGCCCATGGCTATCACCTTGGAGCTGCTCCTCAACGGCACCGCCAGTCCGACCGGCCGGTACGTCGGCTGGTCTCCCACTCCGGCTCAGCTCCGGGTGCTGAACGCCGACGGCGCCGTCGATCCGATCCACGTACGGCTGGCCTCCCCGGCTGGTCGCGGCGGCCGGGTGGTGTTCGCCCCACGCCGCGACGCGGAAGCCGGCGACGAGATCGAACTCGACCTGGCGACCGACGGCACGCCGACGGACTTCTGGGTGCTCGGTCGCTTCCAGTCCCCCAGCCGCAACGACCGGGACGCG
This sequence comes from uncultured Actinomycetota bacterium, assembly GCA_963723815.1. GTDB lineage: Bacteria > Actinomycetota > Actinomycetes > Propionibacteriales > Propionibacteriaceae > Microlunatus. The sequence goes on along the minus strand of CAVRSH010000034.1, from coordinate 126,968 downwards.
CGGATCGCCGTCTTCACCCCCGGCCGGGTGACGCCGCTGGTCAGCTTCTGGCTGATGGTGCGCGTCCGCAAAGACGCGCAGACGATGACCTACTACGAGAGGCGCCGCTTCCTCAGCGCGCTGGCCCGGGTCGACGACGCAGCGGTCGGGCTCTATCAGAACTACCGCGATGCGCACACCGCCGACACCTCCGACGAGGCGCACGACCTGGACGCGTTCCTGCCCTGGCACCGCGCGTACCTGCTCGATCTGGAGCGCGAGCTCCAGGCGGTCGATCCATCGGTGACGATTCCCTACTGGCGCTTCGACCAACCGGCGCCGCAACTGTTCACCGAATCGTTCCTCGGTCGCAGTGAGCCGACCGGTGTCGTGCGGTTCTCGGCCTCCAATCCGCTGCAACTGTTCTCCAGTGACGGACAGTTGGGCATCAGCCGGCTGCCGCGCTTCGATGTCGCGACCCAGGAAGCGGGCAACGTCAACGGACCGGTGATCGCCGAAGCCGTGGTCATCAATGCCGCGATCCCGTACGCGCGGCTCCGGCCCCCGGTCGAATCGAACCCGCACGGGCAGGCCCACGTCAGCTTCAGCGGGTACATCAGCCGGATCCCGACGGCGGTCCGTGATCCGTTGTTCTTCCTGCTGCACGCGAATGTGGACCGGTTGTGGGCTAAGTGGCAGTGGATCAACCACCGGTTCGACGTGACCAGACAGGACAGCTACTTCTTCCGGACACCGGCTAACGGTCCCGGCGCCACCCGGATCGGGCACAACGCCCCCGACACCATGTGGCCGTGGAACAACATTCGCGGCGGGCTGCGACCGAGCACTGCGCCAAGGACGCCGTTCCCGGTCTCGCCGGTGGTAGCAGCGCCGGGCGGGTCGCCGACCGTCGGGGCCATGCTCGACTACCAGGGTGTGATCGATCCGGCGAACCGGCTGGGCTTCGACTACGACGACGTACCCTTCGAGTTGGACTGAATCGCGAGGACGGCACCATGCATCCCAAGAACTACCGGGCCGAGTACACCGCCGAACTCGAGCGCGCTGCCGCCCGGACCGCAGAGACGCCGAGCCGCGGGACCCGCGAACTGGTGTCGATCATCAGTGGCCGGAGCGGTGACCTTGAGCAGCGTAAGGCGGCCATCCGCGAGGTCAGTGCCGGTGACCCGCTGAGCAAGCCCAGCGTGATCAAGGCTCTGCTCAAGATCGTCGAGATTGACGACGAACCGGCGGACCTTCGGCTGGCCGCGCTGACCACGCTGGAGCAGGTCAGCGTGCGAATGGCCGAGTTCCGTCCGTATCAAGCGGACTTCACCGCCGCCCTGCGCAAGGCCACCGCCAGCGCGGACAGCGTGCTACGGGAACGGGCGATGGACATCCTGGCGCTCGACAAGGACCCGTTCGTGCAGGAACTGCTGGAGCAGAGTTTGCGAAATCCGGAGGAGGCATCGGTCGCGCCGGAGGCCGCCTTGCGGATGCTCGGCTACGACGTGCATGCGGGCCATTACGACCTCCTGCAGGAGATCGTCAGTTCGTCCGACAAGCCGAGGTTGCGCCAGATGGCCTTGGGACTGCTGGCCGCCGACAGTGCCGCCAAGGACACGTTCGCCAAGATCGCCGCCGACCGGACGGAGGATTCAGCCGCGCGCTCCACCAGCGCGGTAGCGCTGCAAGCCCTTGCGCCGAAGGAGTTCAACACTCTTGCGCGCAAGATCGTGGCCGATGATGATGACGACGACGACGTGCGGGCCACGGTGCTGACCGCCCTGACCCATGATCAGACCGAGCAGCCGACCGCCTCGCGGTCCTCGAAGCAGCCGGCGATGCTCGATGTCGTCCGCACCATCGGGGCATCGAAGGCCCCGTCGGCCCAACTCAAGGCCGCCGCCCGGGACTATCTGGCGCGACACGACTCCTGAGGAGGCGGATCGGTGGCCGTTCACGTCGTCGACGACCTCGGTGAACACCTCGCCGCGATTCGCGAGGATCCGGGCCGACGCACGGAACTGATCCCACTGCTGCACGAGGGCGCGTCCATCTACGTCGGCCGGGGCTCTGCCGCCTGTGGCCGGATCCGGGCGCGGATTTTCGCCACCTTCGGCGAGGTGGGGCTCCCCGTATCGGCACTGCCATTCGTCATCGAAGCGCTGCGTACCGAATTGAATCCTGAGATCGTCGCTGGTGCGGCGATAGCCGCTCGGGGGCTGCCCGGCTCCGACGGCGACCTTGGCAGGGCGCTGGTGCAGGCGCTGGACAATCTGCATGGCCGCGATGCCCCGGTGTCGCTGGACGACCGGAGGGAATCCACCGCACTGCTGGAAATCCTGGCCTCGCTGCGCTGGCAACCGGCCGTCAGCCCGGCCCTGGTCGACACGGTGCGACAGCTTCATGATCAACATGCGCCCGGCTGGAGCGCTCGGGTCCGCAGCGCCTCTCAGCAGACGATCACCGAGTTGGCGGCTCGGGCCCAGCGACCTTCGCTGGTGCTCGGTGAAACGCCGGCGTTGTTGATCATGGAAGAGCCGGCTGGGACGAGCGGTGACCTGCACGAGGTCACGGTTCAAGATCACGACGGGCGCATCCTGGCGCTCGCCGACTATCTTGGCCGAGCCGATACCGCGGTCGCATTCTTCTACACCCGCTGCCAGAACCCGAACAAGTGCTCGTTGACGATCACCAAGCTGGGCGACCTGCAACGGCGACTCGCTGATCTTGGAATGCCAGGTGTCCAACTCGCGGCGATCACCTACGACCCTGGCTTCGACCTGCCCGACCGGTTGGCCGCTTACGCCCGAGCGCGCGGAATGATCTTGGGCGACACGGTTCGGATGCTACGCGCGGTCGAAGGGCATGATCAACTGCGGCGGTTCTTCGGTCTGCGGGTGGGGTACAACGGCTCAATCGTCAACCAGCACGGCGTCGAGTTATCTCTCGTCGACTCGGAACTGCAGATCGTCCGCACCTGGGCTCGGGTGCCGTGGGAGGTCGACGAGGTCGTCGAGGTGCTCAGCGCTCGCTGAGTGATTCGAGCAGCGGCAAGCATCCGTCCAGGTCTGGCAGGATGGCGATCTCGGCGGCGATCGCCCGGGCCTGGTCGGCGAAACCGGGCTCGTTGAGGATCCTGTCCAGAGCAGCAGGCAACTCGGTGGCGAGTTCCGGAGCGGAAGTGAGCAGACCGGCACCCACCGAGGCGACCTGGGCGGCGTGCACATGTTGATCACCGGCAAACAGCGGCACCACGACCTGCGGCACGCCGGCCGCCAGTGCCAGCATGGTCGTGCCGAACCCACCGTGCCCGATCATTGCCGATGCGGCCGGCATCACGTCGGCCTGGGGCCACCAGCGCTCGACCCGGGCATTGGCCGGGATGGGTCCGAGCGAGCCGAGATCGAGCCCTGAGCCCGTGGTCATCAGTACCCGGATCGGCTGATCGGCCAGGGCAGCGAGGGTGTCGCCAAACAGCGTGTCGGAATAGCCGGCATTGGCCAGCACCGATCCGTAGCTGACGTAGACCAGCGGCAGATCCTGATCGCCCCAGGCCGGCGGGAGTACGGCGCTGCCGCTGGGGATGGTTCGATGTCGCCAGACCGGGGCGGCATCATCGGCGACGGGATGGCCGAATTCCCGTCCCATCAGGCCGCGGTCGGAGGCGTCGAGCGAGGCCGGGACCGACGTGAGGGTGGCGATTTCGGCCAACCGATCCGCGAGACGGCCGGGGCGGATCCCGACTCTCCCGCTGAGCTCGGCCAACGGCTCCTCGAGCATCTCGATGAAGGCTCCGCTGTGACGGGCCATGCCGATCGCCACCTGGGCCTGGGGAATTCCGGCGGCCTCGGCCGCGGCCAGCGATCCGAACTCGCACGGTTCCCGGAGCACCAGGTCCGGGCGCCAGTCGGCCATGATCGTGATCAGGCCGGGCAGCGCCGCCTGGGCATCGAGTCGGCCGAAGACCTCGACCATGACCACGCGGTCACCTTCGGCGGGCGGCATCGTCAGCAGCCGGCCGAAAACCTGACCCATCAGGTCATGCGGCGCCTCGGGGAACCGAAGATGTTCGAGCCCGGCAGTACGGACGGATTCGCCGAACCCGCTCGGGGCGGCTACGGCAACCTCCCAGCCCGCGGCCAGGCACGCCTGGGCGACCGGGACCATCGGTCCGAAGTGCCCGGCCCCGGCCGTGGTGGAGAACAGCACCCTCACGCCGCCATCATCTCGCCCTTCGACCGGCTCAGGGAGCGGTTAGCAGGATCTGGCGGGCCCGCTCGCGATCGATGCGGTCGGCGTCGGTGAGCAGGTGCAGGGCAGCGGGGGTCAGTTGATCGGCCCGGGCGAGTGCGGTCTGGGCTTCGACCGGCCGGCCCAGTTTGGCGAACCCGAGCGCGGAGGTGTCCAGAGCCAGCACCTCGACCTCGATGTCACCGGCATCCCGGGCCACGGTCAGCACGTGATCGATGCGCTCCTTGGCTCCCGGCACCTCGTCCTCGACGTCAAGCGCAGCGAGCACGCTGTCCGCCAGCAGCGCGCCGTCACCTCCGCCGGCGAGCGCGTACCAGTTCCGGGCGGCTTCAACGACCGCGCGGGCGGCGGTTGACTGGCCGAGCGAACGGAAGACCCGCCCCAGGCGCACCTGAGCCAGGGCGGCAGTCCGCAGATCGCCGGTGGCCCGACCGACGTCGATCGCCCGCTCGAGCGTCCCGATGGCTCGCTGCGGGTCGCCCAACTGCTGCTCGGCCCAGCCCAGATTGGTGAGGTGATGCGCTTCAGCGGCCCGGAATCCGAGCTGGTGGGCGGACTCGGCGGCCTGCGCCAGGTGCGCGGCCGCGTCGGCGAACCGATGCTCGGCCTGAGCCAGTCCACCCAGCATCGCCTCGGCATGGATCCGGCCCCAGTTGTCGCCGATGGGCACGATCAACCGCAGCGCCTCGTCACACGCGGCCTTGCCGCGCACCATCTCACCGCGGGCTATCTCGGCCCACGCGGTCAGCACCCAGTCGGCGGCCTCCTCCCAGGCCAGACCACGCTCCCGGAAGACGACTCGGCTCTCGCTCCAGCAGAAGCAGGGCCTCCTGCGCCCGACCCTGCTGGCTGCGCACGAACGACAGGTGCAGCCGGCCGATGTTGCGCAACTGGTCGTCGGCGATCGCCATGCCCTCCTCGATGTAACCGGTCGCCCGGTCGAGGTTCCCGGCCGACGCCTCGAGCCAGCCGGCGAGCAGCAAGGCGTACGCGCGGTCTGCGGCCGACGCCGAACCGCCGGCCGCGGCCAGCGCGCGCGGATCCGGTCGGCACCGTCGACGCCGGCGCCGATGACCACCCACGCCCAGCCGAACCCTCTGGCGATCCGCAGGCCGAGCAGCGGGTCATGGGTCGCCGTCCAGGCCAGCGCCTCGTCGATGTTGGCCCGTTCCGACCGGGCGATGGCGAGGTGCTCGGACTGCTCGGGCCCGCGTACGCCCTGCTCGGCTCGCCTTGCGGCCTCCCCGAACCAGGCCGCGTGCGCCCCCTGGGCGACCTCGGCCGAGCCCGCTCTCCCGCAGCCGTTCGGCGCTGAAGTCGCGGACGCTGTCGAGCAGCCGATAGCGCACCTGGCCACCCGCCGCGACGTCGAGGCTGATCAATGAGCGGTCCACGAGCCGGCCGACCACGTCGATGGCCGACGGAGTCGGGACGTCGAGTGCGCCGAGGACGTGTTCAACCGCGGCCAGCGGCGCACCACCCGAGAAGCACGCCAGCGCCCACAGGCCACGCTGGTCATCAGGGAACAGCAGGTCGTAGCTCCAGGCCAGAGCGGCCCGAAGGGTCCGTTGGCGCGCCGGCCGGTAGCTGGTCGGATCGTTGAGCAGGGTGAACCGATCACCGAGCCGGCGGGCGATCTCCTCCACCGACAACGCCTTGACCCGCGCGGCGGCCAGTTCGATGGCCAGCGGCAGGCCGTCGAGAGAGCGGCATACCGCCTCGATCATTCGATCGGTATCCTCACCGCTCCGGAACGACTGCCGCTGCTGACTCGCCCGCTCGGAGAACAGCGCGACCGCATCCGTGATCGCCAGCGGATCGAGGGAGTAGACCGCCTCGCCGTCGACCCCCAACCGCAGCTGGCTGGTGGCCAGCACGCGCAGCCGGGGCGCCGCGTTCAGCATTCGCTGCACCAGGTCCGGCAGCACCCCGACCAACTGCTCGCAATTGTCGAGCACCAGGAGCAGGTCCAGCCCGCGCAGCCGATCGAGCACCATCGCCTCGGTCGCCCCGGCCACGTCGAACACCTCACCCACGCCCTGCCAGACCGATCCAGCGGTTCGGGCATTCTCGAGGCGCACCAGCCAACGGCCGTCCCCGGTGCGGATGTTCCGGGCGACCTCGATCGCCAGCCGGGTCTTTCCCACTCCCGCCGGGCCGACCAGGGTGACCAGCCGGTGAGCGGCGACCAACTCGCCCACCGCAGCCAGGTCGGCGGTCCGGCCGAGCAGCGAGCCGGAGAGCCCGCCCATATTTCCGGGCGCAGCGCGGGGTTGGTGAAGGGTCTTCGGGGCTGCCGTGTGCGATAACGCGAGCTCGGGATCATGGCGGAGGACCTGCCGTTCCAGCACCTTGTAGTTCGGGGCCGGGATCCAGCCCGAGCTCCTCGGCGAGCAGATGCTGGACTCGACGGTAGGCAGCCAGTGCCTCGGCCTGGCGATCGGCTCGATAGAGCGCCGTGATCAGCAGCGTCCACAGGCCCTCGCGCAACGGGTGGTCCGCCACCAGGCTCTGCAGCTCGGCGACGACCTCACCGGCCGCGCCCCGCTCGAGCCGGCCGGCCAACTGCTCCTCGATCAACTCCAGCCGGGTCTCCTCGAGTCGCGACCGGTACGGCTCGATCCACCGCGCCGCTCCCCCGCCCGGCAGCACCTCGCCGCTGAACATGGTCAGCGCTTGATCCCGATCAGGCACCGGCGTGGCGGACTGGGCCAGCCGCAACACCTCCAGGGCGTCGACGGAGCCGGGGTCGATGTTGAGCGTGTATCCGGACGGGTCACCGGTCAGCAGGGCCGGATCTCCCAGGGCCCGGCGCAGCCTCGACACCTTCGACTGCAACGTGTTCCGCCCGACCTCCGACCCTTCGTCGGACCAGAGGTCGTCGATCAGCCGTTCGGTCCGGACCCTGACACCGGCAACGAGGGCCAGCCGGACCAGCAACTCGGTCGCCTTACCACCGGGCATCGGCAGCCGGACGCCGTCGCGGCGCACCTCGACCGGACCCAGGACGGCCACGGTCAGCACCTCCTGAGCATACGGCGTCGCTCGCGGTCGAGCAGGCGTCAGCGCAGCGTCAGCGCGAGCGCCAGCGCCCCCGGCGAGGCTGCTGTCATGACCCGAAGCGATACCGAGACGCTGATCTGCCAGTTGATCAGCGGCGACCCGACCGAGGCGGCTCAGACCCTCGAGCAGGCGTCCGCACTGGCTGGCACCACCCGGGAACGCCAACTGGTCGCCATCGCCGCCGCGCACCTGGCCGACGACGACGACCGAGCCGATTTTCTCGCTCGGGAGCATCTCGCCGACTACCCGGACAGCGTCTTCGCCGTCTGGATCACCGCCGCACTGCGCCACGCACCCCCACCACCTCGATCCACCCGTTCGAAAGGAACTGATCATGAACCGCAAGCTCACCGCAGTCCTGCTCATCGCCGCTGCCGTGCTCGCCAACGCCGCGTTCACCGCACTCGGCGCAGTCTTCAACTACCCCGACGTCCTCAAGGAACCGGCCGCACGATCCTCGTTGCGTTCCGGGAGTCCCAAGCGGCCGTGACCGGCTGGTTCGCCGTGCTCGCCCTCTCCTCCGCCTTTTCGCGCCGATCGCCATCGGCGTCGGCCGGCTCTCCGACCATCGCGCGATGCGGATCGCGGTGCCGGTCGGAATCGCGGCGGCGGTCGTCCAGGTGATCGGCCTCTCCCGCTGGCCGCTGCTGGTTCCCGGGTACGCGGCGGACGCCGCGAGCGGAGATCCGGTCGTCGCCGACGCCGCGATGCAGTCGTTCGTCACTGCGCACCACATCCTTGGCAACCTGATCGGCGAGACCTTCGGTTACCTGTTCACCGCCGCCTGGACGTTGCTCGTGCTGCGGGCGTTGACCGGCGTGATCGCGGGCCGATGGTTCACCGCCCTGGGCGCGGTTGGTGCGGTGCTGATCCTGGCCGGCGTCCTCTCCCCGCTGAACCTGCCGCTGATCGACACCGCCAACTTCATCGGCTACGTGCTGTGGAGCATCTGGCTCATCGTCTTCGGCGTCCTCCTCCTGGTCCGGCGGCCGTCCGCCGGACCAGCCGCGAGGTCGCGCCGGCCGGCGCGGTGCACCGATGAGCACCGCGGTCTCGACACCGGTCCCAACCGTCGGCTTCCTCCGGCCCTGGCTGCTGTGGACCGTGGGCTTCCTGTCCTTCCCGATCTCTGGAGTCGTCGGCGGTCTTGTCGCCGGCCACGTCGACAGCCCGTTCGCCGCCCTGATCGGCGGATTGGCCACCGGTGCGGTCATCGGGCTGGGCCAGGGGCTGGCCAGCAGCCGGCGACTGCCCATCGTCCGCTGGATCCTGGCGACCGCCGTCGGCATGGGTCTCGGTCTCATGCTGGGAGCGACGGCCGTCGGCTTCGGCATCGCGCTCACCGACCTCGCGGTGATGGGTGCGATCACCGGGGGGCTGCTCGGCGTCGCGCAGGGCCTCGTCCTGCCCGGCCCGGTGCGCTCCCGGCTGATCTGGGCCGCGGCGATGCCGCCGCTCTGGGCCCTCGGCTGGACGGTCAGCACCCTGATCGGCATCGATGTCGGTCAGCAGTTCACCATCTTCGGCGCCTCCGGCGCCGTCACCTTCTCCGCCCTCTCCGGCGCTCTGTTGCACCTCCTCCTGCCCGCCCGCTCCAACGCGAAGGACCAGCCATGAACAGCCCAGCCATGAACACCCCGGCCCGGCACGTGATCTTCGGCACCGGCGCCATCGGTCTGGCCACCCTCGACGCGCTCCGGCGGCGCGGCGAAGCCGTCCGGATGGTCAATCGCAGCGGCTCCGCCCGGGTCCCCGACGACGTCGAGGTGATCGGCGGGAACGCCGCCGATCCGGACTTCTGCACCGAGGTGAGCCGTGGCGCCGCGGTGGTCTACCAGACGCTCAACCCGCCGTACGCCCGTTGGACCGAGGAGTTCCCGGGGCTCCAGGCCGGGGTGCTGGCCGGCGCCGAGGCCGCCGGGGCCCGACTGGTCAGCATGGAGAACGTCTACATGTACGGCCGCCCGGCCGGCCAACCGCTCACCGAGACCCGCGCGTACGCGGCGCACACCAAGAAGGGCCGGCTTCGCGGCGCGATGGCCCGCGACCTGCTCGCCGCGCACCAGGCCGGACGCGTCGAGGTGGCCATCGGTCGTGCGTCGGACTACTTCGGACCGCGCGGCGGCGCCCAGTCCAACCTCGGTGACCGTTTGGTGCCGGCGGCCCTGGCCGGCTCGACCGCGAGCCTGTTGGGCGATCCCGACCAGCCGCACACGTACACCTACATCCCCGACATCGGTGAGGGGGCTGGCTGTGTTGGGCGAGCATCCCGAGTCCAGGAGTTCGAGCAGGGTCCGCTGGCCGAGACCGTCGACAGCTACCGGACCAGCCCGTCGCCCGCTGCTCAGCCCAGGTGATTCGCCAGCGGAGACCGGTCACCGACCAGCCACCGGTGGCCGAACGGGTCCCAGAACGCTCCCTGCCGATGGGTGCCCCAGGGCATCTCGTGGTTGCGGACCGCGTCGTCGCCGTCCGCTCCGGCAGCCACGGCGCGGGCGACGAAGGCGTCCGGATCATCGACGAACACCTCGACCCGGACCGTGGTGCTGGCGAGTGCGCGCGGAGTCTCCCAGCCGTTGTTCGCCGGTTCGCCGAGGAAGAAGGGGGCACCGTCGATCTCCAGACCGACGACGCCGCCGAGATCCCACAGGCGGGTCGCGCCGAGGGCCTCCTCGTACCAGTCCGCCGCTGCTCCGGCCGCGGGCACCGCGAGCATGCAACTGATCATTGTGGCCATGGTCCGACGGTATCGGCCGCGGCAGGATGTCGGAATGAACTCCGACGAAGTGATGGCCTGGTACGCCGGATACGAACGGAGCTGGCGCGACCGCGACCTGGCTGGCGTGGAACGGCTGTTCACCGAGGATGCGCAGTATCGCGTCTCCCCGTACGCGGCGTCCGAGGTCGGTCACGACGCCATCAAGGGCATCTGGTCCGAGGACGAAGGAACGACCTTCACCGCCGAGGCGTCACCGGTGGCGATCGAAGGCGATCGCGCCGTCCTTCGCGTCGACGTGGTCTATCTCGCTCCTCGCCAGCAGGAGTACGCCGACCTCTGGTTGCTCCGCTTCGCCGCTGACGGACGCGTCGAGGACTTCGAGGAATGGCCGTTCTGGCCGGGAAAGCCGTACACCGCGGCGGATGAGTGATCGTCACCGTGGGCCGTCTCGGCTCGGTCGGCCGGTCACCCGGCGGACGACCAGTTCGGGGACGGGCGCGCTCGTCTCGTCGGACCGGGCTCGGTCGGGAAAGTCGAACACGCCGAGGATCAACTGCATCGGATAGTCCGGCGCCTGCTCGACAGTGTTGATCATGACGTCGTCGACGAAGAAGTCGACCCGGCCCGGTCGCCAGTCCACGGCGTAGCGATGGTCCCCCGCCACGTCGATGGGGTGTGGCTTGGCCTGGAACTCCTCCCAAAGGTTCGGATCTCGGAACCGGTGTATTCCCGAGCCGAGTGCGGCGACGGGCTCCGCTTGGGTCACCGTGTGCAGATTCACGCTGTCGCCGAAGACCTCGATGATGCAGATCTCCCCGCACCGGTCGGGCTCGTCCTCCAGCCCGACCATCCAGGCCGAGAACATCGACCGGGGACTGATCCGGGCCCGGCACTCGACTTCGACGTAGCCGTAGTGCGGGGTGAAGCCCCACCGGGTCGGCTGCTCCTCCCGGACGACCAGACCGTCGCGGAAGGGTTGCTGGCCCCTCGTGCTGCCGACCGGTCCGGACCAGTTCCCGCTCTGCACAGCGGACACCCTGAGGGCGCCGTCGTGCAGATCGGGACACCAAAGCCCCTGTTCGGCCGGGATGGTGAGGTGCAGCCCCTCGTCGTCCACGGCAAAGGTCGCGGCCGACTCCTGCCGCGAACTCCAGGCCGGCAGGTACGCCGCCGTCCAGACGTCCAAGTCGAGCCGCCCGCCCTCGAACCGCTCCGTGATCCCCGATCTCCCCCACATGCGCCGAGTCCATCAGGGCGCACTGACAAAACGGGACTAACGACGGGCGAGCACGCACCAGGCTGACGCGCTCACCTGGAACGGCGCGGGCGGTAGGAGTTTCGCGCAGCGGTCACGAAGAGCGGCCACGGCCTCCGGCGCGAGGCCGCCGACGTACGCGCCGGCCGGTCCGACGCCGAGCGTGAAGGGGTCCCACCAGTCGTCGAAGCTGGCGAAGGTCAGGGTCACCGTCAGCCGCGATTCCTCCGGGTCGCGGAGGCCTGCACCTTCACTCAGTTCCAGCAGTTGACCGGCGGCAACGCCCGCCAGGCCGGCCTCGCCGGTCGCGTTCGGGTCCAGGTCGTGCACCGCCTCCCAGAACAACGAGAGCGGCCCGGCGTTTCCGGCGTGATCCCAGACGCAGGCCCCGACTGCACCACCGGGTCGGGTCACCCGGCCCATCTCGGCCAATCCGGCCACCGGATCGGTCATGAAGTGCACCACCAACTGCGCCAGCGCAAGGTCGAAGGATGCGTCGGGGAACGGCAGTCGCTCGGCACGTCCTTCCCGAACGTCCACATCGGGAAACCGGTCGCGGACCGCCGCGACGAAGCTGGCGGACGGGTCGATGGCGGTGACCTGAGCCGGACCGACCCGGCCAACGAGTTCGGCGGTGAGCGCGCCCGGCCCACAGCCCACGTCGACGACCCGATGCTCCGGTCGGATCCCGGCGCGCTCGGCGAACTCGTAGGCCAGTGGTTCGGAGAAGCGGCCCATGAAGCGGGTGTAAGCCTCTGCGGCGACGTCGAAACTCACCCGACGACTATAGGGCGGCCGGTGACCGCGCTGGGGTGGGCGAAGATGGCGTCATGGCCAACCTGATCTACACCGCCATCACCTCACTCGACGGCTACGTCGTCGACGCGGACGGGAACTTCGACTGGGCCGCGCCGGACGAGGAGGTGCACGCCTTCGTGAATGACCTCGAGCGCGGCATCGGCACGTACCTCTACGGCCGCCGCCTCTACGAGGTGATGGTCTATTGGGAGACCGCACATCTGGTCGACGACCAGCCGCCAGTCGAGCAGGACTACACCCGGGTCTGGCAGGCCGCGACCAAGATCATCTACTCCAGCACGCTGGAGTCGGTCAGCAGCGCGCGGACGACGATCGAGCGGACCTTTGATCCTGACGCCGTCCGGCAGCTCAAGGAAAACGCCGACCGTGATCTCACCGTGGGCGGGCCCGGACTCGCCGCGTCCGCGATCAAGGCGGGCCTGGTCGACGAGTGGCACCAGTTCGTCAATCCGGTCATCGTCGGCGGCGGGACGGCGTTCCTGCCCGACGATGTCCGCGTTCGGCTCGAACTCCTTGATGAGCACCGGTTCGGGAACGGGGTGGTGCATCTGCACTATCGGACGCGGCGCTGACGGCCTTCTGACCCCTCCGCTCCGCTCACGCCCCACTTCTCCTACCGACGCCCCACCTACTGAAGGGGCGTGAGCGAAAAGGTGGGGCGTGAGCGGAGCGGAGGCTGGCATGATAAACGAATACATGTTTGAATAAGCCGTGCGGTGGGCGGGGCAGGAGATCTCGAACGAGGCCGAGGATCCGGCGGCCCTGCCGGGCCTGGGCCGGATGTCGAGCTTCGTCCGCACGGTGCGTACGCCGGAGTTCAGCGGCATCACCTTCCACGAGGTGCTGGCCAAGTCGGCACTCAATCGGGTGCCCGCGGTGTCGCGAGTGCCCTTCAACTGGACGGTCAATCCGTATCGCGGCTGCAGTCATGGCTGCGTCTACTGCTTTGCCCGAGGGACGCACAGCTACCTCGACCTGGACACCGGCCGCGACTTCGACAGCCAGATCATCGTCAAGATCAACATCGCCGAGGTGCTCGGCCGTGAACTGCGGCGGCCGTCCTGGGCGCGGGAGCCGGTGGCCCTGGGCACCAACACCGATCCTTACCAGCGCGCCGAGGGCCGCTATCGACTGATGCCCGGGATCATCGGCGTGCTCGCCGAGTCGGGCACGCCGTTCTCGATCTTGACCAAGGGCACCACGTCCCGGCGGGACCTGCCGCTGCTCGTCGACGCGGCCCGCCGGGTCCCGGTGTCGATGGGGGTCTCGCTGGCGCTGCTGGACGAGGCGCTTCATCCCGCCCTCGAACCGGGAACACCGACTCCACGGGCCCGGCTGGATCTCGTGCGAGCGATCAGCGACGCCGGACTGCCCTGCCAAGTGCTGGTGGCACCGGTGTTGCCGATGATCACCGACAGCGACGAAGACCTCGATCATCTTCTCGGGCAGGTTGCCGCGGCCGGAGCCAGCGGAGCCACCGTCTTCGCGCTGCACCTCCGTCCGGGCGCTCGGGAGTGGTTCCTGCGCTATCTGGGCGAGCAGCATCCGCACCTCGTCGGCCCCTACGCCGAGCTCTATCGCGGCGGCGCGTACGTCTCCCGCTCGTACGCGACCGATCTCGCCCGGCGGGCGCAGGTCATTCTCCACCGTTACGGACTCGAGGGCAGTCAGCTACGTTCGTCGACCGTTACCGAAACGTTATCTTCACCAAAGGCGAGCACCCAATGATTACAGTTTGGTCACGGCGTGGAGGAGCAAGTACGAACCACACGGGTCAGGGGCGGGAAACATTTGCGACCGGCAACCCCGGTGGGGCAGACTGCGGCAGTCGGCGCGGGGCGATTCTGGCCGATGACGCGGCGCCTGGGGTCGGATTCCCAACGATGCGTCCGCAGATCGCGCTTATGTGAGGGGACCTAGCCAGTGACCGGTTTACCAGCAACCCGGCGTCGGGTACAGGCCGTCGGCCTGCAACTACTGATCGCGGCCGTCCTGGCCGCCACCGTCATCGTGGCCGCACCGGCCAACGATGCGTTGGCAACGCCGGGCGCCGCCGTTGAGCCCGCCACTACGGCGAAGACCGTAAAGGCGAAGGTGGACGCGCCCTACACCCCCAAAGCGGGCACCGTCTTCAACAATCCCCGCGGGTCGCGGAAGCAGAAGCGTGCGATCATCACCCAGATCGATCGGGCGATCGACGGCTCGGCCAAGGGATCGACGATCCGGATGGCGATGTACCTGTTCGACCTGAGTAGCACCGCTGATCGGCTGATCCGCGCGCACCGCCGCGGCGTCCACGTCCAGTTGCTGCTCGACGACGGCGAGAACTCGAAGCAGTACAAGCAAGTCCGGCACGCCCTCGGCAACGACAAGTCCAAGGGCAGCTACATCTTCCGGTGCAAGCGCGGCTGCATGTCGAGCGTCCGCTCGGTGCAGCACGCGAAGTTCTACCTGTTCACCCGGGTGGGCGATGCGCAACGGGTCTCGCTGATCAGCTCGGCCAATCCGTACACCGGCAACACCGGTCGCAGCTGGAACGACCTCCAGACGATCATCGGCAACCAGACGATCTGGAACTCGCTGAACCGGTACTTCACCGACATGCTCAAGGACAAGACCAACTACAACTACTACCGGACGACCACGAGCGGCAAGTACACGTTGTACTTCTTCCCGCGGACCCCGCCGAGAGGTACCGCCGGTGTCCCGCAGCTGTCGGCCCTCAAGCAGGTCAGGTGCACCGGGGTCGCTAAGGGCTACGGGATGAACGGCCGGACGACGATCCGGGTGGCGATGTGGGGCTGGACCAAGTGGCGCACCGACATCGCCCGCCAACTGTGGACGCTCCACAACCGGGGCTGCAATGTCTACGTGGTCCTGAACAAAAGGCGGGTCGGTGAAAAGGTGTTCCAGGCGCTGCTCAGGCGGAGCTCCAAGCATGGCGTGATGAGGGTCTACGACGCCTGGTACGGCCAAAGGCTCTACATGCACCAGAAACTGGTGACCATCAACGGCAACTACAACGGCGACAGCAGTTCGAAGGTCCTTTTCACCGGCTCGCAGAACTTCACTGACGAGGGCAACCGGGTCAACAACGAGTTGCTGATGCAGATCCGCGACAACTCGACCCTGGACAAGTACGTGCGCAACCTGAACTTCATCCGCGACCGCCACACTCAAGGGCCGGATCAGGCGGGTCCCTCCCTCGTCCTACTTCCACTCGGGCTCGGCTGCGCGTACCCAAGGCGCCGACGCCGACGGCCACCTCAACGGGGGTCAGCCGTTCGACGACTACCCCCTGCCCGCGAACGGGGACGTCGACTTCGACGAGTAAACGCGGAACTGAGCCGGTCGAAGGGCCGCATCACGGTCCTTCGACCAGCTCAGGACACGAACACTGAACCCGCTTCACGAGCCCTGAGCCTGTCGAAGCGCACTGGCGCGGCCGCGAACGGAGTGCAGCAGTTTCGCCATCTCGGTGATTCCGCGGACCAACCGCTCGTCGGGGACACCGGAGTAGCTGAGGCGGGCGTGGTGCGGTTCGGGGTGACCGGGAAGAACGTCGCGCCGGGCACGTACGCGACCTTGGCCTTCGGCAGCAGGTGATCCCTCATGAAGGCGGCGGCGTCGAACCCTGTCAGCGAAGGTCAGCCAGGTGAAGAGACCGCCGTCGGGTTCGGTGAAGCCGATGTCGTCGGGGAAGGTGTCCGCGATGGTCTGCAGCATCAGGTCCCGCTTGTGCCGGTAGACCGGCCGGGCCCGCGCGATGTGGGCGTCGATGTCGTAGTCACTCAGGTAGGCCGACGTCGCCGCCATGTTGAGGGTGCTGCTCTGCGTGTCGGCGGCCAGTTTGAGCAGCGTCAGCTTGTCCAGGATCTCCGGACTGGCCACCGCCCAACCGAGGCGCATGCCGGGGGCGAGGATCTTGGAGAAGCTGCCCAGGTGCACGACCCGGCCTTCGGTGTCGAGGCTCTTCAGCGTGGGCAGGTGTTCGCCGGCGTAACGCAGTTCGCGATAGGGCGAGTCCTCGACGACCAGCACACCGTACGCATTGGCCAGCTCGATCAGCCGCTTGCGGCGCGGCAGGCTCAGGGTGATGCCGGTCGGATTCTGGAAGTCCGGCACGGTGTAGATCATCGTCGCCTTCGGATGATCATGAAGGGTCCGTTCAAGATCATCCATGTCCATCCCGTCGTCATCCATCGAGACGGCGGCGTACGCGGGCTCGCACGGGTTGAACGCGATCAGGGCGCCGAGGAACGTCGGGTTCTCGGTGATGATCACGTCGCCCGCGATCGACGACCAGCTTGGCCGTCAGGTCGAGTCCCTGCTGGCCGCCCTGGATGATCAACACGTCCTCGGCGGTGCATGGCGTGCCGCCGCCGGTGAGCCGTTCGGCGATCTGCGCTGCGGAGGCGCGGCAAGCCGTTGGATGCCGTGTACTGCAAGGCGTTGGCGTTGTCCTCGACCAGCAGCGCGTCGAAGATCTCGTGCAGTTCCTTGATCGGGAACAGGGTCCGGTCGGGATAGCCGCCGCCGAAGGAGATGATCTTCGGGTCGTCGCCCAGCCGGAGCAGCTCGCGGATGGCTGACGGCTGGACCCGGCTCATCCGGTCGGCGTACGGGATGATCATGATCAGCTGAACGCCAGGGAGCTAGGCTGACCCGCCCGCAGTCTGGCGGCGTGCTCGTCGAAGTTCATCGCGCTGAACAATGAGGTGCCGGAGCTGATCGACGTCCGCAGCGCCTCCTCGCGGAACTGGATCGTCTCGGCCGCCTCGATCGCCGCCGCGAGTTCGGCGTCGTCGGCGACCACGATGCCGTCGTCGTCGCCGAGCAGGATGTCCCCCGGCCGGACCTCGACGGAGCCGATGGTGAGCGGGACCTGGATGACGGGGATGGATCGGGCCGGAAAGGCGCTCGGCGCCACACCCCGGGCGTACACCGGAAGATCGATCTCGGCGAGCGTCCGGCTGTCCCGGCACCGACCGTCGATCACGATGCCGGCCAGTCCACGCCGCATCGCCTCGGTGGCGAACAGTTCACCGGCCACCGCGTGCTCGTCGCTGCCGGCCGCAACGACCAGCACGTCGCCCGCGCCGGCGTGCTGCAGCGCCGCGATCACCGACATCAGATCGCCGCCCGCGTCCGCGGTCACCGCCCGGCCGAGCAGCCGCCGCCCGGTCGCGATGGGTCGGATGGCCAGCGGCAGGATCCGCAGCGACTTGTCGGCGTCTGCGAGGCTGGTGGAATCGATGCGTCGCAGCCGCTCGAGCAGCGCGGTAGGCGCCTCGGAGGATTGTTCGGGCATGCACGGATCCTAGGCCGCGATGCCCGGGTAGCGCCCGCCCATTCTCGCTTCAGTTTTGCGATCAGGGCGCGGGCGAGGCGTTCTCAGCCGCGGTGACGCGGGTCGGCATCATCCGCGTCACCTGCTCATCGTCGAGGAACTCCAAGATCAGCTGGGCGGTGAGGGCCGGCTTCTCCAGCGGCAGGGCGTGCGAGGTTCCCGGAACGATCGCCAGTTGCGCGTCGGGCAGCGCGTCGCGCATCGCTTCCAGGTGGCTGATGCTGACCAGGTCGTCGTCCGCGGCCATGATCAGCGTCGGAGCCGCGATCCGCGCCAGGTCGGCAGAGTTCAAGGGTCGTCTCGGCGAGAGCGCGGATGAGTCGGTCGAACACCACCGGAAGGTGCTCGGGGCCGTCCGGCGACAGAGGCCCGTACGCCGCGACGAGCATCGGCGGCAGGTGATCGACGGTCATCTGGGCGCTCATGGCGCGGGCGAACGGAGTCCCGCCGGCGAGATTGACCGCGGTGCCGATGATCACCAGCCTTGCGCACCAGGTCGGGTCGCCGCAGCGCGACGATCAACGCCACATTGGCTCCGTCGCTCCAGCCCGACGAGATGCGCGGGCCCGATCCCGAGCGCGTCGAGGAAGGCGATGGTGTCCTCGGCCATCACCTCATAGGTCAGCGGGCCGCCCGGGTCGGGCATCCGGCCGTGCCCGCGCCGCTCCGGGCTGTAGACCCGGTGACGCCCGGTGAAGCGTGGCGTGAAGTCAGCGAACGTCTCGACGGTGGCGAATCCGCCGTGCAGCATCAGCAGCGGATCGCCGTCTCCGCTCACCTCGTAGTAGGTCCGCAGTCCGCCCGCATCGACCCACTCCCGGGCGGTCCCGAGCTCGGTCTGGGTGATCATGGTGAGCCTCCCTGGATCGGTCTCCCGGCATGAAGGAGATGTCTCACGGTAGGCACCGAGAACCCTTGTCCGCATGAGGTGTTCAGCCCATCTTTGTCCGGCCCGCCGGCGGGTGATCGAGCGTAGGCTCGCAGCATGGCGGACGGCGGATCCGGTGCAGGGCAACGGCGCTGACGGCATCCGCGTCGCGGAACTGGTGGCGACCCTCTCGTACGCGGCCGACCTCGGGCTCGGCCAGCCGATGGCGCACTGCATCCGTCAGACCGTGATCGCGCTCCGCCTGGCCGACCTGGTCGGCGCCAGTCAGGCGGAGCGGGAGGCGACCTACTACCAGGGCCTGATGATCAACTCCTACTGCCACGCCGACGCGACCGAACAGGCCCGCTGGTTCGGCGACGACATCGAGTTCAAGGCCCAGGGGTTCGACCTGCTGGGAAGAACATCCGGCGCAGGTGGCGGCGTACCTGCTCCGCCGGGTCGGCTCGCACGGCAGTTGGCCCGACCGGGCCCGCCGGTTGGCTCTGCTGCCGATCTCCGGCCGGAACGAGGTGATGGTCTTCCTGTCCACCCACGCCCGGCTGGTCGCCGACTTCGCCGAGCAGCTCGAACTCGGGGACGTCGCCGTGGCGTCGTTTCGCGCAGTCCTACGAGCAATGGGACGGCAAGGGCGTACCGCTGGGCCTCCGCGGCACCGACATCGCGCTGCCGGCCCGGCTGGTCCAGCTGTCCGCCCCGGTCGAGGTCTTCGCCCGGCAGCACGGAATCCAGGCCGCCCAGAACGCGATCCGACGGTCCGACGGTGAGTTCGACCCGGGCATCGTCGCCACCTTCTGCGAACACCCCGAGCAGGTGCTGGACGGTCTCGACGAGGCGTCTGAATGGTCGGCCATTCTCGACGCCGAGCCCGCCCTGGCCCGGTGGGTCGAAGGCGACAAGCTGGACGCGCGCTCTCGAGGCGATGGCCGATCTCGCCGATCTCAAGTCGCCGCAGTTCGCCGGCCATTCCCGCGGCGTCGCGGACCTCGCCGCCTCGGCCGCCACGCGGCTGGGGACTGCCGGACCACGAGGTACGGACCGTACGCCGCGCCGGCCTGATCCACGACCTCGGCCGGCTGGGCGTCTCCAACGCCATCTGGGACAAGCCCGGCCCGCTGACGGCCGCCGAGCGGGAGCACGTGCGGCTGCACCCCTACCTGACCGAGCGGATGCTCGCCGGCATCGACGCCCTCGCCGCCAGCCGCGAGGTGGCCGGCCGCCATCACGAACGGCTCGACGGTTCCGGCTATCCCCGCGGACTGTCGGGTGCCGCGCTCCGGCCGCTCGACCGGTTGCTGGCGGCGGCCGACACGCTGCACGCCAAGGGCGAGCCGCGGGCGTACCGCGAGGCGCTGACCCTCGACCAGGCCGCCGCCGAACTGGCCGCGGAGGTACGGGCGGGCCGGCTCGACGGTGAGGCCGTCGCCGCGGTGCTCGCGGTGGCCGGTCGTCCGGCCCCGGCGCGGAGGTCGTGGCCTCGAGGGCTCACCGCCCGCGAGGTCGAGGTGCTCGGCCTGCTGGCCCGGGGGGAGTCCAACAAGCAGATCGCCGGACGGCTGACGGTCGCCCCGAAGACGGTCGCGAACCACGTCGAGCACATCTACGCCAAGATCGGGGTGTCCAGCCGAGCGGCGGCCACGCTGTTCGCGTCCCAGCGGGGCCTGGTCGGGGTGTTCGAGGCCGACGCGGGCTAGCGGCGCGGGTGGTCGGGACGTTTGGTCCGTTGTGCGCGGAGACTCGACCGGAAATCGGCCAGATCGGGCTCTCTCGTCAGCGCTCGGACGGCGAACACAGCGAGCTCAGGACGCGTCGAACGGCGGCGGCGACCACCGGGTCGCGCCAGACCACGGCGGTGCCGTCCAGCACGATGACGCCGTCCTGGTTGCGGATGACGGTCTCCAGAGTGGTGATCGGCTTGTCGGCCCGAGCCTGGACCACCCGCGCCTCCGCGGTGATCACATCACCCGGTCGGACCGGGGCGCGGAAGCTCCAGTCGGTGTGCAGGAACACGCTGCCCGGGCCGGGCAGGTCCTCCGCGACGAGCGCGTTCAGCAGCCCGGAGGTCACCCCGCCCTGGACGACGATCCCGCCGAACCGGCTCCGGCTCGCCAGTTCGGCATCGAAGTGGATCGGATTGCGGTCGCCGGTCATCCGCGCGTAGAGCTCGATGTCCTCAGCGCTGACGGTCCGGGACCGCGTCGCGGTGTCGCCGATCTTCATCGTCATGCCACCTGCCTCTCGTCATCCGGCCAGCCCAGGCCGGCCACCTCCTCGGCGTCGACGAACGACTCCTCGGCCCACCACTGACGGTAGCGATCGACCCCGACCCGCTCGATCAGCCCGGTGGTCTGGGACGCGTGCGCCGCCAGGGCCGCGAACTTGCGGTCCAGTTGCTCGCCGGTGCTGCGGACCGCGTACGCGAGCTGCGACCTCGGGACCGACGGCGGGCCGGGCCTCCGGGTAGAAGACCCCGTGCTCGGCGCTGACCGCGCCCCACGCCTGGTGGAACTCCGGGGTCAGCGTCACGTACCAGAGCCGCCCCGGGCCGACCGGCGGCCAGCCAGGCGGCTGGTCACCCACGTCGACACGGTCTGGTGATCGGTGTGCCCGGTCAGCCCGTCGGGCCCGAAGGTGACGATGGTGTCCGGGCGGACCCGGCGGATCAGCCGTGCCGACCTGGGCGATGCCGTCCCGCGGGTCGACCTCGGGCAGGGTCCCGTCGCGGTGACCGAACCAGTGGTGCTCGGTCACCCCGAGCGCGCCGAGGCTGGCCGCCAGTTCGGCTTCGCGGATGCTGGCGAGCTGCTCGGGCGGTCCAGCCGGCCGACTCGTCCATGCCGGCCTCGCCCTTGGTCGCGGTGGCCACGACGACCCGGCTGCCCGCCGCCTGGGCCTCGAGGATCAGCCCGGCGGCCAGGTACGCCTCGTCATCGGGATGGGCCCAGACGGTCAGCAGGGTGCCGAATCGCGGTGGTGTCGTGAAGAGTGTTCATGGCCCAGAAGAGTGGGCAGCCGCCCTTCCGCGTACCTTCCGCGGGCGAATCCGGTCGCGGAAGGTCCGCGGAAGGTCGGCTGCCTAGCGTCGGTCACGTCGTCATCGACCCAACTAGCCAAAGGAGTACCACGATGACTGTGACCCAGACCCGACCCGCCCGCAACGGCGTCGACGTGCCGACCCTGTTCGCGACACTCGACGCCGTGAAGGGGCAGCCCGAGATCGCCGCCTTCCAGTTCCGGGCGACGCAATGAGTGGATCAGCGGTACCCACAACCGCTCGACGATCCAGGGGTTCTACGGCGCCGGACAGGAGGACACGAGCCGCACCAACCCGTTCACGTACGACGCCGACCACCCGACGGTGCTGGTGGGCAACAACCACGGGCCGACCCCGGTCGAGTTCCTGCTGCACGCCATTGCGGCCTGCCTGACCTCCGGCCTGGCCAACATCGCCTCCGCCCGGGGGGTGACCCTGCACCGGGTGCGTCGACCGTCGAAGGTGACATCGACCTGCTCGGCATCCTCGGCCTGTCCGACACCGTCCGCAACGGCTACCGGCAGATCAAGGTGTCGTTCGAGATCGAGGGCGACGCCTCCGCCGAGGTCCTGGCCTCCCTGGTCGACCAGTCCCGGCGCCGGTCCGCCGTCTACGACGTCCTGGTCAACGGCACCGACGTGGTCATCGACGTGACCACGCCGACGGCGGCCTGACCGGATCGCGGACCGAAGGGAGACTGTCGTGACCAGCTGGGATGTCGTGGTGGTCGGCGCGCGGGTCGCCGGCGCGGCCACCGCGATGCTGCTCGCTCGGGAAGGGCTGCGGGTGCTCTGCGTTGACCGGTCTCGGTACGGCAGCGACACGCTGTCCACCCACGCGATGATGCGCGGCGGCGTGCTCCAGATGCAGCGCTGGGGGCTGCTCGACCAGTTGCTGGCCGCGGGCACGCCCCCGGTGCGCCGGACGGTCTTCCACTACGGCGACGACAAGGTCGGGGTCTCGATCAAGCCCGCCGCCGGGGTCGAGGCGCTGTACGCCCCGCGCCGCACCGTGCTCGACGCCCTGCTGGTCGACGCCGCGCGGCAGGCCGGCGCCACCGTCGAGTTCACGGCGCCCGTGGTCGAGTTGCTCCGAGACCGCGACGGAAAGACGTCCGGGGTCGTCGTCCAGGATCGGCGCGGCCGCTCGACCCGGGTCGAGCGCGCCGGGCTGGTGGTCGGGGCCGACGGCCGCGAATCGGTGGTCGCCGCCGAGGTGCGGGCCCCGATCGAGGTGAGCGGCCGGCACGCCGGTGCGTACTTCTACGGCTACTGGGCCGGCCTGCCGACCGACGGCTACGAATGGTTCTACTCCCCTCAGGTGACCGCCGGCCTGATCCCGACCAACAGTGGCCTCACCTGCCTGTTCGTCGGCGCGGATCGAGCCCGGGCACACTCCGGTTACGCCGGCCTGAGCCCCGGGACTGGCCTTCGCCCGGCTGGCCCGCGAGGTCGGGCTCACCGACCGACTCGCGACCGCGACCCGGGTCGGATCCGCTGCGCAACGTGCGCGGTTTGCCCCCCGGCTATCTCCGGTCAGGCGTACGGCCCGGGCTGGGCCCTGGTCGGCGACGCCGGCCACTGGCTCGACCCGATGAGCACCCACGGCCTGACCGGCGCGCTGCGCGACGCCGAGCTGCTGACCCGCAGCCGTGGCTGTCGGACGACCTGGTCCGGCTACCAGGCCGAACGGGATCGGCTGTCCCTGCCGATGCTGGAGATCGCCGACCGGATCGCCTCGTACGCCTGGGATCTGCCGGAGGTTCGGGTGCTCCTTCGCCGGCTGGCCTCGGCGATGGCCGAGGAGGTTGAGGCACTCGGCGTGCTCTCCCCTCCTGCTGCGAGCGAATCGCTACTAGCATGACCCTTCGGGGAGGTAGCTGGACGCCATGAGCGTCGTGATCACCTTGATGGGCGGATTCTCCGCCGACGTTGGCCACGGCCCGGTCGACCCGTCGGCCTGGCGCCGTCGGCACGCCTCCTCGCTGGTCAAACTGCTGGCGTTGGCGCCCGGCCGGCGACTGCATCGGGAACGCGTGATGGATCTGCTGTGGCCGGAGCTGAGCCCGGGTGAGGCCGCCCCGCGGCTGCACAAGGCCGCGCACTACGCCCGCCGGGCCCTGGACGACCCGATGTCGCTGGCCCTGAGCGGGGAGACCGTCGCCCTGTTCCCCGATCGGGCGGTCCGGGTGGACGCGGTCGAGTTCGAGACCGCCGCGCGGGCGGCGGTGACGGCCGCGGATCCGGCCGCCGCCGGTCGGGCCGCCGACGGGTATGCCGGAGATCTGCTGCCCGAGGACCCGTACGCCGAATGGGCCGAGGAGGCCCGGGACCGGCTCCGGCTCAGCTATCTCGACGTGCTGCGCCTGGCCGGACGCTGGGAGCAACTGCTGGCCGTCGAACCGGCCGACGAGCAGGCCCACCTTGCGCTGATCACCCGGCTCGCTCGGGGCGGGGATCGGCGTGGCGCGCTGCGGCAGTTCGAACGGCTGGAACTCGCCCTGCGCCGTGAGCTGGAGTCCGGCCGAGCCGGGAGGCCGTCGCCCTGCGGACCCGGCTGCTCGCGCCACCGCCCGGGGTGAACACCGACGCCCCCACGGCGGACATGGCGAGCGCGGGACCGTTGCTGGTCGGCGCCACGAACGCTCGGCGCAGCGTCGAGAAGTCCCTCGACGCGGTCGCCGCCGGCCGCGGCCGGACGCTGTTCGTGAGCGGCCCGGCCGGGGTGGGCAAAACGGCCATGCTGGCCTGGACCGAGCGCGAGGCCGCGCGTCGCGGGATGCGGGTCGGCAGCGGCGTCGCCGCGCAGGTCGAGGGCGCCTGGCCGTACGCCCCGGTCCTCGAAGCCCTCGCCGATCTGAGCCGGCGGCATCCGGCGCTGCTGGACGGCCTGGACGACGAGCTTCGCCAGGAGATCGAGAGCGGCCTGTCGGGGCGGACGGTGGAGTGGACGGCTCGCGGCGGTCAGCAGCGGCTGTTCGTCGCGGCCGCCGAACTGGTCCGGCTCGCCGCCGGAACCGGCGTGGTCCTGGTCGTCGACGACGTCGACCAGGCCGACGACGCCAGCCTCCGGTTGCTGCACTACCTGGCCCGCAGCACCGTCTCCGAGCGGGCGTTGCTGGTCCTTGGGCATCGCACCATCAGCCCGGAGCTCGCCCAGGTCCGGCGGAGCCTGCTCGGCCGCGGGACCGGCGTCACCCTCGACCTGCAGCCGCTCCCCCACGACGACGTCCGGGCCCTGGTGCGCACGATCACGCCGGAGGCCGACGAGGGGCTCGTCGACACCGTGTACGCCGCGTCCGGCGGGGTGCCGCTGTTCGTCGTCGAACTGGCCCGCTCGGCGGCGGCCGGGCGCGAACTGGTCGCCGGGTCGCTGATACCGCCCTCGGGTAGCGACGAGCCCGGGTCGCTGGCCGCGGCAGCCATCCTCGGCTCAACGTTCGACACCGACGAGTTCATCGAGGTGACCCGGCTCAGCGAGCCCGACGCGTACGCCGCCCTGGAACGGGCCGCGGAACAGAACCTGCTGCTGCGAACCGACGCCGGCTGGGAGTTCCGCCACGCCCTGGTCCGGGACGCGCTGCTGGCCAAGGTCCCGCAGGCCCAGTTGCGACGCCTGCACCGCCGGGCCGCCGATGCGCTACAGGCCCTGCACCGGCCGGCGACCAGGATCGGCTTCCACCTGGTCCAGGCGGGCGACCGGGTCGGCGCGGTGCCCTGGGTGATCGAGGCGGCGCGCTCCTCCGCGGCGCTGGGCGCGTACCGGGAGGGTCTTGAGGGGCTGGCCATGGTGCGGGAGGCGGCCACCGGTGCAGATCTGGCCGCGCTGTTGTCGCTGCGCGCCGACCTGCTGATGGCCGAAGCCGACCCGGGAACCGTCGACGCGTACCGCGAGGCCCTGGCCTGCGTCTCCGACCCGGCCGAGCGCTCCGAAGCTCCGGGCCCGGCTGGCCCGCGCCGCTACGTTCTCCGGCGACCTGGACACCGCCGCCGTCGCGCTGGAAGGGCTCACCCCGGACGGATCGCCCGACGACGCGACGCTGCTGATGGCCCGCGGCTGCCTGGCGTTCTACCAGGGTGACCTCGACAGCGCCGCCGAGGCGGCAGCCGAAGCCCGGCGCCGAGTGATCCTCGGCGTCCCCCAGGAGTGGCAGATGTTCGACCTGGTCAGCCTGCAAGGGCTTGGTCGCCCATACCCGCGGGCAGTGGTTTGAACGGCTCGACTTCGAGATGCGCCGCGGGGTCAGCCGGCCGGGCATGGCCGCGCGGATCTTCGACTCGCACCTGTGCGTCGCGGAGTACCTGCTCTACGGCCCGACCCCGTACCCGGAGATCGTGTCCATGGCCACCGAACTGCGGGACACCGCGGAGCGCGCCGGCGTGCTCCGGGCGGTGGCGTTCGCGACGACTTTGCGGGGCGAGGCGGCGTACCTGATGGGTGATCTGGAGCTGGCGGCCGGCGAGCTCCGCGAGTCGTCCGACCTGCACCACGACATCGGGTCGACGGCCGGCGAGGCCCACAGCCTGCAACGGCTGGCCGAGGTCCAGCTCGCGCTGGGCGACCGGGCGGAGGCGAACCGGCTGCTGATCCGGGCGCTTCCGCTGGCCCGGTTCTCCAGCATCGCGCTGCACATCATCGTGCGCGGTCTACGGCACGCTGATCGAGGCGGCGACCGATGCCGAGTCCGCCCGCGCGGCCGTCGACCGGGCGGAGGCCACGATGGGGGTCGACGACCACTGCATGTTCTGCTCGATCATGTTCGCCGTGCCGGCCGCCAAGGCCTGCGCCGATGCCGGCGATCTCCGCGAGGCGCACCAGTACCTGCAGACCGCCGAGAAGTCCGCCCAGTTGTGGAAGGGCACCTCCTGGCAGGCCTCGCTGATGGAGACCAAGGCCCGGATCGCCCTGGCCGAGCACGACCTCGACGCCGCCGCGGGCTTCTGGGCGTATGCGGCCGACCTCTTCGACTCCGCCGGGCAGCCGCGGGACGCCTTACGTTGTCGCGAACAGGACGCCGATACCCGACGGGTCCCTTCGCTGAGCCGGCGGCGAGCCGACGCGAGTTGATGCTCGGCTGGACTAGCGGCCGCTGATCGAGGCGATCTCCGCGGCCAGCACTTCGGGGGCATCGCGCGGCAGCCAGTGGCCGGCACCGGGAACGGCGACGAACCGACCGCGAGGCACCCGGGCGGCGGCGGCCCGGACATCGGCGGCCGGCACCAGGTGATCGCGTTCCCCGGACAGGAAGACCGCCGGCTGACCGAGACGGGCGAGTTCGTCGCCGAAACAGGTACGCGGCCCCGACCAGCGCACCTCGTGCCGCCGAAAGCTCGACCAGGCCGCACCCGAGGTCGGCTGGGCCAGCTCAGCGGAGACCTGGGTGACCAGTTCGTCCGTCACGGCGCCGGGTCCGCGGAGCATGGTGCCGAGCGCCCGCCGGAGCAGCGACGGACTCCGCCGCAGGATCGTGTTGGTCAGTGGGGTCAGCCCGGGCGCGTGCACGCCCAGGAACCCGGCCCGGCCACCGGGCGTCCGTTCGCTCACCCCGTACGGCGCGCAAAGCACCAGAGCCGAGACCCGCGCGGGTGCGTCGAGGGCGGTTCGCAGCGCGACGCCGCCGCCCATCGACAGCCCGACCAGAATCACGGTCCGAAGTTCGCAAGCCTCGAAGAAGGCCAGCAGCCAGTCGCGATAGCCGGCCAATGTCGGCCGGGTGGCACCGAGCGCGCTCGCGCCGTAGCCGGGCAGATCGGGAGCCACGAGTTGAGCCATATCCACCAACCTCGGCCAGATCGGTTCCCAGCTGAGCCGCGCCGAGTCGAGGCTGCCACCGTGCAGCAGCACGATCGCCGGACCGTCAACGACGGGTGGCGTCCGGTAGGCGCGCACCGGCGATCCGGCGACCTCCAGCACCACCTCGTCGTGATCCATCTCCACCGCCTCGCCCATGCTACGAATCTCGCATCGCCTCCCGGCAGCTCATTCGGCTTGGTCCCTGCGACTGGTCACCCCTCCGGTTCGGGCGAGGTCCCGGACATAGTCGGCGTAGCCGAGCGGCGCTCGGCCGAGCAGCCTGGTCGTCTCGGCCACGTCGGCAGCGCTCGTCTTGACAGCGATCCGGCCGAGGGCCCGGAAGGACGCGCGGAAGTCCCGGTTCTTCTTGCCCGGCGGCACTCGACGGTCGAGGGCCGCGTGCCAGGCATCGGCGTCGTCGCCGGTGTAGGCCACGGGCCGGCCGAGCGCTTCGGCCCAGACCTGCGCCGACTGGGCACCGGTGAAGCTGCGCGGGCCCGACACGGGGTAGCTGCCCGAGGGGAAGTCGGGGTCAAGCAACGCTCGGGCGCAGAGCTCGCCGACGTCGGACACGGCGACCCGATTCACCCCGCGCATCGGCATCGGATACTGCCCGGCCCGGATGTCGTCGAGGAACAGTTCGTCGTTGTCGTAGAAGTTGCTCGGGCTGAACAGCACCGAGCCCGGTGCGGTCCGCTCGATGAGCTGGCCGATCCGGAGCTTCGGCCGGTAGTTGGGCAGCAGCACCCGCATGGCCTGCAACAACAACCAGTCACGTGCCGTGCGCGACGAGATGTGGACGCCGGCAAAGACGATCCGGACGCCCGCGCGATTGCATTCGGTGACGAACGTCCGGGCCAGTTCCTCCTCGCCGTCCTCGTGCGGCGATACGTAGAACGCGGCGGACACGCCGGTCAGCGCTCGGCGCACAGCCGAGGGATCGGTCAGATCGCCCACCACCTGCTCCACGCCGGCCCAGGCCGGATCGTCGTTCGGTCGGCGGACGAGCACCCGGACGTCTGCCTCGCGGGCCCGGAGCGACGCGAGGACGGCGCGTCCGACGGTTCCGGTCGCCCCGATGACGAGGATGCGACGTTGGGCCGAGTCGGCTGTGGGATGCGGCTGAGTCATGAGGTTCCCCTGAAACTGCGGAGCGCACCGGCTGCGCTCGGTCAGAAACTACTCTGCCGCCACACGCTTCTGGTCGACTTGGGACCGACTTGAGGGCCGGGGGCCGGGCGGAGAGTGCCGCCACAACCGGGGGAACGTGGCGGCACTCATCCTTGCCTGGTTCGATCCGCCACCCTCCGCCTCCCAGTGGCCGCAGGCGCGCTTCGAACTCAACGGATCCGATACCCCGGGGCCGCTCCGCTCAAACCGTCCGAACAATACAAATGTCGCCGGACAAAAATTGCATCGGCACCGCATGCCGCCCATCGCCACCGATCCGGGTCCGGCCGACCTTCAGCGGCGAGGCATCGGGGCGCCGCGCCCACGACGGTCAGGGCAGGATGCCTCCTATGGACAGCGAACGGCACGCCCACGGCAGTTCCGGCACAGCGTCCGGTGGGTACCGATGAAGATCAATCCGGACCATGTGATGTGGTCGGCTCCCGAGGCCGAGCGGACGGACCGACCGCTGTTGGTCATGCTGCACGGACACCGTTCAAACGAGCGGGTGGGATTCGAGCTTCGGCATCACCTGCCGCCGGAACTGGTGCTGGCCTCAGTTCGCGGACCCCGTCAGATCGGCGGCGGTTACGCCTGGTTCCCCCTCGACGCGACCCTCAGTCTCGGCGCGATCGAGGAGTCGGCCACGGCCGTCCTCGACTGGCTGCGTAGCCACGACCAGCACGGCCCGGTGGGCATCCTCGGTTTCTCACAAGGTGTGGCGACGGCCTTTCAGATGGTCCGGCGCGAGCCCGATCGGTTCGGGTATGCGGTGAACCTGTCCGGTGCCGTCGTACCTTTCCCGGCTCCCGGTGATGCGCGTCTGGCCGAGCGACGCCTGCCGGTGTTCTGGGGCCGGGGCAGTGCTGACCCGATCATTCCAGCGATGCTCATCGACCCCACTCGAGCCTGGTTGTCCCGGAACACCGACCTCACCGAGCGGGTCTATCCGGGCCTCGGCCACAACGTGTCCATCACCGAGCTCAACGACCTGTCCGCGTTCATCAGTGAGCACCTTCCGGCCGCAAGCTAGTGCTCACGCCTGGAAGGCGCAAGCACTAGCAACCGGCTCGCCTGCGGCCGTGAGGCGACTTCGGCAAGGTGCCTAGGGCGTCGAGTCGGCCTTGACCGCGTTGCGCTGGCCGAGGGGTTCGGGAGCGCCCTTGGTCGTGTCGGCGATGGTCTGCTGTTCGGCTTCGGCGTTGATCTCCGCGCCGAGCAAGATCGCGTACGCGGTGAGCCACAACCAGAACAGCAAGATCACGATCCCGGCGAAGGCCCCGTAGGTCTTGGCGTAGTTGCCCAGAGTGCTGACGTACAACGAAAATCCGAGTGAGGCGATGAGCCAGATCACGGTCGCGACGACAGCGCCCACCGAGACCCATTTGAGCTTGGGCGCGTCCCGATCGGGCGCCACCCGGTACAAGATCGCCAAGGCAACCGAGACGATCACGATCAAGATCAAGATCCCGGCGATCTGCAGCACCCATCGCACAGCGCTGGTGCCGAAGATGTTGCGCAGCAACGGCGGCAGTACGCCGATCAGGGCCAGCACGATGATCAGGAAGACCACCGCCCCCACCGTCAGGGCCAGCGAGATCAGCCGCTTCTTGATTCGCGCTGCGGCTCTCCTCCTCGTCGTAGGCGATGTTGATCGCCGTCATCAGGTTGTTGATGCCCGCCGATGCGCTGAACAGCGAGATCAAGATCGCCACCAGTGCACCGACGCCGATGGTCGAACGTCCCCGCGCGGTGAGGGTCCCGACCTGGTCGATGATCAACTTCTGGGCATCCGGCGGCAGCGTCTTGGTCACTGCCCGGAGTTGCTCGGTGATAGCCGCGGCATCGGCGAAGAACCCGTAGATGGATACCAGCGCGATCAGCAGTGGGAACAGGGCGAGGAAGCGCGTAGAACGCCACGCCGGCGCCGAGCAGCGGAATGTTGTCGGCCTTGGCTTCCTGCCAGCCGCGCTTGGCGATCTGCCGCCAGCCGCGAGCCGGAATCTGACCGGGGCGCTCGGCGTCTCCGCCGGGCACCCCGTCAGACCCCGCGGTCCGGGGTTTTTCACTCACATTGGACACCGAAGGTCGTCAGCCGACCTGGTCGCGCACGGTCGACTTGGAGTCCTGAACCTGGCTCTGTACGTCGTCCTTGGCGATAGCGCCTTCGTCTTTGACGTTCTGAGCGCCCACGGCCGCCGTGCTCTTGACCGAGTCGACGGCATCCCGCGCCGGCTCCTTGAGCTGGGCACCGACGTCCTTGGCCGCCTCGGCGACCTTCTCCTTCAGCGGCTCCGCCTTCTCCTGCAGTCCGGACACCGCGTCCTGCTCCTTCTGGGTGGCCGGGAACAGCGAGGAGATGAGCATGCCGGCACCGAACGCGATCAGTCCGGCCGCCAACGGATTGCCGCGGGTCTTCTGCTTCGCGGTGGTCGGAGCGTTGGTCACCGCGTCGCCCACCGCAGAGGCCCGGTCGCCCACGGCGTACGCCTTGTTCCGGGCGGCGTCGGCGGCGTCATCGGCGGTACCCATGACCCGGTCCTTCACCCCGACAACAGCGTCCTTGGCCTTGTCGACCTGACGCTGGGCGATCTTCTTCGGGTTGGCGGTGTCGGTCAGCGCATCGACGTCACTGCTGAGCGCGGCGCGCGTGTTCTCGATCTCGGCGCGGATCTCGTCTGGGTCATTGCTGGTTGTCATCGGTTGTCCTCCTCATGGCCTTTCAATGCGTTCGGGACCTTGCCGAGTGTCTCGGTGGTCTGCTGGAGCCCGCGAATGCGGTCCAGTTCCTTCTTGCCGACCGACGCCAAGATGGCGGCGACGATCGCCCAGATGCCGGCGATGATCAGTCCGGACCAGTCGTTGCCGATGTACTTCCCGATGCCCCACCAGGCGCTGACGGAGAGGAACACCAGAAACAGGATCCCGGCGACGGCTGCACCCGCGAAGAGGCCGATGCCCTTGCCGGCCCGGGCTCCGGACTGCCGAAGCTCGGCCTTGGCCAGCGCCATCTCCTGCTGCAGCAGCGTTGACACGTGCCGGGTGAGGTCGCCCATCACCTCACCCAGGCTCCGACCGTCTTCGGCTTGCAATGCCGCTCGGTTCGGGGAGGGGTCGGGAATGCTGGTGCTCATCGGTTAGGACCACCTGATGACGGTTGATCGGCGGCGTACGGCTGATCGGTGTACGGCTGGGCGGCGTACGGCTGATCGGTGACTGGCTGATCCGTGTAGGCACCGTAGGTCGACGTCCCGGTCTCGTACTCCGGTGCCGGCGAAGCCTCGAAGCCACCCGCGGGGGCCGCGTAGAAGTCCGGACCGGACGGAGACGACGTCGGTCGAGCGCCGATCGGTCAGGGCCCGGGACGGAGTCGGGGAGTCGACGCTGGTGTTGGCCGCAACGGCGCCGCGGGTCACCCGACCGGCGAGCACACCGGCCAGGGCGCACAGGCCGAGGAAGGCGACGGGACGGCGGCGGGCGAAGCTGCGCACCTCTTCGAGGACGTCGGCCGGCTCACGATCTTCCAGCCAACGAGCGATCTCCGAACCCTTCTCGGCCGCCTGATGCGCGAGATCGGTCAACGGTCCACCGGCCTGCGGCGTGCCGTCGACGAGTCCGTGCAGTTCGTCAGAGTATGACCTCAGGGTGGAGGCCAGCCGGCCCTGCTGCGTGCCGGCCTGCGAGCGGATCTCCGAGGTGGCGCTGCCGAGCAGGCTCTTGGCCTGATAGCCGGCCTCGGCGGCCACGTTCGCCGCCTCCTGCTTGGCGGTTCCGGCCACGTTCTTGCCGGCGTCGACCGCGGTGTCCTTGACGTTGGCCGCCTCGCCCTTGGCCACGTCCTTGGTGGACGAATCCCCCGAGGTGAAGGTCTGGTCGGCCGGGGCGTAGGAGCCGGCCGGCTCGACCGGAGCCGAGTAGACGGGCTGACTCTCGGTACCGGCGTATCCGGTGGGATCGGCCGGGGCGGTGTAGTCAGTACTCGGGTAGTTGGGATCCGTGTGGTTGGGATCCACGTAGGTCGGATCCGTGTAGGTCGGATCCGGTTGCACTGGGTTTGAGCCGTACGGTGTGTTGGTCACGAGCGCTCCGTTCTTCGATGGTTTGCTCCAGGACCAGAAAGCCCGGAGCCAGCGCCGGCGGGTGGTGTTCCGCCGCTTCGTGTTTACAACGTATACGCAGGTTTACCCTGTAAACAAGCGGGACCGAAAATTAGAGAAAGATGGGAACTCGCCCGCCGTGGGAGATGCTCAGTTCTCGCGGTCAGCGGCGCTTCGCGCCAGCCGCATCTCGCGGGCCAGGCCGGCGCTCGCGTACGGACCGTCACCGTCGAGTTCGGCCATGATGGCGGTGACGATCGGCTCGGGCCGGTTCTGGCTCATCTTCTGCTTGGCCACGATCTTGGTCGGGGTGAGTCGCAGGCCGACCGTCCCGAGTGCGGTCCGGCGCGCATAGGCCGCATCGTCGGGCGTGGCCAGAATCCGCCTCGGGTGGCTGACCGGGTCCTCGAACCGGTCGACGAGCCTGGCCAGGACCCGCAGGTTCTCCTCCGCCGTCAGCACCTCCGGCACCCCGCTGAGGTGCGCGGTGATGAAGTTCCAGGTCGGGACCGCCGGCTTCTCGTCGTACCAGCTGGACGAGATGTAGCCGTGTGGACCCTGGACGATCACCAGGAGTTCATGCTGGCCGAGCTCGTGGATCTCCTCGTCGGGACGCCCGACGTGGGTGAGGATCGCCAACTCGTCGGCCTCGTCGTCGAGGATCACCGGGTAGTGGGAAGCAACCAGCCCCGTGCTGGTGTGGCTGACCAACGTCGCCCACGGGTTCTCCGCGATCAGCCGAACGATCACGTCGGTGTCGGTCAGGGCGAAGCTGCCGTTGTATCTCATCGTCGGTGTCTCCTGTGGGTGCGCGTTTGCCGTCGCGCGATGGCAAACCAGTGTCCTACGCGCCCATTCGGCCCCGGTTTCCCGTCCCTCGACGGGAAACGCGGATGACGTCGGGCGAGGTCGGGCGAGGTCGAGGGCGGCGCAGTCAATGACCCGTCCCGAGGCCGGCCTCCCGGGCCCGCAGGATGGCCTGGGCGCGGTCGGCGACCTGCAGCTTGGCGAAGATCGAGGAGAGGTGGTTGGCCACCGTCTTCGGCGAGAGTCCCAGCCGGACGGCGATCGTCGCGTTGGCCAGGCCGGCCGCGAGCAGGTCGAGGATCTCGCGCTCGCGGGCGGTCAGCTCCGGGAACGGATCGGCGACGGGCACCGGGGTCGCGAAGAACCGCAACACGCGTTGGGCGACGCCCGGCCCGAAGATCGCCTCACCCGAGGCCACGGCGCGTACGGCCCGGCCGATCTCCTCCTGCTCGGCCCCCTTGACCAGGTAGCCGCGCGCGCCGGCCCGCATCGCCGCGAACACCGAGTCGTCGTCGTCGGACATCGTGAGGACCAGGACGGCGACGTCGGGAGCCACCCGCCGGAGCTCGCGGGTCGCGGCGAAGCCGTCCTGTCCCGGCATCTGCAGATCCAGGATCGCGACGTCCGGCCGGTGCAGCACCACCTCCTTCACCGCGCCGAAACCGTCGGCCGCGACGGCGACCACCTCCACGTCGGGCAGCGATCCGAGCAGCGCGGCGAGCCCGGCCCGAACCACCGGGTGATCATCGGCGAGCACCACGCGTACGCCGCGTCCCTCAGCGCTCATCGGGTGGCCCCCAGCG
This sequence comes from uncultured Actinomycetota bacterium, assembly GCA_963723815.1. GTDB lineage: Bacteria > Actinomycetota > Actinomycetes > Propionibacteriales > Propionibacteriaceae > Microlunatus. Next base: position 92,936 of record CAVRSH010000034.1, on the reverse strand, counting down.
GAAACCAGGCCGAGACCCGGCCACCCGACGGCGACGGCCCGGCCGAGAACGACCCGCCCAGTTCCGCGGCCCGGTCCCGCATCGCGGTCAGTCCGACCCCGGGAGTCCAGGTGCCGTCGGCGGACCCGTCGTCGGTGACCGAGACCTCGAGGCGGTCGCCGCACTCCAGCCGGATCAGGGCGCTGGTCGCCCGGGAGTGCCGGGCGATGTTGGTCAGCGCCTCGGTGGCGATCCGGTACGTCGCCACCTCGACCGCGGCCGGCAGGGCCGGCACCGACGGCGGGACGTCGAGCCGTACCCGGACCGCACCTCCGTCGGCGCGCCAGGCCAGTTGCTCGGCCCGCTGGCGGAGGGCGCCGACCAGGCCCAGCTCGTCAAGGGCCGGCGGTCGCAGGTCGTCGACGATCCGGCGTACGTCCGCCAGGGCCATCCGGCTGTCGCGGCGCAGTGCGGTCAGCAGCTCGCTCGACGTCGCGGGGTCCGTGTCGATCAGGTTGGCCGCCGCATCCGCGGTGAAGGCGATCCCGGTCAACGTCGGCCCCAGCCCGTCGTGCAGCTCGCGGCGCAGCCGGCGCCGCTCCTCGGCCTGGGCGCCGACGATGCGTTCGCGCGAGGACTGCAGTTCGGCCGACATCACCGTCGCCTGCAGCGCGACCGCCAGCGGAGCCGCCAGCACCTGGAGCGCCTTGCGGTCCGCCGAGCTGAGCGCGCGCTCACCGGGCCGGAGCCCGAGGACGAGCGCACCGACCGCCCGGCCGTCGTAGGTCAGCGGCCATCGATCACACCGCTCCGGCTGGTCACCGTCGCTGGCCAGCACGGTCTCGCCCCGTTCCAGGGCCGCGTACGGCAACCGCAGCGCCGTCCGGACGCCGCCGAGCACCTGACCGAGGTCGGTGTCGGCGATGGCCAGCCGCGAGCCCACCTCGGAGACGACGCTCGCCGGATTGCCCCGGTCCCCGTACATCGCCCGGTCGACCAGCCGCTGCAGCCGGGGCAGCACCGGCGCCGCGACCAGGACCAGGATCACGGTCACCGCCGCGGACCGGCCCAGCTGCGCCGCGATCACCCGATCCAGCAGCGCCACCAGGGCGACGTACGCGACCAGTACGGCCAGCGACAGCAGCACCCAGGACAGGGCGCGGGAGACGACGAGCCGGATGTCGAGCAACTGGTCGCGGATGATCGCCACGGTCACGGCCACCGGGATCAGGGCGATGGCCAGCAGCACCACGATCGGCGTGCCCGCGACCAGGCCCCAGGGGATGGTGGCGGCGAGCGTGATCAGGACGGCGAGCACCAGCCACAACAGTTGGCGCCGGGCAATGTCGGTGCCGCGCCGGTAGCGGACGACCAGTGCGGCCAGTCCCAGCAGGATCGCCGCCAGGCCCCGCAGCTCGGTGAGCCGCCACAGCGGCTGCAGCGTGTCGTAGAAGGGCAGCGTCAGGTAGCCGGCGGGAAACCCGGGCTGCATCGGTCCTGGGGCGGCGGCCATCTCGAGAGTGAACAGCGGGGCGGTGACGATCACCGCGATGATCACCGGGCGCCATCTCGGTGTCGGCGGTCGACCGTCGGGGAACAGCAGCAGGGCGAGCGGGATGCACAGCCCGATCGCCCACGGCCAGGACCAGGCGAAGACCGTCTCGGTCAGCCGGATCAGGGTGACCGGAGCGCCGGCCTGGACCAGTACGGCGCCCAACGGTGCGGCCATGGCTGCCGTGCTCTGGCAGAGCCCGCCGGCCAGGAACAGCCACCCGATCGGATTGCGCGGCCGATGCCAGGCCAGGATCGAGCCGCAGCCGGCGAACGCGACGCCCATCACCGCATTGCTGACCACAAAGGCTTCGAGGGCGTCCTCCCAGGACCAACCCGCCTGCACGCAGAGCGCGATCGCCGCGCAGACCATGAGCGCGGCCAGCGCCCCGAGAGCGCCGGCCAGCACCCGCAGCGGCGTCCGGTGAAGCGCGAGGTCCATGTGCCTAGTCTCCGCCGTTTCGGCTCCCGAAGTCTCTAGGACGGCTTCCCGGTTCACCCGGGCAGATTCCCGTACGCCGGTCGCAACGCACCCATCCACTCGGGGGTTGACGAGCCGCACGATCGAAGAGAGCCGGCCGACGGGGCCGGAGAAAGCAAAAACTGGAGGTAGAGACATGACTCGTTTGTCCCGGGCCGGGCTGATCATCCTCGGCGTGCTGTCACTGGGTGATCTTGCTGCGCCACTGCTCACCGACGGTGAGCACCCACCGATGTTCATCGCGTTGATCGGCGCCGCCATCGGCGCGATCAGCATCGTGTTGTTGATCTTGGCCTGGCGGGGCCGGACGGCCGCGGCCATCGCCTTGGTCGTCGTCCGGCTGCTGTCGGCGCTCACCGCGGTCCCGGCCTTCACCGTGCCCGGGGTACCGACGGTGCCGATGATCTTGGCCGGGGTTTCGATCACCTTGACGGTGATCGGCATCGGCCTGGTGCTGACCGGTATCCGCCGCCTCGTCCCGGTGGGTGCCCGATGACCACCGTTGACGACAAGACCGTTCTCACGCCGCCGGACGCGAAGATCACCGCACTGAGCCGCACTCGCCGGGTCGCCGCTGCGGCAGCGCTCTTCGTTGCTCCATGGGGATTCGTGATCTCCAACGCCGGGTACGCCTGGGCCATCCGCAACGGGGGCAGCGACGAGACTGGAGCCGCCGCCCTGGCGCTGGTCGACGCTGAGCCGGCCGCCCTCCAGCTAGCGGTGATCGCCGGTCTGATCGGTTGCCTGCTGGTGGTCCCCGCGGTGTTCACGGCGATGAACCTGGCCCGACGTTCGTGGCCGGCCTTCGTCGGCGGATCGCTGATGATCGGCGGCTACATCTGCTATTTCGGGGTACTGCTGAGCAACATGATGATCATCGCGATGGCCGACCATGGCGGGCCGCTCGGAGACTACGCCGCGGTGATCGACGCGAGCCAGTCCAACGGCTCGACGGCCTGGGTCTTCGGCCTGTTCGTCGTCGGCAATCTGCTCGGCACCCTGCTGCTGGCGATCGGGCTGCTGCGCACCCGGGCGGTCCCCGTCTGGGCCGCATTGCTGATCATGGCCTGGCCCCCGCTCCACGTGACCGGGCTGATCCTGGGCAACGAGCTGTGGGAGGTGACGGGCGCGGTGCTGCAGGCCGTGGGGTTCGCCGCCACGGCCGTAGTGGTGCTCCGGCGGCGGACCTGACCACATCCCCCGAGCCTGTCGGACGGGGTCCCCTGAACCTGTCGAAGGGCAAATCGGTCCTTCGACAGGCAGGCTCAGGACACTGACTGGTGGTCAAGACCCTAGAAGTCGAACAGGTCGCCGAGGAAGCTGTGCTTACGCTTCTTACGAGAGCGCGGGTCGTTGGCGTACCGGGGTCGTTCCGGTACCGATAGTCGTCGTCGGGGCTATCGGGACTCTTGGGCTGTCGGGGCTTCGCTGATAGCTCCGGTAACCCGGCGCCGGCGGGTAGGCGGTGCCCTGCGGCGCGCCGTACCCGTACTGACCGGCCGCCGACGGCGGCGCTGAAGCGGACGAACGCTCGATGATCTTGTCCACGTTCAAGCTGGCTCGAACGAGTCGATGGTCCGACCAGATCACCGAACTCAGGTGGCCGTGGTGGTCACCGGTGCCACCAGGCTGGGAGTCAGGACTTCCTTCCCGGAGAAGCCGAGGGGCTTGAGGACGGTTCCGTCGGCGTTCACCAGGTAGAGGTCGAACGACGTGACGGCCTGATCCTTGGCATCCCGGTTCGAGATGATCATCAACTGCCGGCCGTCGGGCGACCAGGCCGGCTTGTGATCCCGGTCCGGACCCGTCACCAACGCCTTCACGTTGCTGCCGTCCGAGCCCATCTGGTAGACGTCCCAGTTCCCGTTCGCGCCACTGCGGCGGAACGCGATCGACTTCCCGTCCGGTGACCAGGCCGGATCGGCGTCGGAACCGGCGGCACTTTCGGTCAGCGCGACCGGCGCAGCGGAGTCGTCGATGCCGATCGTGTAGATCGACCCCCCGGTCTGTCCGGTCGCCACGTCCGAGGCCCAGTAGGCGACCGTTCGGCCGTCGGGTGAGAGTGACGGATCGTCGACCCGCACGTGGCCGGTGGGCAGCCGGCGGACGAGGTCGCCGTCCGTCGTCATCACGATCAGCCGGCTCGGTCCGGTCTTCGGCACGCACTGCACGACGAGGATGTTCTCGTCGGCCGGACTCAATGACACGTGGCCGGGGCCGTAGCATCCGGACGGCAGCCGGTCGAAGAGTGGACGGTCGCCGGTCCCGTCGACCGCCATGGTGCGCACGCTGTGGGCCGTGTCGTCGATGTAGATCAGGCTGCGTCGATCGGCCGACAACGACGCTCCGTACAGCCGATGGTTGACCGGACCGGCGAGCCGGCGTGGCGTGCTGCCGCCGTCGACGCTGGCGACATAGAGCTGCAACTGGGCGTCCGGGCCCCACGGGACGACGAACTGGTCCTGGCCGAGCGGTGCCGACTTCGGCAGGGACCGGCTCGGCCCGGCCGAGTTGGTTTGGTCGGGAATCCCGGCGACGTCGGCCGGTTTGCGCGACATGCTCAACCCGAGCAGAACGGCGGCCACCAGCGCGGCGGCGACGCTGGCCGCGACCAGGATGGTTCCCCAAGATCGGGCGCCGCCGACGCGTTCCGGCGCCACCGGCTCCGGCTGGAATCGCCGCTGCCGACCGCGACCGGGGGTGGGCTGCTGAGTCCCGCGCTGCAGCTCCCGATGCCAGCGCCCAGTCGGATCGTCGACCACCGAGTTCGCGGTGATCGTGGCCGGCGGTGGTCGGAGCTGCCAGAGCAGAGCGAGATGCGCGAGGTGGTCCGGATTCTCTGCGATCTCCCGGGCCTCGGCCACCGTGAAGCCCGCGTACGCGCCGCGCCCGATCCGCTCGAAGGTCAGCGGCACAGCCCGATCCGATTCGCCCAGGGCGTCGACCACCGCCCGGTCCAGCGCGGTGACGAAGCCGGCATCGACGATGACGTCGGACGAATCGGATTCGAAGGGGTCGGCGTAGAAAGGGTCATTCGGATCGCTCAGGTCAAAGAATTCGGGACCCGAATGGTGGCCGCTCATGTCCACTCGATATGCCAGATGACGCGGTCGTGCTGCGGATTGTGCGAGTCGCAATTGAGGGTGCAATTGGGATGGGGATGACCTGATAGCACTCGACTGGGCGATTTCGGCGGCGTGCAACAAATCCGCGAACTCCGTCTCGAATTCCTGCCGCCGCTGGGCATCGGCACTTATCTCCTCGCGGAGACTCTTCTTGTCCTTCCGCCGCAGATATCGGTCCGCCGCGGACCGCGAGTCGGCTCGCTGCCCTTCTGCGGGGCTCACCTTCACCGCATGCGCGGCGGTCGCCAGCCGGGCGCGCTGTTCGGTGGTGAGCGCCCGAGCCGGTCCCGCCGTCACGTCGTACACATCGAGGCAGGCGTGAATCCGGTCCGCGTCGCCGAGCGTCCCCGGCTGACCGAGCACGCCCGCGATGTAGAGGGTTTCGCGAACCTTGGCCGTCGCTGACGACTTGATCTGGCTGATCCGGGACGGATCGACCTTCAACTCGCGGGCCAGAGTGGCCTGGGCCCCGTGGCCGGCGACCACGGCCTGCCAGCACCGGACATGGAGGGTGGTGAGACAAGTTGCCCGCGGAGTGGACCGCTCCGCACGGTGGCGGAGGGTCTGCAGCATGAGCGCGAGGTTGCGGCGGTCCTCGTCGTCCCCCGATCCCTCGCTCGACGCCGGCCGCTCGGTCAGATCTTCGGTCTGATCCGACAGTGGCCGGAGGCGAAGTTGCCGGCGGCCGTAGTCGTTGTTCTCGTTCTCCATGGCGCGATAGACGTAGCCGAGCCGGCAGTAGGCGGCTGGTCCGCTCGGCGAGCTCTGTCGCCGTCCTCGCCTGGTTGATCCGGTCAGCCAGTTTGCTGAGCACCGTGTTGATCAGTTCGGCGGGTTCGGCCGCCAGCGGCAGGCCCCGCCGGACTGAAGAGAACGAACCGGGCATGGCCGAGATCTCGTCATAGTGCTCGACGAAGAAGCCGTACAACTGCTGCAGTGCGGCCGTTACCGCGGCCGCCGAGACGTCTGCGACCGGCTCAGCCGCCGGAGAACCGTCTGGGGTGACCCGCGGGTCGTCATCGAGATAGGACATGCTCATCTGCCCCACCCCCTGTCGTATGCGAATAACGGTTCCATTCTGACCCCTGGTGCGCTGTGTGGCCAGTCTCAGGGGTCCTCAACATTGCCTATTCAGCGCGTCATCAAGTGAGAGTAACAACGACTGACTGATTTCTGGGAGTTCGAGATGTCGGATGTATCGCCGCGCATTGTCGACTGGCTGAGCAGCGTGATTGAACTGTTGCGCGAGCCGATGACGACAATGCCGAAACAGACGATCCTGGGGCGGCTCCGCGACTGCTACGACTCAACCGCGGCGTCGTGGAACTGGCGCGACCGTGACGGCGCGTTCGGCATGATCATTGCGCCCGACGACATCTTGCTCGGCCTGGCGGAGCTCCGGCCCGTACGCCTCCGGCGCGCCCACCGACAGCCAACCGCTGATCAGCTGGTTCCCAGCGGACCAGGATCCAGCGTGCCAGACCGGGTCCCCGGCGACCGGCACCGCTGTGCCCCGCTTCCCCCGCCGACGCACCGATCGGCGACTGATCCAGCTCGGGATGGAACAGCAACTGAGCATCCCCTATCGCCTCGACGGGACCATGTTCCGCACCTTCGTCGTGGCGCGGGGCGGCAAGGACTACTCCGACGACGACCTCACGCTCGCCCGGCACATCCAGCAGTCGCTGATCACCGTCGACCAGCAGATCCGCGCCCTGGCCCGGCTGTCCGCCGATCGGGGATCGGCCGACCCGGCCGAAGGCTTCGAGCTGACCGGGCGGGAGCTCGCGGTGCTGCAACTGCTGGCCGAAGGCCGGACGACCCGCTGCACGGCCCACCAGCTCGGCTGCTCACCGCGGACCGTGGAGAAGCACCTGGAGCGCTGCTTCCGCAAACTCGGCGTTCGCGACCGGCTCAACGCGGTCCGGGTGGCGACGCAGGCCGGCCTGGTCGGTCACTCCCAGGGAGCGGACTCCCCCAGCTTGTCGTAGTACTTGGCCAGGTGGCTCTTGACCCGGTCGACGTCCTTGGCCGGCAGGTCGACCCCGCCGCGCGAGCCCTGCATGACCGCGGCCGCTGCCATGAAGCCGCGCGGCACGGCGCGGATCTCACCGTTGATCACATCGGCGATCAGCAGCTTGTACGCGGTGAAGTTCTCCTTCTTCTCGGCGTCGTACCAGACGTGCGCGTCGCGGTACTTCTCGTTGGGCTCATCCTCGGCGCCGGCCCAGGCCCGAACCCGTTTCTCCGCCGCCGCACCATCCCACTCCCGGTCCCGGTCAGCCAGCGGGAGATCCTGAAAACTCGTGACGGCCATCGAAAGGCTTCCTTTCCGGTCAGATCGAAGCGGTCACCCAACGTATAGCCGACCTGGCCGGAAGCCGAGTCGGGCTACGGCCCGCCCGCGTGCGGACCGACACTAGGCTCTCGTCATGCACGGTCGGAAAGCTCGTCCCGCGGCCGAGTGATCGTTGTTCCCGGTCTGGCGGTCCACGGGTACGCCGAACCACCGGTCGACCACCTCCGGGCCCTCGGCTTCGACGCAGAACTGCTGCCGGCTCCGGCTTGGCGCGGCGAGCCCGACGAGATCGAGCGGTACGGTCGACGGCTGGCCGACGACCTGAACCGCGACGGGCGGCGGGTCGCGGTGCTTGTCGGCTTGTCGGCCGGCACCCAGGCGGCCGCCGTCGCCGCGACCCTCACCTCACTCGTCGACCACCTCCTGCTGGTCAGCCCGACGATCGATCCGAGCCAGCGAAAGCTGCCGAAACAGCTGGCCAGCTGGCTCAAGGGCGACCCGCACGAATCCGGCATGTTCATCAGCAAACCTGCCCGACTGGGCGCGGGCCGGAGTGCCCCGGATCCTGCGCGGCTTCCGTTCCGCGATCGAGTTGCCGCTGGAGGATGTGCTCCCCCAGGTCCGGGCCGACGTGACGATCGTGCACGCCGAGTACGACCCGCTCACCTCCTACGACTTCGCCAGCCGGCTGGCGACCGCGAACTCGGGACGGCTGCTCGTCGCGCCCGGGAACTCCCACTCCTGGCCTCAGGACGACCCGGACGGTTTCGCCGAGCTGATCATGGAACTGACCGGTGACTGATCTCGATCCGGAGGACACCGTCGCCCTGTTCGACTCCGCCACGGTGCTCCGCTCCTCGCTCGAGGCGGCGCTGCGCGGGCAACCGTTCCCGCACCTGGGCAACTCCGCCGGCGTGGGCCGGGCCGCCCGGACGGGGGGCCGGCTCCCGTGGCCGTTGCTCCGGCGGCTCTACACCTGGATCGGCGCGGCCGAAGGACTGGATCCGGAACGACTGGGGGAGGTGAACCTGGCGTCGGTCGCTCGCTGGCTCGCCGGGCAGTACCCGCAGCGGCCCTATCCGGCGGTGCTTGATCGGCTCCAGCAACGGAGCCATCAGCCATCTGGCGGCCGCGGTCGGCGTGCCGTGGTTGCCGGGCACCGTACTCGTCCCGGTGAAGCGGGTCGGCGACCCCGCCCGGCCGATCGACAGCATGCGCTTCGGCGAGCAGTACGCGCCGAGGTTGCTCGAACGCAACCGCGACGTCGTCCTGCACCACATGCATGATCAAGTGCAAGATCAACTGATGGTCGCCCGGATGACCTACTTCCGGCTGAAGTGGCAGCGGCTGCCCGGCGCGTACCAGCGGTTCCTGGAACGCTCGCTGGCCCCGGACGCTCCGGTGATCATGGTCGACGACCGGTCGGACTGGCCGGTGATGCGGGTCGGCGAGCGGCACGTCTTCCAGGCCGGCGCCCAGGGCGGTCTGTCCCCCGAGGGCTACCTGGAGCGGCCGCACACGCCGGCCGCTGATGATCGTGCCGCCGAGGCGGAGTGGGGCGCCGACCCGGATTTCAACGCCGCCATCCGGCAGTGGTGCGCCGAGACCGGACACCCGCTGATCGTGATCAGCTATCGCGGGCCGCAGGCACCCTCGCACGCCGTCGCCTCGGTGATGCGGGGGTGGTACCGGGACCGCGGCGAAGATGATCAACAACTGCTGGTGCCGACCTTCGTGATCGGCGACCCGTGGCTGACGATCAACACCGCGTCGGTGCCCTTCTGGTCCTTCTTCTCGGTGCAGCCGGCGTTGGCGGCGCTGGATGATCATCTGGCGCGGAGCGACCCGTACCGGGTGGTCCGGTTGCTGCTGTTTCAGCACGGCGCCGATTCGGCGGGCATCGCCCGGCCCGATGACTGGGCCCGGACGATCAGGGCACACGGTGCCACGCCGGACTTCCTGGGAATGGACCCGGGCAAGTTCCCCCACGACATCGGCTTTCTCGGCCGTTACGGGACGGCGCTGGACGCCTTGCCCCGAGCTCGGCACCTGTGGGAATCGTTACCGCTGGACCGGGCCCTGCGCGGCCTGGCCGAGCACGGACTTCCCATCGAGGGCCGCGGGAACTGATTTCGCGACGAAATTGCGTCGGCGGTATCAGAGCCCGCGCGGTCTTCTCATCGGGTTCACCGATATGAAAATCTGAATTGAGAACACCGGAAGGCCGCACCATGCTTGGATTCCTCCCCCGAATGCCCGCCGAGGTGACCACCCGATCGGCGATCGCGAAGCTTCGTTTCGCCCCCTCCGCCCGGCCGGTGCTCTACCCCTGGCGCTGGACGAAATCCCCAGCGCCGGAGACGTACGAGGCGATCTCCCAACCCGCGGGCGACCTGGTGGTCAACGGCCGGGTGGCCAAATTCCTGATCGACTGGCGGGATCGCCAGCTTCCGCGGGTGCACTTCGTCAACGGCAATTTCCTCGAGGACGGCGAGACTCCCGACTCCGCGCGCTATCACTACTTCTTCGCGCGGTCCGCCCTCGACATCCCCGAGTCGCTGGGGGAGTTCAACGACGTCACCTACTTCACCCAGGACAAGCGCTATGTCGCCGGGGTGGTGCACACCTATCTGCTCGACGGCTCGACCGAGCCCGTCTACGGGCTGCAGTTCTATCCGCAGGACGTCATCGCGGAAGAGACCGTGGTGGCGGCGGTCAGCCAGGTCAAGGAGCAGATCACCCTCCCCCAGGCGCGCTTCGCCTTCGTCCCGACCGGCTCGCAGCAGACCACCGCGACCGTGACCGACGCATTGACCGCGGCCTGCATCGACGTGCTGACGCTGGACCAGATTCTCGGCTCCATCCAGTACCTGCCGCTCAACACCGGCGAGGCCTGGGGAACCCTGAGGATCTTCCCGCCGGACAATGATGAACTCCGGCCCACCGACATTCCGGTCTTCGAGGAGTTGCCTCTCGATCTGTCGGTGGTCGCCGGAGTGTTCACCAAGGCGGTGCAGGACACCAACTCCCACGTCAACCTCAAGTCCAAGGAACGCAACACCCCCAATGCGGTGCTGCGCAACGCGGGTCCGGACAATCCGCGGCTGGCGCCGTTCGCCGACCAGCCGGTGCATCTGGTCGTCAGCGGCGACGACTTCCTGATCGAGCCGACGACCGACGAGATCGTCGCCGCAGAAGCTGGCCGAACGGATGGACAAGCCGCTGATCAAGCTCCGCTGGCGCCCGGAGGACAAGCTGCGCTCGTACGACGAACTGGCCGACACCACCACCTCGCGAACACTGACCTACGCCACGCGTTACGGCTCGAAGGCCACCAACCTCGGCTTCCTGGCCCATCGGCAGGTGCTGGGCCGGGTGGGCGACCCGGGCAGCCCGAGCGCCGAGGCGGGCTATGACCTGGTGCCGCACGGCTTTGCCGTGCCCATGCAGGCGTACCAGGACTTCGTCGATCATCCGCCGAACACCGATCTCCGGGCCAAGCTCGCCGACCTGATCGACGCCGAGCAGGGCGGCGAGCTGTCGCCCAAGGAGCGGGCCGAGAAGGTGGCCGGCAGTGCAGGCGGCGTTCATGGCCGGCACCTTCCCCGACGGTGCCCTGGAGCGGATCCGGGCCAAGCTGGACGAAGTGCTGCCCGGGGTGGAGAAGATCAAGGTCCGGTCCAGCGCGAACGCCGAGGACGTGCCCAACTTCGACGGCGCCGGCCTGCACGACAGCTTCGCCGCCGACACCGACAAGCAGGACCGGCCGGACCGGCCCTGCCGGATCGAACTCGACGACGACGACGGCGAGGTCAAGCGCAAGGTCAAGCCCAAGTCGGTCGGCTGCGCGGTCCGCAGGGCGTCTACGCCAGCCTGTGGAACAAGCGGGCCGTCGAGGAGCGCTCCTTCGCCCGGATCGACCAGAACAGTGTCGCGATGGGGCTGGCGATCGTGCCGGAGTACGACATCGAGTCCGAGGTCGCCGCCAATGCCGTGGTGGTCACCCGGGTGCTGAACACCGACGACGTCTACGGCTACTCGCTGTCGGTCCAGGAGGGCAACAACCTGGTCACCAATCCCGATCCGCGGCACCTTCTCCGAGGTCACCATCGCGGGGCTTCATCTCCGACGACGAGCCGGTCAGCCTCACCGTCACCCGGTTCGCCAAGCCGACCCCGGACGCCCCGGTGCGGACCACGCCGGTGCTGCCGACCGAGCGGATGCTGGAACTGGTGGACCTGGCCAAGCGGGTGGAGACCGCGTACTGCCGGGCCAAGCCGGGCTACTACCCGAACTGCTCCTTCGTCACCGCCGCCGAACGACAAGGAGACCTCGCTCGACCTGGAGGTCAAGATCCTGGAGAACGGGCACCTGGTCTACAAGCAGACCCGCGAGTTCGGCGGCCGCTGAGCGGCTGACTCCTCGTCCGCGTTTCCCGTCGTAGGCGGGGAAACCAGGGTCTCGCGCGCCGATTTCGCCCAGGTTTGCCCGCTCGCGACGGGAAACGCGGACGAGGGGCCGGGGCCTCCGGGGTTACGCCAGGCGACGTGGCCGTCCGGGCGGACCAGCACGGCGCCCTCAGGCCCGATCCCGTAGCGGCGCGCTCCTTCGGGATCGGCGAGCCGGTGGACGTCGAGAGCCACCTGGCCGGGTACGCCCCGGGCCGCCGCGATCCACTCCGCGCCGGCCGACCCGGTCAAGAGCACGAAACGCCGGCCGAACAGGTCGATCGTCGAGACCCGTCGGCCGCCGACATCGATCCAGACATGGGGGGCGCGGCATCCGGGTCGGCCCGACGGGACGTAGTCCAGGTCGTCGGCGGCCGGCGTCCCGTCGTCGATCACCGCAGCTGAGCGATAGCAGTATCCGAGATCGAGTTTCCTCATGGTCGGCCCCGGTTTCGGGACAGCCGACGGGGTCCGGCGAACGCCTGCCACGCCGCGAGCGAGGCGGCGACGTTGGTCCGACCCACCGCCTCCCGCTCCACCGCGTAGCTGTCCAGCAGAGCCGGCTCAGCCGCTCCAGCCAGCACGGCCGCGAGCTTCCAGGCGAGGTTGTGGGCGTCCTGGATCGCCGTGCTGACCCCGGTCGCACCCATCGGAGTCACCCGGTGCGCGGCGTCGCCGATCAGGAAGACCGGTCCCTGCGAGTAGCTGGACGCCCCCTGTGCACCTGGCGTCCACTGTCCGTCGGCGAACACCTCGACGGCAAGATCCGATACGCCGACCGCCGCCCGGACCAGAGCCTCGGGCGCTCGGTCGGCGAACTGCGGATTCATCGTGCTCAGAGCCCAGCGGCCGTCGCGGCTGGTGGCGAACATCACCCCACCGATCGCCTCGATGACGTACATCCCCCGGGTCACGGCTCCGGCCCAGGGGGACAGATCGGCCCGGAAGCCGATGCCGCGCTGCCGCCCGAGGTCCGCAACCCCGTCGAAGGTGATCCCGAGTCGCTCGCGGATCGGACTCCGGACACCGTCGGCAGCGACCAGATAACGGGCCTCGATCTTGGTGGTCGACCTTCGGTCCGGTCGACGATCGTCGCCGAAACCCCGGCTCCGGTGGTCTGGAAGTCGGCCAATGAGCTGCCCCATCGGGCCTCGAGCAGCTGGTGCCGCTCGACGTGCCGGCGCAGGATCTGCTCGAAGTAGTCCTGGGCGAGGGCCAGTCCGTCGCACGGACTGACGTCGTCGGCCACCGCCGAATCGAGCGGCAGGTCCCGTACGGGCGGGCTGGCCAGGGTTGCTCGCCATTCCAGGCCGGACCGGATCGCCAGCGCCTCGGCCCGAAGGTCGCCCTCCAGGCCCAGACTGCGCAGGATCTCCATCGCTCGGCTGTGCACCCCTCGGGCCCGCGGGTGCGGGTGACGGGCTTCCGTCGTGGCTCGACGAGCACGGCCGGTACGCCCTGGTGGGCGAGCAACAGGGCCATGGTCAACCCCGCCGGCCGCCGCCGGCGATCAGCACTGGGAATCTGCCGCATTTTCGTCATTGCATAACCACTTTCGTCATTGTTAAACTATGACGATCATGGTGATACCTTGAGGCGTGGTTGTCAAGGGATCTGGCAAGTCGTCAGCTGTTGAAAGACGGCGCGGTGGGCATCGCGAGCGGCAGGCCGAGGAGACCCGGCTGCAGATCGCCCGGGCCGCCCGTGCCCTGTTCGCCGAGCGCGGTTATGCCGCCACCACCATCGCCGCGATCGCCGACGAAGCTGACATCCCGGCTCCGACGATCTACTCGGCGTTCGGCAGCAAGGCCAAGATCCTGGAGAAGATCACCCGGATCTGGATGACCGACGCCCAGACCGTCAGCATCGCCGAGGCGTCGCTGGCCGAGCCCGACCCGACCGAGCAGTTGCGGATGTTCGCCGAACTGAATCGGCGACAACTCGAGGTCGGCTGGGATGTCATCGCGATCTACCAGGAGGCGGCCCGCAGCGACCCGCAGATGGCCGCCGTGCTGCGGAGCGTGCTCGCCTCTCGCGAAGGCGAGATCAGGAAGCTGGTCCGGGCGATGAAGCCGCATCTCAAGCCCGGGCTGAGCGTCGACGCCGCTCTCGACGCCTGCCTGGCGCTCAGCGTGCCGGAGATCTACCGCACCCTGATCGAGCGGGACTGGACGCCCGGCCGCTACCAGACGTGGCTCGGCGACCTCCTGGTCGACCAGCTACTGGCGGCCGGTGACTGAAGCGGCTGAGCCTCCCTTCAGATCAGAGGGTGGTCACCAGCCCGCCGTCGATGACGAAGTCCGAGCCGGTGACGTTGCCGGCCCGGTCACCGGCGAGCAGCACGACCAGGTCGGCGACCTCGCCCGGGGTGCTGAACCGGCCGGTCGCCGTGCCGGCGGCGACCTCGTCGCGGACGGCCGTCGGTTCGGCCCCGGAGGCCGCGGCGACACTCGCCGCCACGCCGCCCTCGCCGAGCCAGAGGTCGGTGCTCACCGGTCCCGGACTGACGGTGTTGACCCGTACGCCGCGGCCGCCGACCTCCTTGGAGAGCGACTTGCTGAAGTTGGTCAGCGCGGCCTTGGCGGCTGAGTAGTCCAGCACATTCGGGTCCGGCAGGAACGCGTTGACCGAGCTGACCGTCACGATGCTGCCCCGGCCGGCGGCCAGCATCGCCGGGAGCACCGCCCGGGTCATCCGGACGGCGGCCATCAGGGTCAGGTTCAGCGACCGGGTCCACTGCTCGTCGGTGATGGCCAGGAAGCCGTCGAGGCGAGTGGAGACGGCGCCGACATTGTTGACCAGCACGTCGACCGGTCCGTGCTCCGCGGCCCGCTCGGCCAGGTGCTGCGGACCGGCCGGTTCGCTGAGGTCGACGGCGACGTGATGGACCCGGCCGCCGTCGATCAGCCGGTCAAGCTCCGCGGAACTGGACCGGGCGCCCGCCAGGACCATGGCCCCTTCCTCGACCAGCGCCGCGACCACGGCCAGTCCGATCCCCTTGCTGGCGCCGGTCACGACGGCCAGCCGGCCGTTCAGGCCAAGATCCATGGTCAGAGGCCCTGCTTCCGCAGCCAGCCGAGACACGCGTCAGCGACCTCACGCCACCCGTGGTCGATCACCAGCGAGTGGCCGCGGTCGGGGAATTCCTCCAGTTCGGTGATCGCGGTGGAGTGCTTGTACTGCTTGAGGGTGGCCTTGGTGATCGCCTCGGGAACGGTGTGGTCCTGACCGCCCATCAACAGCAGTAACGGGCCGCGGTCGGCCTTGTCCACGTCGACCGAGGCCTGGGTGTGGCGATCGAAGTTGGCCGTCGCCGCCTGGAACAGCGGACGTCCGGGCGACGGGATCGTCCACTGCTCGAACAGTGCGTCGGACTCCTCGGCCTCGAGCGCGTTGCCGAACGCGTACCGGAACTGCTCCGAGGTCAGCGCCACGGACTTGTCCCGGTTCGCCGGGCTGTGCAGCACCGGGAACGACGCCCGCAGAGCCGAGATCGGCAGGGGCAGCACCCCGCGGAAGGGCGCCGCGTCGATCGCGATCCCGGCCGCGCCGTAGCCCTGCCCGAGAAGCTTCTGCACGATCGTGCCGCCGAAAGAGTGACCGATCATGATCGGCTTGGCGCCCAGACCGTCGGCGACGGCGGCGAAGTGCGCGGTGACCTCGTCGATGCCGTGACCGGCGACCGCTTCGGGCGCCTGTCGGGCCGCCTCGATGCTGTCGGGTTCACCCGGCCAGCCCGGGGCCACCGGCTCGTAGCCGGCCTCGCGGAAGAAGTCGAGCCAGGGCTGCCAGGCGCTGGCGTGCAGCCAGAGGCCGTGGACGAACATGACGGGCGTTCGGGCGTCAGCCATGAAGCTCTCTCCTCGAGAAGTGTGTACGGGTCGTTCTACCCAGCCCGGCCGGCGAATGTCGCTCGGTGGCGTTCGTTTCCCACCAGTGGGTGCGAAACGGCCGGTTTTGGACGCCGGAAGCGATCGTTTCGCACCTACTGGTGCGAAAGGTACCCTGCCGGATGATGATGCCGATATGTTGGGTCGGTGGTCGCCGCTGAAGCGCCATCTCGATCGGGAGGATCAGGTCGTCACGAGGCTGATCGATGAGTAAACCGACCATCCTGGCCGTCGACGACGACCGGCTGGTGCTGGCCGCGATCGCCCGCGACCTGAACAGCGCGTACGGCGAGGACTATCGCGTGCGTGCCTACGTCATCGGGCGCCGAAGCCCTCTCGCTGCTCGCCCGGATCGCCCTGCGCGACGAACCGGTGGCGCTGATCGCGGCCGATCAGCGGATGCCGAAGATGACCGGGATCGAGCTGTTGCGAGCAGGCCCGGGCCCACGCCCCGACCGCCAAGTTCGTGCTGCTCACCGCGTACGCCGACACCGACGTGGCCATCAAGGCGATCAACGACATCGGCCTCGACTACTACCTGATGAAACCGTGGGACCCGCCGGCCGAGCGGCTCTATCCGGTCCTCGACGACCTGCTCCTTGACTGGCAGCAGGCCCATCCCGACCACAGCTCGGAGGTGCGGGTGGTCGGCCACCGGTGGTCGGACCGCAGCCACGACCTGAAGATGTTCCTGGCCCGCAACCACGTCCCCTACCGGTGGTACGACATCGAACGCGACGCGGAGGCGCAGCGGCTGAGCGACCTGGCCCGAGGCCGCCACGACGATCTGCCGCTGGTGCTGGTGCCGGGTGGCGACGACCCTCCGCGCGCCCAGGATCTTGGACGTGGCCGGCGCGCTCGGGCTGCACACCAGCGCCCAGCAGCCGCTCTACGACGTGTGCATCGTCGGCGGCGGCCCGGCCGGACTGGCCGCTGCGGTGTACGC
Source organism: uncultured Actinomycetota bacterium (assembly GCA_963723815.1). Lineage (GTDB taxonomy): Bacteria > Actinomycetota > Actinomycetes > Propionibacteriales > Propionibacteriaceae > Microlunatus. Next base: position 76,217 of record CAVRSH010000034.1, on the reverse strand, counting down.
GGCGTCCGAGGGTCTCAGCACCGTGGTGGTCGAACGCGAGGCGCCCGGCGGCCAGGCCGGACAGAGCGCGGCGATCGAGAACTACCTCGGCTTTCCCAAGGGGCTCAGCGGCTCCGACCTCACGCAACGGGCGATCGCCCAGGTCTCCCGGTTCGGCGCCGAGATGGTGCTGGCCCGCGACGTCACCGGCCTGGAGGCTCGCGGCCCGGTGCGCGCGGTGCTGTTCGACGGCGCCGGGGAGATCGAGGCGCGGACGGTCATCGCGGCCACCGGGGTGTCCTACCGGCGGCTGCCGGCGGCCGGAGTGGATGAGCTCACGGGCGCGGGGTCTACTACGGCGCCACGCGCCAGCGAGGCGAGCCAGTGCGACGGGCGACGACGTCTACATCGTCGGCGCCGCAAACTCCGCCGGCCAGGCCGCGCTGAATATGGCTCGGCACGCCCGCCGGGTCGTCCTGGTCGTCCGGGGCGAGACGCTCTACGCCACCATGTCGCAGTACCTGGTCGCCCGGATCACCGCCACACCCAACATCGAGGTGCGCTGCCGCAGCGAGGTCGTGGCCGCCGCAGGGGGTCGGGCATCTGGAGCGGATCACCCTCGCCGATCGACGACCGGCGCCACCGAAGACCTGCCCGCGAGTTGGCTGTTCATCTTCATCGGCGCCTCACCGCGCACCGAATGGCTCGGGCCGACGTCGTCCGCGACGAGCACGGGTTCGTCGTCACCGGTCCCGATCTGCTGGCGCTCGGACCGAGACAATCGTGGCCGATCGAACGTCCGCCGTACGCGCTGGAAACGAGCGTGCCCGGCGTGTTCGCGGCCGGCGACGTCCGGCTCGACTCGATGAAACGCGTGGCGTCCGCCGTCGGCGAGGGCGCGATGTCGATCTACCTCGTCCACCGCTACCTGGCCACGATCTGATGCAGGTCGCCGACTCCGCGCCCTGAGTATCTTCGACGGCCTGGCCGACGAGCAGCTCGGCGAGCTCGATCGCGGGCGGCACCGAGGTCGCGATCGCGCCGGACGACGAGCTGTTCCGGGAAGGCGCGCCCGCCGACTTCTGGTGGGTGCTGGTTGACGGGTCCATCGACCTCCTCCGGCACGTCGGCCGGGAGGAGACCGTCGTCGCCCGGATGGACGAGCCGGGCCGCTGGGCGGGCGGCTTCCGGGCCTGGGACGAGGCCGGGACCTATCTGGCAACCGGACGCGGCGCCCGCCCCGGAAGGGTCCTCCGGGTGCCGGCCGAGGTACTGCGTGACCGGTCGACGACGTGGTTCCCGTTCGGCGGTCATCTGATCCGCGGGCTCTACCACACCGCACGGTCCATCGAGTCGACGGTTCGGCAGCGCGAATCACTGGTCACCCTCGGCACCTTGGCGGCCGGGCTCGCCCACGAGATCAACAATCCGGCCGCCGCCGCAACGCGCTCGGTCGACGCCCTGCAATCAACCAGCCAGACGCTGCTCTCCTCGCTCGCCCGGCTGGCCCACGACGACATCTCCGCCGCCCAGTTCGCCGCGTTGGACGAACTGCGCCGGGAGATCGAGCCGGGAGCCGTCGACCCCGATCCGCTGGCCCGAGCCGATCGCGAGCAGGACCTCGGTCGCCTGGTTGAGCCGGCACGCCGTCCCGCGAGGCCTGGCGGCTGGCCCCGGCGCTCGCCGCGGCCGGCGTCGACCCCGCCTGGTGCGAGCGGGCCGAGCCGTCTTGGGCGGATCCAGCCCTCGAGCCGGCCCTGGAATGGGTGGCGAGCACCTTCTCGCTGGCCACGCTGCTCGGCGAGCTGAAGGAGTCGACCCGCCGGATCTCCGAACTCGTCGCCGCGATGCGCTCGTACTCCCAGATCGACCGGGCCTCGCTGCAGCAGATCGATGTGACCGATGGGCTCGAGAGCACGCTGGTGATGCTCGGCCACAAGCTGCGGCGAGATCACCGTCGATCGGGACTACGGCGCCGACGTCCCGCCGATCGAGGCGTACGCGGGCGAGCTCAATCAGGTCTGGACCAACCTGATCGACAACGCCATCGACGCGATGGACGGCGAGGGCACGCTTGCGGGTGTCGACCCGGCAACGACGAGGACGGCGTCGTCGGTCGAGATCGCCGACACCGGGTCCGGGCATGCCGCCCGAGGTGGCTGCGCGCGCGTTCGAGGCGTTCTTCACCACGAAGGACGTCGGCAAGGGCACCGGCCTCGGCCTCGACATCGCCCGCCGCATCGTCGTCGAGCGGCACGGCGGCACGATCACCATCGACTCGCAGCCGGGCCGGACCGTGCTGCGGATCCAACTGCCCCTCCGACCGGCGAAACGCGCCTGAGCCGGCGGGCTGCCGTTTCCTGCGCCTACTCCAAGCGGCCCCGACAGCTTCCGAGGGTGTTTGCGCGCACAACGGACCGAAGACGGCCCCACGTCAGCTGAAGCCGGCCACCGCGTGCGGGCCGTACGGCTGCTCGAGCCGGGCCCCTCGTCGTCGCTCAGTTCGATCTCCAGCGCGGCGATCGCGTCGTCGAGATGATGGGCCTTGGTCACGCCGACGATCGGAGCGCTCACCTGGGGCCGGCCGAGCAGCCAGGCCATCGCGATCTGCGCGCGGGGCACCCGCGCTCTTCGGCCACGGCCGCCACGGCCGCGACGATCTCCTGGTCCCCCTCCCGATAGAGCCCCGACCCGAAGGTGTCGGTCTCGCTGCGGTTGGTGGTCTCGTCCCAGTCGCGAGTCAGCCGCCCCGGGCGAGCGGGCTCCATGGATCAGTCCGATGCCCTGGTCGGCGCAGAGCGGGATCATCTCCCGTTCCTCCTCGCGGTAGAGGAGGTTGTAGTGGTTCTGCATGCTGACGAAGCGGGTCCAGCCGTGCCGGTCGGCGAGGTAGAGCGCCTTGGAGAACTGCCACGCGTACATCGACGACGCGCCCAGGTAGCGGGCCTTGCCCGCCTTGACGACGTCGTGCAACGCCTCGAGCGTCTCCTCGATCGGTGTGTGGCCGTCCCACCGGTGAATCTGCAGCAGGTCGACGTAGTCCAGTCCCAGCCGGCTGAGCGAGTTGTCGACCTCGGCGAAGATCGCCTTCCGGGACAGTCCCCGGCCGTTGGGCCCGGGACGCGTCTCGCCGTAGACCTTGGTGGCGACGACCGTCGCCTCGCGGTCGGTGAAGTCGCGCAGCGCCCGGCCCAGGATCTCCTCACTCGTTCCGTTGGAGTAGACGTTGGCGGTGTCGAAGAAGTTGATGCCCGCGTCGACCGCACGCTTGATCAGCGGGCGTGCCTCGTCCTCGGCGAGGACCCACGGGTGACCGCCGCGACTGGCGTCGCCGAAGCTCATCACGCCGAGACAGATGGGGGAGATCTCCAGGCCGGTGCTCCCAAGCCTCCGGTACTCCAGGTCAGTCACTGGTTTCGTCCTTTCGATGGCAGGTGTTTATCGGCTGCCCTCAGCCTGGCATCACGGTCATCGGGACTCGACAGGTCCCGTACAGTGGAAAGTGCCATCGGGCCCCTCCGCTGACATCTGCTCGGCGGTCCCATGGCGATCGGCATTCGGCCCTACTGACGGGCCACGATGGATTCGACATGAACACCTCCGGCCCTGCTCATCTGAGTGACGACGGCACCGCACCCGAGCTCTGCGAAACGTGCCAACACCCCTGTCCATCCATGACGTGATCAGTTCACGCTGGTGCGCCGCCAGCGGCATCGGGGCGAGCCGTCGCGACTGCATCTGCGCCGGCGTGATGACCAAAGCGCGGTCCCTCTCGCACTACTGATCCGACCGGCGGCGGAGCCGTCGCCGGTGTGTGCGCGTTGAGCTTGATCAGCGGTACGCGGCCCCGATCGACGCGGCCGCCGCGGCCGGCGTGCGGCGATCGTCAAGCTGTCGGCCCGCGGGGCCGCGATCGGGCCGTGGTCGCGTACTGGCACCGCACGGGCTGATCGAGCAGCACCCGCAGGCGAGCGGAGTGCCGCCGTCGTGCTCCAACCGGGTTTGCCATCGAGCGAACATCCTCGGCGCCGCCGAACACGTCCGCCGGGAGGGCATGATGTTCGCTCCGGCCGCCGGTGCGCGAATCGCGATGATCGATGCCGGCCTGCCGCTGTTCGCCGCCGAGCAGGTGGTCGATCGTGCTCGGCGCAACTGCGGCGCCTGGGCAGGCCACGTACGTGCTCGGCACGGTCAACGCGCTGACCGGAGGCTCGGCCTGGCCGTTCACGGCGTTCGCGCGAGCAGCTTTCGCCGCGACCATTCCGCACGTCGGCTCCGTCGCCATCCCGCCCGAGGCGCTGTGAGCGGTCCCCGCGGACTCGGCCTGCCGGCACGGAGGCGTCATCCGTGCCGGCATCCGGCTGATCGGGGACCCAGCGCTCGGCCCGGGCGGCCGACTGGCTGACCGTCCCGGCCAGTGCAGCCAGGTCGGGGGTGGCGTCGGCGGGTGCGGGCGGCCAGGGGCCGACGATCTCGGTCGCCCAGCCGGCCCAGCGGTCGATCATCTCCAGATAGTCGTCCAGGAATCGGCCCGTCAGGACGATGGTGGCCAAGCGCTCGGGGTACGGCCCGGTGCCGGCCAGATAGCTCGAACCGACCTTCACGTTGTGCACGGTCCGCTCGTGCACCCAACCGCGGAGGTGGCGGAGGGTGGCCAGCACGTCGGCGGTCGTCCGCTCTCGGCGTATTCAGGATGTGCTCGGACTCGAAAACCGGCTCGGCGCTGTCGGTGGCCAGCCAGGCGGCGAGCGCGCGCCGGCCGGCCGGGGTGATGGTGTACATCGTCCGGGGACGGCGACCATCGGGTTGACCGCTTGCTGGTCGGGTCCGACGGTCCTAACCTGAAAGAGTCGAGAGGGTGGCGATGACGCGCCGAAGAAGGTCCGCATTCATGTTGGCGCTGGTGACCGCGCTGGTGCTCCTGCTCTCCGGATGTCCCAGCAGCGGCGGATCCGGTAGCGGCGGCGGGTACCACCTGCAGCTCTGAGTTTCGACTCAGTCAGTCCGACCGATCGAGCCACCCGGCAATTCCGGATAGGTTTCGGTCATGAAGGCTGTGGTGCTGACCCGGACCGGCGGGCCCGAGGCGTTCGAGGTCCTCGACCGGCCGGACCCGGTCGCCGGAGCCGGTGAGATCCGGATCGCGGTCCGAGCGGCCGGCCTCAACTTCGCCGACACGATGGCGCGGGTCGGGCTGTACCCGGCGGCGCCGAAGCCGCCGTGCGTCCTGGGCTACGAGGTGGCCGGCGAGATCGAGACGCTCGGCGAAGGGGTCTCCGGACTGACCGTCGGCCAGCGCGTGATGGCCGGCACCCAGTTCGGGGGACAGGCCGAACTGGCCGTCGCCCGGGCCCGCGACGTGTTGCCGATGCCGGAGCACTTCAGCTTCGAGGAGGGCGCGGCCTTCTGCGTGAACTACGCCACCGCGTACGCCGCCTTGATCATCATGGGTGGACTGCGGGAGCGGGACCGGGTCTTGATCCACTCCGCCGGCGGCGGCGTCGGGATCGCGGCAACCCAGTTCGCCCGCAACGCCGGCGCGGGAATGATCATCGGCACCGCCTCGGCGGCCAAGCACGAGGCCATCACCGCTCAGGGCGTCCACCACCCGATCGACTACCGCAGTCAGGACTTCAAGACCGAGGTGCGGCGGCTGACCAACGGCGAGGGCGTCGACGTGATCTTGGACGCGATGGGTCCGACCTCGTTCCGCCAGGACTACCGGATCCTCCGGCCCGGCGGCCGGCTGATCATGTACGGACTGTCGGAGGCACTCAACGAGAACGGCCGGAGCATCAAGGCCGCGGTGTCGAGCCTGCTGCGGATCCCGACCTCGACGATGCCCTGGTGGAACGGCGGCCGGCTGCTGAACCAGAATCGCGGCGTCTTCGGGCTCAACCTGCTCACCTGGTGGAAGCGCGAGGGCGGCCTGGACCGGATCACCGCACCGCTGCTGAGCGACCTCGATCAAAAACGGCTGATGCCGGTCGTCGCCGAGTCATTCCCCTTCGATCGGGCCGGCGACGCGCACCGCTATCTCGCCGAGCGCCGCAACATCGGCAAGGTGGTTCTGACGCCTCGCTAGCGGTGGGTGCCTCAGACTCCGGCCAGTTCGCGGGGGATCGCGATCACATCCACCAGAGCACCGTTGCGCCACACCGTGATCTCCACCCGGCGGCCGATCGCGTCGGCCACCATCCGCTGCTGCAGTTCGGTGCTCGACACCACCGGTTTGCCTTCGACGGCAACCATCACGTCGCCCGCACGCAGGCCGGCCAGTTCGGCGGGACTGCCGGAGATGACCTGGGCCACCCGCAGACCGTTGCGCCGGCCCAACTTGCTCACCAAAGGCGGCGGCAGCGGCGCCTGGGCGCCGGCGATGCCGAGCCAGGCACGGCGGACCCTACCGCCGGTCATCAGGGCACTGATGATGCGCTGAGTGATGGCGTTGATGGGCACGGCCAGGCCCACGCCGACGCCGGCGACGGCGGTGTTCACGCCGACCACCAGCCCGCTGCTGTCGGTCAACGCGCCGCCGCTGCTGCCCGGGTTGAGTGCGGCATCGGTCTGGATCACCTCGTCAACGACCCGGCCCTGGCGGGTGGGCAGCGAGCGGCCCAGCCCCGACACGATGCCGGCCGTCACACTGCCCGCCAGCCCGAGCGGATTGCCGAGAGCGACCACCAGTTGGCCGATCCGCAGTCGGGAGGCGTCACCGAGTTGCACGGCCGGCGGCACGGAGGTGCGGGCCCGCAGGACGGCGAGGTCGGACAGCGGATCGCGGCCGACAACGTCGACGTCGACCTCGGTGCCGTCGGTGAACGCCGCCTCAGCCGCGTCGGCTCCTTCCACGACGTGCGCGCTGGTCAGCAGGAAGCCGTCGTCGGTGAGCACGCTCGCACTACCCGCGCCATCGCCTCGCCGGAGCCGCACCCGCAGGCTGGCCACGCTCGGCAGCACCCGCGCGGCGACACCCATGACCACCCGCGAGTACGCATCGAGCGCCTCGTACTCCTCGTCCATATCCGATCAACTCCCGCACCAGTCTCCTCCGGCCGTTTGCGCGCACAACGGACGCAACAACCCCGAATTCGCCGAAATCAGGGCCGCGTGCGCGCACAACGGACGAAACGGCCCCAGGCTCACCAGGAGTCTGGTCCGGCCGAGCCGGCCGCGTACTCCTCCATCGGTGTGCGGTTCTCCCGCCACGCCTGCAGCACCGGATCGACGATCCGCCAGCACTCCACCGCCGTGTCGCCGCGGACCGCCAGCAGCGGATCGCCGTCGAGCACACCGGCCAGCACCTCGCCGTACGCCGGCAGCCGCCCGGGACTGAGGTCGGTACTCAAGACCGCCGGCTCGATGTCCAGCGGGTCGCCCGGCCCGTTGACATTGATCTCCAGGGCCATCGCGTCCGGCCCCATGGAGAGCCGCAACCGATCCGAAACGAGTTCGCCGTGCAGCCCGGTCGGCAGGTGCGGCAGCGGCTTGAACGTCACCAGGACGTCCTTCCGCCGGTCGCGGATCGCCTTGCCCGAACGCAGCCGGAAGGGCACCCCGGCCCAACGCCAGTTGTCGATCTCCACGGTCAGTTCGGCCAGGGTCTCGGTGTTGCGACGCGGATCAACTCCCGGCTCGGCCGTGTAGTCCGGCACCTCCCGACCCTCGATCGAGCCTCGCGTGTAGCGGGCCCGCTTACCGGCGGCAACCGGGTCGTCGTTCCACACCCGGCAGGCCCGGAGGACCTGCTCCTTGGCATCGCGTACGTCGACTGCCTCGACCGTGGCGATGGGCTCCATGGCGACCAGCGCCAGGATCTGCAGCAGATGGCTCTGGATCATGTCCATCAGGGCCCCGGCCGTGTCGTAGTAGCGGGCCCGGTTCTCCAAGGTGAGCTGCTCGTCGAACACGATGTCGACGTGGTCGATGTGATCGCGGTTCCATAGGGGTTCGAACAGGTGGTTCGCGAAGCGCACGCCCAACAGGTTCAGCACGGTCGCCCGCCCCAGGAAGTGGTCGACCCGGTGGATCTGAGCCTCGGGCACCAGTTCGATCAACAACTCGTTGAGGCTGGCCGCGCTCTCGGCGTCGGTCCCGAAGGGCTTCTCGAGAACCAGGGTGGTGCCCTTCGGCAGCGACACCTCCTTGAGGGCGGTGCAGGCCCGAACGGTGACGGCCGGCGGCAGAGCGAAGTACAGCGCCGGCGCCGGCGGACCCGCGTCGAGCAGTCGCAACAGATCGTCGGTGCTGGTGACGTCGGCCTTCTCGTAGCGGGTCGTGGACAGCACCGCGTCAACGGTCTCGGCCGAGACCTTGCCGGACTCGAAGGAGGTTCGCACCCGTTCGCGCCAGGTCTCCTGGTCCCAGTCCTCGCTGCCGGCGCCGATCAGGGCGATGTTTCGCCGCTGCTCCTCGGCATCGAGCAGCTGGCCGAGGGCCGGCAGCAGGAGCCGGCCGGACAGGTCCCCGCTGGCGCCGAGGAGCAACAGGGTTCCGATGGGAGTAGCCACGGGCCTTTCTATCGCTTCGGCCAGCGGCTTCGCAGCCAGGACTCGGCGATGGTCAGGGTGCCGGCGAGTTCGCCGTCATCGGTCTCAGCGGCTGACGTGGTGCTCGGCACCTTGGTCAACCGCTTGGAGTGCGCCTCACCTGGCTGAACCACGCTTCGGTCTGGGTCGTCGTGGCCGCGTCGATCGTCCGCAGGGTGACCTCGTCGTTGCAGGTGACGCTGCCGACCGTGAAGTTCGACGATCCGGAGTACACCCGCTTGGTCGGCTGGCCGTCGTAGCTGCCGTTGATGACCAGCGTCTTCGCGTGGTTGTAGTGGGTGGACTACCCCGTCCTTGACCCACCGGCCGTCCCAGGTGGGCACCTTTCCCTTGATCAACTTGGCGGCGACCTTGGCCGAGAGCGAGTGCTGGCGCGGGTCGTTGTTGACGATCACCGCGACATTGCACCCGCTTTGCGCAAGGCGACCAATTTCTTGGCCACCGCCACCCGCCCGACCTTCCATCCGTACATCAACAGCCGGACAACGGTCCGTTCCTCGCGACCGTAACCCGCCTCTTTGACGGTGCAGCCGACCTTTTTCAACACCGCGAGCGCGGGATCGGGAGCCAGCGACTTCCGAGGATAGAAGTCGATCCGATAGACGCCAGACGCGACCGGTCCGGTGCTCAGGTCGTGTGCGTCCCTGACCATGTCCGCCATGTACCCGGTGGCCGCTTTGGCGATGGTCGGATCGTTGGGGATGACGGTGGTGTTGTTCCACGAATCGACGCTGTTGGATCCGGTGAGATTCGCCGAACTGATATAGGTGAGGTCGGTGATGAACCGGCCACCGGCCGTGGCGATCTTGCTGAACACCAGCAGCTTGGCGTGGTGCACGCCGAGTTCGGCGCCGCTGCCGCCGAGGCAGGCGCCCACGCAGACCTTCGCCCACGACCGCTGCGTGGTGTCGGTGCCGAGCGTGGCAGCCAGTGACCGGATCGCCTCGCTCTGGAAACGCTTGTGGTAAAGGAGAACACGGACATTCACCCCACGGGTATGGGCGTCTTTGGCGGCGGCTATGGAATCCGACTGCACGTCAACACGGTCGGCATCCCAGGAGAACATCGATACCCACACCGTCGAACCGGGCACAGCCGCGCGGAAGGATGCGGTGACGGCTCGGTGGAACACGAATTGCTGCGCGGGCGTACCGCCGGCGCTGGCAGGAACACCGAAGATCGGTCCGGTCGGCGGCTGTATACGGCACTGGGTCGGCCGCCGCAGCCTCGGCCGGCCGCGGCTGACTGTCCGCTCTGGCCGGCGCGACGAATTGCTGGATCCGACGGCGCAGACCACCCCGAAACACGGTGATTGACATCCATTCGCATAAACCGATTCCGGCATTCCATACTCGCGATTCTGATCGCGATTGTCCGGCCGCTGATATACGCAAAATCGCGTAATGAATGTGCCGCGAATTATATGTTCATCGCTGGATATTGCGGTCCTTCGTGCGGCTCCAGAACCCGAATGGACAATTCATCAATTACTCGCGTGAGGCGCCGAATTGCCGCTTCCGGACGGGCCCGCAAGCCGACCCCCGACTGCTGCGTCTGTATTGTCGAGCGAGGGAGACCCGCGTTGGACGAAGCAGAGGACGTCGATGCCCGACCGCAGTGCGCCGAAGCAGACGCCCATCTGGAGGGTGGTCGCGGTGCTCTGCCTCGCCGGCACCACCGTCTCGCTTGCAGCAGACCATGGTGATTCCGCTGCTGCCCGGTTTCCAGGAACTGATGCACATCTCCACCGACAACGTGTCCTGGCTGGTCACCGCGACCCTCGTGACCTCAGCAGTCGCCACCCCGGTCGTGGCCCGGCTGGCCGACAGCCACGGCAAGCGGCTGATGATGCTCGTCTGCATCGCGTTGATGACGGTCGGATCGCTCATCGCGGCGTTGAGCGCGGGCAGCTTCGTCGTGTTGCTGACCGGCCGTTCGCTGCAGGGCTTCTCGGCCGCCCTGATTCCGGTCGGGATCAGCATCCTGCGCGACGAATTGCCAAAGGAGCGGGTCGGTTCCGCGGTGGCGTTGATGAGCGCGACCCTGGGCATCGGTGGGGCACTCGGCCTACCCCTCGGCTGGCATCTTCTTCCAGCAGTTCGGCTGGACCTCGGTCTTCTGGGTGTCCGCCGTGGTCGGCGTGGCCATCCTGGTCGCGGTCCTGGTCGTCGTCTCCGAGTCCGGGGTGCAAGACCCGGGGTCGTTTCGACTTCCCCGGTGCGGTGCTGCTCTCGGTCGCGCTGACCGCCCTGCTGCTGGTGATCTCCAAGGGCGGCAGCCTGGGGCTGGGGTAGTGAGCGGATCCTGTCTGCTGCTCGGGTTGACGGTTGTCGTCCTCGCGGTCTGGGTCCCCTATTCGCTGCGGGTCAGCCAGCCGCTGGTCGATCTGCGAACCTCGGCCCGCCGCCCCATCCTGCTGACCAACATCGCCTCGGTGCTGGTCGGTTTCGCCCTGATGGCGAACATCCTGATCAGCATCCAGCAGCTTCAGCAGCCGGTCGCCGGAAGTGGCTTCGGGCTGACGCCGGTGGCCGCCGGCCTCGCCATGGTGCCCTCCGGGCTGGCCATGGTCGCGTTCTCGCCGGTCTCCGGGGCGATGATCAACCGGCTCGGCGGCCGGGTCACGTTGATGGCCGGATCGGTGATCATGGGCGTCGGCTATGTCGGTCGGGTCTTCTTCGACGACAGCCTGCTGGCGGTGATCGTCGGCTCCACCGTGGTCAGCATCGGGTCCGCGGTCGCGTACGCGGCCATGCCGAGCCTGATCATGGCCAACGTGCCGATCACCGAGACCGCGTCGGCGAACGGCCTCAACGCGCTGCTCCGGGCCCTCGGCACCTCGACCGCGAGCGCCGCCATCGCCGCGCTGCTCTCCGCGGTGACCGTCACGGTGGGTGGCATCGAGTTGCCGACCAATGAGGCGTTCCGCGATGTCTTCTGGCTGGCGGCGTTCGCGGCCCTGCTCTCCTGTGGCGTGGTCTGGTTCGTCCCGCGAGCGCGAGGTGGAGCCGGTTCGCGTCGGGCCTCTCGATCACCCGGGTCGGCGAAGGAGCGGAGATCGTCGTTCGCGGTCGGGTCGAGCAGACGGGTGCCCGGGCAATTTCGCAGGCGGTGGTCACCGCGGTCAGCCTGGCGGGTGAACCGCTGGACTGGAGTCGGGCCGACAACGACGGCACCTTCTCCCTGGCGCTGCCCGGTCCTGGGCCGGTATCTGCTGATCGCCAACGCCGACGGGTGGACGCCACGATCCACGGTCGTCGACTTCTCCGGGAAGTCCGAGATCGTCCAGCATCGAGCTGACCGAACCGCTCATGCTGACCGGGCGGGTGAGGCATCACGGCCTGCCCCTGGGTGGCGCGGTGGTCACGCTCAGCGCCCACACCGGCGAGGTCCGAGCCACGACCAGGACCGATCGCCGAGGGGCGCTACCGGCTCCGGCTGCCGCCACCCGGCCACAACATCCTCACCGTGCTGGAACCGACAGCCTGCGACCTCAGGCCACCAAGATCTTCACCACCACCCAGTCGGCGGTCGCCGACGTCGACCTCGAGCCGGCTGCACCGAGCAGGCGACGCGCTGGCCCAATAGAGCCGACAGCGCGGTGAATTTGACCGCGACTACCCGGTCAAATTCACCGGCCTGATCAGCGCTGGGTCAACGGCGGCTTGAAACCTGAGCTCACCACCCGATCCTGGGGCCAGGTCTGGCGCACCTTGGTCGAGAACTCGTCGAAGGAGCCGATCAGCCGGGCGGGATTGCCGCCGACGATGGAGCCATCCGGCACGGATCTGGTCACCACCGAGCCGGCGGCCACGATGCAGCGGATCGCCGATCCTGACCCCGGCATGATGACGGATCGCGCCCCGACGAAGACGTCGCTGCCCGATCGCGATCCGGGCGAGCCAGTAGTGGCGGCGTCCTTCGTCATCGCGCACCAACCAGCCGGCACCGTCGTGGGTCACGAACAAGACGTCGCTGCTGATCGTGACCCGTCGCCGATGCTGATCAGCTCGTACTCCGCGCTCGACGGCCAGGGACAGGATCCGACAGTCCTCGCCGACCACCACACCCATCGCGCGCGCAGCCCGCACCGGGCCGATGCAGGGTCGAGAGAAGCCGCCACCGCCAGCGGTCGGGCAGTCGGCGAACCAGGCGACAGATGGGTAGCCATGGGGAACTTTCGCTCGGACGGTCGCCCCCGCGACGGTGACTGCTCCGGTGGGCCGAGTCTAGGCCGAGGCGGTGGGTCAGCGCCGGGCGATGTAGCGCCGGGTGACGGCGATGTCGTTGTCGCCGAACCCCTGGGCCGTCAACTCCTCGAACGCGGCCTTCAGGGCCGGCAACAGGACCGCATGGGTGTCGGTCGCCTCGGCGACGGCGGTCGCGAAGTCGAGATCCTTGACCATGTACTTGGCCACGCCGGACGGGCTGTAGTCCTCCCGCACGATCCGTTCGCCGCGGGTCTCCAGGATGCGGCTCCCGGCGTATCCACCGCCGAGCAACGGAACAGCACGCCCAGGTCGATCCCGCTCCGGTCGGCGAGCACGGCGGCCTCCCCGAGCGCCAGGATGGTCGAGGCGACGATCATCTGGTTGCACGCCTTGGCCACCTGACCCGAGCCGAGCGGACCGAGATGGACCGGGTTGCCGCACGCGGCGAGCACGGCTGGACGCCACGGCGACATCCCCGTTCCGCACCACCGACCATGATCGACAAGGTGCCGGCCTCGGCCCCGTCGACACCGCCGGAAACGGGCGCATCGACCACCCGCACGGCCCCACCCGTGACCCCGGCCAGCCGTTGACCGAGTTCGGAGACCCCGACCGGGGATGACGACGACGAGATGATCAGCAGCAGGTCCTCGGGCTCGGCGGCCAGGATCCCGTCCGGCCCGTTGAGCATCTCCTCGACCTGCGGAAGGTCGGGCAGCATCAGCAGCAGGACCTTCACCGCCTCGGCCAGCGAGCGAGGAGTGTCGTGCCACCCGGCGCCGGCGTCGATCAGATCGGCATAGCGGTCGCGACCCCGTCCGGTGATGTGCACGGGTCCGTTGCCGCGCTTCAGCAGATTGACCGCCATCGGATGACCCATCATCCCGAGACCGATCACTCCTACCGGGACGCCGCTATCGGCTGACTCGTTCGCCATGGCGATGTCACCCTAGCGAAGATCCAGCGGAGTGAACATGTCACAACATTGTGAATCTCCCCTACACTGAGGAACCGACCGTGGATGATCCTGTCCCGTCATCGACCGACGAAAGGCAATGTCGATGACCGACAGTTCCGAACGTCTGCGCGTGGTCGTGGCCACGCCGTTGGCCGAGACAAACTGCGCAGCTGATCGAGCGACTGGAGCCGCGCATCGACCTGATCCGCGACCAGTCGCTGTATCCCCCGATGCGCCATCCGCGGACTTCTCCGGCGATCCGTCGTTTCGGCGTACGCCGAGCCAGCAACAGGCGTTCGACGAGATGGTCGACTCGGCCGACGTCCTGTACGGCATTCCCGATGTCGACCCCGCGGCGCTGAAACGGACGGCGGACGCGAATCCCGGGCTGCGCTGGGTCCAGACGATGGCGGCCGGCGGCGGCGGACAGGTCAAGGCCGCCGGACTGAGCGAGGAACAACTGCGCCGGATCGCCTTCACCACGTCGGCCGGCGTCCATGGCGGACCGCTGGCCGAGTTCGCCGTCTTCGGGCTGTTCGCCGGGGCGAAGGATCTGGGCGGCTGCTCGCTCAGCAGCGCGACCGGAACTGGAGCGGGCGCTGGGAGATGCGCCAGGTCTCGGAGATGACGGTCCTGGTCGTCGGTCTCGGCGGGATCGGTCAGGAGGTGGTCAAGAAGGTCTCCGGTCTCGGGGCGACCGTGATCGGCACCAGCCGGCACGGCAAACCGGTCGAGCACGTCGATCGGCTGATCAAGGTCACCGACATCGTGTCCACCGTGCCCGAGGTGGACGCCATCATCTTGACGCTGCCCGGGACGGCCGCGACGGAGAAGCTGATCGGAGCCGAGGTGCTCGCGGCGGTCAAGCCGGGGACGATCCTGGTCAACGTCGGACGGGGCACCGTGGTCGACGAGGACGCACTGCTGCCCGCACTCCGCGACGGTCGGATCGGGTTCGCGGCGCTCGACGTGTTCGCCACCGAACCGCTGCCGCAGAGCAGTCCGCTCTGGGCCGAGCCGAATCTCCTGGTCAGCCCGCACACCGGCGCCCTCAACTCGGCCGAGGACCGGCTGATCGCCGAGCTGTTCGCCGCCAACGCGACCCGCCTGCTCGACGGGGACGAACTCCTCAACCGGGTGGATACCGTTGACTTCTACTGAAGCTCGGCCGCCCGACGAGGGAAACGTCGAGCGGACGCCGGCCCCCGCGGTTTCTCGAGCCCTGCAGATCCTCACCCTGCTCGAGCAGGCCGACGGGGCGCCGATGCCATTGGGCGACATCGCTCGCGGCATCGCGGCCGCGAAGTCGTCGACCTCGAACCTCTGCCAGGTGCTGGAGGACGGCCGGATGATCGCCCGCACCGCGACCGGCTACGTTCTCGGGCGGCGTACGGTCGAACTCGGCGGAGCCTTCATCGCCCGGTTCAACCAGATTCGCGAGTTCTACGACTACTGCACGTCGGCGCCGCTGCTCGGCCACGAGGTGGTGCAGATCGCGATGCTGGACGGAACTGACGTGCTCTACCTCGCCCGCCACGAGGGCCGCGCCCCGATGCGCCTCTCCGCGAGCATCGGAAGCCGGTTCCCGGCCGCCCCCACCGCAGTCGGCAACGCGTTGCTGACCACCTTGACCGACGCCGAGATCGCCGGCCGGTTCACCGGGCCTCAGCACTTCCCGCGGCGCACTGACCAGAGCGTGCAGACCCTCGACGGGCTGCTCCGGAAGGTCCGGCTGGCCCGGCAGCGCGGCTACGCCATCGACGACAACGAGGTCCACCCCGGCGTCTACGGCGTGGCGGTGGTTCTGCCTCCCTGGGCGAGCGGAGACCAGTCGTTGGCGATGGGTGCCTCCCTGATGGCCGTCCAGGCCACCGACCAGTTCGTCGCCTCGATCGTCGAAGAACTGCTGCTGGCGGTCGACCGGCTGTCCAACCCGCTGCTGCGACGCCCGATCGCTGGATGACCGCTGCATCCGCTCCATTCAACCTGTTGCTCGCCGTTCAGTCAGCTGATAGCGTTCGCTCGTTCCCAACACCCATACGCTGACTCAATGGAGACCATGAATCCCTTCGACCTGACCGGCACCAGCGCACTGGTGAGCGGGTCCAGCCGGGGCATCGGTCTGGCCCTGGCCAGGGGGCTGCTCCAGGCCGGCAGCCGGGTGACCATCCACGGCCGCAACCTCGACCAGGCCGCGGCAACGGCCCGCGACCTGGCCGAGCAGACCGGGGGCGAGACGCGGGTGAGCACGTTCGATGTCACCGACTCCGACGCCGTCGACCGCGGCATCGGCGAGATCGAGCAGGAGTGGGGCACGCCCGACATCCTGGTCAATAACGCCGGGATCCAGCGCCGGGCGCCGTTCACCGAGTTCACGCTGACTGACTGGAACGACCTCGTCGCCACCAACCTGACCAGCGCGTTCCTGGTCAGCCGGCGGGTGGCCGTCGGCATGGTCGAGCGGGGCAGCGGCAAGATCATCAACATCGGATCGGTGCAGAGCCAACTTGCCCGGCCCGGCATCGCGCCCTACAGCGCCACCAAGGGCGGGATCGTCATGCTGACCAAGGGGCTGTGCGCCGACCTGGGGCCGCGCGGGATCCAGACCAACGCCCTGGCCCCCGGATATTTCGCGACCGAACTCACCCAGGCGCTGGTGGAGGACGAACAGTTCACCCAGTGGGTGACCACCCGGACCCCCGCCGGCCGCTGGGGCGAGGTCGAGGACCTGGTCGGTGCCCTGGTGTTCCTCGCCTCGCCGGCCTCGGACTTCGTGAACGGGCAGGTCCTGTACGTCGACGGCGGCATGACGGCGGTGGTCTGAGGTCGCCGTGCCCAGACCCGATGGTGACCCTATTGGATGTCGGTCACCAAGCTGTCGCACGGCGACATGTCGAACTGGCCGAGGTAGTGCCCTGCCACGCCAGTGGCACGGCTTGAGCACCACGCGGAATTCGCCGTTCTGTGCGTGAGCCTGGACGATCTCGCCCTCGACGTCGTCGGGCTTGCGGCGGATGGAGATCAGCACGTCCCCGTTGACGCCCTCACGGGTGTCCACCATCTCGATCCGCCGCCTTCACTGAGGTCCCTCAGCAGTATTTAGCTGTTTGCGCGCACAACGGACCAAACGGCCCCTTCGGCCGCGTAATCCTCTGGACGTACCAGCCGTGTCCGTACTCCCCCAGGATGACGGCGGAGATCAGGTGTCAGGCGGACGACTCAGACCGTCCATAAAAGCGATCCTCAACGTGTCGCTCGACCAACGGGGTCGGGCGACCTTCATAGGAGGATCCAGATGTCTCGTTCAGCCAAGCGCGTGGCCGCCCTCGTCGCGGCCGGCGCCCTGCTCAGTGGAGCCGGTTCGTACGCACTGTTGGCCGGCACCGCCGAAGCAATTCCGGGAGCGCAGGAGAAGTGCGCGTTCACCCTCAAGACGATCACCGTGGCCGACGGCTGGCAGTCGCTCGGTCTCGGCGTGACGATCGACAACGGCGACGTGTCCCGCAAGGTCGTCGCTCAGCTCGCCGCCGACATGGGCGTGGTCTCGAAGGCGGAGGTCCGCGTCGGCTACTCCATCGACGGTGGGGCCGTGCAGGAGAAGGTGTACGGGCCGGGCAATCTGGCCAACCACTCCGAGTTCTGGGAGACCCGCAGCACGCTCGCCGTGATCCCGCTGAAGGCCGGCCGGCACAAGATCGAGCCGTACTGGAGGATCAGCGGCGCGGACGGTCTGAGCGGCGCGTTCGAGAACGGTTGCTTCACCGTCGAAGGCCGGACCAAGTAGACCGGCAAGGCCGGGCCGCGGCGCCGACCTCAGCGCCGCGGCGGGAGCGGATCATCGGGTTCGAGGACGTGCCGTCGGTACGCGGCAGCGACGGCCTGGGCCCGATCGCGCAGACCCAGCTTGATCAGGATGCGGCTGACGTGAGTCTTCACCGTCGTCTCGGCGATGGTGAAGAACTCCGCGATCTCGGTATTGGACAGCCCGTGCGCCACCAGACGCAGGACCTCCCGCTCACGCGGGGTGAGTTCGGGGGTGCCGATCGGGCTGGGGGTCGTCGCCTGCTGGGCCTTGAAGTCGTCCAGCAATGTCCTGGCCACGGCCGGATCGAGCCACGCCTCGCCGTCGGCAACGGCCCGGACGGCCCCGACCAGCTCATCGGGCGCGGCATCCTTGAGCACATATCCCGAGGCACCCGCCCGCAGCGCCGCCCGGACGGCCGCATCGACGTTGTAGGTGGTCAGCATCAGCACCGCGGTCGAACCTTCCTGGTCGGCCAGGATCCGCTTGGTCGCCTCCACCCCGTCCAGCCTGGGCATCCGCACATCCATCACGACGATGTCCGGCCGCAGCTCGGTGGCCCGGAGCACCGCGTCCTCGCCGTCGGACGCGAAGCCGACGACCTCGAGGTCGTCCTCGACGGCCAAGATCATGGCCAGACCCGTCCGGACGAGTTGCTCGTCGTCGACCAGGAGGATGCGGATCGTCACTGTGTCCGGCTCCGGTTCGCCCGCGACCCGGCGACCGGGCCAGCCTCGAAACCGCTGGTGGGCAGCACCGCGTGCACCCGAAAGCCGCCACCTTGGCGGGGTCCGGACTCCAGCCGGCCGCCGACCAGCTTGACCCGTTCCGCGAGCCCGACCAGACCGTAACCGCTGGCCAGGTGCTCGATGCCCGCCTTCACCTGGCCATCGTCCACCACCTCGATGACCAGCTCGTTCGGGCTCCAGGCGAGGTGCACCCGGGCCACCGCACCGACCCCGGCGTGCTTGTTGACGTTGGTCAACGCCTCCTGGATCACCCGGTAGGCGGCCAAGTCGACACTGGCATCCAGCTCGCACCGGGAGCCAGTCTCCTCGACGGCGACGTTGATGCCGATGGAGCGGATCTGCGCCACCAGGTCGTCCAGATTGGCCAGCCGGCTGGTTCCGCTGAGTTGGTCGACGTCGCCATCGGCCTGGGCCGTGTCCTCGGCGCGGAGTACCTCCAACAGCCGGCGCAGTTCGGCGACCGCCTGCTTGCCGGTGTTCTCCACCGCCCGCATCGCACCGGCGGCGAGCTCCGGGTCCTTGACGGCGATCCGGCTGGCGCCGGCCGACTGCAGCACCATCACGGTCACGGCGTGGGCGACGATGTCATGCAGTTCGCGGGCGATCCGAAGTCGCTCCGCATCCACGGCTGCGGCGGCCAGGGCCGCGCGCGATGCCTCCAGTTCCCGGGCCCGCGCGCGAGCGGCCGCGCTCGAGCCCCAGCGCCCTGCCGCCCAGGTGGCGATGTCGAGCAGGGCGTAGACCATCGCAACGGCCGTGACCGCGAAGGTCGAGGTGCTCGCACCACCGAACGAGGCCTCGTACCCGACGGCGACGCCGTGCGCGACGAGTACGGCGGCGAGGCACAACCGGGCGCGCACCCGGTCGGACCACACGGCCGCGGTGTAGAGCGCGACCAGCAGGGAAACCAGCGGACGCGAGCCCAGGGTTGCCGTCAGCAGCAGCGCGTACCCGGCCAAGATCAGGCACACCGCCGTCGGCGCGCGGCGCCGGAACGACAGCGGGATCACCGCGACCAGACCGGCCCCGATGATCATTGCCCGCGGAATATCGCGGCTGACCCAGCCGCTCTGATCGGGGGCCTCCGACAGTTGGGTGAACAACGCCACGTCCAAGGCGACCGCGACCGCCGCGACCAGGAAATCCGTGACGGAGGATCGCCGGCTCACCGGCCGAAAGAACCTCCGCCGGGGACGATCCGTCCAGACCCGACCGGCGTCCCGGCTCAGTCCCACCGGAAGATTCGACAGATGGAGATCGTGGCCAGCCGGGCCTGACCGGTGCTGACCGTGAAGGTCTCCGGGATGGCCGCCGGCGGTTTGCCGTCACCGAGCGTCGGGTTCGCCACGGTCGGGAGGCGGCGGCTCCGGTTCGCCAAGCCGCCGAACCGGTCCGCACTCAGATCGAGCAGGGCGCCTCGGCTGCCTTTGGCCTTGTCCTCGAGCGCTTCGACGATGACGTCCTCGGGCACGCGCGTGCCCAGGACCACCGGAAAATCGGAGTGCCGGTCAAGGGTGACGCCGGCGACGTTCGTGCTCTCCTTCGCCCCCTCGAGCCGCATGTACACGACCTCTTTCGGGGTGGCCCACTCATCGGTGCTGCCGTCAGCCGAGATGATGCGGACCGAGAAGGCCTTCCGGTAGTCCAAGGACACCGGCCAAGGGTTGAATGCGGCGACGTTGGTGGAAACGAGCACGCCGGCGACGCCGCGGATACGTCCCTTGGGTCCGTAGAGATAGGCAGTGGGATTGCCGGCCATGCTCACTCCTTCGGTGACTGCCGTGCGCGGACCAGACGCTGATTCGTCGCGATGGTGAAGAATGCACCGGCCGGGAGTCGGGGCGCGATGAAGATCTCGACTCCATCTGACGAAACTGGACCGGCATGGGAGGGTCGGTATCGGTCCAGCTTCGCTTCGTAGATGGCGGTTGTCGATCCTCCGACCGTCGTAAAACTCCACAAACGAACCCTCGCGCCCTCACCTTAAGGCCCAGACGGCAGTTTGAGCCGTCCGAACGGCTAGATGTCTTCTTATTGCCGTTGCGTCGACGCGTGGTGATTTTGCCTCGAGTACCAGATCAAACTCACCACGCGAGACGCTCAACGGGGGTGTTTACGGAGTAAACACCCGTTCGCTAGGGTGGCTGCCAGGAGGTCACCGTGGACATTCGCAAGACCTTTCTGGACTGGCCGGTCGTCCGGCAACTGACCGGCTCCGACCCGCTCGGTCGCGGTGCCGCCGTGCAGTCCGCGCACACCAAGGCGCTGACCGCGCGAACGGCCACGGCGGACCGGGTGGTGCAGAGCGTGTGCCCGTACTGCGCCGTCGGCTGCGGGCAGCGCGTCTACGTCCGTGACGAGAAGGTCGTGCAGATCGAGGGTGATCCCGACTCCCCGGTGTCCCGGGGCCGGCTCTGCCCCAAGGGCTCCGCCAGCGAACAACTGGTCAACTCGCCGGGCCGGGCAACCACCATGCTGTACCGCGCGCCGCGCAGCACCTCCTGGCGGCGCATCGGCGTCGACGAAGCGACCGACATGATCGTCGACCGGATGATCGAATCCCGGACCAAGCGCTGGCAGGACCACGACGAGCACGGCCGCCCGTTGCGCCGGACCATGGGGCTGGCCGCGCTGGGCGGGGCCACTTTGGACAACGAAGAGAACTACCTGATCAAGAAGCTGTTCACCGCGCTGGGCGCGATCCAGATCGAGAACCAGGCCCGTATTTGACACAGTGCCACGGTCCCCAGTTTGGGGGCCTCCTTCGGCCGGGGCGGGGCGACCGGCTTCCTGCAGGACCTGCAGCAGGCTGACTGCATCATCATCCAGGGCTCCAACATGGCCGAGTGCCATCCGGTGGGGTTCCAGTGGGTGGTCGAGGCGAAGGCCCGCGGCGCGCGGGTCATCCACATCGACCCGCGCTTCACCCGCACGTCCGCGGTCGCCGACACCCACGTGCCCATCCGGGCCGGCAGCGACATCGTCTTCCTCGGTGCGGTGATCAACTACATCCTGAGCAACGAGAAGTACTTCCACGACTACGTCCTCGCCTACACCAACGCCGCGAACCTGGTCAGTGAGGACTTTCAGGACGTCGACGAGCTCGACGGTGTCTTCTCCGGCTACGACCCGGAGACGGGCACGTACGACACCTCGAGCTGGGCCTACGACGCCCATCCCGACCATCCGGCCGGTGACGCCGGGGGCCAGGGCGACGAGAGCGAGGGCGACGCCGAGGACCGGGCGGCGGGTCACGAACTGGGCGGCCACGGAGCCGCGCTGGAGCACACCGAGGTCAGGCGGGACGAGACGTTGCAGCATCCGCGCTGCGTGTTCCAGGTGCTCAAGCGGCATTACGCGCGCTACACCCCGGAACTGGTCCAGGAAGTCTGCGGCGTCTCCCCGGAGCAGTTGCTCGACGTCTGCGAGGCCGTGACCAGCAACAGCGGGCGGGAGCGGACGACGACCTGGGTCTACTCGGTCGGCTGGACCCACCACACGGTGGGCGTGCAGTACATCCGCGGCTCGGCGATCATCCAGTTGCTGCTCGGCAACATGGGCCGGCCCGGCGGCGGCATCATGGCGCTGCGCGGTCACGCCAGCATCCAGGGCTCCACCGACATCCCGACCCTGTACAACCTCCTGCCCGGCTATCTGCCGATGCCGATGGCCGGGTCGCACGACACCCTGGACGACTTCGTCGGGCAGATCGCCAGTCCGACCCAGAAGGGCTTCTGGACCAACGCCCGCACCTACACGGTGAACCTGCTCAAGGCGTGGTGGGGCGACGCGGCCACGGCGGAGAACGACTGGGCGTACGACTATCTGCCGCGATTGACCGGCGACCACGGCACGTACGCGACGGTGATGTCGATGCTCCGGGACGAGATCGACGGCTACTTCGTGCTCGGCCAGAACCCGGCCGTCGGATCCGCGCACGGCAAGATGCAGCGGCTGGGCCTGGCCCACCTGAAGTGGCTGGTGGTCCGCGACCTGAACCTGATCGAGACGGCGACCTTCTGGAAGGACGCTCCGGAGATCGAGACCGGCGAACTGAAGACCTGAAGAGATCGACACCGAGGTGTTCTTCTTCCCGGCCGCCGCCCACGTCGAGAAGGACGGCACGTTCACCCAGACCCAGCGGATGCTGCAGTGGCACCACAAGGCGGTCGAGCCGCCCGGCGACGCCCAGAGCGAGCTCGAGTTCTTCTACCTGCTCGGGCAGAAGATCCGGGCGAAGCTGGCCGACTCCACCGACCCGCGGGACCGGCCCATCCTCGACCTGACCTGGGACTATCCCGTGGACGAGCACGGCGAGATCTCCGCCGAGGCGGTCCTCAAGGAGATCAACGGCTTCCACCTCAGCGGCGAGAAGCAGGGCCAACTGCTCAACACGTTCAACGAGATGAAACCCGACGGGTCGACCGCGGGCGGCTGCTGGATCTACACCGGGGTGTACGCCGGCGGGGTCAACCAGTCGGCCCGGCGCAAGCCCGGCCGGGAGCAGTCCTGGGTCGCGCCGGAGTGGGGCTGGGCGTGGCCGATGAACCGGCGGATCCTCTACAACCGGGCCGCGGCCGACCCCGACGGCAAGCCGTGGAGCGAGCGGAAGGCCTACGTCTGGTGGGACGAGGAGCAGCAGAAGTGGACCGGGCACGACGTGCCGGACTTCGAGCTGACCAAGCCGCCGTCGTACGTGCCGCCCGAGGGCGCGGTCGGCCCGGCGGCCCTGCGCGGTGACGATCCGTTCATCATGCAGGCCGACGGCCTCGGCTGGCTCTATGCACCGACCGGGCTGCTCGACGGCCCGCTGCCCAGCCACTACGAACCGTCGGAATCCCCGGTCAGCAACGCGCTGTACAGCCAGCAGGCCAGCCCGACGCGGCAGGTGTTCTCGCGGACGGACAACTACTCCAATCCGTCCGGTGACGAGCCCGGGGCCGAGGTGTTCCCGTACGTGTTCACCACCTATCGGCTGACCGAGCACCACACCGCCGGCGGGATGAGCCGGTGGCAGCCCTATCTGTCGGAGTTGCAGCCGGAGTTCTTCTGCGAGGTCTCCCCCGAACTGGCCCGGGAGCGGGGCCTGGTCAACAACGGGTGGGCGACGATCGTCACCGCGCGCACCGCCGTCGAGGCGCGGGTGATCGTCACCGACCGGGTGGTGCCGCTGGAGGTCGGCGGCAAGACGATCCACCAGGTCGGACTGCCCTATCACTGGGGCATCGGCGGCGACGCCGTGGTCACCGGCGATTCGGCCAACGACCTGTTCGGGGTCACCCTCGACCCGAACGTGCACATCCAGGAGTCCAAGGTGGCCTCGTGCGACGTCCAGCCGGGCCGCCGCCCGCGTGGTCCCGCCCTGCTGGAGTACGTCGAGACCTATCGCCGGCGGGCCGGGATCACGCTGGACACGGGCAATGAGCTCCGCAACGCCGCCAGCGGGGCCAATGGTGGCCCGCGCAAGGACGGGGTCCGGGAAGGAACGACATGACGGTCCATCAAGCTCGGCCCTGGGACGAGGCGTTCTCGTTCGGCTCGACCGACCCCTTGGGACCGGCCCGGGACGCCGGCTGGGACGAGTCGCCGGCCCGGGTCGGCTTCTTCACCGACACCTCGATCTGCATCGGCTGCAAGGCCTGCGAGGTGGCCTGCAAGGAGTGGAACGGCATCCCCGACGACGGTTACAACATGCTCGGCAGCTCGTACGACAACACCGGCCAGCTGAGCGGGAGCACCTGGCGGCACGTCGCGTTCATCGAGCAGAAAAAGCCGTCGGTACCGCGGGTCGACCTCGGCATGCCCGCCTTCGAGTTGCCGAGCGCGTCGCCCGAGGCGGGTGAGAAGACCGACTTCCGCTGGCTGATGGCCTCCGACGTGTGCAAGCACTGCACCAACGCCGCCTGCCTCGACGTCTGCCCCACCGGCGCACTGTTCCGGACCGAGTTCGGCACCGTCGTCGTCCAGGACGACATCTGCAACGGGTGCGGCTATTGCGTTCCGGCCTGCCCGTACGGGGTGATCGACCGCCGGATCGGCGACCAGCACACCAAGAACGTCGGTATCGCCCAGAAGTGCACGCTGTGCTACGACCGGCTCGGCAACGACCAGACGCCGGCCTGCGCCCAGGCCTGCCCGACGCAGTCGATCCAGTTCGGCACGCTCGACGAACTCCGAGAGCGGGCCGTCGATCGGGTTGCGACGCTGCACGCGGCCGGTGTTCCGGAGGCCCGGCTCTACGGCGAGGACCCGGACGGCGGCACCGGAGGGGCCGGGGCGTTCTTCCTGCTGCTGGACGAGCCGGAGGTCTACGGCCTGCCGCCGGATCCGATCGTCACGACCGCCGACCTGCCGCGGATGTGGAAGCACGCCGCGATGGCCGCGGTCGGTCTGCTCACCGCCGCTGCGGCCGTCTTCGCCGGGCGGCGCTGATGAGCAATCCAGATCTGCCGGCGGACCTCGGGTCCGCACCAGGCGACGTCGGCCACCGGGCAGTGCCGGGCTCAGCCGTCCGCGAGGGGAACGCGGTCACCGCGGCGTCAAGGAGTCGGGAGGGGCGGCGGCCCGGTGGTCGGCGGCGGGGTCGGGCCGAGGAACTGATGGTTCCGGATGCGACGTTCACGTCGTACTACGGCCGCCCCGTCGTCAAGGCCTCACCGTGGGAGGCCGACATCCCGACCTACCTGTTCATGGGCGGACTGGCCGCCGGATCGTCACTCCTCGCCGCCGGAGCCGACCTGACCGACCGACCGGCCCTGCGACGCGCCGGGCGACTCGCGGCGCTGGGCGGCCTGAGCGTGAGCATGGTGGCGCTCGTCCACGATCTCGGCCGGCCCGAGCGCTTCGTCAACATGCTGCGGGTGGTCAAGCCGACGTCGCCGATGTCGATCGGCACCTGGATCCTCACCGCGTACGCGCCCGGTGCCGTGCTGGCCGCCGGTGCCGAAATCGTCCGGCTGCTTCCGGTGGACTTCGGCCCGATCGGCCGGCTGCTCGCCCTGGCGGCGCGCCCCGGCGGGCTGGCGGCCGCCCTGTTCGCGCCGGGAGTCGCGTCGTACACCGCGGTGCTGCTCACCGACACCGCGACCCCGGCCTGGCACGACGCGCACCGCGAACTGCCGTTCGTCTTCGTCGGCTCGGCGGCCGCGGCGTCGGGCGGGCTCGGCCTGGTGTGCGCGCCGCTCGACCAGGCTGGTCCGGCCCGGCGGCTCGCGGTCGTCGGTGCGGCCGTCGAACTGGCCGTCGAGCACCGGATGGAGCACTCGATGGGGTTGTCGGCGGAGACGCTGCACACCGGCACCGCCGGCCGGTTGATGAAGGCCAGCAAGGCACTGACCGCGGCCGGCGCCGTAGGGGCGGCGCTGTTCGGGGGCCGCAGCCGGATCGCCGCGGCATTCTCGGGCCTGATGCTGATGGCCGGCTCGGCCTGCACCCGGTTCGGCGTCTTCGAAGCCGGTCAGGAGTCGGCCAAGGACCCCAAGTACACCGTCATGCCGCAGCGCGAACGCGTCGATCGCCGCGCCGCCGAAAACCAGACCGGTGACCGAGACACCGATCAGAGCCCTGTCGATTCGAGCACTACCTGAACCCAGCCCCTGAGGAGATCCCCATGACCCAGACCCAGTCAGCGATCGCCGCCAACCCGACCAAAGGCCGTTGGGGGCTGGTCGCCGCCGCGCTGCTGCTCCAGCTCTCCATCGGCGCGGTCTACGCCTGGAGCGTGTTCAGCAAGGCGCTGCAGACCGCCGCACCGTTCACGTTGACCAAGGTGGAGGCGACGCTGCCGTTCGAGGTGGCGATCGGGATGATCTTCATCGGCACGTTCATCGGGGGCCGGATCCAGGACCGGCGCGGGCCGCGCACAGTCGCCATGGTCGGCGGCGCGATCTACGGATTCGGTGTCGTCCTGGCGTCCTTCGCCCGGAGCGCGGACCAGTTGTGGCTGCTGGTGCTGGGCTACGGGGTCCTCGCCGGCTTCGGGCTGGGCCTGGCCTACATCGTGCCGATCGCCATGCTGCAGAAGTGGTTCCCGGACCGGCGCGGACTGATCACCGGTCTCGCCGTGGGTGGCTTCGGCTTCGGTGCCGTGCTCACCGCCCCGATCGCCCAGTGGTTGATCGCCGGAAACCCCGACCAGCCCACCGCGGCCTTTCTGCCGCTGGGCATCGCCTATCTGATCGGTTCGCTGGCCGGCGCCTTCTTCTTCCGCAATCCGCCGCAGGGCTACGAGGTCCCCGGCTACTCACCGGCCACGTCGGGCAAGGTGGTCGACAGCGGCCGGGACTACACCCAGGCCGAGGCCCTGCGGACCTGGCAGTGGTACGCGCTGACCGCCATCCTCACCCTCGCGGTGATCGCCGGCATCGCGCTGATCTCGCAAGCCGCGGCCAGCTTCACCGACCTCGCCGGCTACACGGCCGCCGCAGCCGCCGCTGCCGTCGGCTTCCTCGGCCTGTTCAACGGCGCCGGCCGGATCTTCTGGGCCGCGATGTCGGAGCGGCTGGGGCGGATGACGACGTTCGTCGCCATCCTGGCGCTCGAGGGCGTCTGCCTGCTGCTGATCCCGCACGTCGGCAACGCCGTGCTGTTCTTCGTCCTCGCCGCGGTGGTCTACCTCTGCTACGGCGGCGCCTTCGGCACCATGCCGGCCACCGCCGGCGACTTCTTCGGGGTCAAGTACGCGGGCGGCATCTACGGCCTGATGCTGATCGGCTGGAGCCTGGGCGGCGTGGTCGGCCCACTGATCGCGGCGGCCCTGATCGGTGCCGACAAGGACTACGCGACCGCGTACACGACCATCGGCATCATCGCGCTGGTCTCCATCGTGCTCCCCGCCGTCACCCGACTGCCGCGGGTCCGCAAGGACGCCGCCGAGGGGGAACTCGGGGCGCAGGCCGCCCGCCGCAGCTGATCCGGCCGGACCGGGTCAGCGGACGACGAGCGCCGTTTCGCCCGCCGGCACCACCTCGCCGATCACCGGGGCGCCGGGGATCTCGCCGACCACGAGCAGCCCGCCGCTGGTCTGGGCGTCGGCGAGCAGCAGCAACTCGTCCTCGGAGACGCCCGTGCTCAGTTGACCTCGGACCCAGTCCAGATTGCGCCGGGTGCCGCCGCTGACGTAGCCGTCGGCCAGGGCCTGCCGTGCCCCGTCGACGTAGGGCACCGCCGCCGCGTCGATCACCATCGAGACCCCCGATGCCCGAGCCATCTTGTAGGCGTGCCCGAGCAGACCGAACCCGGTGATGTCGGTGGCGGCGGTCAGGCCGGCGGCCAGCGCGGCCTCAGCAGCGGCGGCGTTCAAGGTGGTCATGGTGGCGATCGCTTCACCGAACACCTCCCCGGTGGCCTTGTGCCGGTTGTTCAGCACGCCGAGACCGAGCGGTTTGGTCAGACTGATCGGCAGGCCCGCCCGCGGCGGCGTCGTTACGCAGCAGGCGATCCGGATCAGCCAGACCGGTGACGGCCAGGCCGTACTTGGGCTCGGGGTCGTCGATGCTCTGGCCGCCGGCGATGTGGCAGCCGGCCTGGCGGCCGATCTCCATGCCGCCCCGGAGCACTTCCTGCAGCAGTTCCAGCGGCAGCACGTCCCGGGGCCAGCCGACGATGTTGACGGCGACGACGGGGCGCGCCCCCATCGCGTACACGTCGGACAGCGCATTGGCCGCGGCGATCCGGCCGAAGTCGTACGCGTCGTCGACCACCGGGGTGAAGAAGTCGATGGTGCTGACGATCGCCCGATTGCCGTCGATGCGGACGACCGCCGCGTCGTCGCCGGACGCGAGACCGACGATGAGGTCGGCCGACGTCCACGGAGACAGGCCGGCGAGCAGGTCCTCCAACTCGCCCGGTGGGATCTTGCACGCGCAGCCGCCGCCGTGGGCGTACTGCGTCAGCCGGTGAACCGAACGCACGGTCGGCGATGCTGAGCTCATGGGGTCACTCTAGCGGTCGCCGTGCCCGACGCTGATACTCTCTTGCCACGACGACTCTCTTGGGGTGAAGCGATCGCGATGACGAGCGGACAGCAGCGGCAGCCACTGTCGGCGGTCGTAGCACAGCGGCTGGCGACGATTCCAGCGGCTCGCGAGGTGGTGCCCAGCGACCCGCGGCTGTCGGCCCGCTGGCACATGCACAGCGTGCCGAGCCCGTTCTCGCGGTGGAACTACCACCCCGAGTACGAGGTGCACCTGATCCGGTTCGGGACCGGCCGCTACATCGTCGGTGACCGGATCGACGTGTTCTCCGCCGGACAACTCGTCCTGGTCGGCTCCAACCTGCCGCATCACTGGATCAGCGACCTCGAGCCCGGCGAGGTCATCGTCGACCGCGACGTCGTTCTCCAGTTCCACCCCGACTGGATCCGGCAGTGCCAGGCGGTGCTGCCGGAGCTGAGCGACCTCGATCTCCTGCTGGAGAAGTCGGCGCACGGCATCGAGTTCACCGGCCGAACCGCGCGTGCGGGCGCTCAGGAACTGCAGTCCATCGGCGAAACCACCGGCGCAGCGCGTCTGCAACACATCTTCGGCCTCCTCGGTGTGCTCGCCTCGGCGCACCGAGTTCGGAACACCAGGCCCTCGGCAAGGCGTGGCTCCCACCGCTGGATGAGGAGCACGCCGCAGACATCATCGACCGTGCCTTCGCCTACATCATCGACAACCTGGTGGGTGAGGTGCGGCTGTCCGCCGCCGCCGCGCTGATCGGCATGTCCGAGTCCGCCTTCTCCAAGTACTTCAAACGGATGAGCGGCCAGACCTTCAGCGACACCGTGCGCAAGCTGCGGCTCGCCCGCGCCGCGCAAACTCCTGAAGGACACCGATCTTCCCGTGGCGTCGATCTACCACCGGGCCGGCTACGCGAACCTGTCCAACTTCAACCGGCAGTTCCGAGCCCAGTACGGCATCACCCCGCGCGAGTTCCGCCGCCAGAGCCAGACTCTGACTGCCTCCCTCACTGTGACCTGAGGCGGTCGAAGGGCTGCCTCGGCAAGAAACTACCGGTTCTGACGCTGACGCCAGAGCGGAGTGCTCCCAGGCAGCGTTGCTGGGAGCGGGTGATGGAGAGGTCCTCCGATGCTCAACCACCGCCGATCAGCTTCGTCTCGTAGGCGTAGATGACGGCTTGGACGCGGTCGCGCAGGCCCAGCTTCATCAGCACGTGGCCGACATGGGTCTTCACCGTCGTCTCCGACACGATACAGCTCACCGGCGATCTCGGCGTTGGTCAGGCCGCGCGCGAGCAGCCGCAACACCTCCTGCTCGCGAGACGTCAACGCGGCCAGCCGCTGCTGTCTCACCGGCCCCCGGCCGCCCGTGGCCGCTCGAGGAACGACTCGATCATCCGCCGGGTCACGGAGGGCGCCAGGAGTGACTCGCCGGCGTGCACCGCCCGGATGCCGGCGACGAGCAGTTCGGGCGGCACGTCTTTGAGCAGGAACCCGCTGGCCCCGGCCTGTAGGGCCGCGTACACGTATTCGTCCATGTCGAACGTCGTCAGCATCACAACGCGCGCCTGGCACGACGGGTCAGCCAGCGATCCGGCGGGTGGCCGCGATGCCATCGACCCCGGGCATGCGTACGTCCATCAGGACCACATCCGGCCTCGTCGCCGCCACCTGGGCCACCGCCTGCGTCGCCGTCGGCCGCCTCCCCCACCACGTGGATGTCCGGCTCGATCTCGCAGGATCATCCGGAACCCGGCCCGCACCAAGGCCTGGTCGTCGACGATGAGCACGCCGATCGACGAAGCCGGCGCACGTCGGCGGCGTTCACGCCTGATCCAGGGGAAGCGTGGCCACCAACTCGAAGCCGCCCTCGGGCCGCCCTCGGGCCGACAGCGAACCGCCGTACACCGCTACTCGCTCCCGCATGCCCAGGAGCCCGTTGCCTGCTTCCGCCGGTGGGACCGGCGGCGCCACCGTGCTGCCCGTCGTCCCGGACGGCAAGCTCGACCCGGTCCGCGCCGAAGTCGATGGCCACCTCGGCGCCCCCCGGGTTCCGGGCGTGCCGCAGGGTGTTGGTCAACCCCTCCTGGACGAGCCGGTATGCGGTCAGATCGAGTCCCGGCGGCAGTGTCCGCGGACCGCCCCGGTGACCGACACCGATACCGGCAGTCCGGCAGCTGCGAAACTCCTCTGCGAGCCGGTCGACCTGACCGAGCCCGGGGGGTGGCTCGAGCTCGGCGCCGGCATCGGGCCGGCGCAGGACGCCGACCATCCGGCGCATCTCCGAGAGCGCCTCCCGGCCCGACCGCTTCGACCGTCTCCAGGGCCTCGCCGTTCGGTGATCTGATCCGGCAACAGCATCCGGCGGACCGCTGACGCCTGCACCGTCATCACGCTCACGCTGTGCCCGATCACGTCATGCAACTCCCGGGCGATCCGGGTGCGTTCCTCGGCCACCGCCTGTGCGGCCCGCTGCTCGCGGTTCGATCCGCCGCTCTTCGGCGTTGAGCCGGCTGACCCGGACCACCGTGCCGAACAGCCACGCGATGATGAACGGGGTCGACCCAGACCAACGAACCCAGACGATCGGACGGCGGTGACGTTCATCGGGTCGAAGGCCGCCCAGGCCACCCCGATCGCGACCGACAGCACCAGGCCGACCCACGACCGGCGCCACTCCAGCCGGTTGCCGACCGTGTAGGTGGCGATCAGCGGCGCCACACTGACTCCGAACCCCTCCGGGAGCCGACCGCCAGCGAACTCGATCAGACTCGCCACACTGATCGCGGCGAGACAGCCGAGCGGATCGAACCCGTCGGAACACCAGCAGGAGGGCGGTCACGGCGTACAACAGGGACTGTGCCCACACCGGACCCTGGCGGTGCGTCGACCCGATGCCCCACCACGCCTCGAGCTGGCCGAGCACGGCCACCGCCAACGCGAGGGCGATGTCGAAAGCCCAGTTCCGGCGACTCACCCTTCGACGCTACCGCCGGATGATCCGGCCGACGTCCTCCCTGCGGAGGACTGAGTCGGTCCTCCGGTCGGGCGAGGCGATTTCCTGCGAGCGCAGGACGACGGGACGGGCCGGGGTTCCTAGCCGTCGGAGGTGGCCGATCATCCGACGGCCACAGCACCGCCGAACCAGGAGTCAGCCATGGAGATCACCGCATCCGCCGCCCGAGTCATCAGCAAGTCCGCCTGGGTGATGGCCACGGTCGGCACGCTGGTCGGGCAGGTCCACGCCCTCGCCCGGGCCCAGGCCCACCCCGGGGACTTCGCGGAGTCGCCCCTCGCCCGGGCCTGGGGCGAGCCGGCCACTCGGGCCCTCGCGCCACTGCTCGACTGGAGCGACCCGTGGACGGTCTACGTCACCTACGGGAAGATCTGGCTCCCCGTCTGCCTGGCTTTCACCGCGGCGGCGTACCTCGTCTATCGTCGACGCAGCCCGGGGGAGCCGAGCGACGCCTGTGGCAGATCATGCTCGCCGCGTACGCCGCCATGACGCTGTCGGTGATCGGCGACTACTTCACGCCGTGGATGGACCAGATGTTCATCGTCGGGATCGCGGCCATGCTCGTCATCGGGTTCGGCGGGATCGCGCTCGGGATCATGATGCTGCGCAACGGCTTCCGTCCCCGCGCAACGCCAATCCTGCTCATCGTCTTCATCCCGTTCATGTTCGCGATCACGTCGGTGACCTCGCTGGGCAGTGCCCTGCTTCCCCTCATGTGGGGTTGGGCGGTCGCCGCCCAGACCGTGGTGGCCGGTGACGCGAGCCACGGCGACCACCGGCTCCGGGCCAGCGAACGACGGCTGCGGGGTCTGAAAGGCCCCAACCGACGACTCGTCGGCCCTCCGTCGCCGTCCTCGCACGTGCTGACCCGCTGGTGCCGGCGCGGTTGATGAAGCGGCCGGGCTAGTCAGAGTTTGTCGAACCAGGGCTCGAGCCGGGCGTACGCCTCCATGAACAGCGCGTACTCGCGCCGGTAGCGCTCGTGCGTGCCGGGCTCGGGCGCCTGGGTGCTGAGTTCGTGGGAGAACCGGCCGGCCACCGCGAAATCGTCGAAGATGCCGACGCCGACGCCACCGACGATCGCGGCACCGACGGCGGTGGCCTCGTCGACCAGGTTCCGACTGGTCACCTCCACACCCCAGACGTCGGCGAAGATCTGCAGCAGCAACCGGGAGTTCGCCGCACCGCCGATCGCGTCGACCGCGTCGATCGGCGTGCCGTTCTCCACGAAGGCCAGGAGACCGGTGTAGAGGTTGAACGCCACGCCCTCGAGGACGGCTCGGGTCAGGTGGGCCGGGCCGTGGTGGCGGCCGAGGCCGGCGAAGACCGCCCGGGCCGCCGGGTTCCAGTACGGCGAGCGCTCTCCGAGCAGGTGGGGCAGGAAGTACAGGCCGTCCTGGCTCGCCGGCACCTTCGCGGCCTCGGCCAGCAACCGGTCGTACCGGTCGTCCTGACCGGGCGCCAGGACATCGATCACCCACTCCAGGGACGCGCCGCCGGCCTGCATCGTCGCGGTCGGAACGTACCGCCCGGGCAGTACGTGGTTGAAGGTCATGCTGCGCATCTGGGGGTCGTGCAGGGGTGCGTCGGCCGCCACCGAGACCCAGGACGAGGAGCCGAGATAGGTGTACGCGCCGGACTCGGGCGAGATGATGCCGGCACCGAGGGCCCCCATCGGACCGTCGCCGCCACCCATCACCACCGGCGTCCCGGGCCGCAGGCCGGTGGCCGCCGCGGCGTCAGTGGTGACCTGCCCGACCACGGCAGTGGAGGGAACGATGTCGGGGAAGAGTGAGCGCGGCAGGTCGGCGGCCTCGATCAGCTCGGTCGACCACTCCCCCGCAGCCTGGTCGTAGGCATTCGTACTGGAGGCGTCGGACGGGTCCGTGGCCAGGACTCCGGTCAGCCGGTAGGCGACGAAGTCCTTGGCCAGCACCACCGTGCGCGCCCGGGCGAACACCTCCGGCTCCTGATCGCGCACCCACATGATCTTGGACAGCGAGTAGGTCGGGTTGAGCCGATGCCCGGTGATCTGGTACCCCTCGGCCATCCCGACCCGGTCGACCAGCGTGGCCGTCTGGGCCACCGAGCGGGTGTCGGCCCAGATGATGGCCGGCCGTACCGGCGCTCCGGCCCGGTCGAGCAGCACCGCTCCCATCATCTGACCGGAGAACGAGACCACGTCGATGTCCTCGGCCCGCACCGACGCGCGTCCGAGCAGTTCCCGGGTGGCGGCGCACAGGGCGGTCCACCAGTCCTCGGGGTCCTGCTCGGCCTTGCCGCGCGGGCCGAAGTCGGTGCCGTAGGCGGACGTGACGGCCGCCAGCACCTCGCCGTCGTTGCTGACCAGCGTGGCCTTGTCGCCCGTGGTCCCAAGATCATGAGAGATGATCATGAAGGCGCGACCGGCTGGTAGCCACGGTGGTCCGGGTTGGGCTGAACGGCCCAGCCGTCGCCGTCGATAACGACCAGCGACTTCATGCCGCCGGCCCGCTCGATGATCGAATAGTCCTGGCCGGCGTCCGCGGCGTAGCAGAACAGGGTCGCGAGGCGCTCCTTTCCCACGTTGACGCTGCGGTGCACCCAGTGACCCGGCACGTAGACCGCCTGGCCCGGGTTCAGCTCCACCACCTTGCTCTCGCCGTCCACGGTGTCCAAGATCATCACGCCGCGACCGGACAGCCCGACGTACAGCTCGGACCGGTCGGCGATGGCGTGCAGGTGCCCGCGGGTCATGGCGTACTCGGTCCCGACCGTCCCGGGCTCCAGCACGCTGATGCCGGTGATCAACCCGCCCGGACCCGGCTCGGTCTCGGTGGTCTCGACCCAGTAGACCGGCTCGCCGTCGTCGGTAGCCAGCCGGGCCTGGTAGGCCGCGGCGTCGCGGTACAGCCCGTCCAGGTCGGTCAGAAACTTCTCGTACCGGCTGTTGCTGCCGCCCAGCCGGCCGGCCTCGGCCAGGATCGACAGGGCCACCGGGGGTACCGGCTGCACACCTGCTTCGCTCATCGGGTGTCTCCTCTACTCGTCTCGTCGTTGCCACCGCTCAACCAGCGGGCCGGGTTCGTGATCAGCACCGACTCCACCAGTTCCGGCGCGGCCGTCCGTTGCCAGCGGGGCAGCACCCGCTCGCCCAGGTAGGCCAGGCCGGGCATGCCGCCGTACGCCCGGTACCGCGTCCGGCGGGCCACGTCAGCGCCGATCAGGATGCGGTCGGCCGCCCCACGCTCCGCGCTGCGCTCCAGGCACTCCAGCAGCACCGAGTCGGGCCAGCGCTGGCTGCGGGCGAACCCGTCGTAGCCGAGGTACGCGCCGGCCGCCGCGAGCTCGGCGTGCAACCCGGGATCGGGGTTGCGGTCCACGTGGGCCAGGGCGACCGCCGACGCCGGTACACCGAGGCGACCCAGCTCGGCCAACAACTCGAACGCCGCGCTGCCGTGCTCCAGGTGGACCATCACCGCCGCCCGCGTGCGCTGCCAGGTCGCCGCCACGGCCGTCAGCACCCGGTGCTCGAAGGGCGTGATGCTCCAGTAGCCGATGCCCGCCTTGACCACGGCGGCGCGGACCGCCTCGCCGGTCGGTCCGACGGCGCTCGGCCCTCGGTCCGGACCGTCGTCGACGGCCAGGCCCTCCTGGACGTCGCGAGTGAAGCGGTCGGCCAGTTGTTCGTCGGACTGCTCGAGCAGCCAGTGACCGGGACCGTAGTGCGGTTCGCGGTGGGCGCCCGAAGTTGCGACGACGTGCAGGTTGGCGGCAGTGCTGATGCGGGCCAGGGCCTCCGGTCGGCGACCCAGTCCGGTCGGTGTGGCGTCGACCATGGTCGCGAACCCGGAGTTCCGCAGCGACGCGGCCTCGACCTGACTGGCCGGCTCGTCGTCCAG
The DNA here is from genome assembly GCA_963723815.1 of uncultured Actinomycetota bacterium. GTDB lineage: Bacteria > Actinomycetota > Actinomycetes > Propionibacteriales > Propionibacteriaceae > Microlunatus. The sequence goes on along the minus strand of CAVRSH010000034.1, from coordinate 41,132 downwards.
TTCGTCGCCGACCAGCAGCGGGCTGACCTGGAACAGGTGCTCGTGGTAGTTGGTCCGACCCAGAGCGGCAGCGGCGACATCGCCGAGCACGGTGCGGACCGTCGCCGAGGCGGCCATCAGCGCAACCGGGCGGCGATCCGGCCGAGCTCGTCCACCGTGTCGGCCGGCATCGGGATGTCGAAGACCTCAGCCGTCGCCTGACTCCAGCCGTGCACGAAGTAACGCCAGCCGTCCTCGACGTGCAGCTGCCGCTCCTGCTGCTGGGCCAGCGCCTGGTGCCAGAAGTCCAGCGGTCCGCGGTAATTGAACTCCCACACCACCCCGCGCTCGGGGAAACGGGCGCCGGCCGAGACCGGCGAACCGGGCCGGTCCTTACCCATTCCGGTGGCGTTCACCACCAGGCTGGCCGGCGGCAGCGACTCCAGCAGGTCATCGACGTCGCCGCTGTCGGCGGTGATCACGTAGCGGACCAGGCCGGCCGGCAGGCCGGCGCGCTGGTGGATCCGTTGGGCATGGTCCAGCGGCTCCCGGGTGAGAGCGGTGCAGATGATCTGCTCGGGCCGGTCCGCGCGTACGCCGAGCTGGTGGCTGAGCGCGGTCCCGGCTCCGCCGGAGCCGAGGATGAGCGCCGCCCCACCGTTCCGGGCGAAGTGGTCCGGGGCCAGGAACTCCTCCAGCGCGAGCCGGGCGGTCACCGGGTCCTTGGCGCTGCCGACCAGCCGATCGCCGCGCTTGGCGATGCAGGAGATCTCGCCGAACGTCTCGGCCAGTTCGTCGCAGTCGTCGAACAGGTCGCGGGCGGCGGCATGCACGGCCATCTTGTGCGTGGTGACCAGCGCGCCCCAGTGCTGCGGGTCGTCGCGGATGGCTGTTACCACCTCGCGGTATACCGACGCCGGAGAGTCGAGCGCGACATCGTGGCCGACCAGCGTGCGGGTCGGCAGGTGCAGGGCGTCGGCCCACTCCGGGAACACCTTGCGGATGGACGAGCCCCCGGTGCTCACCCCGACGAAGCCCATGTACGACTCGGCGCCACGCTCCATCGGTTCCGCCGCCGGCTCGGTTTCCGGCGCGGTTTCGGCGCTGATCATGTGGTTCCTTCCGGCGCTGCCTGGGGCAGTCGGACGAGGTTGGGCGGTCGCTCCCCGCGGAGGTGGGCGAGTACGGCGTCCACCGCGCCTCGGCCCATCTGGTCGACCGCCTCGACCGTCTGGGCACCGGTGTGCGGGGTGAACAGGGTGTGGTCGACCAGATCGTCGGCCAGCAGCGGGTTGTCGTGGCCGCCGGCCTCGCTGCCGAGGACGTCGGTCGCGTACATCCGCAGCCGGCCGGCCCGCAGGGCGTCGGCCACGGCCGCTTCGTCGGCGAGTCCCGCCCGGGCGGTGTTGACCAGCACGAGGTTCGGCCTGGTCAGCCCGAGCCAGCTCGCGTCGACCAGCACGGCGTCGCCGGGTGCGTGCAGCGTGACGACGTCGCTCCGCCGGGCGAGCGCCTCCAGGTCCACCCGCTCGATTCCGAGGCGGTCCAGTTCCGGCTGCGGCACCCAGGGGTCGTAGCCCAGCAGGGTGCTGCCGAACCCGCTGAGCCTGGATGCCACCTCCCGGCCGATCCGGCCGAGCCCGACGATGCCGACGGTGAGCTGTCCGAGCTGGCGGGTCCGGCGCACCGCCCAGCGCCCGGCCCGCACCCCTCGGTCCCCGGCGGCCACGTCGCGCAGCGCCGCCAGCATGAGCGCCACGGCCAGGTCCGCGACGGCGCCGCTGTTCGCCCCGGGGTATTGGTGACCAGGACCCCGCGCTCGGCGGCGGCCGCCAGGTCCACTGCCTCCACCCCGACGCCGTAGCGGGCCACCAGCCGCAGCTTCGGCGCGGCGTCCAGGTGGTCGGCCGTCACCGGGCCGGCGCCCGCCACCCACGCCGTAGCCGAAGCCAACGCCGGCCGCAGCGCGTCGAGGTCGTGGCCGGCCGGTCCGGTGACGATCTCGCAGCCCGCGTCGGTCAGTTCGCCGGCCAGATCGAGATCGCCGGAGGAGAACGACCGGCTGGTGACCAGGACGACGGCGGCAGAGGTCGTCACGGCACCAGCACCGACTTCACCACCGCGCTGTCGCTGACCGCCGCCAGCGCGTCGCCGTACTGCTCGAGCCCGAAGCGGTTCGTGATCAGGCCCGTCGGATCGACCCGGCCGGTCCGCAGCGCGCTCAAGGCCCGGTCGAAGGAGAACTGCTGAGCGAACGAGCCTTTGATGATCAGTTCGCGGCGGAAGATGTCGTACGGGGCGACCGGCCACTGGGCCGCCTCGGCGGTCATGCCGTAGACGAAGATCGTCCCGCCGGTGCGGATCAGCCGGAGGGTGAGCCCGAGCACCGACAGGGCACCGGTGGCGTCGATGACGACGTCGAAACCGGCCGGGGCCAGCGCGCGCAGCCGGCCCTCGGCGACGCCCGGGTCGGCGCGGTCGACCTGGACGATCTCGTCCGCGCCGCGTACCCGGGCCAGTTCGAGTTTGGCGGCGGTCGGGGCGGCGACGGTGAGCCGGCCGGCCCCCGAGCGGGCGAGCAATGAGGTCAGGATCAGACCCGTCGGGCCGGTGCCGAAGAGCAGCACGTCGGACCCCGGAGCGAGGTCCAGGATGTCCAGGCCGTGCACCACGCAGGCCACCGGCTCGGTGAGCACGGCGACCTCCGGGTCGAGGTCGTCCACGCTCGAAGCAGCGGTTGGCGTCGGTGACCACGTAGTCGGCGAAGCCGCCCGGCGCGTTGACGCCCTGGGCGACGAGCCGCTCGCAGTAGGCCGGTCGCGCCCGCCGGCACTCGACGCAGCGCCCGCAGGACGCGGTGTTGTCCACCACGACCCGGTGCCCGATCAGATCGGCGTCGCCGCCCTCGCCGATCGCGACGACCTCGCCGACGAACTCGTGGCCCGGGGTCAGCGGGTACGTGGGGCCGAACTCGCCGTGGTGAAGGTGCAGGTCGGTGCCGCAGACGCCGGCCACGAGCACCTTCAGCAGTACCTCGCCCGGCCCGGGGTGGGTATGGCGACGTCGCGCACCTCGAAGCGCTCCGGACGGTCGTAGACGACCGCGCGCATCGTGCTCATCGCGTGCTCCTGTGTCGCAGCATCGTCGGGCCATCAGGCGAGGGAGTAGCCGCCGTCCATCAACATCTCGGTGCCGACGCAGAACGCGGCCTCGTCACTGAGCAGCCATCCGACGGCCGCCGCGACCTCGTTCGGCTCGGCGAAGCGGCGCAGCGGGGTGGCCGCCTTCCAGATCTCGTGCAGGTCGTACTTGCTGCCGAGCAGCGGAGTATCCACGTAGCCGGGAGACAGCGCGTTCACCCGGACCCCGCGCGGAGGCCCACTCGAAGGCCAGCGACTTGGACATCCCCACCACCCCGGCCTTCGAGGCGTTGTACGCGACCTGCTGCTGCGGAACGTTGACGATGTGCGCACCGGACATCGACGCGATGGTGACGATCCGCCCGGACTCCTGCTCGAGCATCACCCGGCCGAACCGCTGGCAGGTCAGGAACACTCCCGGTCAGGTTCACCCCGATGGTCCGCTGCCAGGCCGCGAGGTCATCCCTCGGCCGGCGTCGACTCCTCCGACAGTCCGGCCGCGGCGACCAGCCCGTCGATCCGGCCCGCGTCCTGCAGCACCTGCTGCACGGCGGCGTCGATCGATGCCTCGGACAGCACGTCGACCTCGACGAACGTGCCGGCGCCCGACTCGGGCCGACGCCGGTCCAGCGCGAACACCTGGGCGCCACGCTCGGCCAGCCAGGCCGCCACCGCCTGGCCGACCCCGCCGGCGGCTCCGGTGACGACGACGACGGCGCCCTCGACCCAGGCCATCAGGCCGCCGTCCCGTCTTCGGCGTCGTACCCGACAGCCTGCCTAGAAGACACTGTTGGGGTCGTAGTACTTGTCGATGTTCTCGCAGCCGATGCCGACCGCTTCGGTGAACGACTCCTTCGGGTAGTCGCTCGGCTTCTTCTTTCCGGTGGCCACGTCGACGGAGATCTGCAGCGCCTGCTCCGCCGCCAGCGACGGCGAGTTGAGGCCGGTGGAGATGTAGCGCCCTTCGCAGCCACCCTGCTTGATCAGCGCGAGCGCCTCCTTCTGGCCGTCGGCTGAGGCGGCGATGTAGACGTTCTTGTACTGGTCCTTGCCGTTGACGACGTTGTAGGCGCCCAGCGCCATCGAGTCGTTGAGCCCGAGGATCAGGTCGATGTCGGGGTTGCCGGCCAGCATGTTCTCCGCCGCGACCTGACCCTTGTCCTGGGCGTAGTCACCCGCCTGCTCAGCCTTGATCTCGTACGGCAGGCCGCCCTCCTTGAGTCCGTCGAGGAACCCCTGGCGCCGGTTGGGTCCGACGAACTCATCCGTGGCCGGGCCGGTGAGGATGACCATCTTGATGCTGGTCTTGCCCATGTCGAGGAACCGCTTGGCGGTGATCTTGCCCGACTCCCGGCCGATGGTCAGGTTGTCGGACTGGACGCTGGTCATCCCGGTGCCGGGAACGCTGGTGTCGATGTAGGTCACCGGGATCTTGGAGGAGACCTGGGTCATCATCTCCTTCTGACCCTTGACGCTGGTCGCGTTGACCACCAGCACGTCCGCGCCCTGCGCCATCATCGCCTGCATCTGATTCATCTGGATGACCGGATCCTTGTTGGCGGCCTGGAAGAGCAGCTTGAAGCCCTGCTCCTTGGCGATCTCCTCGGCCCGAACCTGCATGGCCGCGAAGTAGGGCGCCTGCAACTGCTGCTGGGCGAAGCCGACGACGACCTCGTTGAACGTCGGGCTTGATGCCGTTGGCCGGGCCCTGCGCCGGTTCCTTGGACGGATAGATCTGCCCGCAGGCGCTCAGCGTCACCAGCGCGGTCGCCGCAGCGGCGGCGCCGAGCACCCGCTTGCGTCGATTGCTCGTTCTCATGAGTTTCTCCATCCCGCTCGAACCGGCTCTACTTGGCTGCCGGCTCGGCCGTGTCGGTCTTCCGCTTGCGGGCGAACTGCACCGTGGCCAGCGTCACCGCGACCAGGATCAGCGCGCCGCGGAACGCGTCCTGCAGGAAGGTGGAGACATTCAGCAGGGACAGCAGGTTGGCGATCACGGCGAAGATGATGGTGCCGACGACCGCCCCGAACACCTTGCCGCGCCCACCCGACAGAGCCGCGCCGCCGATCACGACTGCGGCGATGGCTTCGAGCTCCATCAGGTTGCCGGCGGTCGAGGTGCCGCTGGCGAACCGGCAGAGGAACATCCAGCCGCCGAGGCCGACGAGCAGCCCGGCCAGGATGTAGACCGACCACAGCGTGGCCTTGACGGGGATGCCCGAACTGCGGGCGGCTTCCTTGTTGGAGCCGATGGCGTAGACCCGGCGCCCCCACACGGTGCGGTAGAGGAGGAAGGCGATCAGCGCCACCATCGCGAGCCAGATGATCGCCAGCACCGGGATGCCGATGAAGGTCGACTGACCCAGGGCGGCGTAGGTCGATGCGGCCGCGGGGTTGATCGGGATGCCGTTGCCGTAGGCGTAGACGAGGCCGCGGGCCAGGGCCAGCATGCCCAGGGTCACGATGAACGGCTCCAGGCCGCGGAAGGCCACCAGCCAACCGTTCACCAGACCGACGAGGCCGCCGATCGACGATGGCCACGACGAGCCCGAGCAGCACCGACGGACCGCCGAAGAGACCGGCCGAGATGACCGCGGCGAGACCCAACGCGGAGCCGACACTGATGTCGATGCCACCGGTCAGCACGACGATCAGCTCGGCGAGCACGACGACGCCGATGATGGACATCTGCAGCAACAGGTTGGTGATGTTGGTTCCGCTCCAGAAGACCGCGCCTCTGGTGATGGTGGCGACCAGCAGCAGGGCGACCAGGATGTAGAGGGCGTACTGCCCTTTGAGCCAGTGGACGATGCGCTGGCCCGCGGTGAGGTCCTGCTCCTCGTAGTGGTGCACGGGGGGCGGTGTTGCGGTTTCGGTCGCGGTCATGGGAGAAGCTCCTTTGCTCGTCGTGCCGGGGAAGTGGTTGGTCAGTCTTCATGGGACAGGGCGGTCCGGATGAGGTCGTCGGTGTCGGCATGTTCGGGGTCGAACTCGCCGACGATCTGGCCGTTGCGCATCACCAGGATGCGGTGGCACAGCGAGAGGAGCTCCTCGGCTTCGCTGGAGACGACCAGAACTCCCTTGCCGCGGGCGGCGAGGCTGTGGATGATCTCGTAGATGTTGGCGCGGGCGCCGACGTCGATGCCTTTGGTCGGCTCGTCCAGGACCACGAAGTCGGGGTCGGTCTCCAGCCACTTGGCGACCACGACCTTCTGCTGGTTACCGCCACTCAGGGTGCGGGTATAGGTATCGGTGCCGCCCTTGACCTGGTACTCATCGATCAGTTCGCGAACCCGCTTCTTCTCCACGCCCGCCTTGACGACCCCGCGGTTGGCCATCTTGGGCAGCACGACCAGGCTCATGTTCTCGCCGTTGTCGAAGTCCTTGACGAAGCCCTTCCAGCCGGCGGTCCTCGGTCAGATAGGCGATTCTCTTGGCCACGCCGGATCCGCGGGGTGGGCAGGCTGACCTCTTTGCCGTGCAGTTTGATCGAACCACTGACGGCCGGACGCTGACCGGTGATGGTGCGGGCGACGGACGATCGGCCGCTGCCGACCAGTCCGTACAGGCCGACGATCTCCCCCGGATTGACGTCGAGGGAGACCGCCGTGTGCCCTGCCGCCGTAGAGGTCACGAACCGACATCACCGGCACCTGGTCCGGATCAGATCTTCAGCGGCGCCGGCCGGGCGAGCGCCTTGAGGGCCTGACCGATCATCAAGGTGGTGATCTCGTCCGGGTTGCTGTCGGCGGCGTTCAACGTCTTGACCAGCTTGCCGTTGCGGAGCACGGCGATGCGGTCGCACATGGCGAAGACCTCGTTGAGCCGGTGAGAGACGAAGATGATCGACGTCCCCGCCTCCTTCTCCCGAGCGACCAGGTCGAAGATGTCGTTGAAGTGCTCCTCGCTGGTGGAGGCGGTCGTCTCGTCCAAGATCATGATCTTGTGCGTGGTGACGGCCGCCCGGCTCAGCGAGAGCATCTGCCGCTGCCCGGGACCCAGGTCGCGAGCGAGCTGGCGGGTCGACAGGTGGCCCAGACCGACCCCCTGGAGGACCTTGCGGGTCTCCTCGCTGTTGGTGTCGACCTTCTGGGCCCACGGGCGGATGTCACGACCCTCGCGGAGCTTGTAGAGCCAGACGTTCTCGCCGACGGTGAAGTCGTCGATGATCAGCGGCTCCTGGTGCATCATCAGCACCCCCGCCTGCTCGGCCTGGGCCGCGTTTCGGACCGGATGCGGATAGCCGGTGATCGTGATCTCGCCCTCGGTCGGGGTCTCCACCCCGGCCAGCAACTTGGCGAAGGTCGACTTCCCGGCACCGTTGGCGCCGCAGACCCCCAGCACGCTCCCGGCGTACCCCTCCAGATCAACCCCGTCCAGCGCCTTCACCCCCGGATAGTGCTTCTTCACACCCACCGCCTTGAACGCCAACTCACCCGGCGCCAACTGATGGGCCTGCTCTTGTATCTCTTCTTGCGGTCACCATCGGACGTGGCCTCCTTGTGCGTGGGCGGTTGTGGTCGAGAAGGGTCGGCAGGGCGCGTACGCCCGATCGCTCGCAGCGGAACTTTTCGGTCGGTTTCGACCGTAGTGATCTGGGCCGCTCGGGTCGAGGGTGACACGCTCCCAGGCGACGACGCCCGTCACCGTGTACCGGGTGCTGGCGTAGCGGAACGGGCGACTGGCCGTGAGCTCAACTCCTGGATGACCGAGAGCGGACGGGGGACCTCATCTCGACCCATTCCTATCAGCACCCCCGGCCCTGCACTCCCCTGGGTTCGCACCACGCCCTCGGCGCGCCCGGACCTCGCCTGCGGACGCGTACGTTTCGCACCCGCTGGTCGCAAACGAACGAAATCCGGCCCTCGATGCGGACGTTTAGCACCCGCTGGTCGGAAACGAACATCAAGACGCGCCCTGGCCCTTCGACAGGCTCAGGACACGACCGACAGCTCAGGACCGATCGACAGGCGCAGGACACGATGGACGGATCAGTGCAACTCAATGGTGCGGACCGCGGCGAGATGGTCCCGGATGAACCGGTTGGCGTGCGCCGCCAGGTGATCCGAGTCGTTCCACAGATTGCGCCAGATGCCCAGCGTGTTGCTGAGGGTCGGCGAGACGACGGCCGAGGAGAACGACTCGAAGACGATGGGACCCTGGTAACCGATCCGGTCGAGGGCCCGGAATGCCGTGTCGAAATCGACCGATCCGGTGCCCAGGTAGCCGCGGTGACTCTCACCGATGTGCACGTACCCGAGCCGTTCCCGAGCATCCAGGAACGGCTGGAACAGGTCCGATTCCTCGATGTTCATGTGATAGGTGTCCAGGTGGATCGACACCTCCGGGCGCTCCACTTCATCGAGGAACTTCCACGCGTCCCGGCCGGTGTTGAGAAGGTTGGATTCGTAGCGGTTGACCACCTCGAGCGACAGCAGGACGCCGAGCGTCTTCGCCCTGTCGGCCAGGTCCCGGATCGCCTCGACGCTGTTGGCTCGGCCGCGGGCCGACATGGGCGCCATGTGCTTCTTCATCGAACCGTAGAGAACGCCGCACAGCCGGGGCGCGCCCATCTCGGCGGTCCGGTCCAGCGCCGTCCGCAACAACTTCGCCCCGGCCGCCACCACGTCCGGATCCTCACTGCTGACATCGGCGTGCTCCGGCAGCCCCAGGCTGGCCGCGGCGCTGAGGCCGGCGTCATCCAGCGCGCTGCGGGCGGCGGCACTGTCGAAGGTGTCCGGATCCATCAGCGGGAACTCGACCAGGTCGAAGCCCGCCTCCTTGGTCCGGCGAACGGACGACTTGATGCCCTCGGCACCGAACTCCCCGGTCCAGACCAGCGCATGACAGCCGATCAGTGATCCCGCCATCGGGCCACTCTCCTTCCGAATCGCTGCAGGTGTCAGCCCACCGTAGCGAGCCGCTCGCTGGCCGTCAGCCCCGCTCGAGTCGGTCCACGGACTCGTGCATGATCGGCGCGAGCGCCCGCATCAGGGCGAGGTAGTCCTCGTACGTCTGGCGATAGATCTCGTGCCGGGCCGGGTCGTGGGTGAGGATCTGGGTCCGAGGCGCGTACGAGGACGCCCCCTCGTCGAGGTCGCGGACCAGGCCCGCGGCTGTCGCACCGATCACGGCGCAGGCTCGCAGCGTCAAATTGTCGCCGACGACGATCTCCACTTCGCGGCCCAGCACATCAGCGGTGACCTGCTGCCACAGCGGGTTGTTGACGATGCCCCCCGAGAAGACCAGGCGGTTGCAGGCGACCCCGGCCCGCTCGAACGAGTCGATGACGCCCCTGGTACCGCAGGCCACCGCTTCCACGGCCGCCCGGTAGAGCTCCTCCCTGGTCGTGCCGAGGGTCAGCCCGACGACCGCTCCGCGCAGCCGGGCGTCGCGGTACGGCGTGCGGTTCCCCATGAAGGTGTCGAGGGCGCGCAACCCGTGGCCGCCGGGCTCGACCGCCGTCGCACCTTCGATGAGTGAGGCCAGATCCTCCCGGGCCACGCCCATGATGGATTCCCCCGCCCACTTGAGCACCGAGCCGCTGGTGATCTGGCCGCCCTCGACCAGCCACTTCGCCGGACGCAGCGCCTGCGGGTACGGACCCCACACCTCGTTCGTCAGGACCGGAGCGTCCACCTCGGCGATGATGGCCGAGGAGGTACCCGAGACCAGCGAGACCACGCCGTCCATCGATCCCCCGCAGGCCAGCAGCGAGACGTGGGCATCGATGCCGCCGACCGCGACGGGTGGGCTGCCGGCGATGCCGAGTTCGGTGGCGACCGCCGAGGTGAGGGGGCCGGCGACCGAACCGACGGGCCGGATCATGTCGGGCAGCTTCGACCTGAGGTCGCCGATCCCGAGCGCTTCATAGAGCTCCACCGGGAAGCGCCGGTTGATCGTGTCGTAGTTGTACTTGCAGACCGCGTTCATCTGCGAGCCCACCCATCGACCGGTCAGCCGGAAGGTCAGATAGTCGATCTGCTCGACGATACGAGCGGTGCTCGCGTAGACCGCCGGCTCGTTCTCCTTGAGCCAGATCGCCTTCGGCAGCAGCCACTCGGCCGCGGAGGAGCCACCGCTCCAGGCCATGATCGGGTGGGCCTCGGCGAACTGCGCGGTCCGTTCAGCCTGTACCGAGGCCCGGGAGTCCATCCAGAGCAGGGCCGGCCGCAACGGCCTGGCCGCCGCGTCGACGATGGCGACGGTGGACGCGGTTGTCGAGGGGGCGATCGCCACCACCGGTCCGGCGGAGCGGCACGCGTCCGATGCGAGCAAGGTCCGAGTCGCGTCGACGAAGGCCGTCCACCAGCCTTGAGGATCCTGTTCGGCCCAGCCGGGCCGCGGGAACGTCGTCGCGTACGGGCGGTGGACGGAACCGAGCGAGCCGCCGTCCTCGGTGTACGCACCGACCCTGGCCCCTTCGGTGCCGAGATCGATCGCCAGCAGGATGCCCATTCTCAGTTCCGGTTCGGCAGGAAGAGCACCTTGGAGGAGAATTCCGACCGGTCGCCGAGCTTGACCATCATCTCCGGGAGCTCGGCCAGGGACAGTTCGTGGGTGATCATGAACTCCCACTTCAGGTCGCCGTTCGCGAGTTTGTCGGCCGCCGTCCGCCATTCGTCGCCCGGGAAAGGTGCCGAGAACGAGTTCCACGAGCCGTGCAACGTCACTTCCAGCCGCATGAACTGGTTGAAGGTCTCCTTCGACAGCGTCACCGGGGCGTGCGGAATGCCGACGAACACCGCGTGGCCCTGCGGGCCGGTCAGATTGGCGGCCATGTCGGCGGTGACCGGCACGCCGGCGGACTCCAGCACGATGTCGAAACCGCGCCCGGCGAGGGCCTTGGCTTCGTCGTAGGTCTGGACCGCCCCGGTCGCACCGGCCTCGCGGGCCATCGCCGACTTCTCCGCGCTCAGATCGACGGTGACGATCTGGCTCGCGCCGGCCAACTTGGCCCACTGGACGGCGAACAGTCCGATCGGACCGGCCCCGACGACCAGCACCCGGTGCCCGGCGCGCAACCCGGTCTTCCACAGCGCGTGGAGGGCGATGGCGGCCGGGTCCAGCATGGCGGCCGCCCGCGGGTCGATGCCCGCCGGCAGCTTGAGCAGGTTGCCGACCGGTGAGACGACGTACTGGGCGTACGCGCCGTTGCTCCGGCTGCCGAAGTAGTCGTAGTTCTCGCACAAGCCGAACTCGCCGCGGAGGCAGAAGTCGCACCGGTAGCAGGGGATGAGCGGCGGTACCGACACCAGATCCCCGACGTCGAAGCCGGTGACGCCGTCACCCAACTGCTCCACGTACCCGGAGAACTCGTGACCACAGATGATCGGCATCACATAGCCGCCATTCCGCAGCATCCGCGGGATGTCCGAGCCGCACACGCCGCAGGCCGCCACCTTGAGCAGCACCTCGTCCGGACCAGGGGAGGCCACCGGAGCCTCCTCCACCCGGATGTCACCTGGGGCGTACATCACCGCTGCCGTCATCGTGTCAGGGGCCATGGGCTTCTCCATTTCGCGGGATGGGGTCTGCGACGACGCGGACGCCGGTTGCCTGTGCCGGTCAAATCTGCCACACGGGTTCGTCAGCGACGAGGCAAGGATGGCGCGAGCGGATTCGCGCCGGTCAGGTAGCGTTTGCGCCTGGTTGGAGGCGTATGCGTGCCTGGTGGCCGCCCCGGTCTTCAACACCGGTGAAGTCGAGCATCTCGGCTTGGCGAGTTCGATTCCCGTCCGCCTCCGCCGGCGTCTCAGCGCCGATCATAGGATCGCGACGTGACGACGCCGCCGGTGGATCGGGCCGAGTCGGCCGGGGCCGGCGCCGACCCCCGGCGCCTGGTGCCCCGGACTGATGTGGTGCTGACCGATCCTCGGCTCCAGGCCGCCGCGCGAAATCTGGGCGCCGCCGTGGTCAAGCGAGCGGTCGTCGACGCCCAGTCGCTGGCCCGAGCCGGGAAGATCTCACCCTCGGCGGTCGCCGACGAAGCCGTTTCCGCACTCCCGGCCTCGCTGGCCAGCGCGCGGCCGGTGATCAACGCGACCGGCGTCGTCCTGCACACCAACCTGGGCCGGGCCCCACTGTCGGCGGCGGCGATCGAGGCGCTGATCGGCGCCGCAGCGTACGGCGATGTCGAGTACGACCTGGCGACCGGCCGACGGGCCCGGCGCGGCCGGGGAACCCTGGCCGCGCTCGGCGAAGCCGTCCCGTCCGCCGAGTCGGTGCTGGTGGTCAACAACGGAGCCGCGGCCCTGGTCCTGGCCACGACCGCGCTGTCGGCGGGACGCGAGGTGGTGGTCAGCCGCGGCGAGATGGTGGAGATCGGCGACGGGTTCCGGCTGCACGAACTGGTCGCCTCGACCGGCGCCCGGTTACGCGAGGTGGGCACCACCAATCGGACGACGGCAGCGGACTACGCGGCCGTCGTCGGGCCTCAGACCGGCTGCATCCTCAAAGTGCATCCCAGCAACTTCCGCGTCGAAGGCTTCACCTCGGCGGTCGGGGTCGCCGACCTGGCCGGGCTCGGACCACCGGTCGTGGTCGACATCGGCAGCGGCCTACTGGCCCCCGACCCGTTGCTGCCGGACGAGCCGGATGCCGACACGGCACTGCGGCAGGGCGCCACGGTGGTGACCGCCAGCGGGGACAAGTTGCTGGGTGGACCGCAGGCCGGGCTACTGCTCGGCCGGGCCGAGGCCGTCGAGCGGCTGCGGCGGCACCCGCTGGCCCGGGCGCTGCGCCCGGACAAGCTCACCCTGGCGGCACTGGAGGCCACCCTCCGCGGGCCGGTCACCCCCACCTGGGTGGCGCTGCGGGCCGACTCCGAAGACCTCAACCGGCGGGCGGAACGGGTCGCCGCCGCCCTCGAGCGCGCCGGAGCGGTCGCTGAGGTGGTGAGCTCGGACGGCGTGGTCGGCGGCGGCGGCGCGCCCGGACTCCGGCTTCCGGGTTGGGCGGTCGCCCTGCCGGAGGCGTACGCCGCCCCTCTGCGGCAGGGCACGGTCGCGGTCGTCGGCCGGGTGGAGCGCGGACGCTGCCTGCTCGACCTGCGGTGCGTCCCGCCGGAGGCCGAGACGGCTCTGATCGAAGCGGTGCTGGCCGTCCGGACGCCGGGTCCGGACGGCGCCAGCGGCACCACCGGCACCGGATAGATGCACGTCGTCGCCACCGCCGGCCATGTCGACCACGGCAAGTCGACGCTGGTGCGCGCTCTGACCGGGATGGAGCCGGACCGGTTCGCCGAGGAGCGGCGGCGGGGCATGACCATCGACCTCGGGTACGCCTGGACCTCGCTGGCCGGTGAGGAACTCGCCTTCGTCGACGTACCCGGACATGAGCGGTTCATCGCGACCATGTTGGCCGGACTCGGTCCCGCTCCGGCGGTGCTGTTCGTGGTCGCCGCCGACGAGGGCTGGCGCCGGCAGTCGGCGGAGCACCTCGCCGCCGTGAACGCGCTCGGTCTCGCCCACGGGCTGCTCGTCGTCACCCGCAGTGACCTCGCCGATCCGGCCAACGCTGCGGCCGAGGCTCGGGACCGGATCGCCGAATCCAGCCTCGGCGACGTGCCGGTCGTTGCCGTCTCAGCGACCACTGGTCACGGACTGCCCGAACTGCGGGCCGCGCTCCGCCGACTGGTCGACGGGCTGCCGCCGGCCCGGCAGGACGGGCGGGTGCGCTTCTGGGTCGACCGCTCGTTCACCATCCGCGGGGCCGGGACGGTGGTGACCGGCACCCTGGGCAGCGGGACGCTCGCGGTCGGCGACCAGTGGCAAATCGGGAAGCGGATGGTCCGGGTGCGCGGACTGCAGAGTCTGGGCCAGGATGCGGAGCGGGTCGGCGCGGTCGCCCGGGTCGCCGTCAACCTCCGCGACGTCGAGGTCGGCCAGATCGGCCGCGGCGATGCTCTGCTGACGCCGGGCGCGTGGCGGATGACCGGCTCGCTGGACGTGAGCTGCTCCGGTTACCCGGGTCACCTGTCCGACCTGCCCGCCGAACTCGTCGTTCACCTCGGCACGGCGGCGGTGCCGGCCCGGGTCCGGCCGCTCGGCGGGGCCATGGCCCGGCTGACGTTGCACCGCCCGCTGCCCGCCGAACCCGGGGACCGACTGGTGCTGCGGGATCCCGGCCGCCACGCCGTGGCCGCCGGAGCCGTGGTCCTCGACGCCGACCCGCCACCGTTGCGCCGCCGGGGAGCGGCGGCCGCGCGGGCCGCGGACCTGCAGGCGCTGGAACGGGCGAACGCCGCCACCGCACTCACCGAGCAGGTCCGACGCCGAGGTGCGGTCCGGCGAGCCGACCTGCACGCACTCGGCGTACCCACGGGCGACGACTCCGGCGTCGTGGTCGTCGGCGACTGGTTGATCCATCCGGAGAGGTGGCGCGACTGGACGCACAAGCTGGCCGCGGCGGTCGACCAGCAGGTCCGCACCCAGCCGCTGGATCCCCGGCTGAGCGGCGAGGCCGCGCGTCGACTCGTCGGCGTTCCGGATCGGGAACTGCTGGTCGCGCTTGCCGCGGCCGGCGGGCTCGTCTACGCCGGCGGATGGGTCTCCCGTCCCGACGCCGACCAGGTGGGGCTGGGGCCGGCCGAGGCGGGGATGGCGCAGCTGGAGCGGCACCTGGCCGAGAACCCGTTCGCCGCCCCGGAGAAGCCCGATCTCGACCGCTGGCGACTGGGCGTACGCGAGCTGGCGGCGGCCGAACGGACCGGACGGCTGATCCGACTGGCCGACGACGTCGTCCTGCTGCCCAACGCACCGGCCCAGGCGATGCGCGTACTGGCGGCTTTGGCGCAGCCCTTCACGACCAGCGAAGCCCGGCAGGCGCTGGGCACCACCCGGCGAGTGGCGATCCCGCTGCTCGAGCACCTGGACGCGCGAGGCTGGACGCTGCGGCTGGACGGCGGGCATCGACGGGTCAAGCGCTGACCACACGGACCTGCGTCGTGAATCCGAGGTGGATCTGGTGTGGATAGGGTGCCGCCATGAACAGCGAGGGATTCGTCGCGATCGACGCCCTCCTCGAATCGGCCCGCCGCGACCTCGATCGGGTGGCCGCCGCCGACCTGGAAGCCGAGATGGCCGCCGGTGCCCTGGTGGTCGATACCCGACCGGTTGAGCAGCGCGGCCGGGACGGCGAACTGCCCGGAGCGGTGGCCATCGACCGCAACGTCCTCGAATGGCGACTGGACCCGACCTGTCCGCACCACATCCCGCTCGTGACGAGTCCGAGCCAGCGGATCATCGTCGTCTGCAACGAGGGCTACAGTTCCAGCCTGGCCGCCGCGACCCTGCGCCAACTCGGTCTGACGGGAGCGACCGATCTCGCCGGCGGCTTCCAGGCCTGGAAGGACCTCGCCGAACCGACGGGCAGTGACGGCCCGACGGCCACCGAGCCGCCCACGCCCTGAGCCTCCGGCCGTCTCCGCGCACAACGGACCAAACGGCCGCCAAACCGCCCCGAGGGACGCGGGACAGGCGGCGCTAGGCGGGGCTCGAGTCGCCGAAGCGCAGCCGAACGGTTCGCGCGGTGGCGGCGTTCGGGGTCGTACGCGCGGTGAGGACTGCGGTCTCGGAGTTCCACGCCCAGGTCCAGGCGTCGTCACCACGCGGGAAGATCGGCTCGACCGCCAAGGAGCGGCCGACGTAGGCCGGCCACGGCAGTTCCAGCAGCGGGTCCGTGACTGAGCGGTTCCAGACCGAGACGAGCACGCTGCCGTCGGGGACGACGAGGCCGAGGGCGACATGCGGATCGTCCCAGCCGGGCAGTCCGAGCGGCCAGACGGGCAGGGCGGCCGCGATCTCGGCCCGGATCTGTTGGTAGGCCCGTACCGCCTCGCGAACGAGGCCCAGCTGGGCCGGAGTCATCCGGTCGAGGAATCCCGACAGGTACAGCCGTCCCAGCATGCCGGTCACCAGGGTGAACACGATCTCGTCGGTCGACATCTCCGGCTGCGGGTAGGCCCAGTTTCCGGCCTGCTCGGGCAGTGATCGAGGCCGGCGCGGAGGCGGCGATCGGCGGATAGAGCGTCGGGTCCTGCTGGTCGCTGGTCGACTGCAGTTGGGCGATGGACAGCACCGCATGGTCGGCGCGCATCGCTCCGGACGAGCAGTTCTCAATGGTCAGTCCCGGGTGCCGGTCCAAGACGCCGGCGAGCCAGTCCAGATGCGCCCGGGCCGCTTGCAGACGGCCGTCGCCGGGTGAGTCGGCGTCCAGATCGGTGCCGGCCAGGGCGGAGATGTTGTAGTCCAGCTTGAAGTACGCGATGCCGAAGTCGGCGACCAGGCGATCGACGGTCTGATCGAGGTGCGCCCGAGCCGCCGGGTGGCGCAGGTCCAGATGGAAGCGGCCGTGTTCGACGACCGGCACACCCCCGCGTTGCAGGAACGCCTCACCAGGCAGCGCCGCGACCGTGGGGCTGCGTACGCCGACCACCTCGGGTTCGAGCCACAGACCGGGCCGCATCCCGCCGTCGCGGATGGCTTGGACCACCTCGCCGAATCCGTCCGGGAAGCGCCGGCCCGACACCTGCCACTCACCGACGAGGTCCCACCAGTACTCCTCGTCGGAGTACCAGCCGGCGTCCACGACGAACACCTCGGCCCCCACGTCCGCCGCGGCGCTGATCAGCGGCAGCAGCACGGTCGTGGTCGGGATCGCCGTTCAAGGTGTTCATGTAGTCGTTGAACACGACCGGCGGGTCAGCGGAGTCGGGGTGGGGCCGGCGGGTCGTCCGGCGATGCCGGGTCAGCTCACCGAAGACGCCGTCGCGCCCCCGATCCGAGAACGCCACCGTGGCCGGGACCGTTCGGAACGCCTCATTCGGCGCGAGCCGGCGTCGCCACTGCTGCGCTGGTTCGTCGGGCCCCTGAGCCAGCACGTACAGGCCCGGCGACCGCTCGCCGACCTCCCAGGTCCAGCCGCCGCTGCTCTCCACCTGCCAGCCGACGGCGACGCCGGTGCGGGTGTCGTGCAGCACCCCGGTGGGCAGGAAGTTCCCGGTGGACCAGCTTCCGAGGCTGGACACCGTCATCGCGCCTTTCGGGTCATACCCGCGTACGGCCAACCCCAGATCGGGCAGCAGCCGCTTCCGGACGGGTTCGTCCTCCCACCGGTTCTCCGCCACCCACTCGCTGCGCGCCCAGCACAGGTTGACGTCGTCGGGGCGCATCGTGTCCCCCGTTCCGTCCGGGGCCAGCACGATCGACGAGACGCCGGTCAGGTCCAGCGCCCCCGGACCGCCGTTGACCACCTCCACGTCGGCCCGCAGCGCCGCCACCTCGCGGTGTGCGACCAGCCGGAGCACCGCCCTCAGACCTGTGCTCGAGTCGACCTGGGTGATCGTCAACGTCGACACCGGCCCGCTCTGCTCCTCGACATGCGACAGATAGCGCATCCGGAGGCCGACCGCCGAGTCGACCCGCCGCTGCCCGCTGCGCGCATGGCCGTCAGTGGCCAAGAACAGCTCGACCACCGGTGGGCCGGCAGCCCCGGCCGCGAACGCGATCGCCCGCCCGTCGACCTGCACCGCGATCAGACTGACCGGCGCGTCGGGCGAGGTGGCGAACGTCAGGTGCAGCCGACCGGCGTCCCAGGTACCGACATCGACCATTCAACCGCTCCCCACCCGATCGAGGTGCGTCGACATCACAGCTCCCGCAGCAGCCAACGCACCGACCGTTCTACCAGTTGGACATGAGCCGCACAGTCGTACGACCGGGTGTCGTGCCCGAGTCCGTCGTAGACGACGCGCGACCGGTCAGTCTCCCTCGCCCAGACGACCGGATGCCGCAGCCCGTCGTACTCGTGCTCGCACAGCACCTCGATGCCCGGATCGGTCTCCAGATAGCTGTAGCGCTCGTCGAAGATCTCGAAGTCCGCCAGGCCGGCGACGATGGGGTGGCCCGCCGAGCGCACCCGGATCGAAGCCACATCCTGCGGCGGATGCATCGTCTGTCCCCGCACCCACCGGCCGCCCAGGATCGCCGGCCACTCCGGCATCGTGGTCAGGGACGTGGCACTGACATGGACGCCCAGGACCGCGCCGCCGCCGGCCAGATGACCGTTCAGACCCTGCGCCGCCGCGTTGATCCGGTCGGCCGGCCGCGGACCGGAGGGGTTACCGATGTTCACCACGAGCACGTCGCAGCGACCCGGCTGCGCCAGCCGAGCCTCGACCTCCTCGGTCACCTCCACCGAATGGCCCAAGGCGGCGATGATCGCCGCCAGCCGCCCGGACGTCTCCGGAAACCGATGCCAGGGATCGGCGTACGGCCCGGAACCGCTGACCAGAAGAACCTCAGCCATCGTCGTCCGCCATCATGCCCGTCATTCTGGCGCCCCCGAAGTGCGCGTCAGGCTCGGGGATCTGGGAGGCTTGCTCAGATGGAGCCTCTGCCATGACTTTCGTCGGCTTCCACGCCTCCCACGAGCAGATTCATCCCGCCCAACTGCTACGCGATGTGCAAGCCGCCGAAGCAGCGGGGTTCGACGGGGCGATGTGCTCGGATCATTTCGGCCCGTGGAGCGAGCGCCAGGGTCACTCCGGCTATGCCTGGTCGTGGCTGGGCGCCGCCCTGGCCAGCACCGCCTTCGGCTTGGGCGTGGTCACCGCACCGGGCCAGCGATACCACCCGGCCGTGGCCGCGCAGAAGATCGGCACCCTGGCCGCGATGTTCCCCGGGCGGTTCTGGGCGGCGTTGGGCAGCGGCGAGAACTCCAACGAGCACATCACCGGCGACCGGTGGCCACCCAAGGACGTCCGGCAACGCCGACTGCGGGAGTGCGCCGACATCATCGGCCGGCTGTTGGACGGCGAGACCGTGAGCCACGAGGGACTGGTCACGGTGGACCGGGCCCGGTTGTGGAGCCTGCCCGAACAACGGCCCAAACTGCTGGCTCCGGCGGTCACCGCCGCCACCGCGGCCGAGGGCGCGGAATGGGCCGACGGGATGATCACCATCAATCAGCCCTCCGACGTGCTGCGGTCGGTCCTGGACGCCTACCGGTCGGCCGGCGGCACCGGCACGGCCGCCGTGCAGGTCCACCTCGCCTGGCATGCCGACCCCGACGAGGCGATGCGCATCGCCCACGAGCAATGGCGGACGAACATCTTCGGCCCGCCGGTGTGCTGGGATCTCGAGACGCCGGAGCATTTCGACCTGGTCAGTGCGGACGTGACGCCGGAGCAGGTGGCCCGGTCGGTCCACGTGTCGGCTGATCTCGGCGAGCATGCGCATTATCTGAACGACCTGGCCGAGCTGGGCTTCGACGCGATCTACCTGCACCACGTCGGCCAAGATCAACAGCCGTTCATCGACCACTTCGGTGCCGACGTCCTTCCCCAGCTCAGACAAGCGTGATGAGGGTCGGCGCAGGTCGCGGGGATCAGGCGGCCGCTTCGGGCGTGACGGGCTGCGGTTCGTTCAGCTCACCGTGACGGGCCAGGCTCAAAGCCCCGGCCACCGCGAGGACGAAGCCCACGACGGCCACCGCCCCCCAGCCCGGCCGAGGCTGGTCACCCAGCAGAAGCAGCCCGACCAGGGCGGGCGCGACGGTCTCGGCGACCACCAGCGGTGCCGTCGCGACGGTGACCGAGCCGCGTTGCAGCGCCGTCGAATAGGTCATCAGGGCCACGGCGGCGGCAATCAGCAGGCCGTAGCTGGCCGGGTCGGTGAACACCCCGCGTACGGTGATCGGCGATTCGAGGATGCGGGCGCCCACCGCGACGGCCCCGAAGGCGAACCCGGCGATGGCGCCGAGGGTGGCGACGCCGACCGGCCCGGTCAGTAACGCCGCCGGCACGGCTAGTGCCCCGAGCGCTACCGCGACCACGAGGACGGCCCAATGGACGGCGCTGGTGACGTCGACGGCATCGTCCTCCGCCGCCGACAGGGCCACGAGGACCAGGCCGAGGATGACCACAGCCACCCCGATCTTGTCTCCCCGCCGGAGCGGCATGTGCAAGAAGACCGCACCGAGGACGGCGGTGATGGCCAGAAAGCTGGCCACGATGGCTTGCACGGCGAACAACGGGAGCGAGCGCAGGGCGGCGATCGACAAAACGAACGCCAGGCCGTCCAGGGCCAGCCCGACCAGGTACTGCCAGGAGTGCAGCAGACGGAGCAGCAGTCGGGGATCCAGACCTTCGACGGTGGCCGACCGGCGGGCCGCCAAGGCCTGCAAGATCGAGGCCACGCCGTAGCAGATCGCGGCCCCGAACGCGCCGAGCAGTCCGAGGACCATAGCGGGATCCTAACCAGCCGATCACAGGTCTGGCCGCCTCCGTCGGTTCAACACGGAACGTGCAAAACCGTCGCCTTCCGCAGCACATTCGATGCGGTAGGCGACGGTTTGCTGCGGTAGGTGGCCCAGGCTCGGCCGATTGTCCACCGGACAGAATGGGGCGCATGACCCCAGATGACGAACCCTTCCTGCGCCGAGCGATCGCCTTGGCGGTCGAGGGGCGGGCTCGGGGCGAGGCGCCGTACGGATCGCTGCTGGTGAGTGCGGCGGGCGAGGTGCTGGCCGAGGCGCAGAACACGGTCACGTCCGACCGGGACATCACCGCTCACCCCGAACTCAAACTCGCCCGCTGGGCGGCGCGGGAGCTCCCGGCCACTGCGGCGGCCGGCACCACCATGTACACCAGTTGCCAGCCGTGCGGCATGTGCACGGGCGCGATCGCACGCTCCGGGCTCGGCCGGGTCGTGTACGCGCTGTCCAACGAGCAGTTCCTGGACCTCCAGCCGGCCGGTGGCTGGCCGGAGGTCCCCCAGGACGGGCCGGCGCTGTTCGAGGAAGCCGCCGCGGCGATCCGCGGCTACGAGGACTGAGGCGGTCAGGCCTCGCGGGTCTTCGGCGAGCTCTCCGAGGTCTTGGCCGGGTTCCGCTCGATGACGGGGTCAAGGACCTCGTCGATCTTGGCGAGCAACTCGTCCGGCAGCTTCACTCCTGCCGCCTTGACGTTGTCGTAGACCTGCTCCGGCCGGGAGGCGCCGATGATCGCGGTGGCGACGTTGTCGTTCTGCAGCACCCAGGCGACGGCCAACTGGGCCATCGACAGTCCGGCCTCCTCGGCCAGCGGGGTGAGCTGCTGAACCCGACTCAGCACGTCGTCATTCATCCAGCGCTTGATCATGTTGGCGCCGCCCTTGTCGTCGGTGGCCCGCGAGCCCTCCGGC
Organism: uncultured Actinomycetota bacterium; assembly: GCA_963723815.1. Classification (GTDB taxonomy): domain Bacteria; phylum Actinomycetota; class Actinomycetes; order Propionibacteriales; family Propionibacteriaceae; genus Microlunatus. Next base: position 19,828 of record CAVRSH010000034.1, on the reverse strand, counting down.
GGCTGCTCACCCGGCCGGTACTTCCCGGTCAGCACGCCCTGGGCGATCGGCGACCAGACCACCTGGGAGATGCCCAGCTCCTGTGAGGTCGGCACGACCTCACCCTCGATCACCCGCCACAGCATCGAGTACTGCGGCTGGTTGGAGATCAGCTGGAAGCCCAGTTCCTTCGCCAGTGCGTGGCCGTCGCGTAGCTGCTGGGCCGTCCACTCGCTGACGCCGATGTAGAGCACCTTGCCCATCCGTACGAGGTCGGCGAAGGCCTGCATCGTCTCCTCGAGCGGCGTCTCGTAGTCGTAGCGGTGGGCCTGGTAGAGGTCGATGTAGTCGGTCTGCAGGCGGCTGAGCGACCCGTTCGCCGCCTCCATGATGTGTTTGCGCGAGAGGCCGACATCATTGTGGCCCTTGGGCCCGATCGGTCCGAAGACCTTGGTGAAGATCTCCAGCGATTCCCGGCGCTGACCGGTCAAGGCCTCACCCAGTACGGTCTCGGCGCGGGTGTTGGCGTAGACGTCGGCGGTGTCGAAGGTGCTGATCCCCGCGTCCAGGGCCGCCTCCACACACTTGCGAGCCTGCTCGTTCTCCACCTGCGATCCGTGGGTCAACCAGTTGCCGTAGGTGATCTCGGAAATCTTCAGTCCCGAATTGCCAAGGTAGCGAAAGTCCATTCCTTCAACCTATCGGCTCGATTTCTCCGCCTGGTGGCACCCGGTGTGGCCGACCTCCGGCGGATCAGCGGCTGCCACTCCGGCGGGCCGACCGAGCCGGCGCCGAGTCGTCTGAGGTGTGGCCAGCACCCGAGCGACCTGCGGCTGGCACTCTGCCGCCCCGGGCCCGCCGCCGAAAGACTCGACTCCATGACCATCATCGCGGCCGAGCAGCCGACCGAACTCCAACCCCAACGCTTGCCGCAGTACTCCCTCCGCCGCATCCTCGGCACCTGGGCCGCGGCGGCCTTGCCCATGGGCACCCTGGCCTGGGTGATCGCCCCCTGGCTCGCCGGGGTCTTCGACGGTCCGAGCGCCTGGTTCCGGGCCCTCGCCCTCTGCCTGACGGCCGGACTGGTGTGGCAGTTCGTCCTCGTCATGGTCCTCGTCCGCCGGGAACAGGGCTCCCTGAGCTGGCCGATCCTCAAGAACGCCCTGTGGTTGCGCGCCCCGCGCAGTCCGCGTACCGGGCGACGCGGCGGCCGGCTCTGGCTGCTGCTGATTCCCCTCGTGCTGGCCCTCGCCGCCGAGGAGTTCCTGCCACACTGCCGACGCCCGCTCTCCGCGACCTCACCATCTTCCTGGGATCCGACGCCGGCCAGAGCTTCCTGTCCGGGAACTGGGGCTGGCTGGCGGTGATCGTCGCCATGTCCGTCTTCAACACGGTTCTCGGTGAGGAACTGCTGTTCCGCGGCCTGCTGCTCCCGCGGATGAGCGGGGCGTTCGGCCGGTGGGACTGGGTCGCCAACGGTGTCCTTTTCGCGGCGTACCACCTGCACGTCCCGTGGGTGATCCCGCAGGCGCTCCTCGACACGTTCATCGTCGCCTACCCGTCCCGGCGCTACCAGAGCGCGCTGATCGGCATGGCCGTGCACAGCGCCCAGTCGGTCTTCTTCATCGCCATCGCTGTCGCCCTTGTGCTGCGATGAGCTAGCGCGTCACCCCTCGTCAGCCGTCCCTCGCCACGCCCTCTATGGTGGAAATGACTGACACGCCATTGCCGGCGATGTCCGAGCCGGCCTCACCCCCGGGGGGTTCTCGATGACGAGAAGGATTCATTCGGCTGCTCGCGATCACCATGCTGAGCCTCGGCATGGCGATGCCGCTGACCGGTCCGGCATCGGCTCACCCACGCCTTGGCCGGACCGGATCGATCTGCCGGACGGGTTCCGCCCGGAGGGGATCGCGATCGCCCACGGCCGGACCGCGTACGTCGGCTCCTCCTTGGCGGACGGCGACATCTATGCCGCCGACCTGCGCACCGGCGAGGGATCGGTGATCAGTGAGGGCCCGGGCACCTCGTCGGTGGGGTTGAAACTGGACCACCGCGCCGACTGTTCATCGCCGGCGGTCCCACTGGCAGCGCGCGGGTGCTGAACCTCCGTACCGGCGACGTCACCTCCTATCAGTTGACCACCGAGGCCAGTTTTGTGAACGACGTCGTCCTGACCCACCGGCAGGCCTGGTTCACCGACTCCCAGTTGCCCCAGCTCTACGCCCTGCCGCTGGGCCGGCACGGTCGACTGCCCGATCCGTCGAAGGTGATCACCCTGCCGCTCACCGGTGACTGGGACCCCACCCCCGGCGCCTCGGTCGCCAACGGCATCACCGAGACGCCCGACCACTGGGCTCTGCTGGTGGTGTCAGACCAACACCGGACTGCTGTTCCGCGTCGACCCCAGGACCGGTGTCGCCACCCAGGTCGATCTCGGGGGAATCGCCCTACCCACGGCTGACGGTCTGTTGCTGGAGGGCCGGACCTTGTACGTCGTGCAGAACCGCCGGAATCAGGTGTCCGTGGTGAAGCTCAACCGGGCCGGAACCGCGGGAGTCGTCCGGTCCGCGGTGCTGACCAGCCCCGGTTTCGACGTCCCCTCGACCGTGGCCAGCACCCGCCACAGCCTCTACCTGCCCAGTGCCCGATTCGATACGCCGCGGCTACCGACCACCGAATACTGGATCACCCGGATCGACAAGCCCCGGCATCACTAGCCGGCTCTGGGAAGTACCCGTCCCCTTCACAGCGCGGACTAGATTGGCTGGAGGACGGTCAGTGGTCGCAGCTGTGGAGGAGACGGCGTATGCAAGAGATCACCTTCGGGCTGATCGTTGTCGGCATGCTGATCGCCATGCGCCTTCTCGCCCTGCATCCCGGCGTACGAGCGGCGGCCGGCAGGGCCATGCGGCGGCTCGGCGAACGAGTGGTGGACTGGCTCAGGCAGGAGCCGGAGATCGATCCGCTCGCCGACGACCTGGCCAAGGCGCTCCGGCGGGAGAAGCTCCGCGCCGACGTCCGCCGGCTGGAGCGGCTCCTCGCCACCGACGAGTCGATGTCCGCCTGTCGGCAACTGGGCAACCGGATCGCCTACGACTGGCTCCTCCGTGAGCTGGACAAGAGCAACCGCGACATCTCCCGTAGCCGCTCCGCCGGCGACGGCTTCGCCGACAGTTGGGTCGACGACCTGGAACGTCCCGGAGCCGGCAACGGTCACCCGGGACTTCGTCAGGAACGTCGTACGCCCAGCGCGCCCCGCAGGTCGAGATCCTCGAGATCGGCCGGAGACGCTGACCGCGGGCGCCGCAAATTCACCACTCACAGGTCGGTCAGCTTCGTGCCAGTGGCAGCTCGAGGTCCAAGGAGACCGGCGTAGGGGTCGCGCCCAGCACGGCCAGTTCGTCCAGCCCGGCCTGCAGGTCCCAGTGGCAGCTGAGCGTGAGCATCGTTCCGCCGCGGGTCGCTCCGGACAGCGCACCCAGATCGAGATAGTCGTCGACCAGCACCGGAAGGGTGAGATCCCCCGTGCCAAGGTCGTGGGCGGTCACCGGGCCGCCCAGGGCACCGGCCGAGGGCGTGGGGTCGGCGAGGTCGAGATCGGTGCCGTTCAGCGAAGCCCGGAAGGACAAACCCAGGATCCGACCCGTGATCCGGTCGGCCGCGAGGGCGACGAAGGCGGCCGACCCGCCCGAGGTGACGGCCCAGGTCGCGGTGAGCGGTTCGCCCAGGATCACCGGGAGGCGGTCGACCCGCACCGAGACCGTGAGTCGTACGCCGTCCACCGAGACGTCGACTCGGGCCTCGGCCCGATCGGGCGATCGGTGTCGACATGGGGCTCCTGGGTCCGGTCAGAGGAACTTCACCGTGCGGGTGGCGGTCTGCGCGGCCACCACCGAGTCTGTCACCGTGACCGTGACCGTCCCGACGAAGCCGGCGGGCCGGGTCACTGTGACGGTCCGCCCAGCGCCGGCCACCGCACCCGGCGGGGCGACGACGGCGGTCACGCCGCCGGCCAGCGCGGCGGCGTCGAGGGTGGCGTTCAGCGTCCGACCGCCCGGCTGGGCGGTGGTGGCGAACCTCGTCGAGAGCCCCTTCTTCCCGACCACGGCCGCTCCCCCGGTGAGCGGTGATACGGTGACCGCGACCGCGGGCACGGTGCCGGTGAACTGTCGGTTTCCGAAGACGGTGTCCTTGCCCAGGAGCTTGCTGGCTCCGGCGGCGGCCGGGGCCTTGACATTGACCGGGGTGGCCACGGGCAGACCGGCAGCGGCACCGGTGAACGTGAGGGAGCCGGAGACGATGGACCAGTTGACGCTGCGGCCGGCGACGGATGGACGTCATCGTCACGTCGGCCGTCGCCGCCCCGTCCGCGGCGAGTTTGGCGGCGAGCGGCACCTTGGGCGTCACGGTGATCCCGGTGAAGTTGATCAGCTTGTTGCCCTTGTACGGGTTGGTCTTCGGCGGCGCCGCCCCGGACGGGAAGACCTGTTCAGTGACGAACGCGAAACCCTTGCCGGACTTGACCAGCGACCGGCGGTGGAATCCGTTGTCGATCTCGGTGCTGTAGTTGGGTACGCCGGTCCAGGCCAACCAGTGAAAACCCTGCCGGAACTTGGTGACCGCGGGCAACGTCTTGGCCACTCCGGGGCCGACGAACTTGTTGACGTCCACCAGCAAGGCCACCGTCGGATTCGTGAAGGGTGTCGTGTTCTGGTCGTTCCAGAAGTTGGCCCGGGCCGTGGTCGGTAGCTTCGGGGCCGGGTTCGGGCCGCCGTTGACGACCGGCACCAGCCCGAGGTCGTCGACCCCCCCGGCGGTGATGGTTTCGCCCACGCCGCGGTCCAGTGGGGACGCGGCGTCCGACGTCGAGAACTTCACCATGTTGATCGACCCGTACGGCGTTCCCGGGAACGTCTGCGGCTTTCCGAGACTGCTGACCTTCTTCGGCACCGGGTTGATGAACAGTGTCTTGTCCACCTTGACGGCGGTCCCGTCGTCCTTGGTCCGGACGATGAACTTTCCCGTCACCGCGCCGGGCGTGACAACCGCGCCGGCGACCGCATGGTCTGCGGTCGGGACCAAGGTGATGGTCACGGGTCGGCCGGCGGGAGCCGTGGTCGCCGTGACGTTGACGGTGTTGCCCGCGACCCCATCGCGATTGGGTTCCCCGGAGTTGACCGGACCCGTCGCGGAGACGAGCGGCCCGATCGCCGGGAAGACCGGGACTGGAGCCAGCGTCACCGACTTGATGCCCGCGAGCATGATCGGCCCGGACGTCTTCTTGTCCGCGGGCGTCGTCGTCAGAGCCGCGGTCGCGGTGAAGGCCGTGCCGGCTCCGGCGATCGACCCGGGGGATGCGGTGATCCTCGCGCCGCGCGCGCCGACGGGCACGATCGTCACCCCACCCGGCGCGCCGGCCAGCGTCCAGGTCAGCTTGCCCTTGCCGGCGGCCGTCGCCGTGACCGCCGCCGACTTCCCGACGCCGATGTCGGCCGGCGCGGCGATGGCCGTGACGACCGGATCGGTCTGGACGACCGGCTGGGCGCCGGCGACCGGATGCCCGGCCTCGGCGCCGTCGCGTGGTGCCGCCTGAGCGCCTGCCGCGGGACGCGGAGTCGGCCGGGCCGCGATGTCCTCGGCGGTACGGCTGGCCTCCTGCTCGAACGGGTCCGACGGGATCGCTGACCTGGACGCCGTCACCGCGATCGGTGCCGCTGACCGGCCCCTGCTGTTGCTGTCGGACGTGGGTCAACTCGTGCGCCAGCAGCCGCCGTCCCTCGCCGGTGCCGGGCGCATAGCGACCGGCCGAGACGACGACGTCGGTGCCGACGGTGTACGCGGTCGCCCCGACGGACCTGGTGGCGTCGTCGGCCGCGGCCCCCTGGTGGATCCGTACGCCGGAGAAGTCCGATCCGAGTTCGGTCTCCATGTCGGCCCGGGTGTCCGCGTCGAGCGCCTCACCGCCGCCCGTCGGCACGACGCTCGGGGCGGCGACCGAGGCGCGCCCGAGCATGGACGACACGGCCTTGTTCCCGGCCGCCCGCTGCAGGGCGTTGACCGAACGGTGGCTCGCCGTGCGCCTCGACGCCGACGCCTTGCCCAAGCCCGGGGCGGCGACCGCGCCGGGGGTGGTCGGCGCACGCTGCCGGGCATCCGCCCCCTGCCGATGGCTGGATTCAGCGGCCTCCCCCGCCGGCCGGTCGTGAGTCATGCCCCTCGCGCTGCCGCCGGTCGGCCGACGACCGTCAGCGGCAGCAACCGACGGATCATCGCCGTCGAACGAAGCGATGGCCGATCGACCGACGCCGCTGAGCGATGGGCCGCGACAGCAGGGCGCAGATCCGCGGCAACCGGGACGGCCGCTGCGGTGCCGTCCGGATTGAACGTGCAGGCGCCGGCGAGGACGGGGAACTCCTCGAGCCGGAGGCGGACGGTCGAGGGTGCTCCGTTCGCGTCGAAGACCGGGCGGTAGCTGCAGGTCCAGGCGTCGTAGAAGCTGCAGCGCAGCGGCCGCTCGATCGCTGCCGAAGGCGGCGCAGCGGCCCTGGTCGAGGTGGCGGCACCGGGTCTGCACCGCCAACTGCCACTGGTCGTCGATGACCACGACCTCGGTGCCCGGGAATCCCAGAGCGAAGCGCAGATAGTCGAGTGAGCTCACGTGGGCCGGCGCACCGATGGGGAACATCAGCGTCGTACAGCAGTGTGCCGCGCACGAGTCACAGGGCGCGGTCGGGTCGGCGTCCGCCTCGACCGAACCCGGTGCCGGGGTGTCCTCGACGGGCACCACCGTGTCGTCCAGCGGCAGGTCGCTGAACGCTTCGGCCAGCGACTCGATCGTTGGCGCGCCGACGATGTTGCGCTCGGCGTCGTACACGAGCGAGTCCGCGACGACCTGCATCCGCTGCCGATCGATCCGCAGGTACGCCGCATCGGCGCCGCCGTGCCGAAGGCCTTGCGGTAGAAGCAGGAGAACGGGTTGTACTGCACGCAGACGTGCGGCTTCTCCGGGGTGCCGTGCAGTTGGCAGCCGAACGTGTCCGGATCGAGGAATCGGCAGGCCTGCCGGTAGTAGGCCGACCACGATCCGTCCGCGGCGACGCCGAGTTCGATGTTGTCGAAGTTGAGCAGGTAGAGCGCGTAGTCGACATCGCTGAGGCTGATCAGGGCGAACGACTGCAGCGGCAGCATCTGGCAGCACGGGCTCGTCTGACAACTGGCACACGGCGAGGTCGTCGCCTCACGATGGGAGAGCCGAGCCTGGTCCGGCTCGAGAACGGTGAGAGATCGCAAGTCGACCCGCCTTAGAGGTGTCGCGTGATGTCCATTCTGGGAAAGTCCGGGTCACGCCGCTATCCCGAGGAGGCGGCTCGATCGGGCAGGAATTCCTGCCCTCGAGCGCAGTCCGGCAGCGGATCCGCACCCTGGCCGAGGCCGGCGCCCGCGCCCACGCCCACGGGGCAGAATCTCGTGTCGTGGAGCACGACGGCAACGGCTGGGTCAGGTGCGATCAGGGTCACCGGCACTGGGGACGCAACGGCGCGGCCGGGCTGTTGCTGGTCGACCACCGGACGCCGGACGAGCCGTCGGTGCTGCTCCAGCACCGCGCGGAGTGGACCGCCAGCGGCGACACCTGGGGCGTTCCGGGCGGTGCCCGCGACAGCCACGAGAGCGCGATCCAAGCCGCCCTCCGCGAGTCCGGCGAGGAGGCCGGCATCCGGCCGGAGGCGGTGCGGGTGGTCAGCGAACTCGTCGACGACCACGGCGCCTGGAGCTACACCACCGTGCTGGCCGACGTGATCGCCGACGTCGACCTGGTCGCCCAAGCCGAGTCGCAGGAACTGCGCTGGGTCAAGGTCTCCGCGGTCGACGCGTTGCCCCTGCATCCTGGCTTCGCCAAGACCTGGCCCAGACTCCGCCGGCGGGTCCGGTCCGGGCGTTAGGCGCTCCGCAGCCGGTCAGCCGGCGACGATCGCCCAGCCGTGCGGAGCCACGGCCCTCCTGACGACCGCCGGTTCGGCCTCCAGGATCGGCGCACCGCCGGGTAGCGGGAAGGGCTTGTTGCTCAGATTCAGGGCCAGGGTGAGCGAATCGTCGCCGTGCCGGGAGCGCGATCGTACGACGAGACGGGCGTTCTCCACCTGCTCGGTCGTGACCACCGCGTCGACCAGCCAGGGTGGCGGCGGCGCAACCCGATCGCCCGCCGGTAGATCTGCTCGACCTCGGGGTGCGGTGCTCGAACAGCCACCGATCCCCGGCATCTCCGGGCGTACGGCGTCGTCCCCGTCCGGACGGCTTCTCCTTGACCGCCTCAAGGCCGAACTCGTCGCCGTAGTAGACGCTCGGCACCCCGGGCAGAAAGGCCAGCAGTGCCACCGCGTGCGAGCGGTGTCGCGGTTCGTCGATCTGGCTGGCCACCCGGGTCACGTCGTGGTTGCCCAGGAACGTCAGTGGCACGAAGTGCTCGACGAAGTCGGCGTGCCGGCGCAGCGTCCACTGCAACTCGTGGAAGTTGACGCTGTTGATCGAGGACCAGATGGCCCACCACAGCTCGTACTCGGTGACCGAGTCGATCCCTGAGGTGCGCACGTAGTCGACGTAGTCGCCGTGGATCATCTCACCGACGAACCAGGCGTCGGGAACTCCTTCCGGACCTCGGGGAGCACCGCGGCCCAGAAGGTCGGCGGCACGGCGTACGCGGCGTCGAGCCGCCAGCCGTCGATGCCCCGGCGCAGCCAGTGCAGCATCACCTCACGGACGAGATCTTGGACCTGCCGCGAACCGTGGTTGAGCGTGACCAGAGTGTCGTGACCTTCGAAGTAGTCGGCACTGATCACCCCCTTGGTGTCATAGAGCTTGGACACCCAGTCCGCGGCCGCCGAACCCGGGCCGCCGGCCAGCGCCCGCGCGACCGGCGGGAAAGCCCGGCCCGCGTGGTTGAAGACGCCGTCGAGGAGCAACCGCACGCCCCGCTGCCGGCACGCCGTGACCAGGCTGTCGAAGTCGGCGTCGTCGCCCAGTCGCGGGTCGATCTGGAAGTAGTCGACCGTGTCGTAGCCGTGGGTGGTCGAGGTGAAGATCGGGCCGAGCATGAGACCGTTGCCGCCCCAGGAGATCAGGTGGTCGAGCCACCCCTTGAGCCGAGGCAGCCGATGCACCTCGCCCCGGACCTCGTCGAGTTCCTTCTCAGCTCCGACGAAGCCGAGGGGTACACCTGCCACCAGATCACGTGGTCGACCCATGACGCCATGGTGATCTCCTCGACTCGCGGCTGGGCACCGCGCCGGACACCCTAGGTACACCTTGGCACGTCGAGCACGCGCAGCGACTGCGAGTTCGGCCCCTGCAACCGGCCAGCGTGCGAGCATCTGGCCGAGTCCCGCGTTACTCGTATCGGATCAGCGCGGACGGCCACCGCGAAGCCCGGCCTCGCGTGCTCGGATAGCGGCCTCGGTCCGATCCGCGACGTTGAGCTTGGCGAGGATGGAGCTCACGTTGTTCCGGACGGTCTTCGGCGCCAGGTGGAGGCGCTCGGCGATCTGGGCGTTCTGCAAGCCCTCGGCGAGCAGCCGGAGGATGTCGCGTTCGGTTCTGCTCAGTTCCGGAAACGCCTGGTCGACGGTCGGCGTCAAGCGCGCGAAGTAGGTGGACATCGCCCGGCGATGCCGGCGCCGAAGATTGCCTCCCCGCGATATACCGAGCGGATCGCGGCGATGACTTCGGTGTGCCCGGCGCCCTTCAGGACGTAGCCGCGGGCACCGGCCCGCATCGCGGCGAACACGGATGCATCGTCGTCGAGCATGCTGACGACGAGGATCCGGATCTCGGGACTGTCGGCGAGGATCCGCCTGGTCGCCTCGACCCCATCCAACAGCGGCATCCGCAGATCCATCACGATCACCTCCGGTCGACACCGGGCGGCCAGCTTTACCGCCTCCCCGCCGTCGGCCGCCTCGCCCACCAACCGGGCGTCCGGCATCGCGTTGACCAGCGAACGGAGGCCGTCTCGGAACAGCAGGTGATCGTCGGCGACCAGCACGCCGAACTGGTCCGGCTCCGACGTCTCGTTCATGCCGCACCGGCAGCGGGCAGTGGCAGCACCGCGGTGACGACGACGCCGCCGGTGCTCGACCGCCCAATCGAACATTCGCCGCCCAGCTCGCGGGCGCGTTGGCGCATCGACTGGATGCCGTATCCGATCGGCGCGGTGTCGCTGAGCCCGATGCCGTCGTCGGTCACCTTGACGCTCAGTATCTGATCGAGCTGCTCAACGGCGAGCTCGATGTCCACGCGTGAGCCGCGAGAGTGCCGTACCGAGTTGGTCAAAGCCTCCTGCGCGATCCGGTAGGCGGCCAGCTCGACGGCTGCCGGGAGCCCTGGCTCGGCATGACCGTGAACCTGGAGGGCCATCGGGCTGCCGGCTCGGACGAGCCGTTCAACCTGCTCCCTGATCGCCGAGTCCAGCCCCAGCTCGTCCAACTGGGCCGGTCGCAGACCCTCGACCACCTGCCGGACGTGCACCACCGCGGTCTTGAGAGTCGACTCGATCTCGCCCAGCAGCCGTTGGGCCTCGCACCTGTCCGTCTCGACGAGGTTCCCCGCGAGCCCGGCCTTGAGGGTGAGACCGGCCAGGGTCGCGCCGAGTTCGTCGTGCAGATCCGCGCGGAGTCGACGCCGTTCCTCCTCCCGGACGCTGATCAACCGGCTGCGGGCGGCCTCCAACTGATCGGCGAGGTGCACCGCGCCGACCACGGGCACCAGCTGGACGGACAGCGTGGCGAGGATCTCCCGGTCACCGGTCGAGAAGCCGGCTCGGCTCCGTGGCTGGGCTCGCAGACGTCCGATTTCGTCGCCGCGGTAGGTGAGCGGCCACGACTCGGCCCGGCCGTCCCGAATCTGGACACCGAGGCGGGCGCCGGAGTCGGCCAGCTCGATCGAGACGGCCGGCAACCGGAGCGATCGCTGGATCGCCTCGGCCGCGAAGGTCAGCAGTTCGCGGCTCGGGGCAGGTCCCTGGGCCAGCGCGCCCAGCCGGACGATGAGGTCAGCGGGGTTGTCGGCCGACGGGGTCAGCCGAGCGACCAGACCGCTCACCTTCCCATCGAGCGGAGCCAGGGCGAGCGTCAAACCCGCGGGGATGAGCAGTGCCAGCGCGTACGAGACCGGTTCGACCACTGCCTCCGCGCTCGGCTCCGGGCCGAGCCAGCCCCCGAATTGGGCGCCGAACAAGATCAACTGGCCGCCGAACGCCGCGGCGCTCGCGGCGCCGACCAGCTTCAACCGTCGCCGGTCGGTCGGGTTCGACGCTGACCGGTATCGCGTCACCTGAAGCGCGAGCGGAACGATCACCGTGAGCGGGAAGATCACCAGGTCCACTGGCGTCGCCGCCAGCGGAGGGTAATAAGCCCGAACTGCGAGGTAGCCGGCGGACAGGGCGCACCCGATGGCGGTCCACCGGGGCTCGAACAAGCCGCGCGGAAACACGTAGAGAAACACGATCAGGGCGATCGATCCGACCGCCCGCCAGGTCGCATCCAAGATGGTCAGACCGGCGCTGATGCCGGAAAAGGCGACCGGGAATGAGACCAGGAAGACGATCGTCACCGTACTCTCCGCGCCGGCACCGCCGCGGCGCGCGACGACAACGGCGGCTGCCAGCCAGCACGCAACGAACAGCAGTCGGAGCCACAACCGATTCTGGAGTGAGGCGGATCGGCATTGAGGACGGTGACGACGGCCGTCGCCGCGACCGCGAGGATTCCGACCCCGGTCAGAATGGTTCGGCCCATCGCGCTCACCCCCACCGAATTGCGGAGCTACTTCACCCTATTCTCCGCCTCCGACGGCTTGGCTGTCTCACCGTTGCTCGGCGGCTGCGCCGAAAGCTTCGCCAACCGGCGCGCCGCCACGATCTGCCAGGATCCGATCAGCACGATGTCGGCCAACGAACCGGGTCCGGACCAGATCGGGTAGCCTTCGGCCGGCGTGGAAGGCAGGAAGACAACCGCGGCCACGACGACGGCGACCACGAGTGAGAACGGGCCAAGCCCCCGCCACCGCGGATCGTTCCACACGGCGCTGGCGAACAGCGGCAACGCGATGATCGGCATCAGGGTCACCAAGAGAAACCCGCTGAAGTGCAAGATGGCATGCCACGACTGCGGCGGTCCCTGTTCAGTGCCCGTGGTGAAGGTGCCGAGCAGCGGTCCACAGCCGAAGATCGTCAGGAAGATCAGTGCTGCCGTCGCCCGCCGGCCGCGGCGCAACCGCTGCCGCAGTCCCCAGACGAAGGCCAGGGTGAGCGCGCCGTACGCGAAGAATCCGACATACATCAAGAACCCGTACCTGAGCAGTTGATGCCCGCTGACGTCGATCGTGCCGTGCAGCACCGCCAGCAGGGCCAGCGTGGCCCAGAACCAGATCGGCGCGATGGTGCCGGCGGTTGCGGCCCGGTGAATGCGGCGAACCTCCGGCGATTCTGTCGTGACGGACATCTGGCCTCCTCATCAATCGTCTGACCCGGCGAACCTAGCCGCGCGATGTCCCGACCGACAGGGACTCAGATCCTGGTCATGTCCCTATCTGGGCTGCGCCAGAACCTGGCGGATCGCGTCGGCGAAGCTTGCTGGGTCACCGAGGAAGCCGGCATGGTCGCCCGGGAAGGTCGCCGGCGGCCGGTCGAGCCGCTCGGCCAGCGCGACGGTGGAGCGAGCCGCCGCCTCCCCTCGGGAGGCCGCCCCGACGGCGATCACGATGCGCGGCTGGCCCGAGCGAAGCGCGTCGACATCGGGCTCGTACCGGGTGAACGGCTTGAGCATGCGGAGGAAGAACAGTTCGGTGTCGGCCTGGTCCTTCTCCGACGGCGCCGGTGGCGCCTGAGCGGCGTCGGCTCCGTCTGCGTCCTGGTCGCCGCTCTGGCCCTCGGGCGGCCAGGCGGCCGGCGGCACGCCCGCTTCGGTCACCGGGCCGTCGTAGATGACCAAGGAGACGAACTTGGCCCAAGCCGCACCCGAGCCGAACTCGCGGTAGGCGTCCTCGATCTCGTCGACGGCGGCCCGCAGGTACGGCGCGTCCGGCAGCAACTCGGTGACCGGCGGCTCGTGCGCGATCAGGGTGCGGACCTGGTCGGGATGGTGGACGGCCAGGGCGAGACCGGCGACGGCGCCGCCGCTGGTACCGAACACATCCGCCGGCCCGCCGCCCACCGCCTCGATGACCAGAGCCAGATCGTCGCCCTCGACCTCAGGCGTCACCGGCAGCGACGGGTCGTCCACGGTGCTCTGGCCGAGCCCGTGCGGGTCGTACGTCACCACCGTGTGGTCCTCGGCGAGCAGGTCGGCCAGCGGCCCGAGCGGTCCGCTGGTCATCGGCTGGGCGATGACCAGCAGGAGCGGACCAGATCCCCGAACCTCGTAATAGATCTTGCCGCCCGGGACGTCCAGGCGATGCGGAGTGGGCTGAGCAGTCATCGTGGCCTCCGTCGATTCGATGGTCTGACAGACGGTAGACCGCACCACCGACAAGAACTCATCGCACCCGGCCGAGTCCACCACCGCGGATCACCAGCAGGTGAAACCGCCGTCCACCAGAAGATCGACGCCGGTACAGAAGGTGGCCGCGTCACTCAGGAGGAAGACGGCCGGACCGACGAGTTCGTCCACCGTGGCCATCCGTCCCAACGGTGTGTCGGCCTCGAACTGGGCCATCTGCTCGGCAACCTCCGGCCGGGTGGTCATCGGCGTCGCGGTATAGCCGGGGCTTATCGCATTGACCCGGATTCCGCGGTCGGCCCACTCCATGGCCAGGCTCTTGGTCAGGTGGGCCACGGCGGCCTTCGAGGTGTTGTAGTGGGCCTGCAGCAGTCCCCGGTTGACGATCGATCCGGACATCGAGGCGATGTTGACGATCGAACCCCGTCGCCGGTTGAGCATGACCCGCGCCTCTGCCTGGCAGGAGAGGAACACCCCGGTCGCGTTGATGTCGAGCACGGCCTGCCACTGGGCGAGCGGCATCTCTTCGGCCGGTGCGGCGTTGGCGATACCGGCACAGTTCACCGCCAACGACAGCGGTCCGAGCTCGGACTCGGTCTCTTTCACGGCTTGCGCGAGGTCGGCCGGGCGCGTGACGTCAGCCGGAACGCTGACCGATCGCCGTCCGAGGCCACCGATCTCCTCGACCACGGAGCCGAGGCCCGGTCCCGGCAGGTCGAGGCAGGCGACGTCGGCGCCGGCCTCAGCGAGTCCGACGGCGATCCGGCGTCCGATGCCGCTGGCCGCGCCGGTGACGAGTGCGGTCTGCCCGTCGAGGCGGAAGTTCGGAGTGCTCATGCTGCTCCTGTTCGGGTTGAGAGGTCCCGGTCGATGTCGGCGACGTGCGTTCCGGGACCACCCTTTCAGGGTTGTCAGAGTCTCTGCGCGTCAGGGCGCGCAGAGACTCTGACAACTCGGCGGTGGACTGAGATGATGGCTCCAGCTTGCGCGGGCATGGAGGTGACAGGTGAGGCGTCGATATCTTCGGCAGACGGTCGCCGCTCCTGGCCGTCGCCGCTCCGTTCTCGCGACCAAAGGTCCCGCGCGAGAGCCGGGTTCGCAGGAGCCACAGCACGCGATGCGACCCGCCGCGGTGCTGCGTCTCCAACGAACCGTCGGCAACGCAGCGGCCGCGGCGCTGCTCACCCGTGGCGGACCGCACCTCACCACCGGATGGGTCGTGCAGCGGCAGCCGAAGTCCAAGCCGAACCCGGTTGATCAGGCTGGTCAGGCGCTCCGAGATTTCGAGGCCTGGGCCGACGACGAGAAGAAGCGCCAGAAGGTCGTCGACAAGGCGGCCGTGGTCGGCCTCGATCCCACGCAGGCCGCCAGCGTGCAGGCCGCGGCCGTCAAGATCGCCGGCTACATCCCGACCATGCAGGGGGCTGCCGACAAAGCGGACCCGTCGATAGCGTCCCTGAAGACGGCCGTGGCCCTCGCCACGAAGGCGAAGCCCCTCGTTCGGAGCGGTGACCGGGCTGACCAGCTCGAGGGCGGCCACTTCCGCAACCAGAGTCGCGAAGCACTCACCAAGGCGATCAGCCTGGTCGAGAAGATCGACGCGGGTATCGACGTCAAAGGACTGACCAAGAACCTCAAGGCGATCGAAGGCGCGCTGCAGAACAACGGGTCACTCACCGACGTGATCAAGTACCTCAACTCCTCCATCAGCGAACTGCAGAAGGTCCGGACCGATGCGGCCAAGAAAGCCGCCTCGGCCCAGCGGATCGACGTGCTGCTCCGCGCCTTCCTGGCCCTGAACAATCCCGCCTTCAAGGCCGCCCCGACGGCCAAGGAGATCGCCGCCGTGAAGTCGCTGCTGGCCGGCGGGCTCGGGGAGGAGTTCGCGGACGTGTTCGGCAGTTCGGTCGATTACGACTTCTTCGTGGACTTCGCCAACTCCTGGGGTCAGCAGATCGAGGCCCGAGACCAGATGGCGAAAGCGACCGGTCGCCCGGCCCCGGTGATCCCGGGCCGAACCGATGCGCAGACCTACTTCACCGCCCTGGCGAACAAGGGCAACCCGGAGGTCTTCGCGGCCTACCAGAGCTTCGCGTCGGCGTTCTTCGTGCACCGCGGGATCGCGAGCGTGGCCGATCTGCACCTCAAGGTGCCGGATCTGTTCGGCGCCAAGGCGTCCATCACCGGCCGCCGTGGTCTGGTCTGCACCGGCTTCGCCACCATGGGCGCCGAAGCACTCGGCTATGCCGGGGCCACCCTCGATGGATTCAGCGTCGGCATCCACGCCAGCGACGACATGGTGCGCGACGACAAACTCGAGGAGCAGGGACACGCCATCGCCCGGATGACTCGGGGCGCGCCCTTCTGCGTGTCGAACCAGTTCATCGAGCAGACGAAGAACGCCCTCGTCGGCAAGGGCGCGATCCAGTGGGGCAATCAGGCCAATCCGCTCTTCGTCGGAGACGGCAAGACGATGGACGACGCGGTCGACCAGATGCTGAAGAAGGTCGCCGCCCGCAAGCAGGCGCTGGCCCGGAAGAAGAAGTAGCGGTCTGACGATTCACAGGCTAGCGGAATACCCGCTTCATCCGATTGGCCTTCGCCGCCTTCCGCTGGTGGCTCTGGCCCACCTTGGAAGACGTGGACCCGGCAATTCCCCGGAGGGTGACACCCGTCAAGTCGACGACCAGGTGAGTCGCGGCCGTGGTGTGAATCCTGATCACGAACCAGTCCGCGGAGGTCGGCCAGTCCGGGTTGATCTCCTTGGCGACGCCCACTCCGATGAAGGCGCCGTTGGCGATGGTTTTGCCTTTCCGGTAGTTGAGCGTCGAGGTCAAGGGCCGCCCACCCGGTGGGTACGCGGTCATCACGCCGTTCTTGACCGGCTTCACGGCGGTGACATTCACAAAGACCGCGTCGAGGCCGACGAAATCCGTCGGGATGAGTCCCAGGTCGAGCCAGGAATCCGCCTTGAGCCGGAAGCTGAGTCGAAGGCGTTCGCCGCTGCCTTGGTGATGTTCGTTCGCCCAGTCTTGATCCGCGTGTCGATCAGGCGTTCCGGGGGGATGGGAAAGGTGATCGGGATCTGGTCCAGATCCAGGCCGGTCGCCAGCCAGGTGGTCTGGGCACCGGCGAAGGTGGGGACGCCGACGTCCAGGCTGGCGCCCGTGTTGGCGATCTCGCCGACCTTCAAGTCGTCGCTGTCAATGCGCGTAACCGGGAACCCCGCGTATCTCGAAAGATGCACACGCTATATCTGGCCACCCGCAACAACGGGATCACCACAGCCGCCGGTTGCGCCGGCCAGACGCCGGGACCGTCACATGATGATCTTTCCGGCCGTCGCGGCGCGGTTGATGCGGCTGAGCACCACAGACAGTTACGGCACGGTTGGTGTGCAGGTCAGCGAGTTCGAGGTGTTCCGAGGTTGAACGTTGGTTGCCTCTTCGTCACGTGGCGCTGAGCTCGAAGGTCAGCTGCGCCCTTTTGTGTCATCTGCGTCGACGTTCTCCTTGTCAGCATTGCGATCAACCGAGCCCATCGAGGTGCTGGCCCGTCGATTGACCTGCTGTTCCAGCGCAATGACTTCCGCATGGTCAGGTCCGAGGACTCGAAGCTTGATTTCGAGGACGGTGCGGTAGGCATCGTCGGCTCGTGCGTGTTGTCCACGCGCCGTGTAGAGCGCGGCGAGGTGATGTTTGACGGCGGCGACTTCGTAGTGATCCGGGCCGAAGTGTTTGACCCAGATGCGCCGTGACTTCTCCAGGGCATCCTCGGCGTCGGCGTAGCGGCCCTTCCCGAGGAGCAGCGCACCGAGTACGGCGAAATCACCCGCGGCGGCCGTCGAGTGCAGTCCGGGCGCAATATGCCGTAACTGGATGGCCCGGCGCGCATGGGGCTCGCCGTGAAAGAAGCGGTTCTGTGCATAGTCGAGCCCCGCGAGGTTGTGGTGCACGTCAGCCAATTGCGGACCGCTGGGACCGACGACGCCTTCGGCGATGGCGAGTGCCTGCCGGTAATGGCGGCCGGCGTCGGTAAACCGAGCGGTGTCTTTGAAGAGGGTTCCGAGACCGTTGAGCGCCGCAACCAGCAGCAGCGGATCGGTAGAACTCAGGTCACGGGCAATAGCCACGGAGCGGCGGTGGTGGCTCTCCGAATCCGGGTAGCGGCCGAGTACCCGCAATGTCTCCCCGAGCCGCAGATGCACGGCGGCCCCGACGGCACCGTAGTCGGCGTCTGCGAGAGCCGACAGCGCACATCCGTGGAGGACCGCCGCCTGCTGGATATCGCCGAGTTCCCGTCTGACCCGTGCTCTGAGCTCCAACGCAGCCACCGATATCTCTTGGAGGTCGAAGGGATCGAGTTGAATTGACAATTGGTCCAGTTGCTGCGAGACGGACCGGCCGACCCGTTCGGCCCTGGCGAGGTCGCCATGCGCGAAAGCGATCTCGCCACGCTGCAATACCCGCCGCAGCCGCGCGGTCCAGGAGAATCGCGAAGTGAGTCGCATCAATCCTCGCGCTTGTCGAAAAGAAGTCTGGCCAGTGGATGAGTCTCATCGCGTCGTCAACGCATCACGACAACAAGAGTCGGGGAACGGGCGGTCATTTGTCCATACGCAAATGTGCGTACGGCGAAACTCAGGGCTGTGTGCAATCGTTGTCTTGGCCGTGAAACCGTTCGGGCTGATTTCTCTGAGCGTGCCGGCGGCAATGGCGGAAGGAGTATTTCCCGGCTCCTCCGCCGAATCTCGGACCTGGCCACCAGGAACCGCCAGACCCGAGCCTGATAGGCGCAAAGGACGTCGACGCCGATTCCTGACTGAGGAGTTTCTATGACCCACAGCAGCAGCACCCGCTTTCACGCTGTCAGACGGCCACCACATCAATCACTGCGAGAACCTATGCCGTCGATAGCCGACACGCCCGTTGCGATCGGCCGCCCGGCCAGAGCCGGCTCGATGCGACCCGGGCGCCCGTTCAGCTCCACCGCCCGCACCCGCCGGGCCATCCACCGAGGACAGGCCGCGCTCAGCCGGGCCGACGTGAACACCGCCGAGACGGCCGGCAGATGGGCGCTCAGCCGTCTTCCCGACCCGACCGCCATCGAGCCGGGCACCCTCAGCCTTGACGATCGGGAACTCCTTCTCGCCGGGCTGGAACTCGTCGCGCAAGCTCGCCGGGACCTGGTCGACCTCACTGCGGCAGCGCACCTGCACCATCAGGCACTCACCCTCCTGAGCGGGGCGCCGGAGACCCACGAAAAGGATCGCGAGCAGTCGATCGTGCTCACTCGGCTCGCGGAGACACTTCGGCTGCTCGGGCGCTACGCCGACGCTGACCGCCGGCACCGCGAAGCACTCGCCCTCGCCGAGCGCCTTCAGCCGGCCGATCCTGTGCTGGTGGCCTCAGCGCTGAACGGTCTCGGCGTGGTCCTCCAGGACACCCGGCAATACGCCCACGCCGCCTGGACGTACCACCGTGCTCTGGCCCTCGCCGAGGCCCACCTCGGCCCCGACGACCCGCACCTCGCCGGACTGCTACACAACCTGGCCGGACTCGACCTCACCCGGCATCGCTACACCGTGGGTGAGCCCAAAGCGCGCCGAGCACTGCACCTCCGGGTCTGGGGCGACGGGCCCGACTCCACCGGCACCGCCGGCGATCTCGCCGTCCTTGGTGCGCTGCTGCTCGGCCAAGGTCCGCGAGAGCGAGGCCGAAGCCATCCTGCGGCAGTCCCTCGCCATCTGGCAGCACCACTTCGGCGCCGACCACTACGAGGTCGCCGGAGTCCAATACAACCTCGCCGCTCTTTACCGCGCCCGCGGGCAAACCCGTCGAGCCCGGCAGACCTGTCAACAGGTTCTCGACATCAAACGACGCGTACTCGGGCCTGAGCATCCCGAGGTCGTCGCCCTGCAGAGACACCTCGACTACGGGGTCTAGGCCACCGCTCGCGTCGGCTGGTCGGCGATGGTGGCGACCCGGGGCAGGCGTTCCGAGCTCCGCCGGTGGATACGCTCGAGACCGTGATCACGTGCGTGGTGGAGTACACGATCGACCCGGTCAAGGTCGAGGCATTCGAGCGGTTCGCGCGCGCCTGGATTGCGCTGGTCAACCGGCATGGCGGCTCCCACCACGGCTACTTCCTGCCGAGCGAGGGAGCGAGCGATCGGGCGATCGCGCTGTTCTCCTTCCCCTCACTGGCCGACTACGAGGTCTACCGCAGCAGTTTCGGCACCGACCCCGACTTCGTCGCCGCCGACAAGATCCGCGATGACAGCGGCTGCGTGCTGCGCTACAACAGATCGTTCATGCGGCCGCTGCTTGCGTAAGGTTAAGGTTCAAGACGTGACGGCA